>JBEBSS010000012.1:0-65006 GCA_040394175.1 Leucobacter soli | reverse complement strand
AGTTGCGCGGCCGTGGCGCTCGAGGCTCCGCCTTCACCCACAGACATCGGCCCGCCGGGTGTCATCTGCATGAGCAGGAACACCAGCACGCTGATGCCGAAGAGCAACGGGATCGACTGCAGAAGCCGCCGCAGAAGGTACGAAGCCATAGTGGTTATTCGCCCGTTCCGGTGAAGCCCCAGTGCACGGAGCTCGTGGTGTCCCACGGCCCGTTCCAGGTGTCATCGGTCACGCCGGCAAGGTGGGAGGACCAGGCCCAGGCGGTGGGCGACGCGTAGATGGGGATCGCCGGGCGTTCGGCGGCGAACAGCTTGTTTGCGTCGTGTACGGCTTTCGCGCGCAGCTCCGGGTCCATTTCCGAGGTCACGGTTGCGACGAGCGAGTCGTACTCGGGGTTGCTCCACCAGGCGTAGGAGTAGCCGGTCGACTCGGAACCCGCGGGGATCTGCGAGGACTCGAATTCCATCATCCACTCGGAGGGGTCCGGCAGTTTGCCGGCGCGCGACATCATGAGATCGAAGTTGCCGGTCGCGAGCAGACCGCCGTCAGAGGCATCGCCGAACATCAGGTTCGAGGGAACGTTTTCGATGATCGTCTCGATTCCGATGCTCTTCAGGTTCTGCTGGATCACCTGCTGATAGAGCGCACGAACCTCGTCACCGCTGATGGTCTGGAACTTGAGCGATGCGCGCACGCCGTCCTTGGAACGCACGCCGTCGCTGCCGAGCTCCCACCCGGCGTCTTCGAGCACTTCCTGCGCCTGCTCCGGGTCGAACGGAGCGGTCTCCGTGTGCTCGCCGCCGAAGCCCGCGTAGACGAGGGAGTTGCTGAGCGTGCCGAAGCCGCCGAGCACGTCGTTGAGAATCCCTTCGCGGTCGATCGCAAGATCGATGGCCTCGCGGACCGCCGGATCCCCGAGCACGGGATGCGGGGTGCCGAGCTGGCCCTGAGCAGAGTTGTTCACCCACAGCCACTCCACGAAGCCCGTATTCTCTGGCTTCTCGTGCAGTTCGATCGGCGCGCCCGAGTCCACTGCCGCCGCGACCTCATCGAGATCACCGGCCGTCAACCCGAACACCAGATCGAATTCGCCGCGCGTGAAACCGTTGACCGCGGTCGTCAGGTCGGGATTGATCTTGATCGTCACCCCGTCGAGCAGGGGCTGGGTGTCAGTGCGCCAGTAGTTCTCGTTCCGGAGGAGGGTGATCTCATCGCCGGAGGTCCACTTCGTGATCTTGAAGGGACCGGTGCCGGTGGGTTCGCGCAGCTCAGGATCGTCTGCGGCGATGTTCGGCCCGTCGAAGCGATGCGCCGGCAGCACCTGGCGGAAGAGATTGAGGTAGTTCGGCTGCGTCGCTGTGAATGTGATCTTGATGGTCTGCGGATCGACCACCTCGTAGGAGGCGATCGTGCCGTACTCGGGATCCGGGATCGACAGAGTGTCCGGCTGCTTCGTCACGTCGATCGTGAACGCCAGGTCGTCGGCGGTCAAGGGCTCCCCGTCCGACCAGGTGATCCCTTCCTGGACCTCGTAGGTGACGGTGAGGCCATCCTCGCTGACCATTCCGTTGTCCCTGGTGGGAATCTCGGTGGCGAGGTTGGGGACGCGCTCACCCGTATCGAGGATCGTGAAGAGCGGCTCCACCACGAAGGCGAAGGTGAGGTTCGATCCACTCTGTGTGCTGAACATCGGGCTGAGCATGCCGGGCTCCTGTGTGAGCGCGACGACCGCGATCCCACCGGACTCGGCCTGCTCGCCGGGGGCTGGCGATGACGAGCATCCCGCCATCGCCAGGGCGACAGCCGCGCCGGCTGCCACCGCCTGCACGGCCCGCTGTACGCGGGGTGCGCTTTTCACATGTTTCAAGGCTCCATTACCTTTCGTACTGTGTTCGCGGGCGGTGCCCGCGAACTCCTCGGGGATACCCCGTGGCGACCGAACAAAACGAGTGTTGTGATTCTCCACATATTCTCCGATGTGGAGGTGTTCATCATATGGGCGTCGAGATTCGTCAAACAATGCCCTGAAGTGGATTGTGTTGCCAAATCTACGATGTGCGTTATTTTCCATATCGGAGACCGCGGATATCGAAATCCAAGCGGTCTCGGCTGTGCTCTTGGCGCAAGAATTGAGCCCGCTCCCGCGGACCACTGGCGGCGCCAACGGTCCGCTCCGCCCGAACGATCGGAGATTCCACGTGACCATCGCAGCCGCACAATTCGCCCCGACGACCGACCCAGAAACGAACCTCGAACGCATCGACGCACTCGCCGCAGAAGCGGCAGCTCGGGGCGCATCGATCCTTGTCCTCCCCGAGGAATCGATGGCGCAGACGGGCGACATCGAGGGCTCCCTCGCTCCGATCGCGGAACAGCACTGGGATGGCTTTCGAGACGGACTCGTCCGCATCGCTTCGAGCCATCGGATCGCGCTCATCGCTTCCGGCCTTGAACCGAGCGGACACCGCAGGCCGTACAACACCGCGCTCGCTGTCGACGCCGACGGCCGAATCGCGGGCAGCTACCGAAAACTCCATCTCTATGACGCCTTCGCCTACCAGGAATCCGCACGCGTGCAGCCCGGCGACGAGCTCCCGCCCGTGGTTCGACTCTCCGGCCGCGCCGTTGGCCTCATCAACTGCTACGACCTGCGATTTCCCGAGCTCTCCCGCGCCCTCGTCGACGCCGGGGCGGAGATCCTCGCCGTCACCGCGGCGTGGATGCGCGGACGCTGCAAGGAGGACCATTGGAACACGCTGCTCCGCGCTCGCGCGATCGAGGGCACGATCTGGGTTGCCGCAAGCGGGAGTTCCTGCGAGGAGTGCGTGGCGGGAAGCAAGATCATCGACCCGATGGGGATCGTGGTCGCTGATGCCGGCGAGCAGGAGGTGGCATGGTGCTCGGCCGAGGCATCACCCGACCGGACCGCGCAGGTGCGCAGATCCCTGCCCGCGCTCGCCAACCGCAGAATCGCGCTGCAGTACTCGGTCACGCCGAAGCTCTTCATCAAGGCCGCGGTGAACGGCGGACGAGGGCGCGATGAGACGCCGCACGTGCCGCTCACCCCCGCGGAGATCGCCGTCGAGGCCGAGCACGCCATCCGCCAGGGCGCCGCGGTCGTGCATGCGCACGCACGCACGACCGACGGCGAGCAGACGATCGACCCCGAGCACATCGCCGCGCTGGTGCAGGCGGTTCGAGAGCGCGATCCGAACATCATCATCGGCACCACGACCGGACTCTGGACGTGCGACGGGCACGCCGACCGCATGTCGAAGATCCGGGCGTGGCCAGAGGAATGGCTGCCGGACTTCGCCTCGGTCGCGTTCTGCGAGGAGGGAGCGGCCGAGGCCGCGCGAGCAGTCGTGGATCGCGGCATGATCCTCGAAAGCGCGGTCTGGACGATGGACGACGTTCCCGCGCTGCTGGCCTCCCCCACGCTGCACCAGAACGTTCGCGTGCTCATCGAGCCGCTCGACGAAGATCCGGGAGCGGCCGTGCGGGAATGCCGCGCAATCGCAGAGGCGCTCCGAGCCGGCGGAGTGACGGCACCGCTGCTCTATCACGGCCTGGAGGGCTCCACTTGGGCGGTCGTGCGCGCAGCGATCGAAGACGGGGCCGAGGTGCGCGTCGGGATCGAAGACGTGACGGTTGACGAACAAGGCGAGCTGGCCTCGAATAAGATGCAGGTGTCAGAGGCGTACAGGATCTACGCCGAAGTCCGGGAGCCCCGCGGCTGAGCGGGCGTCCGAGCAGCCGGGCAGGCGAGAAGGAGCGGAACGATGGATGAACTCGACGCTTCGATTCTCACCCTGCTCGGCCGCGACGGACGCATGTCGTTCACCTCGATCGCAGCGCAGTTGGGCCTCAGCGAGGGCACCATCCGCAATCGAGTGCAGCGGATGACGGACAACGGGATGCTCGTCATCGTGGCGCTCTGCAATCCGCTGTCTCTCGGGCGGCAAGCGCTCAGGCTCTTCATCTCGGTCGACCGGCCCTCGCGCATCGACGAGGTCTGTCTCGCCTTCGCACAGCTGCGGCACACGAACCGGGTCTCAGCAGGCACCGGTTCGAAGGACATCTACGTCGAACTCACCTGCCGCGACCTCGTCGAGGCGCAGCAGATACTCGACGAGATTCGTAGAATCCCGGGGATCTCCGAGATGCAGACATCGATGCTGACCAGTTTCGACAAGGATCACTCCTGGCGCGGGCTCCGCGGCGGAAGCGGACAGCAGCGCGCCCACACGGGCCGATCCGCGCCGTCTCCGAGCGCTCACTCGCTCCAGACGTAGGAATCCTTGACGACCTCGCTCGTCCGCAGGAACTCGATGCGGCGCACTCCCTCGTAGGCGGGCAGCTCCACAGTGATGAAGCGCTGAAACGCTCCGAGATTCTTGAAGGCCACGTCGAGTACCAAGTCCGCCGCGCCCACCGCCTCAGCAACCAGCTTCACCTCGGTCCGCTGTGCGAGCTGCTGCGCGAGTGCACGCGCATCGCGCCCGAGCACCTGCACCGTCACGTGGCCCTCCACCGTGCCCACCGTGTGCAGGTCTGCCAGTCCCACGACCTGCAGGATCCCGAGCGAGGAAAGCCGCCCGAAGCGCGCTCGCACGGTGGATTCGCTCACCCCCAGCTCGGAGGCGATCTGACGGAATGGTCGACGCCCGTCCTCGCGAAGGGCGTCGATGATCCTCCTGTCGATCTCATCGGCAACGCGTACGTCCACCCGGCTGCTCCGCTCCCTGTTCCTGGCCGTCTTGTCGCTGCAGCGACAGCGGGGCCACCGTGCGTGCGAGACGCGGGACCCTATTCGAGCGTAGCGCGCCGGCGTGCGAGAAGCGCTCCGCCTCCGAGCAGCAGCGCGAGCGCCGATCCGACCAGCAGCACGGTGGGGGTCGACCCGGCACCGGTGTTCGAGAGCGCGCTCTTCGGGGTCGGGATCACCTCGATCGTGAGGCTCGTCTGCGCCGAGCCGATCCTCGCCGTGATCACGTGAGGGCTCGCGGTCGGAAAAGTCACCGACCTTCCGCTCACGATATCGGTGCCCACGCTCGAGCTGAGCACCACACCGCTCGTATCGGCCGGGTTGCCCGACGCGTCGGTGCCCACGACGTCGAAGGACACCGTGCCGCCCTGCTTCACCGTCATGGACGAGGCCGTGAGCGTCAGCGCGGTCGGCGGACCCGCCACCACCGTCATGGTGAAGGTCGCCGAGACGTCGACGTTCTCCACTGTCGCGGTAGCGAGGACGGTGCACTCACCGACTGCGAGGAACACGCGGTCGCTCGGCAGCGCGCAATCCGCCGAAGCGAAGCCGACTGCCGGCTGCGGGCTGAGCGCCACGCCATCTGGGCCGAGGACGGTGACCGGATACACGAATGGCTGGCCTGAGACCGCGATCAGATCACGGGGATTCGGGGACACGTCGACCGTGGCGGGCGAGACGCTGTACAGTGCGGTCGTTCCCGTTCCCGAGGTGGGCGACGCTGCGGTGAACCACGTCCCCGAACCGTCTGCCGCGGTATTCCATGCGGTACCGGCCGGTGCCGTCGGCAGCAGCCGGTAACCCTCAGCAAGCGACGGCGAGAACACTCGAACATCCGGGACTCCCGAGGTGAACGTGAGCAAGCGATTGTTGCCCGACACCATCGACGCAGGAGAAGCGAGGGCGATCGTTCCCTGATTCGCGATCAGGCCGGTTCCGGTGATCGATGCGCCTGAAGCAGGATTCGTCTCCTGTCCGAGCACTGCTCCGCTTGCTGAGATCGTCACCTCGTGCGCGACAGCGGGATCAGTCCCGACGTAGAGTCCGCCCGAGGGCAGTCGCAGGATCCCGTCGACGTGCAGCGAGCCGAAATCGCCGAAGTTGGCCGCGGAGATGTGGGACCAGCCGCCGCCGAACGCCGAACGAGGCGATTCGACGACGACCTCTCCCGCAGCGCCGATGGTGAGCGACCCGCCGGTTCCTCCGCGGTCGGCCCCTCCGAGACCCGAGACTCCTCCGCCGATCGCCGTCGATCTCGTTCCCGTGGCTACTGCCGTGAGCGTTCCACCGGTGACGCTCACCGTTGCTCCCGAGCCGCCGTTCCCGTTCGCCCCGGCACCACCGCCGCCGATCGCCACACCGTAGGTGGAGTCTGCTTCGGCGTAGAGCGAGCCGGAGCTCACGTGGACGACTCCGCCGTTCCCGCTGATGTATCCGCCTCCAATCGCCGTCCCGTACGCGGTGGGATACGCGATCGCGCGCACCTCACCACCGGCGACATGCAGCGTGCCGCCGTGCCCCGCCAGATTTGCACCGATCGCCGCGGCATTGATCCCGCCGTGGGCAACGACGGTGCCCCCGCTCACCCGGAGCGTCGCTCCGGTCGTCCGGATGCCCGCATTGAAGTCGTAGTCCGAGGCGTCGACCTCGAGCGTGCCGCCAGTGCCATCGGTCGGGCCCGTCACTTCGAGGGTCACACCGCCCGCGAGCACCACGTTCCGTATCGACAGATCATACGTGGAGAGGGCGAGCTCGGTGTCGCAATTCACCTGCAGCGCGGCCAGAGGGTCGGCAATGTCAGCGCCGAGGGTGATGGTGTTCGGCGCAGCCGAGCAGTCGGCGAGTGCCGAATGCAGTTCGGAGATCGTCGTCACCGTGCTGTCTGCGGCGATCGCCTGCGAGTCGGGGAGCGTGACGGCAACGCCGACCACAAGCGCTACGGCGGCCAGACTGCAGGCAGGCTTCATTACATTCCCCATAGCCAGTAAATGTATGTCGAATGACCGAGAACTACAATCCTTTTCAAGAAGAGATCCGCCATGCGCCGCGCATCCGAGCGACAGCGCGGGAATCTCGGCGGCGGGGATCGAGGCGTGTCCTGCGTCCGTCAGCTGGACGAGCGGGTGTCGAGATCGGACGCACGAAGTTCGGCGAGCCAGTCCGCGAGCGACGAGGTTGCGGAACCGGACCAGTCCTCGGGCGGCAGCACCTCGGCCCAAGCGGCGACCGGTGCCTGACCGAACTCGTGCCCCTGCCCGTCGGGAACACCGAGTGCGAGCTGGTCGAGGGCGAGCTGCAGCGTCGTGATCACCGGAATCCAGATCATCTGGGGTGGTACTCCGGGGCCGAGGTCCTCGGCGAGAAAATCGGGCCGCACCAGCACCGACCCGAAATCGAGCCAGGTGACCGGATCGTTGGCATGCTGCAGATACGCCACTCTCGGGGCCTGCCACGCTCCGTCCCCTGCCCAGTCGACTCCGTTCGCGGAGAACCGGACGGTCTCCCCTGCCTCGTAGATCGGGAGGGACACGGGCGACCCGGGTTGCCGGTGCCGCGTGAACGTCTGCCACAGCAGGTTGTTCGCGGTCGGCCCCACCCAGAGCGCACCGTCGGTCCGCGCAGAGAGGTCGCTCGCACCGGAGAACGCGCCCTCGCTGCCGTACGACCCGAGGCTCTCGCCGCTGACGACCAGCCTGGGTCGCTCGCCCTCCGGCAGTGTCGCCCAATAGGCGTACACCCCCTCGAAGAGCGCCTGACCGGCTTCGCGCGCCCGCTGGGCATCGACGAGGTAGGACATCCAACTCGGCAGATGGGAGTATTGCACGCTCACCGTGGCGGTGTCGCCTCGCCAGAGGTACTCGAGCGCTCTGGCCTGATTCTCGTTCACCCACCCTCGCCCGGTGCCGGTAGCGACGTTGAGCACCTCTCGATCGAACCCGCCTGTGCGCTTGAGCTCGTCGACCGCCGTCTCGACCTGAGCGGCGAGCGACAGCTCCCCGCTGCCCGTGCCGATGTAGACGCGAATCGGCTGCCGTGCAGCGCGAGCGCCATCCGTTTCCTCACCAATCGATTCGAGAAATGACTCGATGTCAGCGCTCGTCGGCGTATTCGAGATGAACACTCTTCCCTGTCTGCCGAGGTCTTCCCAGGCGACGGCGGATCCCGGACCGGCAGAGACTTCCGAGAGCACGGGCGGGGTCGTATCGGTCACGAACTCGTCGTTGATGAGCAGGAACGAGCTGTCGAGCCGCTCGGCAACCCGACCCACCGCGACATCGTTCACGAATACCGCCGAAGCCCAGAGCACCAGCACCGCGCCGAGCACTGCGGCGACCCGAGCCGGCAGCACCCTGGCGATCAGGCGTCCGACACGGTTGGCGAACGCACGCACTGCCCGCGCAATTGCGAGGAGCAGTGCGAAGCAGACCAGGGCGACGAGCAGTGCGCGCACAGGATCGGCTCCCGAAGCCGCCGGCATCCCGATCAGACTGCGCTGCTCCTGCTGCCAGCCGTGAGCGAGCCAGAGCATCACCGCGGTTCCGAGTGCCGCCGCGAGTCCGAGGAGCACGCGGAACCTCGTCCGTCGCACCGTCGTCAGCCGTACCCCGCTCGCATGCAGCATCCAGCCGATCGCTCCGAAGAGACCGTAGCCGAGCAGGGCGGCCACGGCGGCGAGCACGCCTTGATACACGGCATCGCGCGGCAGGAGGGAGGGCGTGAACGAGAGCCAACCGCTGAGCAGCGCCCCGATGGCGGGAATCAGGTGCATCCGGTACGGGCGCAGGATCGGCATCGCGTGCATAGGGTTACGCTACACGCCGCAGCGCGGGAGGCCGGGCGCCACTCGCGCGTGCTTCTGCGTATACCCGCATACTCCGCTCGATTGCAAGCCCCTATCCAGAACACCGGGGCACGCGCAGAGTGATCGGACAGTACACAATTGCACGCGAGCCTCCGGGAACTCCTGGAGCAGCCGAGAGCACGCACCTGGCGGCCCGCACGAACATCCCCCATCTGCGGCGACCCCGATCCTCTTCGAGGCGGCCTCCCAGTCCATTCCTCGACCGTTTCGGAGTCGTGGATCTCAGGAAGCGAGTGGTGAAAGTGGACGCGAACGAGAACGACCGCGAGACGGCTCACGATCGGCTGCGGTCCGAGACTCCGTTCGAGCGCGCCGATCGCAACTGGAATGAGATCCTGCAGGAAGCGCGGGTCATCCAGGCCGGCACGCAGATCATCGGCGGCTTTCTGCTCGCCCTCGCATTCCAACCCAGGTTCTCCGAGCTGGATCGGTATCAGCTGATCATCTACCTCGTGCTGGTCGCCCTGGCCGGGCTCGCCACTGCGCTCGGTCTCGCGCTCGTGTCGATGCACCGTCGCTATTTCGGCAAGCGGCAGAAGATCGGGGTGGTGCGCGCCGGGAATCGAATTCTGATAGCGAACATGTTCGTCGTCGCCGTGTTGGCAGCGCTCGTGACGGGGCTCATCTTCGACTTCGTCATCGGGCATGTTGCGGGCTTCATCGCGTTCGGCGCCGGGCTCCTCGTCACGTTCGGGGTCTGGGCCCTTGTGCCGCTTCTCGGTGGTTTCCGGGCCGCGGAAGACCGCCTTGATGGCGAGGGGTCGTGACTCGATCGACGCCGTGGCCGTCCTTCCTCCGGGGATGACATGCTTCGCCGGCTCGGCGCGTCTCGAGCGCGAAGCGCCGGTCTTCGGGACGCTCAGCGAGCGAGCTGCGGCGTCCCAGCACTCCATCGCTCGAGAACCACGAGCGGTTCCCTCGCCAGCTCTTCTCTGGTGAGACCTGTCTCGCGACCGAGCGCCTTGAGCAGCCCGGCGCGGCTTGCGAAGCCGGCAGCGCTCGCTGCCGCGTGCAGCCCCACCCCGCCCCGAAGTCGTGCGACTGCGACGTTCAGCCTGGCTCGGGAACGCCAGCTGGTGAACGACAGCCCGGTCTCTTCGCGGAAGAGACGCTGGATGTGCCGTGCGCTCGTTCCGCACCTGCTCGCGAGCTCATCCAGGGTGAGCCTCGACGTGACGCACGCCCGCGCGACGGCGCGAGCCGAGGGATGCGTCGGCTGCAGCAGCACGAAGCAGTCGGGGCGCATGGCGGCCAGGATCTGATCCAGCGCAGTCCGAAAGGCCTGGATCTCCGTGTCGGTCCGAGGAGAGGCGCCGAGAATCGTCGCCACCACACCTGACAGCTCTGGGACGATCCCGAGAAGCTGCACTCGGCCGTGAGGCACCGTTTCGGGCGAGAGAAACGGGCCGAACACCACGCTTTCGCGCGAGTACCGAGCGGAGTGAGCGACCTGAGGCGCGAGCCACAGGTTCTCCCTCGGTCCCAGCCGATATTCCTGGCCCTCGACGACGAGCTCTGCGGCCCCGCTCACCACGTGGATGAGATGCGGCACGTCATGGGAATGGGTGTCGTGACCGAGGAAACGGATCGCGTTCTCGGGAACCACGGAGAGCAGGTCAGCTCGTAGCATTGCCGCCGGTCCTCATCTCGGGCGCGATGTCGCACGGGTGCCGATCTCGTGTCGTGTTGGGAACCTCCCGCATGCGATTGTTGCTTTCAGCGACCATGAAGTAAGTGTACCTTTACCAACATCACATGAAATCATGTTCGCAACCGAGACCCCTTCCTCAGCGCCTCGGCTGCCCGCCCCCTCGAAGAGAGAAGAAATGCTCCTGCGTTCCCGCATCACCTCCGCCCCACTCGCCGCCGCACTGCTCGGCGCCGCCCTGCTGCTGTCTGGCTGCACGTCGGCAGCCAGCCCGGCCCAGGACCCCGCGCCGGCGGCCGAGCAGGCCGACCGCACCGTCTCCACCGAACAGGGCGACGTCGTGGTACCGGGCACTCCGAAGCGAGTCGTGGTACTCAACTACGCCCTCGCAGGGTACCTCTACGATCTCGACGTTCCCGTCGTCGGCACGACCTCCGAAGACTTCGACCACGAGTCGGCATTCTCAGAGATGTGGGGAGACGGGCCGAAGACGCACGATACCGAGTTCATCACCTGGGGCATGGACGGCTTCGATCTCGAAGGAATCCTCGAACTGCAGCCGGATCTGATCCTCGCCGGCGGCCTCGGGCTGCCGAACGGCCTCGCCGCAAAGAGTTACGAGCAGCTCTCCCAGATCGCCCCCACGGTCATCGTCGCGAAGGACCTCGCCACCTGGCAGGAGCAGTTCTCGTACATCGCGGGCGAGGTACTCGGCCGTGCGGATGACTACGACGCGCATCTCAAGACGTACGAGGATCGCGTCGCCGAGGTCAAGCAGGCCATCAAGGTGCCCGCCAGCCCGGCAGCAGTCCTCACGATCACGGCCGAGGGCACCCCCTACCTGCTCTTCGAGGAGAGCGGCCTGCCGCGAGAACTGGAAGCGCTCGGCTTCACCGCGGCGCCGCTGGTGGAGCAGTACCATCTCGAACCGTACAACCCGGGCGGAGACATGGCCGAACTCTCGACCGAGCAGGTCGGGCAGATCCTCGCGGACGTCCCGACGCTCTTCATCACCGGCTTCAACACGGACACGACAGATGTCGCGACGCTCTCGGCGCAACCCGTGTGGGCAGGGACCAAGGCGTTCAGCACGGGTCACGCCTACGACCTCCCCTACTGGACGGTACGCGGCGACTACGACGAGGCACTCGCGCTACTCGACATCATCGAGAAGCAGTTCTCCTGACTCGCGACGACCGGGACCGCTGAACCATGGCACATCACGAGCTGATCATTCACCCGCTGGTGCTCAGATGCGTGCGCGTTCAGGCCGTGGTGGACCTCACCCCGCGCATGCGCCGGATCACGTTCACCGGGCCCCAGCTGGGCTCGTTCACCCGCGATGGCCTGACGCTCCCGCCTTTTGCAGCACCGGGTTTCGACGACCACGTCAAACTCATCTTCGCGGCCGATGCAGATGTCGATTCGGTGCTTCCCGCGCAACTCGCAGGAGGCATCGAATGGGCTCCCTCAGATACCAGGCAGGGGCGGGACTACACCCCGCGCCGTTTCGACCCCTCCTCGCTCCAACTCGACCTCGACTTCGTCATGCATGGCGATGGCCCGGCTGCGAGTTGGGCGAGGAACGCGGAGATCGGCGACGATCTCTGGTTCGCCGGGCCAAAGTCATCGACCGTGCTGCCCGAGCAGATCGACTGGGTACTCCTGGCCGGAGATGAGACCGCACTCCCCGCGATCGCCCGATTCCTCGAAGAACGGCCGACCACAGCACCCGTGCGCGCGGTCATCGCCCTCACGGATCGTGCTGCGCAGCAGTCGCTGACGCTCAGACCAGAGGACCGGGTCGAGTGGCTCATCGCCGAGGAAGCGGACGACACCGCACTGGCCGATCGAGTCGCCGCGATTCCCGCGCTGAACGGCGTTCCCTACGTCTGGGCAGCGGCCGAGGCCCGGGCCCTGCTCCCGGTGCGCAGGCTCGCACGCACGCTGGGGGCACCCAAGAGCCACGTCAACATCACGGGCTACTGGCACCGCCAATCCGAGCGCGAGCAGGAGTCGGGCAGCGGGCAGCCGTCAGCGCTCCCCGATGCCCCACTCGATTGGTTCGCCCTGCGCGCCGCGCTGCGCATCGGACTCCTCGACGCCCTCGCCGGTGGAGCGACGCACGCGGACACGCTCGCAGCAGACCTGTCGATCCCGCGCGCGCACCTGCAACCGCTGGTCGAACTCCTCGCCCAGCGCGGGATCCTCACCGCCGACGAACACGGCGCGATCGGCCTCGATCGGCTCGGAGAGGCGCTCTGCGAGGACGAGCACGCCAAAGAGCACTACGTAGGGTTCGAGGCCGACCAGGCACTCTCCCTCGCAGCGCTTCCGGAGAGCTTCGGCTCAGGCTCCTCCGCATGGACGATCACTCACGGCAGCAGCCTGCGGGCAACCGTCGAGCGAGATGCCGAGCACTATCGCGAGTTCGTGGCGGAAGCCTCGGGCCTTCCGCACGTGCTCACGGGGCTTGCCGAGCATCCGGTATGGGGGCGCGGAGCGCCACTCGTGATCACGGGGCCCGGTGCACTCGAAGTGGGAGCAGTACTGCACCGCGAGACCGGCGCACGCGTGACGATCCACGAGAAGCCGCTGCCACTCGCCGTGCTCCGAGACGAGGCAGACGGCCTCGCCCGCGGTTTCCTCTTCGAGGACGCCCTGCCCGCACAGCAGCATCTCGCAGTCACCGCCCTGGCGCTTGCCCACCGAAACGACGACGAAGCGGTCGATCTGCTGAGGTCGCTCTCCGCTTCGGCACCCGCGGCGGTCCTGATCGAACGGCTCAGTCCGGACGGGCTGAGCCCCGCGGCAGGAGCCGCCCAGGGCCTGCTCGACCTCGCCTCGCTCGGCGTCCCGACCAGAACACCAGAGGCAGTCGTCCGGCTGGCGGAATCCGCCGGATGGTCCGTTCAGCGTCGCCGCAAGCTCGGTTGGGGCATCGAGAGCGTCGAACTCACCGCGGCTCCCCCGGCGCAGTGAGCCCGGCCGCATCGCCCGACCGGGCCGCCGCGGTGAAATGGGGTGCCGTCTCGCCGAACCGTCGTCGCACGCGAATCCGCCTGCTGTGGCTCGCCGGTGCGATGCTCCTGCTCGCGGCGACCTGCGCCATCAGCATCGCGATCGGTTCGGCACCGCTCCCGCTGAGCACCGTCGTGACAGCCCTGACGTCTCCTGACGGCAGCATCGACCACGTCACGGTCTCCTCGCTCCGCGTCCCTCGCACCGTGCTCGGCCTGCTGGTCGGGTCGGCGCTCGCCGCCGCGGGCACCCTGATGCAGGGACTGACACGCAACCCTCTCGCGGATCCCGGCATCCTCGGAGTGAACGCGGGGGCCGGGTTCGCGATCGTGCTCGCTGTTGCGGTACTCGGAGTGACCCGCATCTCCGAGTACCTCTGGTACGGCTTCCTCGGTGCCGTGCTCGCCGCCGCAGCCGTCTACGCCGTCGCCTCGCGGGGCACCGGCGGCGCGACCCCGATCAGGCTCACGCTGGTCGGGGTCGCGCTCAGCGCGGTACTCATGGGATTCTCCCAGACGCTGGCGCTCCTCAGCACTGAGACCTTCGATCGCATGCGATTCTGGGGGGCGGGAACGCTCGCGGATCGTCCCGACGGCACGATTCAGACGATCTGGCCGTTCATCGTGGTCGGTCTCTCGCTCGCCTGCACGACGACGCGCGGGATGAATGCGCTCGCGCTCGGAGACGACCTGGCCCGTGCGGTGGGCACCAGAATCGGCTGGACCCGCGCACGCGGCATGGTCGCGGTGACGCTGCTGTGCGGAGCCGCCACGGCGGCGGTCGGACCGATCGGCTTCGTCGGCCTGATGGTGCCGCATGCGGTGCGTCTGGTCACGGGACCCGATCAACGATGGATCCTCCCGTTCTCGCTCGTGCTCGGCCCGGTGCTGGTGCTGCTCTCCGACGTGCTCGGTCGCCTGATCGTCGCTCCGGCCGAGTTGCAGGTCGGCGTGGTCACCGCGTTTCTCGGCGCACCTGTGCTCATCGCGCTGGTACGCCGAGCGAAGACGAGTGCGCTGTGAGCCGGCCGCTGGTCATCCGCGTCGGCGGTTTCAGCCGTCGCACCACCGTTCGAGCGGTGGTCGCGCAGTGCCTCCTGCTCGGGGCGATCGTCGCCTGCGCGCTCGCGGCGCTCACGCTCGGATCCCGCGCGCTCAGCCTGCCGCAGGTGCTGGCGGCGCTCTCCCCGGCCGCCGAGGGAGTCGACCGGATGGTGGTCGTCGAGTGGCGGGCCCCTCGGGCGACGGCGGCGGTCCTGTTCGGTGCGTGTCTCGGTCTGAGCGGAGCCATCTTCCAATCGCTGACGCGCAATCCCCTCGGAAGCCCCGACATCGTGGGGTTGAACACCGGCGCGTACACCGGTGTGATCGCGGTGATGATGCTCGGAGGCACAGGATACGCGGCCCAGGCTACCGGAGCGCTCGTAGGCGGAATCGGGGCCGCCGCAATGATCTACCTGCTCGCCTACCGGCGAGGAATGGGCGGGTTCCGTCTCATCATCGTGGGCATCGCGATATCGGCGATGCTCGCTGCCGTGAATACCTGGTTCTCGGTGAAGGTGGACCTGGAACTCGCCGCCGCCGCCGCGGTGTGGGGCGCCGGCAGCATCAGCGGCGTCGACTGGTCCGTGATTTTCGTCTCCGCAGCGGTCGCACTGCCGCTCGTCTGTCTCATGCCGTTGCTCGGGCGTCAGCTGCGTCAGCTGCAACTCGGCGATGATGCCGCGGCCGGGCTCGGCCTCCGGGTCGAACGCAGCAAGGCGCTGGTCGTGGTCATCGGCGTCGCGCTCACCGCCGTCGTGACCGCCGTCGCCGGGCCGGTGGCGTTCATCTCGCTCGCCGCTCCTCCCATAGCCGCCCGCATCATCGGCCGCGGGGGATCCCTCGACCTGCTGGGCTCGGCCCTGGTGGGCGCACTGCTGCTCTCCGCCTCCGACCTCATCGCGCAGCACGCGATTCCAGGAGCAACGCTTCCGGTCGGCGCGATCACGGTGTGCGTCGGCGGCCTCTACCTGATCTGGCTCCTCTTCCGCGAAAGCTCACGCTCATGACTCCTCGACCAGCACAGACCCCCGAGGCGCGCCTCGTCGCCACAGATCTTTCGGGCGGGTACGACAGAACTGCCGTGCTGCGGGGAATCGATGTCCGCATTCCCACGGGCTCGTTCACCGCGATCATCGGGCCGAATGCCTGTGGAAAGTCGACACTGCTGCGAATGCTGTCGCGCCTGCTCAAGCCTCAGTCCGGTTCGGTGCAGCTCGACGAGACCGACATCAGGGAGTACTCCCCGAAGCAGTTTGCCCGGCGACTCGGCCTCCTCCCCCAGTCCCCTGTCGCGCCGGATGGCATCACGGTGGCAGACCTCATCGCTCGCGGTCGGCACCCGCATCAGAACGTGCTCGCCCAATGGAGTCGCGAAGACGAGGCCGCCGTACATCGAGCGATGGTCGACACGGGCGTCGGCGAACTCGCGGAGCGGCACGTGGATGAGCTCTCCGGTGGCCAACGCCAGCGGGTGTGGATCGCCATGGCCTTGGCTCAGGAGACACCGATCTTGCTTCTCGATGAGCCCACGACCTTTCTCGATATCACGCACCAGCTCGAGATCCTCGAACTCGTGGATCGGCTGAGAAACGACGGCCGGACGATCATCGCGGTCCTGCACGACCTGAACCAGGCCGCCCGCTACGCCGATCACCTCATCGCCATGCGCGACGGCTCGATTCTCGCTCAGGGAGCCCCCGAGGACCTCATCACGGTGGAGACCGTCGAACAGGTCTTCGGACTCGTCGCCCGAGTGATCAGCGACCCGGACACGGGAGCACCGATCGTCCTTCCCCGAGCGAAGGCCTGAGGCCGCATCGCTCAGGCTCGCATCGAGGGTGGTGCGATGCGCAACCGCGTTCCTTGCCCGTCCGTGCACGGGCGGACCGAAAGCGTTGACTCTCCGAGGTCGGGAATCTACGGTGGCCCCATGGCTCGAATGATTCCCACTGCGACGAGCTCGCACGACCCGGTCTTCGCATCGGCAGTCTCCGAACTCCACTCGATCGTGCCGTTCGATGCGGTGCAGTTACTGCGTCACGTGCCGCGAACGGGCGAAGTGCGCGAGGTGTTCCGGGCCGGATATCCCGACGATGCGGCGTGGGCCCTGCAGCATCTCTTCACCGCAAAATATCGGTTCGGGTTCACGCATGAGCTGAGTCCGGACGACGGCCTCCCTCCGGCGATCAGCTCAGTCCGGGCCGATTTTCGCGAAGAGTTCGTGGGTTCGAGGATCTACCGCGACTACTTGCGGGCGAACGGCTACCGGGACGGGATGAGCATGGAGCTGTTCGCAGATCGCGAATATGTGGGTATCGCCCACTTCTCCGCGCACGCCGCGATCGGCTTCGCAGAGGATGCCCGCCTGGCGGCATCGGCAGTGCGCGGACTGCTTGCGGCGCTCCTATTGGGCGTATCCTCGCCACGCATGACGGATTCGCTGGCGAACCGGCACCCGCATGCGTCGAGCCCGGATGCTGACGCTCGGGCCGAGACGATCTGGTACACCTTCGAGCCGGGCGAGTCGGCGGACTCGACGAGCACCGCACGGCCTGGTTTTCTGCGGAACTCGTCATTCCCGGCTCATCTCGAGCGATTCCGAGCGGCGGGGCTCTCGACGATCGAGCACCTGTGGGAAGACCGGGGCCGGCTGGTTCACCTCGAACTTCGCAGACTCGATCGAACGGGAAGAGTTGCCGTAGGGGTCCGGCGAGACCACTCGGCGCTGCGCTTCCGTCTCTCGCTGCAGGAGATCAGAGTTCTGAGCCTGCTGTGCGCCGGAAAAGACGACGCATCGATCGCCTCGCGATTGCACTTGAGCCGCAGAACCGTGGAATCCCATCTCGCCAATGCTCGCCGGAAGCTGAGCGCCAGGAACCGGGTCGAGGCCGTGGTGAAGGCGATCACCACGGCCTCGTTCCTTCCCGATCCGGAGTACTGCCCGCTGGAGGAGATCCTCGGCTCAGCTGGCTGAGGGCGAGGTGATCCGGCCCACCAGCTCGAACGATGCGTCCACCGCGTCCTGCTCGTGCGCCAGGAGCGCATCGCCACCCATCGACCCGACGATCGGCTCATAGGCGTCGGACATGCCAGTGGAAACCCCCGCGAGCTCTTCGATCACGCTCAGGCCGCAGAAGGGCACGTAGTAGGGACTGTAGCCGCCCTCCTGCAAGAACACGATCCGCCCCTCGCACAGCCGCTCCGCGGCCTCCACGATCAGTCGAGTCATGCGTCTGAACCCGTCGACCCGGACCATCATCCGCGAGAGCGGATCCATGATCGCCGCATCGAATCCGCACGGGACGAGAATGAGCTGCGGACGAAATGCTTCGAGGGCGGGGATGACGACCTGCTCGAGCGCGTATTCGTAGACCGCGTTGCCGCCACCGGGCGGGAGAGGGATATTCAGCGACTGTCCGGCTCCCTCCCCGCCCCCGTTCTCGTCGCGGAATCCGGAGTCGGAGGGAAAGCACCGATCCTGATGCAGGGAAATATTGAGTACCCGCGAGGATTCCCAGAAGATGTCCTGCGCCCCGTTGCCGTGATGCACGTCCCAATCGACGATCGCCACACGATCGAGTCCGAGGACGTCGAGCGCGTACGAGGCGGCAACCGCAGCATTGTTGAAGATGCAGAAGCCGCGACCGAGGGCGCGCTCCGCGTGATGTCCGGGCGGGTTGATGAGGGCGTAGGCCCGATCGACCTCACCGCTGACGACCGCCCTCGTCGCCTCGATCGCCCCGCCCGCAGCGAGGAATGCGACCGTATCGCCGCCCTGACCGAAGGGGGACACCCCATCACCCGCATCTCCGCCCTTCGGCTGGGCGCCCTCCGCGACGATACGGTCGACATGAGCGGCGTCGTGCACGCGAAGCACGTCCTCGCGTGCCGCTGGAACCGCGGTCAGCTCGACCAGGTGCTCGATGAGGCCAGATGCGACGACGAGTTCGTGGAGCCTGCGTTTCGTGTCAGGGTGCGCCACGTGATGCGAGATGGGTTGCAGACCCGCGGCGATGCTCGAGGGGAACAGTCCTCCCGAACCCGTATCGACCCATCCGTAGAGCGTGTTCCACAGGTATCCAGTCCGCTTCTTTGCGCCATCCATGAGATCTCCTCAATCGTTGAACCGGTGAGGCCGCGTTGCCTCCCGTGTCTCCCAGCGTGCCTGAGCCGCATGCGGGGCGCATCCGGAAAAATACTGAAACCTCCGAACCTGCCGTCACGCGGACACCGGACGACGACCGCGCTTCGGCTCCGGAGTTGCTAGCGTGGGGGCATGGCCCATCTCGATCTCTCCGGCATCAGTTACGGGCTCCCCGATGGCAGGCCATTGCTCAATGACGTGTCGCTGCGTGTGGGTGCCGGCGAGCGTATCGCACTCATCGGCGCGAACGGCGCAGGCAAATCGACGCTGCTCCAGATCGCTCTGGGTGAGCTCGACCCCGATGAAGGCGCCGTCGCCCGATCGGGCAGTGTCGGCGTGATGCGGCAGTTCGTCACGGGTGCTTCGGTGCGCGAGCTTCTGCTCGCGGTATCGACTCCGAGAGTGCGCGAGGCCGCGGACCGCGTCGATCGCGCGGAGCGGCACATGGTCGACCGGGGTACCGAGGCCTCTCAGATGGGGTACGCCAACGCCCTGACCGCGTGGGGCGAAGCCGGTGGATACGACGCGGAGGTGTTCTGGGACGTCTGTACGACCGCTGCGCTCGGACTCCCATACGACCGAGCGTCGTCGCGCGCCAGCGAGACGCTCTCGGGCGGCGAGCAGAAACGACTCGTCCTCGAAGCGCTGCTCCGAGGTCCGGCCGAGTTCATCGTGCTGGACGAACCAGACAACTTCCTCGACGTGCCCGGAAAACGCTGGCTCGAGGAGCAGCTGCGCGCTTCGGACAAGAGCGTGCTCTTCGTCAGCCACGATCGAGAGTTGCTCGCCCGAGCTGCGACCTCGATCGCGACCCTCGAACTCGGCGCTGCCGGAAGCACGGCATGGATCCATCCGGGTGACTTCAGCACGTATCATGCGGCACGGGACGCACGATTCGAGAAGCTCGAGGAGTTGCGGAAGCGGTGGGATGAGGATCACGCGAAGCTGAAGGCCCTCGTTCTGATGTACAAGCAGAAGGCGGCGTACAACTCGGACATGACCTCTCGCTACCGTGCAGCGCAGACGCGTCTCGCCCGGTTCGAGGCGGCCGGCCCGCCGCACGAACAGCCGCGAGAACAACGACTCGAAATGCGCCTCGCCGGAGGGCGCACCGGCAAGCGCGCACTGGTCTGCGAACAGCTCGAACTCACGAATCTGATGTTTCCATTCGATGCCGAGGCCTGGTACGGGGATCGCATCGCGGTGCTCGGAGCGAACGGATCGGGGAAGTCGCACTTCCTCAGATTGCTCGCTGCGGGCGGCACCGCTCCCGAGCTCGAGCACGAACCCGTCGGCGACCTGCCGATCGAACCGGTCGCTCACGAGGGGATCGCTCGCCTCGGCGCGCGCGTGCGCCCTGGCTGGTTCGCGCAGACGCAGCGCCGCCCCGATCTCGCAGATCGAACCCTGCTCGAGATCCTGCACCGCGGCGACGAGTATCGTCAGGGCCGAGACCGCGAAGCCGCAGCTCGCGCACTGGCTCGGTACGAGTTGGCCCAGGCCGCCGAGCAGACCTTCGGCTCGCTTTCGGGCGGACAGCAGGCGCGCTTCCAGATTTTGCTGCTCGAGCTCGGCGGTGCGACGCTGCTCCTGCTCGACGAGCCGACCGATCACCTCGATCTCGAATCCGCGGAGGCATTGCAGCAGGCGCTCGTCACCTTCGAGGGGACGGTGATCGCCGTCACGCACGACCGCTGGTTCGCTCGCGACTTCGATCGTTTCTGGATCTTCCAGGAAGACGGAGAGGTCGTCGAGTCTCCGGTTCCTGTCTGGGATGCGGGCCGCGTCGCTCGCTCGCGTTGAGCACCCCACGCGGGCCGCATCCCGTCCCCGGTATTCCGAGAGACTGGCCCGTCACGGAAACCGGACAAGTGAACGCATCGCGAATCGACGCGAGCCGCTGAGTCGCCGCGGTCGATCGCGCACAGTGCGTTCGGATCGCGAGGTCGCCACCCTTGCTACTGTGGTCATTGGACGTTGCACGCACACCCGAGACGAGACCCACGATGACAGATCAGACGCCCCCAGCACAGCCGGACAGCTCCGCTCCCCAGCAGGCGAACGGCCCCGCACCCGAGCAGCCCCAGGCTCCCGGCTTCCCGCCGCCGGTCGCGACGCCGTCGGCTCCGCCTTCCCCGGACTACCCACAGACCTCGCAGCAGCCCGCCGCGCCGCAGTATCCGCAGCAGCCCGCCGCGCCGCAGTACCCGCAGACCACGCAGCTTCCCGCGACGGCGCAGTATCCGCAGCAGCCCCAGCAGCCCGCTCCGCCACAGTACCCCTACGGCTCGGACGCTCCCGCGGGGGCATACGGTGCGAACGCAGGCCCGGGTGCCCCCGCTCCCCAGCAGACGAACACGCTTGCGGTCCTCTCGCTGATCCTCGGCATCCTCGTCGCACCGGCGGGAATCATCACCGGGCATCTCGCGCTGAGCAAGATCAAGCGCACCGGTGAGGCAGGAAGAGGCCTCGCACTCGCAGGCACGATCATCGGGTACGTGGGCACGGCCCTCGCGGTACTCGCGCTCGTCATCACGCTGATCGCCACCTTCGTGCTGGGTACAGCCGCCGTGACCGCGGTGAACAGCGGCATCTCGCAGCTCGAAGAATACGAGAGCCTCGAGGTTCCCGAGTTCGAGAGCGAAGCCCCCGGGAACGCCAAGGGCGGAGAACTGCTCGATACCCCCGAGAAGATTCTCGCGGTCTGGGACAAGTGCGATCTCGTGACCGAGCTCGACGAGTCCAGCGGCATGGCGTTCTACGACGACGCCGAGTGGGTCGCGGCGCACGAAGCGCTCGCGCAACTCCTGGGCCCCGGAGCGGAGTCCGACGCGATCCTCGCCTACGTCGATCACATGATCAACGCACCTGGATTCGACTTCGAGCTGACGTCCGCCTATGTCGATGCGCTCGCATCGGCCAAGACGAAACTCTGCTCCTAGCCGGACTGCGGTTCATGGATCTCCGGCTCGGCGCAGTGGTCCACGAACCGATGTTCACGTCCGATGCGCTGCCCAGGGAGCGGACCCCAGGGCAGTACACTCGATACGTTCAGCCACACGATCGGGGAATCGAATGACCACAGCGCGCGAAGTACTCACCTGGGACGGATTCGGAGACGCAACCCGCGAACTGTCACGACGGATCGTGTCAGACGGCTTTGCGCCAGAGGTGGTCGTCGCGATCGCCCGCGGCGGACTGCTGCCCGCTGGAGCCATTGCGTACGGCCTCGGATCCAAGAACTGCGGCGCCCTGAACGTCGAGTTCTACACCGGTATCGGAACGGTGCTCGACGCCCCAGAGGTTCTTCCGCCGAACCTCGACCTCGCGTATCTCGACGGACGTCGCGTCCTGCTCGTCGATGACGTCGCCGACAGCGGGCGCACCCTGAAGCTCGCGGTCGAACTCCTCGAGGCCGAAGGCGCCGAGGTGCGGTCCGTCACGATCTACACGAAGCCGACTACCGTGATCCAACCCGACTATGCGTGGAAGGCGACCGATCAGTGGATCGACTTCCCGTGGTCCGCAAGCGGATCGGTCATCGAAGAGGACGCCGGCGCGGTCGAGCGCAGTGCCTGAACCCACCCCCTACGCGGAGCTCCTTGCGCTCCGCATTCCCGAAGGACATCACGCGTGAACGCTCCGGTTCGAATCGGCATCGTCGGCTACGGAAACCTCGGACGCGGCGTCGAAACCGCGATCAGACTCACTCCCGATCTGCAGCTCGTCGGGGTGTTCTCACGTCGCGACCCCGCGAGTGTCGTCACGGCCGAGGAGCGCACCGAGGTCTTCCCGATATCGGATCTCTTCGACGATCGGGAGGACATCGATGTGCTGGTGCTCTGCGGAGGCTCCCGCAGCGACCTCCCCGAGCAGAGCCCCCGGCTCGCCGAGCGCTATTCGCTCGTGGACAGCTACGACAATCACGCGCAGATCCCCGCTCATTTCGCGGCGGTCGATGCCGCAGCATCCGCCGCCGGGACCACGGCGATCATCTCCACCGGCTGGGATCCGGGTCTGTTCTCCCTGAACCGCGTGTTCGGCGAGGCGATCCTGCCGCGGGGCTCGACCTACACCTTCTGGGGTCGCGGCCTCAGCCAGGGGCATTCCGATGCGCTGCGGCGGGTGCCGGGCGTGGCCGGCGGCGTGCAGTACACACTGCCCTCCGAAGACGCCATCACGAGAGTGCGAGCCGGCGAGAACCCGGAGCTCTCAACGCGCGAGGGTCACACCCGTGAGTGCTTCGTCGTTCTCGAACCGGGCGCGGACGCCGAAGCGGTGCGAGCGGAGATCGTCACGATGCCGGACTACTTCGAACCGTACGACACCACGGTTCACTTCATCTCGGCGGAAGAACTGGAACGCGACCATCGCGGAATGCCTCATGGTGGCTTCGTGATCCGCAGCGGCAGTACTTCGTCCGAGGTCGGGCAGGTCGTCGAGTACCGACTCGAACTCGACTCGAATCCGGAGTTCACCGCAAGCGTGCTCGTCGCTTACGCTCGGGCGGCGGCCCGCATGCACCGCGCCGGCGACCACGGCGCAAAGACCGTGTACGACGTGGCTCCCGGGCTGCTCTCGCCCCGTTCGGCGGCCGAGCTCCGCGAGGCTCTGCTCTAACGCGCGCGCTCGCGCTCACGCACGTCGGCCTCGGCGAGCTCCTCTCGACGGTTCTCGAGTTCACGCCACCGCAGACTTGCCATTCATTCGAAGATATGTTCGAATGAATGCATGAGATGGATCGGGCAGAGCGTCGCAAACGCGGGCGAACGGCAGAACGCACTACCCGGCCTCGGACTCGCCGAAATGGCCGCGATGCCGGGCCATCTGCGCACCGTGAGATCGCCCGAGTTCGCGGGGATGGTCTTCCATGAGGTGCTGGCGAAGAGCGCCCTCAACAAGGTTCCCGGTGAATCCTCCATGCCGTTCGGCTGGACGATCAATCCCTATCGCGGCTGCTCGCACGCGTGTGTCTACTGCTTTGCCCGCGGCTCCCACCGCTATCTCGAACTCGACACCGGCCGAGACTTCGACTCGCAGATCGTCGTCAAGGTGAATGTCGCCGAAGTGCTCAGCCGAGAGCTCACGAGATCCAGCTGGCACGGCGAGCACGTCGCGCTGGGCACCAATACCGACCCTTACCAGCGGGCTGAGGGTCGCTACCGGTTGATGCCTGGCATCATCGAGGCGCTGAGCCGGCGCCGCACGCCGTTCTCGATCCTCACCAAGGGCACATTGCTGCGCCGGGATCTCCCGCAGCTGGCCGAAGCGCGTGAGCGCACCGACATCTCGATCGCAATCTCCATCGCCATCGGCGAGCACGAGTTGCAGCAGACGGTCGAGCCGGGCACTCCCAGCACGCGAGCCAGGCTCGACACGATCGCGGCGGCTCGCGCAGCGGGCTTCTCGCCGCAGGTATTCATGATGCCGGTCCTCCCCTACCTCTCCGACTCGACCGCGCAGCTCACCGCGCTTCTCGCCGACATACGCGAGGCGGGTGCCGGCTCGGTCTTGTACGGGCCGCTCCACCTCCGCTCGCACGTGAAGCCCTGGTTCTTCGAATGGCTCGAGCGCGAGTACCCGGACTTGCTGCCCGCATATCGTTCCCTCTACCCGGGGTCGAGCGCGAGAGCGCCGCAGCGGTATCGAATGGAGCTCGCGGCACGAATCAGGCCACTCATTCGACGCTTCGGGCTCGAACGTCAGCGCGCCGACCGTTCTGATGCGGGGCTCTCCTCGGCGCGCACCGCGGCTGACGAACAGGTGCCGGGTCTGCCCTCGCAACCGACCCTCTTCTGATCTCGGCACCGGTTGCGTCCGATCCCAGCCGGTCCCGCCCGGTCCGGCCATGCCCGTGGCGAGGGCTACGAATTCCCGTCCTTCTCGGTGCGACCGTGCCGCGGGGTTGCGGTGTCGGTGCCCGCGTCCGTGCCAGCGGGGTCGATGTCCTGCGGCAGTGCGATAGGAACCGTCAGCACGCCGGTGTGCAGCGCCTCTTCGATCGCCGCTTCGACCTGACGCTTGCGGCGCAGCTGCAGGCGGCTGATGGCGCGTTGCTCAGGGAGGCTCCAACCGAAACGCACCGCCAGCAATCGCAGCAGAGTGGTCACGATGACGCACACCACCCCCGCGATCATCACCGGAACATCGAAGACGAGGATCAGCGTCGCCAGCACCCCGGCACCGACGAGGGCGGCGACGGCGTAGAGCGAACCGACGTGCATGAGTGCGATGGGAATGTTCAGAATGATGTCCCGCACCACTCCGCCTCCGACCGCGGACACGGCCCCGATGAATAGGGCGGGAGCCACTGGCAGCCCGAACGCCAGCGCCTTCGTCGTGCCGATCGCGGCGAACATCCCCACGCTGAGCGCGTCGAGCAAGGTAATCACCGGATCGACGCGGCGCAACAACCTCGGAAGCAGCATGCCGAGAAAGGCCGCGCCGACGGCGACGATGAGGTAGAGGTTCTCGGAGAACGCAGCGGGCGAGGTCGCGAGCAGAATATCGCGCAGGAATCCTCCGCCGATCCCGGTCGCGATTCCGATGATGGCCACACCGAGCAGGTCGATCCGTTTGAAACCCGCGGCGTACATGGCGCCCTGGAGGCTGCCGACGCCGACCGCGACGAGGTCGATGACGATCGGGGTGTGGAAGGTTTCTGCGGTCACCAGTCCATTCTGCATGCAGGAACGGCGCGGGCGAAGCCGCGCCGTTCCCCTTCGGCAGCGCATATGCTGAGAATGGCTCATGACTCCAGGGGAAGAGCCGTACGAGATCCCATCGCCGAAGGAGCCCCGCGTTGCCCGAACCCGTCATCGATCGTCGCGTCGTGCTCGCTACGGCTGCGAATATGCGCGACCTCGGCGGGCTTCCCGTGGCGGGAGGGGTCTTCGCGAAGGGCAAGGTCTTCCGTTCCGCATCCCTCGCCGACCTCAGCGACGCGGACGGACAGGTATTCGCAGACCTCGGGATTGCCCATGTCTACGACTTGCGCACGGAAGAGGAACGCAGTGCGCAGCCAGATCGCCTGCCGGCCTTCTCCACCCAGGTCGTTCTCGACGTACTCGCGGATGGCAGCATGAGCGTCGCCGCGACGATCGGCAAACTGCGCACGGCTCCGGAGTCGATGAACGAGCTCCTCGGCGCCGGAACCATTCAGAAGATGCTGGTGGAGTCCTACCGCGATTTCATCCGTCTGCCTTCTGCAACGGCCTCATATCGAGCGCTGTTCGTCCAGCTCGCCGATGCGGGCCGCCCGGGCGCTGCGCTCTTCCACTGCACTGCAGGCAAGGACCGTACCGGCTGGGCTGCGGCGTCGTTGCTCATGCTGCTGGGCGCGAGCGACGACACCATCCACACCGACTATCTCCAGACCAACGAGGATCTCCTGCCCACGCTCGAACCGTTGATCTTGAGCGCCGCGTCCCGGGGCGTGGATCCCGACCTGATGCGGGACGCGTTCGGGGTGCGCGTGAGCTATCTCGAGGCGACACTCGACCAGCTCGAGACGCAGTACGGCTCCGTCGAAGCCTACTTCTCTGACGGGCTCGGGCTCACCACGCAGACGATCGACGCGTTGCGCGAACGTCTCGTCTCCGCCCCGACACCCGAGAGATGAAGGGTTCCTGCGCCAGTGTTCCTGAGAAGCGCGGATCCGGTCCCGCGCTGAACCCCAGGAGACACGCTCCTGGGGCGCGCTCGCCGCGTCAGAGCACGCTGCCCGCGCGCTCAGGCTCACCAGGCTCGAAGGCAGGCTCGGCTGCTTCCGTCCGCACCCTGGCCGCAGTCACCTTTGGCAGCCGCCCCCGGTTTTCGAGGTGCAGCGCAAAGACGTCCGGACGGGAGTAGTGGCCCACGGGATCAGCGGCGTTCTTCGCGGCGAGAATTCCCGCATAGTCGATATCGGCGTAGAGGATGCCTTCCTCAGCTGGGTCGAGGGGTTCGGCAAGGGACCGCCCGTCGGGTCCGAAGATGCGCGCGTGCCCTCCGCCGATCGGCAGGAACTGTCGTTTCAGCTCCGTGTCCGCGAAGAGCGCCTGCGCGGCCTCGCCCACGATCGCGCACGGCGCGAGTACATAGTTCTGTCCCTCGACCGCGTGCTGGCGCGACGCCCCCACGTTTACCTCCGGACCGAGTGCGTTGACCGCGCCTTCGAAGATGGAGAAACTCGGCCATGCGGCGATGTGCAGCTGTTCCTGCTGGGCGAACAGCGCATACTTGCTGAGCGGTTGCAGATGCTCCCAGCAGTTCAGCGCGCCGACCCGGCCCACCGGCGTATCCACCACCTGAAAGTCCGAGCCGTCGCCATCGCCGAACTGAGTCCGCTCGACGTGTGTCGGCTTGAGTTTGCGGCGAGTCAGGAGCGTCTGGCCCGTGTCGTCGATCACGGCCTGGGCAATGTAGAGGGATCCGCCATCGCGCTCGCTGAACCCGAGTGCGATGGTGATCCCGATGTCGCGTGCCGCCCGTTCGATCCGCTGCCAGTCCTCGCTTCCGATCTCCAGTGAGTTGAGCGCGTACGGGACGGTGAACTGCGACTGCCAGGCGACGGAATCGAGCCACAGGTACCAGGGGTATCCCGGCAGGAAGGTCTCGGGGAACGCGATCACGGAGGCACCGTTCCGCTTCGCCTCGGACGAGAGCGCGATGACTTTCTCGATGCCTCCGTCAAGGTCGTTCCAGACTGGTTCCGCTTGCACGACGGCCGCACGGAATTGGTGGGTGTAGTCGGTCATGGTTTCCGCCCTTCCTCTTCGTCGCGACACCATCGCCGCGAGATGCACTCAGCGTAGAAGCGCGGGTCGCCGGTGCGTCAGGAGCTTCGCGCACACGATCCGACGATTCGCGCCTCGCCGGAGACGACTGCGATGAATCCGACGATTCGCGCACAGATTCACTGTCTGTGCCGAGAATCGGGCGCACGCCCTGGCCTCTTCCGCGCATGAAACCTAGAATCATGGCATGTTGCACGCAGAGGTCACATCGGCATCGGAATGGATGCTGGCGTGCAGCAGCGCATTCGTCCCATTGCGAGTGCGGGCCGTCCGTCCGAGCTTTCGAGCCAGCCTCAGACAGGTCGAGCTCGCCCCGAACGTGACCCTCACCGCAGTGAGCAGCCAAGCCTCGGACGTGGTGCGGGACGGTTCGGTGATCGCCTCCAGCCCTCGCGATGATGTGCTGCTCTCCTTGCAGCGACGCGGATCCGGGACCATCTCACAGCACGGCCGCACGGCCCGGTTGACCCCCGGCAGCTGTGCGCTCTATGACGCGTCCACTCCCTACACGCTCTCGTTTCCGGGGCAGATGAGCGAGATCGTGCTGCAGCTGCCTCGGGACACGATCGCGCACTCGGGTCAGACATTCGAGGGCCTCACCGCGCGCGTCCTGCAACCCAGCGGCCCACTGCGCGCGCTGGCAGCTCTCGCGGGTTCCGTCGAGCTCGCTCAGGCGAACCGTCACGGACCGAGCGACGCGGCGATCGCGGAGTCGCTTGCCACCCTGCTCCAGGCGAGTCTCGCGTTGAGCTCGACGTGCGAGGAGCCTCCGGTCGAGGCCGAGCTCTTGGCAGCAGCCCTGCAACTGCACGTGGACGAGCACTCGGCCGACCCGAGGCTCACCCCCGAAGCGCTCGCGGCCTCGTTCCACATCTCGCTCCGCTACGCACAAAAGCTGTTCGGACGATACTTCGGCACAGGGATTGCCGCCTACATCAGGCAGCAGCGGCTTGCCCGCGCGGAAGTGCTCCTGCGTACGCGTCGGACCGTGACCGACACCGCTTATCGCAGCGGTTTTCTCGATGTGGACACCTTCTCCCGCGCGTTCAAACGCGAGTACGGCATCGCTCCCTCCCGCGTTTCCGGGGCGAGGATCACCGCACCTGAATCTCGGTGACCGGAAGGGTCGAGTCGGCGCCGAAGTCCAGCGAGGAAGGCTCGCGACCTGCCATCACCAGCTGAGCGCCGAGAGACGCGATCATCGCGCCGTTGTCGGTGCACAGCGAGAGGGGTGGCACCCGCAGGTCGACGCCCTGTGCCGCGCAGCGTTCCGCTGCGAGCTCGCGCACACGCGCGTTCGCGGCGACGCCCCCGCCGAGCAGCAACCTCGGCACTCCCAAGTCGGCGCAGGCGGCGAGCGCCTTCGAGGTCAGCACATCCGCGACCGCCTCCCGGAAGCTCGCGGCGACGTCCTCGACCGGAATCGAGTCTCCGGAGTCTTGCTTCTGCTCGACCCAGCGGGCCACCGAGGTCTTGAGCCCGGAGAAGGAAAAATCGTAGCGGTGCCGCTCGAGATCCTTCGGTTTCGTGAGGCCACGCGGAAAGCGGATTGCCGTGGGGCTGCCAGCAGCAGCCATGCGGTCGATCTGCGGGCCGCCCGGGTACGGCAGGCCGAGCAGCCGGGCGACCTTGTCGAAGGCCTCGCCTGCGGCGTCGTCGATGGTCTCGCCGAGCAGTTCGACATCGCTGACCAGATCCCGGACGAGAAGCAGTGAAGTGTGCCCGCCTGAGACGAGAAGCGCGACTGTGGGCAGTTCCAGTTCACCGATCGCTCCCTCGACGCCCGCGACGCTTCGAAGGCCCTCGCCCTGGAGCAGGTCGGCCCCCACGTGCCCGACGAGATGGTTCACGGCGTAGAGCGGCTTCTCCAGTGTCAACGCGAGCGCCTTTGCCGCCGACACTCCGACCATCAGCGCTCCCGCGAGCCCGGGTCCGCTGGTCACGGCGATCGCGTCCAGATCCTCGAACCTCACTCCGGCGTCGGCGACAGCCCGCTCGAGCGTCGGCCGCATCGCTTCGAGGTGCGCTCTCGCTGCGACTTCGGGGACCACCCCGCCATAGCGCGCGTGTTCGTCCATGGACGAGGCGATGGTGTTGGCGAGCAGCGTCCGGCCTCGGACGATCCCGACACCTGTTTCGTCACAACTCGTCTCGATGCCCAGCACGAGCGGATCGGCGGCATTCATCGAGGGTTCTCCTTCGTGTGTTCCGGCTTCCCGCTGCGCGGTAGGGCAGGATCCGTGCGGCCCGCCGAGGCATTTACGATGCGGGACCGCATGGGAAGGCGCATCACGATGGCATCGACGTTGTCGGGCTGGTAGTAGCCGGGTCTCAGACCGATCTCCTCGAACCCGAGGGAGGCATACAGGGAGCGAGCAACCGGATTGTCGGCGCGCACCTCGAGAAACACTTCTCGCACACCGCGCTCCGCCGCCGAATCGAGGAGTGCATTCATCAGGCGGCGCCCCTGACCGGCTCCTCGCAGAGAGGGCACCACCGCGATCGTCTGAATGTCTCCGTCTTCTCCCACCGCGAGCAGCCCACCGTATCCGACCACCGCATCATGATCATCAGCGAGCACGTAATACTGCCGGTAGTCGGCGCCCAGCTCCTCGCGTATCATCTCTCTGCTCCACGCCTCCGCCCCGAACACCGAACGCTCGATGGCCCAGACTGCGTCGAGATCCTCCGGGGTTGCCCGGCGCAGGGTGGGTTCCGCACTCACGAGGGCATCCCGCTCGCTGTCGGAGGATCCGTGCGCTCCGACCCTGCTGCAACGAAGCGCTCCCCGGGCACGGACACTCGTTTCACTGCGGCAGCGGGCTTCACGTCCGGTGCGCGGAGGTACAGTGCGCGATCCTCCTCGAAAGGTATCGCCGACACCAAGCGCCGCGCTGCAACCTGCACGAGCCGCCCTGCCGGGATGCGCTCGGGCCAGACGTCATCGGCTTCCCCGACGAAGTCATCTCTGCGTTCCAGCCGGGGCTCCGCGATCTGCTGCGGCAGGCTGGCCCAGGTGTATCCCTCGTAGTCGGTGACGAACAGCTCCCGCCGCCTGGCGTCCTGCACCACGCGAAGTCGGTGTACCGGCTCGCACTCGAGCATCGCCAGAGCGACCGCGTCGTGCCCCTGCAGGGGCAGCAGCGGCACCCCGCGTCCGACTGCGGACGCATAGGCGGCAGCGAGCCCCACCCGGAGACCCGTGAACGGTCCCGGGCCGATGCCCGCCACCACACCAGTGAGCGACTCGGCCGTGACCCGGGCGAGTTCGAATACACGCGCCAGCAAGCCGCCGATGACCTCGGCATGACCGCGCGAGTCATCGCTCGACACCTCGTACACACGGCCGCGGTGGCCGAGCGCGACGCTCGTGCCCAGCGCGGTGTCGATGGCGAGAAGGGTATGTTCACCGAGTTCTGCAACATCGAATGCCCGCTCGGTCGGTGCCTCGGCGCGAAGTTCGGCCACGGGGATCAGCATCAGCGCGCACCGTTCCGGTATCGGGGACCGTGGCCCGTGATCGTCACCGTACGCGGCTCGATGGTGTCATCGAGCCCGTCCGTCCCCTCGGCAGTGCCCCCGGTGACCTGCCCAGGTCTCCCGCCAACCGGCCGCTCGATCACGATCTCGATCCAACTGCCGCGCTCCTCGAGCAGACCGGCGCCCCACTCCGCGATCACGACGGAGCCCTCGAAATCGAGATCGAGGTCGTCGAGCTCGGCAGCATCGGACAATCGATACGCGTCGACATGCACCAGAGGTGCACCCCCGACGAGCGACGGATGGGAGCGCGCCAACACGAACGTGGGGCTCGTCACCGGACCCCGCACGCCGAGGCCCTCGCCGATGCCTCGACTGAGGGTCGTTTTTCCTGCGCCGAGCGGACCCGTCAGGATCACGAGATCGCCCGCCGAAAAGCTGCGCCCCAGTTCGACGCCGAGTGCATGCATGGCATCGGGATCCTCGATGAGCACTGTCCGCGAGATGCCCTGAACCGTCTCCTCGCCCGCCGGAGGGTCATCCACAGGCACGCGGACCACGCGGGTGCCGATGCTCGCCACGATCTCGTAATTGATCGTTCGCATCAGCTCCGCCCACACCTCGACCGGCGGCAGCCCGGACGACGGATCGCCGAACAGGACGACCGTGTCGCCGAGGCTGACCTTCTTGCCGAGCTTGCCCAGATCGACGATGCACTGATCCATTCCGATCCTGCCGACGATCGGACAGTGCTGCCCCGCGACCGCGACCGTCGCCCCTGCGCCGTTCAGCGCGCGAGGCATCCCGTCCGCGTACCCGACGGGGACGAGTCCGAGCGTGGTGTCGCTCTGGACGACGTGGTTGAAGCCGTACGAGACCCCGGTCCCCGCAGGCACATGACGGAGCGCGACGATCTCGCTCCGAAGCGTCATCGCCGGGATCAGACCGAGGTCGGCAGATGTGTGATCGGCGAGCGGGCTCAGCCCGTAGATCGCCATGCCCACCCGAACCGTGTTGTAGTGCAGATGCGGAGAGGTGAATGTCGCAGCAGACGCCGCGAGGTGCACCATCTCGGGCTCGCACCCCGCCTCGCGGAGAAGCGCCACCGCCTGATCGAAGCGCGCGGCCTGTGCGCGATCCTCCGCATCCCCAGCATTTGCGAGATGGCTGAAAATGCCGCGGATCCGGACCACGCCCTCGCGTTCGAGCGCGACTGCCAGCCGGAACAGCTCGTCCCACTCCTCCGGAGCGGCACCGTTGCGGCTCAAGCCGGTATCGATCTTCAACTGCATCGCGGCCACGCGACCCGCCTCGCGAGCGGCCGCGGCGAGCGCCTCGAGCTGGGTCGCATGACTCACGCCAATCTCGATGTCGCGCTCGACCGCAGCAACGAAATCGACGCCCACCCCGTGCAGCCAGCAGATGAGCGGCGCGTCGACACCCGCGTCGCGAAGCGCGAGCGCCTCCTCCAGGTCGGCCACGCCCAAGAGCGAAGCACCTCCCTCGACCGCCGCCCGTGCCGCGATCGCCGCGCCATGACCGTACCCGTTGGCCTTCAGCACTGCGATCACGTTGCCGCCGGTCAGCTGCCGAAGATGCCGCACATTGTGTCTGATCGCCGGCAGGGAGATCTCAGCTACGCGCATCGATCCTGTTCTCATCTCCAGCCTCCGCCCCTCGCTGCTTCGACGACGACAAACGCCGTCGCCATTCCCCCGTCATGAGTCATCGAGAGATGAACCTGGCCGGCCCCCATCGACTCCAGCTCGCGCAGCAGTGCCTCGGTGCGCACGAAGGACGGGGCGCGCCCCTTGCCCCGCTGCACTTCCATGTCGTGCCAGGCAAGGCCGCGCGAATCTCCGAGTCCCTTGATCAGCGCTTCCTTCGCCGCGAACCGGGCGGCGAGGGAAGACACCGGAAGCAGACGCTCGGCCTCGGTGAACAACCGTTCCCGAAGCGCAGGGGTGCGCTCGAGCGAGCGCTCGAAGCGCCCGATATCGACTGTGTCTACACCGATGCCGAGGATCATGCGATCGCGTTACTCGACCGTCACAGACTTCGCGAGGTTGCGGGGCTGGTCGACGTCGAGTCCCTTCGCGGTCGAGAGTTCGAGAGCGAACCACTGCAACGGCACCACCTGGACGATCGGCTCGAAGATGGAGTCGACGAGCGGCAGGCGAATCACGTCGTCGGCGTACGGGAGCACGGAGGTGTCACCCTTCTCCACGATCGCGATGACGCGCGCGCCGCGCGCCCGGATCTCCTGGATGTTGGAGACGACCTTCGAATGCATGATCGGCGCCTGACGGGGGCTCGGCACCAGGACGAAGACGGGCTGTCCGTGATCGATCAGCGCGATCGGACCGTGCTTCAACTCGCCGGCGGCGAAGCCCTCGGCATGAATGTACGCGATTTCCTTGAGCTTGAGCGCGCCCTCGAGCGCGGTCGGGTACCCGACGTGGCGCCCCAGGAAGAGCACCGAGCGAGTGTCCGCCATCCAGTGCGCAAGCTGGGCGATCTGCTCGTGCGTGTCGACGGCCTCTGCGACCGCCGCAGGCAGCCCCTCGAGTGCGAGGACGGCGGCTGCCTCGTCGGCGGCCGAGAGCGTTCCTCGGACGCGCCCCAGGTGCAAGCCGATCAGGTACAGGGCAGTGATCTGCGCGGTGAACGCCTTGGTCGAAGCGACGGCAACCTCGGGTCCGGCGTGCGTGTAGACCGCGGCATCGCTCTCCCGCGGAATGGTCGCGCTCTGCGTGTTGCAGACCGAAACGGTGGTCACCCCGCGCTCCTTGGCGTACTTCACCGCCATCATCGTGTCCATGGTCTCACCGGACTGGCTGACCGAAATCACCATGGTGCGCTCGGAGAGGACCGGATCGCGGTAGCGGAACTCGTGGCTCAGCTGCACCTCCACCGGGATGCGCGCCCACTGCTCGATCGCGTAGGAGCCGATCTGTCCAGCATAAGAAGCCGTGCCGCAGGCGATGATCACGATGCGATCGATGTGCGTGAGCACATCGTCGCCGAGCGCGGTCAGCTCCGGGATCTCGACGTGCCCGTCGACGACCCGGCCTCGGACGGTATTCGCGACCGCGTCGGGCTGTTCGGTGATCTCCTTCGCCATGAACGAGGACCAGCCGCCCTTCTCTGCAGCCTCCGTGTCCCAGGCGACCTCGTACTCCTCGAACTCGACGGGATTGCCGTCGAAGTCGGAGATGCGCACCTCTTCGGGAGTGATGACGACGATGTTGTCCTCTTCGACCGCGACTGCGCGGCGCGTATGCCCGACGAACGCCGCGACGTCGCTGCCGAGAAAGTTCTCACCGTCGCCCAGTCCGATGACGAGCGGCGAGCTGTGCCTCGCCGCGACGACCTTGTTCGGGTTGTCGCGGTGCATCGCCAGCAGCGTGAACGTTCCGTGCAGACGCTTCACTACGCTGCGGAACGCCGCTTCCAGATCGCCTGAGCGCGCGACCTCGAGACCGAGCAGCGCGGCGACGACCTCGGTATCGGTTTCGCTCAGCAGCTCGATGCCCTCCGCGTCGAGCTCCGCGCGCAATTCTGCGAAGTTCTCGACGATGCCATTGTGGATGAGCGCGAGCTTGCCTGCGTCTCCCAGGTGCGGGTGCGCGTTCACATCGGTCGGGCCGCCGTGCGTCGCCCAACGGGTATGACCGATACCGGTCCCCGTCGCCGACACCGGGCTCGACTCGAGCAGCTCGATGAGACGCGCGAGCTTGCCGGAGCGCTTGCGCACCGCAATCTCACCGTCCTGATCGAGCACCGCGATGCCCGCCGAGTCATAGCCCCGGTATTCAAGGCGCTTCAAGCCACTCGTGAGCACCTCAATGGTGTCTCCCTGGCCGACATATCCGACGATTCCACACATGATAGTTATTTTAGTGGCACGATGAAGGGTGATGACTGAGTACAGCACCGAGACACAGGCACTGATCCGACCGGATCTCACCTCCCCGTTTATCGAGATCGCCCGCGACGAGTGGGCGCGCCTCGCCGGAGAGACGCCGATGCCGCTCACCCAGGCAGAACTCGATGTCTATCGAGGCCTCGGCGAGCCGCTCGACCTCGCCGAGGTCGGAGACGTGTACCGGCCGCTCAGTCGGCTGATCAACCAGTACGCGATCGCCGAACGAGAAATGCACCGCCGCACGCGGGGCTTCCTCCGAAGATCAGGCGATCAACCCTCCCCGTTCGTCATCGGCATCGCAGGATCCGTTGCGGTCGGCAAATCGACCGTTGCCCGCATCCTTCGCGACATGCTGGCCAGATGGCCCGAAACGCCGAACGTGCAGCTCGTCACGACAGACGGTTTTCTCTACCCCAACAGCGTCCTCGAGGACCGCGGGATCGCGCACCGCAAGGGGTTCCCGGAGTCCTACGACCGGCGCGCGCTGCTGCGCTTCGTCACCCAGGTGAAATCCGGTGCAGCCGAAACCCTTGTCCCCCACTACAGCCACCTGATCTACGACATCGTGCCCGGCGAGTTCACCACGGTGAAACGGCCCGACATCCTCATCGTCGAAGGGCTGAACGTGCTGCAGCCTGCGTCGATGCAGCACCCGCTCGCGGTGAGCGACCTCTTCGACTTCTCGATCTACGTCGACGCGCGCACCTGCGACATCGAGAAATGGTTCACGAGCCGGTTTCTGAGTCTCAAGGAGCAGGCGTTCAGCAACCCGGACTCCTACTTCCGGCGTTTCGCCAGCCTCGATGAGGACGCTGCCCGGGGCCTCGCCCACGAGTACTGGAAAGGGATCAACGAGCCGAACCTGGTCGAGAACATCCGGCCGACGCGCGCTCGCGCCTCGCTCGTGCTCCGCAAGGAGGCGGATCACCGCGTTCAGAAGGTCCTCCTGCGCAAGATCTGAACCGTGCACCTCATCGCACACCGGGGGCGAACCGGCACGGCGCTGGCGCGGCAGCGAAGGTCTAGAGATCGCCTGCGCCCCAGGCTCGGGCGCGCGTTTACGAGGCCCGGGAGCCCGTAAACGTCGGGCGCCGCTTTTCCTGGAACGCCGCGAAGCCCTCGCGATAGTCCGAAGTATCGCAGAGGGCTGCCTGCGCCCGATTCTCGTCGCTCATCGACGACCACAGGCCGATCCGGCGGTCCCGCAGGTCGGCAACCAGCTGCTTCGATGCCAGGAAGGCCTGCGTCGCGCCCTGCGCCGCAGTAGCCGCGGTCTGCCGCGCGGCCGGCAGCACTTCCTCGTCCGCGAACTCTCTCGAGAAGAGGCCCCCTGCAACGGCCTCCGCACCCGACATGAGGCGTCCGGTGTAGATCAGATCCAGCGTGCGATGCGCGCCGAGACGTTCGTAGAACAGCGCATGGCCGCCCGAGTCGAGCGTCGCGCCGAGGTTCGCGAATGGGCTGCCGATCTTCGCGGACTCCGCGACGTACACCACATCGGTGGCGATGAGCAGACCGAGGCCAACGCCCAGGCATGCGCCGTGGGCGACGGCGAATGTCGGGGCCGGGAACTCGCTCATCTTCTTCATGAGCGGCTCGATCAGCCCCTCGAGATAGCCGATCACATCGTCTTCGCGGGGATCGACACCCGAGATATCGCGACCGGCGCAGAAGGCGCGTCCCTCGCCGCGAAGCAGCAGCGCGCGGACGCCCGCCGCGGCCGCTTCATCGTATGCGGCGGAGAGCTCGGCGATATCGCCCGGAGCGAGTGAGTTGAGCTTTTCCGGGGCGTCGAGCACGATCTCGGCGACGCCCTCTGCAATCGTGAGTCGAATCATGGCAGTACTCCCTATCAGCCGGCTGAGCTCAGGCGTCGTAGTCGACGACGATGCGGTCGGAGGTCGGACGCGACTGGCAGGTCAGCACGTAGCCGCGCTCGATCTCGTCTGATTCGAGGGCGTAGTTCTCGTGCATCGTCACATTGCCCTCGACGACGCGAGCGCGGCAGGTGCCGCAGACGCCGCCTGCGCACGCGAAGGGCACGTCTGAACGCACGCGCAGCGCGGCGTTCAGCACCGTCTCATTCGCACTTACGGGGCTCTCGACCGAGGCCGATGTGCCGTCGAGGGTGAAGTCGATCGTGAAGGTCTTCTCGCCGGCCTGGATGGTGATGTCCCGAGCGCGGGGGGCTTGTTCGCCAGGCTCCCCGGTGGTGAACAGCTCGAAACGGATGTGCGTCTCGTCGACGCCGAACTCTGCGAGCAGATCGCGCGTCAGCTGCACGAGTTCGAACGGGCCGCAGAGGACCCACTCGTCGACTCGGGCCGTCGGAATGATGGAGGTGAGCAGCACGCGCAGCTTCTCCTCATCGAGCCGGCCGGACATGATCGGTGCGGAGCGCTGCTCGCGCGAGAGCACGTGATGAAGCGCAAGGCGATCCGGATAGCGATCCTTGAGCTCGGCGAGTTCTTCGACGAACATGACATCGAGCGAGGACTTGTTCGTGTAGAGCAGGTCGAAGCGTGAGGTCTTGCTCTGCTCGAGCACCCGGTGGGCCATCGTGATGACGGGGGTGATGCCCGATCCTGCCGCGATGCCCACGACCTGCTTGCCCTCGAGGTCGTCGAGGTTGGAGGTGAAGGTGCCCTGGGGGGTCATCACGTCGATCTTCTGACCCGCGATGAGCGTGTCGTTCGCCCAGTTCGAGAACACTCCACCAAGGTCGCGCTTGATCGCGACCGAGATGCGCCCGTCGCGCGGCGGGCGACAGATCGAGTAGGACCGGCGGACCTCCTCGCCGTCGATGATGGCTCGGAGTGCAAGATACTGGCCCGCGGAATAGTCGTAGTTCGCGGCCAGCGCTGGAGGCACCTCGAAGGTGACCTCAACACTGGAGTCGGTCAGGGGGCGCACCTCTGCGACGCTCAACTCGTTGAACGTCGCGCGCTTCTTCGCACCGAGGTTGATGGCGGCCATGTCGTTTGCCTTTCAGCTGGCTCTTGTATGGGTTCGAGGATCAGGGCCGCGCCCTGGTTCGCGAGAAGAATCAGTGGATCTTGAAGTAGTCGAACGGCTCCTGGCACTTCTGGCACTGGTACAGCGCCTTGCAGGAGGTGGATCCGAACTTCGATATCTCGCGCGTGTGCAGCGAGTGACAGCGCGGGCACTTGACCCCGAGCGTCACGGGGATGGGCCCACGCACCTCGGACGAGCGGGCCATCGGCGGCGCGATGCCGTAATCCTCGAGCTTGCGCTTTCCGGCGTCGGTCATCCAGTCCGTCGTCCACGCGGGCGAGAGGGTGTAGCTCACCTGCACGTCGTCGTAACCGGCTTCGCGCAGCGCAGACGCGACGTCGTCGCGCATCTGGTCGATCGCGGGGCAGCCGGAGTAGGTGGGGGTCAGCACGACGTGCGCGGTGTTCCCGTTGGCATGCGCTTCCCGCAGCACTCCGAGGTCTTCGATGGTCAGCGCGGGCACCTCGGGGTCGAGGATCGTTGCCGCGAGATCCCAGACACGAGCAGAGGCTTCGTCGCTCGGACGCACTCCTGTCGCCTCCATGAGACTCACCACTTGGCCCCGGGGTGGCGGCGCGGCAGCCACTGCAGCTCGGCGAGAATGTAGCCGAGCAGCGTCGAGTGCCGGCCCTGACGTCCGCCGGTCATGGCGGGCTTCGCTGTCGGAATCTCGATTCCGGCCTCGGCGAAGACCGCATTGATGGTCTCGTCGAATCCGGCGCGCAGCGAGGAGGGTCGTGCGGCGATGCCGTCGAGTCGATCGGTCAGATCGTCATCGGTGAAGAGTTCGTCGACGTACGGCCACATGTCATTCAGGGCGATGAGGATGCGCTCGCGCGATTCTTCCGTGCCCCCTGCGAGGCGCAGAATCCACTGCACGGCGTGGTCCTGGTGGTAGCGGACCTCGCGTTCGGCCTTGGCGGCGATCGCCGCGAGCGACTCGTCGGCGCTGGTGAGCAGTGCCGTGTAGAGCTGGACTTGGTAGATCGAGAAGTACAGCTGGCGGGCGATCATGTCGCCGAAGTCGGTTCCGGGCTGTTCGACGAGCCAGCAGTTGAGGAACTCCGGTTCGTCGCGCCAGAAGGCCAGGTCGTCTTCCGAGCGATTCGACGCCGTGCCTGCGAAGTGCAGAAGCGCGCGGGCATGGCCGAGCAGATCGAGCGCGAGGTTGCCGAGTGCCAGATCCTCTTCGAGCTCGGGCGAGCGCGAAACCCACCAGGCGAGCTGCTGGGAGAGGATCAGCGAGTCATCGCCGAGTCGCATGGCGTACTCCGCGACCTCCGGGGTGGCGACTCGGCCGGATCCTGGCAGTTCGACGTCGAGCACGGTCTCATCGAGGGAGACCTCGCCGTGGAGGTCGAGCAGGTCGTGTTCTGAGCTCACAGGTGCTTCACCCCTTCTGCGCGGGTGTAGTAGATCGCGTGACGGTAGTTCTTGCCCGCGGGCGACTCGAAGAAGACGCCCTTCATGTCGGGGTCGCTCGTGGTGAATGCGGTGGCAGGGGCCACCCAGATCGACACGCCCTCGTTGCGACGGGTGTACAGGTCACGAGCATTGCGCACCGCCATTTCAGCGTCGGGCGCGTGCAGCGAGCCGACATGCACATGGCTCAGGCCACGATTTGCGCGGATGAAGACTTCCCAAAGCGGCCAAGCCTCGGTACCCATTTCGCCGGGTGTGGACATCCTCGTCTCCTTCAGTTCGAAAGGTTCAGTAAGTTGGGGGAACGCGACTGCGGGGTCAGGCCGCGATACGCGACTTCTCGCTCTGCTTGCGGGCGTACTCGGCAGCGGCTTCGCGCACCCATGCACCGTTCTCGTGTGCCTCGCGCCGACGCTTCATGCGCTCGGTGTTCGCGGGGCCGCGGCCCTCGAGGACCGCGTCGAACTCGGTCCAGTCGATCTCGCTCATGATCCACTTGCCGGTTTCCTCGTCGAAGCGCAGGTTCTTGTCCGGGCATTCGAGTCCCAGCGCTTCGAACTGCGGGACGCACATGCCGACGAAGCGCTGACGCAGGTCGTCGTTCGAGAACCGCTTGATCTTCCAGGCCATCGAGCGTGCGGAGTTGGGGGATGCATCGTCGGTGGGGCCGAACATCATGAGCGACGGCCAGTACCAGCGGTCAACCGCATCCTGCGCCATCTGCTTCTGCTCAGGGGTGCCCTGCGCGAGTTCGAGCAGGATCTCGAAGCCCTGACGCTGATGGAACGATTCTTCCTTGCAGATGCGCACCATTGCGCGTCCGTAGGGCCCGTAGGACGCGCGGCACAGCGGAACCTGATTGCAGATCGCCGCGCCGTCCACGAGCCAGCCGATGGCGCCCATGTCCGCCCAGGTCGGCGTGTGGTAGTTGAAGATGGAGGAGTAGCGGGCTCGCCCTTCGATCAGTTGATCGGTCATCTCTTCACGCGTGATTCCCAGGGTCTGCGCGGCGGAGTAGAGGTACAAACCGTGTCCGGCCTCGTCCTGCACCTTCGCGATGAGGATGGCCTTGCGCTTGAGGCTCGGTGCGCGCGTGATCCAGTTGGCCTCGGGCTGCATGCCGATGATCTCGGAGTGTGCGTGCTGAGAGATCTGACGGATCAGTGTCTTGCGGTATGCCTCGGGCATCCAGTCACGGGGCTCGATGCGCAGATCGGCATCGATGATGGCGTCGAAGTGTGCCTGCTCTTCGCTGGTCTCAACTGCGGTTACCGGGGTGGACATCTGAGGCCTCCTTGACTCTATGTGCAGAAATTGCCGGATTCAGAGAACGATAGCCGGGAAGATAATTACTGACCGACCATTCAGTTAGTATACTCATTCCATCCCCGTTCGCAAGGTCGGGGGTCGCACTATCTGATCACGATTTCCACCTCTCGCAACGGAGCGTCCATGAACAGCATCAACCCGCCGAATACTTCGCAGGATCATCAGCTGGCATACAGCGAAGACCCCACTTGGGCCGCGACGCACATGGCCCCGACCGACAACACCAAGCGGTTTCTCGGAATCACGATCGAAGAGCTCGAGCGGGGCAGGTCAGTACTCTCGATGCACGTTCGGCCGGAAATGGCGAACGGCTTCGGCATCACTCACGGCGGCATGGTCTTCACGCTCGCCGATACCGCGTTCGCGTACGCCTGCAACGAGGGGGACCAGCCGACCGTGGCATCGGGCGCCGATATCACCTTCACCAAGGCGAGCCATGCCGGCGACACGCTGACGGCCACAGCGGTGCGTCGTTGGCTTTCGGGCAGGAACGGCCTGTACGACATCACCGTGACAGATCAGAACGGCGCGCTCATCGCGGAGTTCCGCGGCCGTTCATTCACCACCAATCGCTCATTGCCCACCGCCTCGAAGTAGAGACCAAGGAGTTTGACCTCATGACCGAACACGATCAGCAAGAGATCGGCCTGCACCCCGAAGAGCGCCTGGATCGCGCCGCGATCGAAGCGCTCCAGCTCGAACGCCTCCAGTGGACCGTCAGGCACGCCTACCAGAACGTGCCGCTGTACCGCGAGAAGTTCGATGCGGCCGGCGTCCACCCCGACGACATCAAGACGCTCGCAGATGTGCAGAAGCTGCCGTTCACCACCAAGGAGGACCTGAGGCTCAGCTACCCCTTCGGCATGTTCGCGGTGCCCAAGGAGGACGTGCGACGCATTCACGCGTCCTCCGGCACGACCGGCCGCCCGACTGTCGTCGGGTACACCCAACAGGATCTCGACAACTGGGCGGACCTGATCGCTCGCTCGCTCTACGCGTCGGGCATTCGTCCGGGCTGGCGGGTCCACAACGCCTACGGGTACGGCCTCTTCACCGGTGGACTCGGCGCGCACGCCGGTATCGAGCGCCTTGGCTGCACGGTGATTCCGATGTCTGGCGGGCAGACCGAGAAGCAGGTGCAGCTGATCACCGATTTCGAACCCGACGCCATTCTCTGCACACCGAGCTACCTGCTCACCATCGCCGACGCATTCGAGGCCGCGGGTCTCGATCCGAAGGCGAGCAGCTTGAAGGTCGCCGTTTGCGGTGCCGAGCCCTGGACCGATGCAATGCGCCACGAACTCGAGGAGCGCCTCGGCATCAAGGCGGTCGACATCTACGGTCTGTCCGAGGTGATGGGGCCGGGCGTTGGCAACGAGTGCGTGGAAACGCAGGATGGCCCGCACATCTGGGAGGACCACTTCCTTCCCGAGATCATCGACGAGAATCTCCAGCAGGTTCCCGACGGTGAGCAGGGCGAGCTGGTGTTCACGACGCTCACCAAGGAGGCTTTCCCGGTGATTCGCTACCGCACTCGTGACCTCACCGAGCTGCGACCGGGCACCGCTCGTCCCGGCATGCGCCGCATCGCCAAGATCACCGGTCGCAACGACGATATGATCATCCTTCGCGGGGTCAACCTCTTCCCCACTCAGATCGAGGAGATCGCCCTCGAACAGCCGGAGCTGAGCACCCACTTCGTGCTCGAGCTCACCCGCAAGGGCAAGATGGATGCGTTGACGGTGAAGATCGAACCGCGCGAAGGAGTCTCCGCTGCGGAGGCCGCCGCCGCCGCCCAGACGCTGCAGCACCACATCAAGAGCCGGATCGGCACCTCGGTCGGAGTTGAGCTGGTGCCGGTCGAATCGCTCGAGCGTTCCCAGGGCAAGCTCAAGCGAGTCTACGATCTGCGCGAGCCGGCCTGATCTCGCCGTACTGATACAGTAAGCGGCGGTCGGACATGACACATGTTCGGCCGCCGCTGAACCCAATCCTCGGAAGGGAGGCCCGCGATGGGGAGTGCCGCGCAGACACCGACGACTCCGAGACGCGGGCGCCCCGGATACGATCAGGAGCAGATGCTCGAAGTGATCGTCGGGGCCTTCAACGACCACGGCTACGAGGCCGCCACGCTTGAACTGATCGCGAAGCGCCTCGGCCTCTCGAAGTCGGCGGTGTACCACCACTTCGACTCGAAATCCGCGATGCTCGAACTCGCCCTCGATCGGGTACTCGGCGCGCTCGAGGCGGTGTTCAACGCCCCGGAGGCCAACGAGGGGCCCGCCCTGATGCGCACCCGCTTCGTCGTGCGGTCAGCCGTGCGAGTCGCCTGCGAGCAGCACCTCTATCTCACTCTGTTGCTGCGCCTCCGCGGCAACTCCGAAGCCGAGCTGCGCGCGATGGAACGTCGGCGCGCCTTCGACGCGAAACTGCGCAGCATCTTCGAGCAGTCGCTCATGGAGGGGACGCTGCGGATCGACATCGACCCGGGCCTCGCCGAACGCTTCACCTTCGGTCTCATCAACTCGATCGTCGAGTGGTACCGTCCCGAGGGAGACCTGCGCCCCGAGCAGATCGCCGATGCCGTGATCCTGTTCATGCGAGGTGGCCTGCGGCCCGAGGGAATGGCGATTCAGCCGTAGCCGTTCCGCGGTGCGGCTTGTCGAGGCATGACGCCTAGCGCGCCGGCGGACCGGCAGCGTGCGCGGCGCGGTTGCCGATCGCTTCCCAGACTCGGTCGAGTGAAAGATCGAGCACCTCGGCGAGCGCGGCGACCGTCGCGAACGCTGGAGTAGCAACCCGACCCGTCTCGATCTTCCGCAGCGTCTCGGGCGAAATTCCCGCTGCGAGCGCGACCTCCAGCATCGAACGCTCCCCTCTCGCGCCGCGCAGCAGCGCGCCCAGACGGCGCCCGCGGTCGATCTCGTCTGGAGTGAGTGGGAGCCTGACCATGCGGTCCATTCTAGTATCGGTATAGTATTAACGGTATTTCTATTGGACCCGCAGGAGAAGCACGTGATCGAGATCCTCTCCCCCGCCGAAGTCGACCGAGCGCGCGCGGCAGGCGGGCTCGTCGGCGCAGTCTTGCACGAACTGCGAGCGCGCTGCCATCCCGGCATCGACCTGCTCGAAATCGACCACTGGGCAAAGGAAATGATCCTCGACGCAGGCGCGCGCTCCTGCTACGTCGACTACTCCCCGTCGTTCGGATCCGGACCGTTCGGTCACTACATCTGCACTGCCGTGAATGACGCGGTGCTGCACGGGCGACCCCATGCGCGCAGCCTCGCCGATGGCGACCTGCTCACGCTCGACCTCGCACTGAACCTGCACGGCATGTCCGCCGATGCCGCCATCAGCTTCCTCGTCGGCGACGCGCGGCCCGCGGAGAGCGTTGCGCTGATTGAGACGACGGAGCGCGCACTCGCAGCGGGGATCGCCGCAGCAGGGCCCGATGCGAGGATCGGCGACCTCTCGCATGCGATCGGCGAGGTGCTCTCGGGTGCCGGCTACTCGATCAATCTCGAGTTCGGCGGCCATGGGATCGGCTCTCGCATGCACCAGGATCCGCACATCGCGAACACCGGCAGGCCCGGCCGCGGCTACCGGCTACGGCCCGGTCTGCTGCTCGCGCTGGAGCCCTGGGTCATGACCGACACCGACCAGCTCGTGACCGATGCAGACGGGTGGACGCTGCGCAGTGCGACTGGCTGCCGGACGGCGCACAGCGAGCATACGATCGCGATCACAGAGGACGGAGCCGAGATCCTCACGCTGCCGCCGGCCGCATGACGCAGACAGCCAGTAGGTGTCGCTTCTTACCGAAAGAAGGCGACACCTACTGGCTGTCCGCGCTGAATGGGATCGACGCTAGGCGGCGACCGGCGACTTCGAGACGAGCGTCAGCACGTCGTAGGTTGCCACCGTCTCATCGTTCTGGTTCGTGAGCACCGCGTCCCAGTGCACTTCACCGTACTCATCGGTCTCTCTCGGAATGATCTGCTTCGCGGTCAGCGCGACGCGCACTCGATCGCCGGGCGAGACGGGCGTGATGAAGCGTAGGTTTTCGAGGCCGTAGTTCGCGAGCACGGGGCCCACGTCCGGCCAGACGAAGAGACCCGCGGCGAAGGAGAGCAACAGGTATCCGTGGGCCACGCGACCCGGGAAGAACGGGTTGGCCGCTGCGGCCTCCTCGTTCGTGTGCGCGTAGAACGTATCACCCGTGAACTCCGCGAAATGCGAGATGTCTTCGAGCGTCACCTCACGCTCGGCGGAGACGACCTGATCGCCGATGCGAAGATCCTCGAGCGACTTCTGGAACGGATGCACGTCGTCCCGCGTTGCCGCTCCGGCATGCCACACCCCGGTCACGGCGGTCAGCATCTCAGGGCTGCCCTGGATCGCCGTGCGCTGCATGTAGTGGAAGACGCTGCGCACGCCGCCCAGCTCCTCACCGCCGCCCGCACGTCCGGGACCGCCGTGCACGAGCATCGGCAGAGGCGAACCGTGCCCGGTCGATGAACGAGCGTTCTCGCGGTCCAGCAGCAGCATCCGGCCGTTGGCCGATGCCGCGCGAAGCGTGAGCGCGGAGACGAAGGACGGATCCGCCGAGGCGACACTCGTCACGAGGGAGCCGCCGCCGCGCACGATGAGCTCCGCGGCCTGCTCGGGCGTCTCGTACCCGATCACCGAGCTGACCGGGCCGAATGCCTCGGTGTCGTGCACGCGATCCGCATTGGCATCCGCGAAGTGCAGCAGAATCGGCTGCAGCAGCGCGCCGCCGTCGTCGGCGCTCTGGCCTGCCCCGATCACGATCTCTCCGCCGTCTGCGACGAGCTTGTCGACCTGACGCAGCACCTCCTCGCGCTGCTCGGCCGATGCGAGCGATCCCATGGTGACGCCCTCCGTACGCGGATCCCCGACCACGACCTTCTCCTCGATGCGCGCACGCACCGCGGCGATGACATCCTCGGTTGCGGCGGCGGGCACGATTGCGCGGCGGATCGCCGTGCACTTCTGGCCGGCTTTGGTGGTCATCTCGGTCACCAGCTGGCGAACATAGGCGTCGAACTCGGGTGTCCCGGAGACGGCGTCGGGTCCAAGCACCGACGCATTGATCGAGTCGGTCTCCGAACCGAAGATCACTCCGCCGGTCTGCACCGCCTCGTGGCGCCGGAGCGCCTCGGCGGTCGAAGCCGATCCGGTGAACGACACCACATCGCCGAGCTTCGCATGGTCGAAGACCTCGCGGATCGAGCCGGTCACGAGTTGCACGGCGCCCGCGGGCAGGAGTCCCGACTCGACCATGATCCGGACCATGTGCTCGGCAAGGTAGGCGCCAGGGGTGGCGGGCTTGATCACCGTGGGCATACCCGCGAGGAACGCGGGAGCGAACTTCTCGAGCGATCCCCAGACCGGGAAGTTGAAGGCGTTGATCTGCACGGCCACACCGGGAAGCGTGGTGCGGATATGCCTGCCGAGGAAGGTCCCGTCCTTCGAGAGCACTTCGAGCGGGCCGTCCAGCTGCACGCGCGAGTTCGGCAGCTCGCGCCGCCCCTTGCCCGAATAGGTGAAGAGCACCCCGATACCGCCGTCGATGTCGACCCATGAGTCGATCTTCGTCGCCCCCGTCTTGTACGAGAGGTCGTAGAGTTCCTGCTTGCGCTCGGTGAGTGCGAGCGCAAGCTGCTTCAGCAGCACGGCTCGCTGGTGGAAGGTCAGCGCGCCGAGGCTCTGCTGACCGACGGTACGGGCATGATTCAGCGCAGCGCCGAGATCGAGTCCCTCCGTCGACACTCGCGCGACGGCCTCGCCTGTGGAGGCGTCGAGCACCTCGACCCCTACGACGTCATCGGCGGGTGACCACCACGCGTCCTGGACATAGCTCTGCAGCATTCGCGTCATCGCTCCGAACTCCTTGCTTCTGGCGTTATTCGCCGTTGTTCCAGTCGTAAAAACCTTGACCGCTCTTGCGCCCGAGCCTGCCCTCCGCCACCATGTCCCGCAGCAACTGGGGCGGTGCGAATCGCGGCCCCAGATCGCGTTCGAGCTGCTCGGCGATGCCGAGTCGCACGTCGAGTCCGACGATGTCGGTGGTCTTCAGCGGACCGGTCGGGTGCTTATAGCCGAGCTCCATCGCGAGGTCGATATCTGCCGCGCTCGCGACGCCCTCCTCGACCATTCGGATCGCTTCGAGCGCGATTGCGACGCCCAGTCGGCTGGACGCGAACCCCGGCGAGTCAGAGACCGTGATGGGAGTCTTGCCGAGTGCTCGCACCCAGCCTCGAGCCTGTTCGGGCAACGAGGCGTCCGCCTCCTCCTGCACGACGACCTCGATCAGCGTCGAGGCCGGCACGGGGTTGAAGAAGTGCAGACCGATGAACTGCTCGGGACGGTCGAGAATCTGCGCGAGCTGCGCGAGCGGAATCGACGAGGTGTTCGATGCGAGTACCGCGAAGTCGGGCAGCTGCTGCTCGATCGCGCGCAGCGTTTCGAGTTTGAGATCGAGGATCTCGGGAACCGCTTCGACGACCAGCTGGCATGCCCCGAAGGCCCCCACGTCGGTCGCGACGGTCAGGGCCTGCTTGATCAGGGCCGCGTCGCCATCGAATCCTCGAGCGATCGACGCGTCGATGCTGGATTCGATCCGCTCCCGCGCGGCTTCGGCCGAGGGCACATCGCGTTCGACCACGACCACGTAGGCACCTGCGAGCAGAAAGGCGTGGGCGATGCCGCCGCCCATGCGCCCGCCGCCCATGACGCCGACGCGCGAGGGGACTGCTATTTCGATCGAACCACTCATTTGCTCTTCTTCCGTTCAAGGAACTCGGTCATCCGGCGAATCTTCTCAGGACTCTCGAACAGCACGGCCTGCTCTTCGAGGTCGATCTGCGGATGTGCGGAGCGGGGGGCCTGGAGCACTCGTTTCGAGGCCTGCGTCGCAGCGGGGTCGAGGGTTGCGATGCGCCCCGCGATCTTCTCCGCTCGCTCGAGCGCGGAGGCCGAGTCCGATTCGAGGTGCGTGACCAATCCCGCACGCAGCGCTTCCTCCGCGTCCAGCACTCTTCCGGCGAGCATGATCTCGGCGGCGAGCGGCTCCCCCACGAGCTCGCGCAGTCGCCAGCTCGCACCGGCGGCTGCGATGATGCCGAGTCCGGTCTCGGGATTGCCGATCTTCAGCGTCGGGGTGCCGACACGGATGTCCGCGGCGTAGGCGAGCTCGGCTCCACCGCCGAGCGCGTACCCTTCGACTACGGCGATGACCGGCATCGGCAGCGCATTGATTCGCTGGAATGCCTTCGTGTTGATGCCCTTCAGCGCGTCAGCGGCACGGCGCTCGCGCAGTTGCGCGATGTCGGCGCCTCCCGCGAAGGTACCGCCTTCGCCTCGAAGGATGAGCGTGCGCGGGTGCTGTTCCAGCTCTTCGCTGAGCGCATGCAGCGCATCGATCAGGTCTTGATCGATGGCGTTGCGCTTCTCCGGTCGGTTCAGGGTGGCGAGCACATGGGTGTCGCGAGCTTCGATGAGCAGCGGAGCGTTGTCGGCCACGCCTTACACCCGCTCGATGATGGTCGCGGTGCCCTGGCCGACTCCGACGCACATGGTCGCGAGCCCGTAGCGGGAATTCTCACGCTCCATCCGGTTCATCAGGGTGACGAGCAGACGCGATCCCGAGGACCCGAGCGGGTGACCGAGCGCGATCGCGCCGCCGTCCACGTTGACTCGTGCGGGGTCGAGGCCGAGGCGACGGATGCAGGCGAGCGACTGCGACGCGAAGGCTTCGTTCAGTTCGATCGAGCCGAGGTCGTCGACGGTGAGGCCCGCGCGCTGCAGAGCCTTCTCGGTCGCGGGTACCGGCCCGATGCCCATGATCTCCGGGGAGAGCGCGGCGGAGACGCTGGTGACGATCCTCGCGCGCGGCGTGAGCCCGTGACGTTCGACGGCTGCGGCACTCGCGACGAGGAGCGCGCTCGACCCGTCGTTCAGCGAAGAGGCGTTGCCCGCGGTGACGACCGTGCCTCCGGCGACGACCGGCCGAAGTCCGGCGAGCACTTCGAGCGTGGTCTCCGGGCGGGGGCCCTCGTCGACCGAGACGACCGTCTGCTTTCCGCGTCCATGGTCGATCGTCACCGGAACGATCTCGTGCTCGAAGTGTCCGGCCTCGATGGCGGCCGAGGCGCGGCGGTGGCTCTCCAGCGCGAACGCGTCGGCGTCGTCTCGCGTGATGGAATCGACCCGGGCGACCTCTTCCGCGGTTTCCGGCATCGAGAAGGTCGCCTTGTCTCGGGCGGCGAGCCGGGGGTTCGTGAAGCGCCAGCCGATGGAGGTGTCGAACTGCGCGCCTGGCTTCGACCAGGCCTTGCCCGGCTTCTCCTGCACCCATGGCGCACGGGTCATCGACTCGACGCCGCCTGCGATGATCAGATCGGCGTCACCGGCACGGATGGCTTGTGAGGCGTTCGAGACCGCGGTCATGCCCGAGGCGCAGAGGCGGTTGACGGTGTATCCCGGAAGCGTATCTGGGAGGCCTGCGAGCAGCACGGCCAGGCGCGCGACGTTGCGGTTGTCCTCGCCCGCCTGGTTCGCGGCACCGAAGATGACCTCGTCGATCGCTTCTGCGGGTACACCCGTTCGCTCGACGAGCGCCTGCAGCACGCGCGCGGCAAGGTCATCCGGGCGCGACGCTGCGAGGGCGCCTCCGTAACGCCCGACTGCGGTGCGCACTCCTTCAACGAGATATGCCTCTGGCATGGATTGCCGACCTCCTTGTCGATCAATCACCGATTTAGTGACTGAACGGTCAGTTATTAGAGTATCAGGATAGAGCGAAGGCGCCGTCTCCCGCAACGTCGATAACGATTTGGCGAATACCGAGCGCCCGATGCGGAGTACCCCGACCTTTCGTGTTTTACTTACTGACCGGTCGGACAGTTACGCTTGCTGACCGATCGGCCAGTTCTCACTGCCGGCAACATCCCATCCGGCGGCAGGCAATGGCTTGCCCGAACAACGGAGTTCATATGACACACACCATCGATGCAGCGCGCGAGCAACGCCGCGTGCTTGCAGGAACCGTGGTCGGCACCTCGATCGAGTGGTACGACTTCTTCATCTACGCCCAGGCGGCAGGCGTAGTGCTCGGCCCGCTCTTCTTCGCCCCCGCGGGCGAAACGGTCGCCCAGATCGTCGCATGGGCCTCACTCGGCATCTCGTTCCTCTTCCGGCCGCTCGGAGCCATCGTCGCAGGACATCTCGGCGACCGGCTGGGACGCAAGCAGATGCTCGTGCTCACCCTCATCCTGATGGGCATCGCCACCGCGCTCATCGGAGTCCTTCCGACGTATGCGCAGATCGGTGTGATGGCTCCGATCCTCCTGGTCCTGCTTCGCGTACTGCAGGGGTTTTCGGCCGGCGGCGAGTGGGGCGGTGCGGCGCTCATGTCGGTCGAGCACGCTCCGAAAGGCAAGCGAGGGTTCTTCGGCGCCTACCCCCAGATCGGCGTGCCCATCGGCATGATCCTCGCCACCGCCACCCTGTGGGTGCTCACGACCTCCCTCACCGAGGAACAGTTCCTCACCTGGGGCTGGCGCGTGCCGTTCCTGTTCTCCATCGTGCTCATCTTCGTCGGCTACATGATCCGCCGCGCGGTCGAGGAATCGCCCGTCTTCGCTGAGCTCCAGGAGCGCAAGGGCGAATCCTCCGCGCCGCTCAAGACGCTCTTCAAGCGCAACTCGAGAGAGGTGATCCTTGCCGCCCTGATCTTCATCGCGAACAACGCTGCCGGGTATCTCCTCATCGCGTTCTTCTCGTCGTACGCCACTCGGCCCGTCGAAGCAGGAGGCCTGGGACTCGAACGCCCGCCGGTGCTGCTCGCCACCACGCTCTCCGCCTTCGGATGGCTGGCATTCACGCTCTACGGCGGCATGCTCTCGGATCGGATCGGACGTGTGCGCACCTTCCAGGTCGGCTACATCCTGCTCGGGCTCTGGGCCGTGCCGATGTGGTTCTTGATCGACACGGGAAACATCTACCTGTACTTCGTGGCGCTGTTCCTGATGACCGTGGGCCTCGGTCTCTCCTACGGCCCGCAGGCCGCGCTGTACTCCGAGATGTTCCCCGCGGACATCCGCTACTCGGGTGTATCGATCGGCTACGCCATCGGGGCCATCCTCGGCGGGGCGTTTGCACCGATGATCGCCGAGGTCGTCTTCCGCGAGACCGGCAAGTCCTGGTCGATCGGCGTCTACATCCTGCTCGTCACGATCATCTCACTCGTCGCGGTGTCGCTCGTGAAGTCCAAGGACAACGCTCCGCTCAACACGACGACGGTCGATATTCACGGCTGATCTCGACCGACAGCGCACGAGGCCCCGGCTCCTTCCAGGAACCGGGGCCTCGTGCGTTTCGCCTCTCGCGAGGACCTACAACCGCGAGTACACGCGCAGTGGATGCTCGATCTTGTCGACCAGGCTGCGGAGGAATCCGGCTGCATAGCCGCCATCGCAGACCCGATGATCGAACGCGAGCGAAAGCTGCGCGATGCGACGCGCCACGATCTCACCGCCGACGACCCAGGGGCGCTCGATGACGCGGCCCATGCCGAGAATCGCAACCTCGGGGTGATTGATCACCGCCGCGGAACCATCGACGCCGAAGCCGCCGTAGTTGTTGAATGTGAACGTCGACCCGGTCAGACGAGCCGGCGCGAGCCGGCCCGTCCGCGCCTCAGCGCTCAGCTCCCGCAGCGCCGTGTCGAGTTCGGCGATCGACAGCTCGCTCGCGCGCGGCAGCACCGGCACAGAAAGCCCGCGCTCCGAGTCCACTGCGATACCGAGGTTGATTCCATCGAAGCTCATCAGCTCGGAGCCGTCCTCGCTCAGCCGGGAGGCGAGCATCGGGTATTCCTGCAGTGCGAGCAGCACAAAACGGGCGACCAGCGTCGTGACCGACGGCGGTCGTTCGCCGTCTGCGGCCATCTGGGGTCGGAGTCTCCACAGCTCGGTGAAGTCGACATCGACCCAGACCGTCGCCTCGGGGATCTCGGACCGGCTGCGGCTCATCTTCGCAGACACCGCCTTGCGGAGGGGCGACAGTCGCTCGACCGTCGAGAGCCGCAGGCCGTGCAGGCCGCTGACCTCGTCGCCCGACGGAGCAGCCGAGTGCACCATTCCCGATGCGGCGTTCGCTGCACCTGCGGCCTCTGCCGCCTTCAGCACGTCGGTTCGGGTGACGGCGCCGTCGCTTCCGGTTGCGGGAATACGACGAGGATCGACTCCGAGTTCCTTGGCGAGCCGACGCACGATCGGCGACCGCACCGCGACAGGGCCGCGACGCTCCTCGGCGGATTCCGGAGCGACGGGGCCGGCAGCTTCCACGACGGGGGGTCGAGCGTCTTCTCGCGCGACGGCCTTGCGCTGCCGCCGGCCCTTCGCCGCGACGCTGCCCGTTCCGTACCCGATCAGTACGTTTCCGGACCCGCTCCCGGCGCGCTCCTCGGCCCGGTACGCCTCGATCTCGACACGTTCCGAAGGCTGCGATTCCGTGGCGGGCGCCTCGAGGGTTGCCGCTGCGTCCCCCTCTGCGCCGACTTCGAGCACCGGAGAGCCGGTGGCGACGGCTTCGCCCTCTTCACCGTGCAGCGCGAGCACCGTGCCTGCGAACGGCGAAGGCAGTTCGACGATGCTCTTCGCGGTCTCGACTTCGGCGATGGCCTGATCGATCTCGATCGTGTCGCCGACCGAGACGAGCCAGCGTACGATCACCGCCTCGGTGAGACCCTCTCCGAGATCGGGAAGCAGAAACGTCTGTGCAGCCATGGTCAGTCCTCCCAATGCAGCGAGTCGAGTGCGTCGATCACGCGATCGACGTCGGGCAGGTACCAGTGCTCCAGCTTGGGTGGAGCGAACGGAATGTCGAACCCGGTCACCCGCCGCACCGGCGCCTCGAGGTATTCGAAGCACTGCTCGAACACGCGGGCTTGAATCTCCGAGGCCACGCTCGCGTACCCAGGAGCTTCCGAGATCACCACTGCCCGACCGGTCGATCGCACCGCTCGCATCACCGTCTCGTCGTCGAACGGGGTGAGCGTGCGAACGTCGACCACCTGCACGCTGCGACCCTCCTCGGCCGCGACCGCCGCCGCTTCGAGCGCAACCTGGACGGAAGGGCCGTAGGCGATCAGCGTCGCATCGGTGCCCTCACGCGCGATTGCGGCACGGCCGAGCTCGGCCGTGACGCTCGTGTCGACCGGACCCTTCGACCAGTACAGCTTCTTCGGTTCCATGAACACCACGGGGTCCGGGGACGCGATCGCAGCGCGCAGCAGCGAGTACGCCTCCTGCGGGGTCGCGGGCGAGACCACGGTCAGGCCCGGAGTGTGGGCATAGTACGCCTCCGAGGAATCGCAGTGGTGCTCGACGCCGCCGATGCCGCCTCCGAACGGGATGCGAATCACCAGAGGAAGTCGGAGCACGCCCTTCGTGCGATTGCCCATCTTCGCGACGTGGCTGACGATCTGCTCGAATGCAGGGTATGCGAAGGCATCGAACTGCATCTCGACGATCGGGCGCATGCCGTTCATCGCCATTCCGACCGCGGTGCCGATGATGCCGGACTCTGCCAGCGGGGTGTCGAAGCAGCGATCCTCGCCGAACCGTTCGGTCAGACCATCGGTCACCCGGAAGACGCCGCCGAGCGCGCCGACGTCCTCTCCGAAGATGAGCGTGCTCGCGTCGGACTCCAGGCTGTCAGCGAGCGCAAGGTTCAACGCTGCCGCCATGGTCATCGTGGGGACGTCTGTTGCATTGGCGCTCATGCCGATGCCTCCGTTCGGGTGATCTCGTCCTGCAGCACGGCCCATTGTCCGGCGAGCGTCGCGGGCGTGTGTTCGAAGACATGCGAGAAGAGGTCTGCGGGGTCGACCTCGACATCGCGGTTCATCGCTTCGCGCAGCTCTGCGGCGATGCGCTCCGCGTCGGCCGCGAACTGCGCTTCGGCCTCGTCATCGAGCACTCCGGTCTCGCGCAGGTGCGTGCGCAGACGCGAAAGCGGATCGCGCGCGACCCAGCTCTGGACTTCTTCGCGTTCGCGATAGCGGGTGTCGTCGTCGGCGTTCGTGTGGGCCTGCATGCGGTAGGTGTGCGCTTCGATCAGGCTCGGCCCGTCTCCGTGTCGGGCGCGAGAGACGGCGTCGCCGAGCACCGCGAGCACTGCGGCCATGTCGTTGCCGTCTACACGCTGGCCGGTCATTCCGTAGCCGATCGCCTTGTGCGCCAACGAGGTGGCTGCCGTCTGGCGCGAGAGCGGGACCGAGATGGCGAACTCGTTGTTCTGCACGAAGAAGATCACCGGGAGATGGAAGACCGCTGCGAAGTTCATCGCTTCGTGAAAGTCGCCCTCGCTGGTTGCTCCGTCGCCGCACATCGCGAGCACGACGGTGTCTTCGCCGCGCAGCTTCGCCGCCTGCGCGAACCCGACGGCATGCAGCAGTTGGGTCGCCAGAGGTGTCGCCTGGGGCGCGACGCGATGCTCGCGCGAGTCGTATCCGGAGTGCCAGTCGCCGCGCAGCAGCACCATCGTGTCCTCCGGGGATACTCCGCGTGTCATCACCGAGACCGAGTCGCGATACGTCGGGAACAGCCAGTCGTTCTCGCCGAGGACGAGAGCTGCAGCGACCTGGCACGCTTCCTGGCCGTGCGAGGACGGATAGACGGCAAGCCGGCCCTGGCGCACCAGCGCGTTGCACTGCTCGTTGATGCGGCGGCCATTCACGAGGGCCGCGTAGCTCTGGAGCAATGCGTGTGGATCGGGTGCTCGGTACCCTTCGTGCGCAACGGTCACCCCCTGTTGGTCGATGAGTTGAACCGGCGTCTCGTCGGGCAACTGTGCCGCATCCTCGGCGCGCATGATTCCTCCTCGAATTGGGTGCATTCCGTATCCATAATCATGGAGCATTTCGAGCAATCGTTCGACCAATTGCGCATCCATCAAGACGAATGCAGCTTTTTCAGGATGGAATCCGAACAAGCGTCCTATCTGGGTTGACACGCTCAAAGGGGAATGAATGACCGCCTGACTCGAGCTTCGGAGGACATGCAAAACGGCGGTCCGCGATCCCTCCCCGAAGGGGAGCAAGGATCGCGGACCGCCGCGAAGCGGGAGCGGAAGTCGCTACTGCGCCAACACCTCGTCGCAGCTCAGGGTCTGACCCATCACCTCAACGCTCGTCGCGCCATCGATGCATGCCTGCACCGCGTCGGCTGCCGTGCCGCCGACAGCCGCGAGGCTACCGAGGACGACGATCCACACGATGACGCCGACGACCAGCAGCACTGCTGCCACGATCACGGCGGCCAGTGCGAGACCGTTCTTCCCTCCGGCCTTCTTCGCCTGGACCATCGCAACGATGCCGAGGATGAGGCCGACAAGCGGCATCACGACGGCGAAGATGATGGCGGCGATGCTGAGTCCCTTCGCGGGTGCCTCCGGTGCCGGCTGTGCTGCTGCCGGGTAGGCCGGTGCTGCCGGCTGCTGCGGCTGCTGCTGCATAGGATCGGGAGTGCTCATTTTCAGGGGTCCTCTCGGGGTTGTGTGGGCGCTCACATGAAACGCTCAGGATACAAGACTACGCATGCTTGGCAGCGTTGTCAGGGTTTTGGGAAAAAAATTGATGCGCGTGCCAAGAAAGGCCCGCGCATCAATACGCTCACGGTCGGCTAGATCGCCAAGCGGTCCTTCACGATAGCGGCCAGATCGTTGGCGAGCTGCAGAGCTTGGTCCTCATGCGCCGCCTCGACCATGACCCGGACCACCGGCTCGGTCCCCGAAGGACGAAGCAGCACGCGTCCGTCGCCCCCCAGCACGAGCTCCGCCTGCGCAACCGCCTGCTGCAAGACCTCGTCGCCCGCAGCGCGACTTCGATCCACGCCTCGAACGTTGACGAGCACCTGCGGGTAGACCGTCATGCAGCTCGCAAGTTCGGCGAGCGACTTGCCGCTGCGCTTCATCTCGGCAGCGATATGCAGACCGGTGAGAATCCCGTCGCCGGTGGTGGCGTACTCGCTCATGATGACATGACCGGACTGCTCGCCGCCCAGCGAATAGCCGTCGGCGTTCAGCCGTTCGAGCACGTAGCGGTCGCCCACGCCGGTCTCGACCACATCGATCCCGTTGTTCGCCATGGCGAGCTTCAGTCCGAGATTGCTCATCACGGTCGCGACGAGGGTGTTCTCTTCGAGTTTGCCCCTGGCGGACATGGAGAGCGCGAGGATCGCCATGATCTTGTCGCCGTCGACCATGTTGCCGTCCGCATCTACCGCGAGGCATCGATCGGCGTCGCCATCATGCGCGATGCCCAGATCGGCTCCGTGGGAGCGGACCGCTGCCATGAGCGGCTCAAGGTGAGTCGAGCCGACACCGTCGTTGATGTTGAAGCCGTCGGGATCGTTGCCGATGACGGTGACGCGCGCGCCCGCGTCGGTGAAGACGTCGGGCGAGATTCCCGCGGCAGCACCGTGCGCGCAATCGAGCACGACATGCAGACCATCGAGGCGAACTCCCTCGAGAGTGCCGAGCAAGTGCACGAGGTAGCGGTCTTCGGCGTCGGCAAAGCGTCGGATCCGACCGACCTCTCGACCCGTGTTCCCCGCTGGAGGCTTCGCCATGGCGGCTTCGATCTGATCTTCGACGTCATCGGCGAGTTTGAGTCCGCCCTTGGCGAAGAACTTGATGCCATTGTCCGGGGCCGGATTGTGCGATGCCGACACCATGACCCCGAAGTCGGCGTCGGTATCGGCCACCAGGTATGCGGCGGCGGGAGTAGGAATGACGCCCGCCTCGAGCACGTCGACACCGGCAGACGCCAGGCCGGCGGCGACGGCCGCGGCGATGAACTCACCCGATACACGAGGATCGCGCGCGACCACCGCGGTGGCGCGACGGCTCTCGGCGCGAGCGTCGCGCCCGAGCACAAAGGCTGCAGACTGAGCGAGGCCCAGGGCCAGCTCGGCGGTGACATCCACCCCAGCCAGACCCCGGACCCCGTCGGTGCCGAATAGGCGACCCATGCGAGTACCCGCGCTGCTTAACGCTTCGAGTACTGCGGCGCCTTGCGGGCCTTCTTCAGGCCTGCCTTCTTGCGCTCGATGACGCGTGCGTCGCGGCTCAGGAAGCCGGCCTTCTTCAGCGTCGGGCGGTTGTGCTCGGCGTCGATCTCGTTCAGCGCACGCGCGATCGCGAGACGGAGCGCACCTGCCTGGCCCGAGGGGCCACCGCCCTTGATGCGTGCGGTCACGTCGTACGAGCCGTTCAGCTCGAGCACGGTGAACGGATCGGTGATCAGCTGCTGGTGCAGCTTGTTCGGGAAGTACTCGGCGAGCTCACGACCGTTGACGGTCATGGTTCCGCTGCCGGGGATCAAGCGCACGCGGGCGATGGCCTGCTTGCGACGGCCCACTGCCGCACCGGGAACGGTGAGCGCGGGACGGGGAGCCTGTGCCGGCGCCTGCGACGCGGGGGTCTCGGTGGTGTAGCTCTCGACGGCCACGTTCTCTTCAGTCACTTTGAAAGTCCTTTTCTTTGGTCGCGCGCTTACTGAGCGACCTGGCCGATGGTGTACGTGGTGGGCTGCTGCGCGGCGTGCGGGTGCTCTGCGCCTGCGTAGACCTTCAGCTTGCGGAACTGGTCACGACCGAGCGAGTTCTTGGGGAGCATGCCGCGGATGGCGCGCTCGACGACGCGCTCGGGCTTGCTGCCGATCATCTCGGTGTAGCTGGTGGTACGAAGACCGCCGGGGTAGCCCGAGTGGTCGTAGTACTTCTTCTTCGACGCCTTGTTGCCCGTCAGGACCACCTTGTCGGCGTTGATGATGATCACGTGATCGCCCATGTCCATGTGGGGAGCGAAAGTGGTCTTGTGCTTGCCGCGGAGCAGTGCGGCAGCGTGGGTTGCCAGGCGTCCGAGGACCACGTCGGTTGCGTCAATGACGAGCCAGTCGTGCTTCTGCTCAGCGGCCTTCGGCGAATATGTGCGAGTCACAGTGTGCTGCTTTCGTTCGAAATGGAGTCGTTCGTGGATCCCTCCCCAGCCGCGTCCGTTGACGCATACTCGCGGCAAAAGTGCATCGGCCTTGGGGGGCTCACATTCGGGTACTTACGCACCAAGGGTCTACTTTAGCACAGGATCTCCCGCACGGCAGGACAAGGGTCGGCACGGTGCGTTCCTCCGACGACTTCCGAGACGGAGCTGCTCGATCCGCGCGCTACGCGTCGTCGAGCGCTTCGCGCCTCGCTCTGGTCTGCTCCGCTCGAACCTCGAGGTCGCCGTCGTCGGGATACACGATCTCCTCGAGCGAGAGGCCATGCGCCGGCATGACCACGAATCTGCTCGTCCGTTCCCGAGCATCGCGCAACCGCACGAGTTCCGCGTGCTCGATCCTCGAACTCCCGACCGCGACGATCGCGCCGACGAGGGCCCGCACCATCGAATGGCAGAACGCGTCCGCCTCGATCGACGCTGCCAGCACCCCGTCCTCGTGCCGCCTCCAGTCGAATCGAAGGAGCTCTCGGACCGCGGTGGCCCCCTCCCGGGCTTTGCAGAATGTCGTGAAATCCTGGAGTCCCAGCAGGACGTCGCTTGCGCGCTGCATCGCGTCCAGGTCGAGCGTATTCGACACCTCTGCGGTGAAACGCGCCGTCAGCGGGTCGCGTCGAGCTGCCGCATCGCGCAGACGATACTCGTATCTGCGTCGCAACGCTCCGAATCGAGCATCGAATGCGTCGGGCACGGGTCGAATCGCATGCACGACCGCGTCCGAGGACACCCGCCGCGACACCGGCCCGCCACCGCTCCTCTCCGCGCCATGCCAGGCATTCCAGCGAGAGAGGAGCACGCCGTTCACCCGGCGAGGCGTGATCTTCGCCGCCGATTCCTCCGAGACATCGAGGTGAGCGACCTGTCCCCGCGCGTGCACACCCGCATCGGTTCGCCCGCCCACGGTGAGCCGCGGCGGCTCTGACTCCGGACCGCCTCGCAGCAACACTGCGAGCGCAGCCTCGACCTCGCCCTGCACGGTGCGCAGTCCGGGCTGCGTCGCCCAGCCGTGAAAACCGGTGCCGTCGTATCCGATGTCCAGGCGCAGTCGCATGGGCTTAGACTATACAAGGTTACGCGCGCCCACAGCCTCTGCGCGGGGCAACCGCTGCCCAGAATTCTCTCAACTCGGCCGCAGCCGGCCCACCACTCTGACGTATGACCACTGCCACTTCCTCTCGCGCCGCTCCGGCCCCCGCCTCGCCCGGGCGACTCGGCGGGCTCGACGGACTCCGCGCGATCGCGGTCGGCCTGGTCGTCGTCTACCACCTCTTTCCAGAAGTCCTGCCTGGCGGCTTTCTCGGCGTCGATGTGTTCTTTGTCATCAGTGGATTTCTGATCACGACGCTGCTGCTCTCCGAACATCGACTCACTGGCCGGATCGCGCTCGGGAGCTTCTGGCGTCGCCGAGCACGACGCCTGCTTCCCGCACTCGCACTGGTGCTGCTGGTGTGCACCAGCACCGCTCTGCTCGTCAGCCGGGACCTGCTCGTCAGCATCGGTGCCCAGATCGCAGGCGCGTCGTTCTTCGTCGCAAACTGGGTCTACATCGCACTCGGGACGGACTACTTTGCGCAGGATGATCCGGAGCTGTTCCGCAATACCTGGTCGCTCGCAATCGAAGAGCAGTTCTACGTCGTCCTGCCCCTCGTGCTGATCGTCGCCCTGCGCATGCACTCACGCGCCACACGGGTACTGTTCTTCGGCCTGTTCGGCGTAGCCTCCGCGGTCTGGATGAGCGCGCTCTTCAGCCAGGGCGCGGCGGCGACGCGAGTCTACTTCGGTACGGATACGCACGTCTTCGGTCTGCTCCTCGGGGTCGCCCTCGCCTGCGCCTTGAATGCTCCGACATTCCGGTCGCCGGCTTCGGAGTATCGCTCGGTGTCGGGTCTCTCCCCTTCCCCGCTCCGACTCGCCATCTGGCAGCAAGTCGGGCTCCTCGCGCTCGGACTCTCCGGACTCGTGATACTCGGAGTCCTCACGATGACCCTGCACGAGGGCAGCCCAGAGAGCTTCCTCGGCGGGTTCCAGATCGCCACGGGCGCAGTGCTCGTCCTCGTCTGGGCTTCGACCCGCCCAGGCGCCTGGCTCGGCCGCGCACTCGATGTGCAACCGTTGCGGTGGATCGGCGAGCGTTCCTACGGCATCTACCTCTGGCATTGGCCGGTACTCCTCATCGTCGCAGCGCTGGGCGAGCGTCTCGGCATGACGAGCCGGTGGGCCGTACCTGCGCTCGCGCTCGCACTGACCCTCTGCTTCGCGGCGGTCTCCTACCGTTTTGTCGAGCAGCCCGTTCGACGACTCGGGCTCGCCACCTCGATCTCTCGGCTGCTGCGCCCGATCCGCTTGCGCGGGCGCGGCCTCGTCACGGGCATGACCGTGCTCGTCCTGATCCTCGTCACCGTACCGACCGCCGGCTACGCCATCGCGACCGCCCCCGCGCCGAGCAACTCCGCCGAGGTGGTCGCGCGGGGCCAGGCCGTGCTCGACTCGCAGGACGGCGGTTTCGTAAGCGTGCCCGCGGGAGTGAGTGAGCGACACGACTCGCGATCGGCCAGCACGGCCGAGCCCGCGGACGCGGACGATGCTCCGCTCGGGCCGACCGGCCTCGGCTCCGACTGGGCGAAGCTGCCCCACTTCGAACCGCCCAAGCCCGATCCGGTCGAGGGGTGGCAGATCTTCGCAGTCGGCGACTCGGTGATGCTCGCGAGCGCACCTGAGCTCGCGGCCGCCTTCCCCGACATCTGGATCGATGCGGCGGTGTCGAGGGGACTCGGCTCGGGAGTGAGCATCGCAGAAGATCTCGTCTCTCGCGGCGAGTTGCGCTCAGTGCTGGTCGTCGGGCTCGGCACCAACGGCCCGATCGACGATGCCGATCTCGATGCGCTGCTGCGCGTCGCCGACGGACGCCGTATCGTGCTGGTCACGGCATACGCGGACCGATGGTGGGTGCCCGAGGTGAATCAGCAGCTTCGCGCCTTCGCAGATGCCCATCGAGGGGTGACCGTCGCCGATTGGGAGGCGACGATTCCGCTCGTCCCCGGTGGGCTCGCCGGAGATGAGGTGCACCCGAACCCGATCGGTGGTGAGGCCTATGCCGCTTCGGTACGTGCCGCTCTCGATGCGCTGCTCGAGAAGAACGAGCAGCCGGCACCGCAGAAGACGCGGAAGCCCACGACGACGAAGTAGCCCTGGTCGAGGGCGCAATCGGCCTGACGCGTCCGCCGCGTTCGCCCGTCCGCGCGGGGCGTTCCGCTCAGATTCCGAAGTTCCCCGTGAGCGCCATGACGAGAAGCGTCGTCCCGAGCACCAGCAGCGAAAGCAGTCCCCCGCACAGGAGCGGCTTCACTCCTGCCGCCCTGATCGCCCTCAGATCGGTGGAGAGACCGATCCCTGCGATCGCGACTCCGATCAGGAAGACGCTCACGTCGGAGAGCGCAGCGGCGCACTGGGGCGAGACGAGTCCGAGCGAGTTCGCCCCAGCGAGCAACAGGAACCCGACCAAGAACCAGGGCACGAGTCGGAGCACTCGGTTCGCAGTGAGGCGCTCGCCTCGCCCGGAGCGTCGCCCCTCGGCGACGGCGAGCACCACGGTGATCGGAATGATCATCAGCGTGCGGACGAGCTTCACCACGACCGCGAAGCCCAGAGAAGCGGCGCTGTATGCGCTTGCCGCGGCGACGACGGAACTCGTGTCGTTCACGGCGGTGCCCGCGAACAGTCCGAATGCGTGGGGGCTCATGCCGAACGCATGACCGAGGGCGGGGAAGGCGAGCACCGCGACCACGTTGAACAGGAAGACCGTGGAGACGGCATAGGAGACGTCCGCGCTTTTCGCACGGATGACCGGAGCCACTGCGGCGATCGCGGAGGCGCCGCAGATGCCCGTCCCCACTCCGAGCAGGATCGTGAGGTCGCGTTCGACTGCGAACACGCGACCCAGCACCCAGGCTCCGAGGAGGCAGATGCCGAGGGAGCTCAGCATCACCGGCAGGGATGCGGCGCCGACGTCCAGGACCACGTCCACCGAGAGCTTCGCCCCCAGCAGCACGACCGCGCACTGCAGCAGGAATCTGCCGGAGTAGACGATGCCGGGACGAAGTCGGGCGTGAGGAGTCCGAAACGCAGCAGTGCCCACCCCCAGCACCAGCGCCGGGATGACCGAACCGATCACGGGCACGACGGTCCCGACGACCACGCCGACGCAGGCGAGCACGACGCAGAGCAGCACCCCAGGGCCGACCTCACGACCGCGCTGGAAGAGGCGGAGGGGAAGGCTGGTGACCGGGCGGAGCTGCATACCCTCCAGGCTGCCCGAGATTCCGGAGCCGGCATAGTTCTCTCTCGTGGGAACCCCACAACCACAGCTTGTACCATCTGAGGGTGGCAAATCCATCGATCGTCGAACTCACCATGCTCGAGAGCGCTGTGCGCCACGGGAGCATCTCCGCGGCCGCCCGCGAACTCGGGGTCACACAGCAAGCGGTGTCCTCTCGCCTGCGTTCGCTCGAACGAACCATCGGGATCGAACTCATACACCGGAGCGCGACCGGAGTGACGCTCACGCGCGAGGGCGAGATCGTGCTCTCGTGGTCTTCCGATCTCCTCGCGGCAGCCGCCCGGCTGAACGAGGCGATCGGCAGCCTGCGCGGTTCCAGTGCAAGATCACTGAAAGTCGGCGCCAGCCAGACCATCGCGGCGCACCTGCTCCCTCGCTGGATGCTCGAACTACGGCAGCGCTCCGCACAGCCCCCGCCCGAGATCGCGCTGCACCCGGCGAACAGCGAAACCGTGATCGAGCGTCTGAGAGCCGGCGAGCTCGATCTCGGCTTCGTCGAAGGCCCCACCCCGCCGCACGATCTCGGCAGTGCCATCGTCACACGAGACCACATGGTGGTTGCCGTCGCACCGTCGCACCCCTGGGCGAATCGAGAATCCGTCCAGCTGGCCGAGCTTGCCGCGGTACCCCTGATCATGCGCGAGGAAGGCAGCGGCACCCGAGCCTCACTGGAGCATCTCATGCGAGAACGGCTTGGTACCGCACCTGCCGAACCCCTCGTCACCCTGACGACCGAGGCCGCGGTGCGTCAGGCGGTCGCCCGTGGCCTCGCTCCCGCTGTCCTCAGCGAACTCACGGTCTCCGACGACGTCGCCCTGGGAAGGGTCCGTGCGATCCGCGTCGCTCCGGCTCCCCTGTTCCGGCCGTTCACTGCGATCTGGCGCGGGACCGAACGCGATCTCACGGGTTCGCGCAGGGCACTGGTGACACTCGCCATCGAGCTGGGGTGAGCTCGGACCTCCAGGGGTCGCGTCCATCCGGAAACGACCGCACCCCGCCTCGCAGATGCGAAGACGGGGTGCGGTGCGGTGCGGTGCAGCGGAGAATTACTTCTCTTCAGCAGCCTCGTCAGCGGCTTCAGCTGCATCCTCGGTAGCCTCTGCGGTCTCTTCAGCGGCTTCCTCAGCAGCGTCGGCAACGGCCTCAGCCGCCTCCTCCGCTTCCTCGGCAGCGGCCTCGATAGCCTCTTCCTCGGTCTCGACCGGGCCTGCGGCGGGAGCTTCGTCCTTCTTCGCGCGCTTCGGCTTCGGAGCCACCGGCTCGAGCACGAGCTCGATGACCGCCATCGGAGCGTTGTCGCCCTTCCGGTAACCGGTCTTGATGATGCGGGTGTAGCCACCCTCGCGGTTCTCGACCAGCGGTGCGATCTCGGTGAAGAGCTCGTGGACGACCGACTTGTCGAGGATCTGACGCATCACGCGACGGCGAGCGTGCAGATCTCCGCGCTTTGCGAAGGTCACGAGACGCTCAGCCACCGGCTGCAGGCGCTTGGCCTTGGTCTCAGTGGTCTGGATGCGCTTGTGCTCGAAGAGCTGCGAAGCCATCTGGTTCAGCAGCAGGCGCTCGTGTGCGGGGCCGCCTCCGAGGCGGGGGCCCTTGTTGGGCTTGGGCATTGTGTACTCCGTTGAATGAAAATGCTGGCCGAGACGGCCGAAAGAAATTAGTTAGCGTCGTCTTCGTAGCTGTAGAACTGCGCACCGTCGAATCCGGGCACGGCGTCCTTCAGCGAAAGACCCATCTCGGTGAGCTTGTCGCGCACCTCGAACACCGACTTCTGTCCGAAGTTGCGGATGTTCATCAGCTGGGCCTCGCTGAGCGCTACGAGCTCGCTGACCGTGTTGATGCCCTCGCGCTTCAGGCAGTTGTAGCTGCGAACCGACAGGTCGAGGTCCTCGATCGGAATCGAAAGCTCTCCGTCGACAACGACCTCGGCCGGAGCCGGACCGATCTCGACACCCTCGGCAGCGGTGTTCAGCTCGCGAGCGAGGCCGAACAGCTCGACCAGAGTCGAACCAGCCGAAGCGATTGCATCGCGGGGGCTGATCGCGGGCTTGGTCTCCACATCGACCACGAGGCGGTCGAAGTCGGTGCGCTCACCGGCGCGAGTCGCCTCGACGCGGTAGGTCACCTTCAGTACCGGCGAGTAGATCGAGTCGACCGGAATGCGGCCGACCTCTGCATCGTCGTTCCGGTTCTGAGCAGCCGAGACGTAGCCGCGGCCACGCTCGATGGTGAGCTCGAGCTCGAACTGAGCCGAGTCACCGAGCGTCGCGATGACGAGCTCGGGGTTGTGCACCTCGACACCGGCAGGCGCAGAGATGTCGGCAGCGGTGACCTCGCCGGCGCCGGTCTTGCGCAGGTAGGCGGTGATCGGCTCGTCGTGCTCGCTCGAGACCACCAGATCCTTGATGTTCAGGATGATCTCGGTGACATCTTCAGAGACACCGGCGATCGTGGTGAACTCGTGAGCGACGCCCTCGAAGCGGACGCTGGTGACAGCGGCGCCGGGGATCGACGAGAGCAGGGTGCGACGCAGCGAATTGCCGAGCGTGTAGCCGAAGCCCGGCTCGAGCGGCTCGATAACGAAGCGCGAGCGGTACTCGGAGATTGATTCTTCAGTCAGAGTGGGGCGCTGTGCGATGAGCACTGTGTTGTTTCCTTTCGCTGGAGTCCGCTATATGACTCATGCGGTGTGGTGGAAGGGCGACGAAGACGTCTGTGAGTCGGGCGAAACCACCCGGCTCCCAAGGTGGACGCCACGCCGACCGCAGCCGGCGTGGCAGCAGACTCAGACGCGGCGGCGCTTGGGCGGACGGCAGCCGTTGTGGGTCTGCGGAGTGACGTCGGTGATCGAACCGACCTCGAGTCCAGCAGCCTGCAGCGAACGGATCGCGGTCTCGCGTCCCGAGCCGGGGCCCTTCACGAAGATGTCTACCTTCTTCATGCCGTGGTCCTGCGCCTTGCGAGCAGCGCTCTCGGCAGCGAGCTGAGCGGCGAACGGGGTCGACTTGCGCGAACCCTTGAAGCCGACTCCACCCGAGGAAGCCCAGCTGATTACCGCACCAGTGGTGTCGGTGATCGAAACAATCGTGTTGTTGAAGGTCGACTTGATGTGGGCCTGGCCCACGACGACGTTCTTCTT
>JBEBSS010000011.1:0-71327 GCA_040394175.1 Leucobacter soli | reverse complement strand
GCCAGTGGGCTCGGCACGCTCGTTGGCGAACGCGATGCGTTCACCCCTGAAACGAGCGTGCCCACTCCCTCACACGATCGATGCTCTCCTGCTCGGAGAGATCCTCGACCCTCGTCAGGATCGACCAGCGCACCCCGAACGGATCCCGGATGCTCGCAAAACGATCTCCCGAAACGAAATCTGAGGGAGCCTCGCGCACCACCGCACCCGCCGCGACCGCACGCTCCACGACATCATCGACATCAGGCACGTACAGCCCCATCGAGTAGCAATCATCCTCACCCGCTGGCGCAGCCACCAAATGGTAGTCGGGCATCGGCTCACCGATCTGCAGACGACCCGAACCGAAATCGAGCTCAGCGTGCGCCACGGCACCGCCCATCTCGGTCACGTCCACCACGCGGGCGGCAAAGATGTCACGATAGAACTCGATCGCCTCCGCCGCACCACGAATCGCCAAGAACGGAGTCAGGCTGGTAGATCCATGGGGCATCCCGTGCGTCGTATGGGCGCCATTCGCGGCGCGGTGCTGTTCGGTACTCATGCCCCCAGCATAAAATCGAGGACGCGGACGCGGCTTGAAGATTTACGCCAGATTCTGCGGCGGACACGCGAGGTGAACCATGGATCAGCGGCAGCGAGGCATCCTCTTTCCACGGCAGCTCCCGGAGTTCTTCCGATTCGAACCCCCCGTCGCCCTGACGGATACGGTGCGCTGGTTCTGGATTCCCGAATGGCGGCTTCCCGACGGAACGACCTCCACACAGCAACTGCTCCCCTTCCCCGCGTGCAACCTCGTCGTCGAGCCCTCGGGAGTGAGCTTCGTCGGTCCGCCGACCATGCGATCCGAACGCACCCTCGAGGGGCACGGCTGGGCAGTGGCCGCACTGCTGCGCCCGGCCGCCGCACACGTGTTCGCCGAAGACCTCGCCGGGCTGCGCGACCGCGCCGTTCCCGTCGACGCTCCCCGACTGCACCGCGAGATCGTCGAGCTGATGTCCGCACGGAGGACCCCGGGTGAACTGCGCAGGGCGCAAGCCGTGCAGTCGCTGGGCGAGTGGCTGCGCACCCGCGTGCCGGCGTCAGAGCCGGGAGGTGACCCGGAACTCGCGAACCGGCTCGAACTGCTGCTCGCCGACCCCGAGGTCACCCGCGTGGATCAACTGCCCGAACTGCTGCACACGTCACCGCGTACCCTCCAACGGCTGTCCGAACGCTACTTCGGAATCACGCCGCACTCGATGATTCGGCGGCGCAGACTGCAGGAAGGAGCGGAACGGCTCCGCGGCTCGGAGACCCTCGCGGTCGCCGCCCTCGCACACGAACTCGGCTATGCGGATCACGCCCACTTCACGAAAGACTTCAAGGCGCTGCTCGGGGTGACGCCGAGCGAGTACCGGAGCCGCGCCAGAGAGCCGCGCTAGCGAGCCGGGCGGCCGATCAGCACCCGACGGAGGCGAGCGCCTGCCGCAGCAGTCGGCCACGTCCACCGGCGAGCTCGTCGAGGGTGTCCGGAGCGAGCGCCTCGTCGGGCGACATCCACGTCATTTCGAGCGCATCCTGACGGGGATTGCACGAGCCGGTGACCGGAACGACGAAGACGAGCGAGACGGCGTGCTGCCGGTCGTCCACGTACGGAGAGATTCCGGGCAGCGGGAAGAACTCCGCGATCTGCGCGGGCACCGGCGACGCAGGGATGAGAGGAAATGCCATCGGCCCGAGGTCATTCTCCAGGTGGCGGAACAGTGCATCGCGCAGCGTCTCCCCGTAGCGCACGCGACCGGCGACCAGCGCCCGAGTCATCACGCCATCCGGCGTGGACCTCAACAGCAGCCCCACCTCGTTGACCTGGCCCTGGCCGTCCACCCGCACGGGAATCGCTTCCACGTACAGGACAGGCATCCGTCCGCGCACGAACGCGAGTTCGTCCTCGCTCAACCAGCCCGGGTTAGTGTTCACCGGGGGCAGATCCTCAGGATCGGTCGGCTCGGGAAGTTCTGCGGTATCGATGACCATGGTTTCATTCTGCCGTACTCGACCGCATGCTCTGCGTTCGCATCACCTCATGCAGCAGGACGAACTCTGCGCCGGAGGCCGCCGCGTAGTAATGCGGTGCGAGGTGCGCGACCGCACGGTTCACGGACGCGCCGTCACGATAGCCGTGAAACGTGCCGCCCGCCTGCGCAACGATGAACGCACCCGCAGCGATATCCCACGGGCTCGCCTCGAACGACAGCGTGGCATCCAGCCATCCGGCGGCAACCCACGCGAGCGCAATGCAGGTGCTGTGCACTCCCCTGACCTGACCGAAACTGCGCGTGATCTCCGCAAACTGCTCCAGTGCGAGCTCCGGGAAATGGATCAGGTCGCGCGCGAGGGGAAAGTTGAGTGCGACGGTGGCGTGCGCCGCTCGGCCGTCGCCCCTGCTGCGCATCGGCCGATCCTCGTCCGCACCCAATCTCTCGCGGAGAAAGGCCCCGCGCTCGTCCGCCCAGAACAACTGTCCGCTCACCGGATCGTAGATGACGCCCGCGATCATCCTCCCGTCGCTGGCCACTCCGATGCTCACGGCCCAGAGCGCGATTCCCCTCGCGAAATTCGCCGTACCGTCGATCGGGTCCACATACCAGGTGAGCGGACCCGAACCCGCGTGTGCCCCATCCTCTTCACCGACGATGCTGGAATCCGGGAAGGAGGCGAGAACGACCTCTCGAATATGCACCTCGCAGGCGCGATCGTACTGCGTCACCAGATCGTGGACATCGGTTTTTTGATCGACCTCGAGCCCGCCAGACCGAAACCCCTCCAAGGCGATCGCGCCCGCCTCGATGGCAGCCCGAATCGCGACTTCGCTGATCTCCTGTGTTTCGCTCACAGGTCGAGGGTAGCGCGACGGCAGCGGCGCCGACCCCTCCCTCACCCTCCCGCGAGGCCGACCGAAGCGCAGTGCGGGCGCAAAGGAATAGAATTGGTCGTTGGCGGGTTGCCCGGTTGAGAAGAGAAGACGAAAGCTTGGTGCGATGACAGTGAAGGTGGCCCTCGCGGGCATTGGCAATTGCGTGAGTTCGCTGGTACAGGGAGTCGAGTACTACAGAGCTGCACCCGATGACGAACAGGTACCCGGCCTCATGCATGTGCGGCTCGGCGGGTATCACGTGTCCGATCTGCAGTTCGTCGCCGCCTTCGACGTCGATGCCGACAAAGTCGGCAAGGATCTCAGCGAAGCGATCTGGTCGGGTCACAACAACACCATCAAGTTCTCCGAGGTGCCTGAGCTCGGGCTGAAAGTGCTGCGCGGACCCACGCTCGACGGCCTGGGCGAATACTATCGGGACGAAGTAGAAGAATCGCCCCAGACCCCCGTCGACGTGGCGCAGGCGCTGCGCGACTCCGACGCCGACGTCCTGGCCTGCTACCTGCCCGTCGGCAGCGAAGAGGCCGTGAAGTTCTACGCGCAGGCCGCGCTCGACGCGGGCGTAGCATTCGTGAACGCGGTTCCCGTCTTCGTGGCGAGCGACCCCGCGTGGGCAGCGAAGTTCGTCGAAGCCGGACTGCCCATCGTCGGCGACGACATCAAGAGCCAGGTCGGTGCGACCATCACCCACCGGGTCATGGCGCACCTGATGGAGAGCCGCGGCGTCGCCCTCGACCACACCTATCAGCTCAACGTCGGCGGCAACATGGACTTCAAGAACATGTTGGAACGCAGCCGCCTCAAGTCCAAGAAGATCTCGAAGACGCAGGCGGTCACCTCGAACATCGAGGTGAACCTACCCGAAGGCGATGTCCACATCGGACCGAGCGATCACGTGCCATGGCTCGAGGACCGCAAGTTCGCATTCGTTCGCCTCGAAGGCCGAGGATTCGGCGATGTGCCGATGAGCCTCGAATACAAGCTCGAAGTATGGGACTCCCCGAACTCGGCAGGGACGATGATCGATGCGATTCGCAGCGCGAAGGTGGCTATGGATCTCGGCCAGGCGGGCCCGGTCGAAGCAGCCTCCGCCTACTTCATGAAGTCGCCGCCCGTGCAGAAGGCCGATCATGTTGCTCGAGAAGAGCTCGAGGCATTCCTCACCAGCGACTGAGCCGAGCCCGAGGCGGGCTCGGGACATACGGCGTGCAACGCGATGCGTTGCATCGAACGCCTGGGTCCGAGAAGAGCTCGAGGCATTCCTCACCAGCGACTGAGCCGAGCCCGAGGCGGGCTCGGGACATACGGCGTGCAACGCGATGCGTTGCATCGAACGCCTGGGTCCGAGAAGAGCTCGAGGCATTCCTCACCAGCGACTGAGCCGAGCCCTGGCCTTCCTCGCTAGCGTCCCATTCGTCGCTGTCGACGGGAGTAATCGCGGAGTGCGCGCAGGAAGTCGACCTCGCGCAGGTCGGGGTAGAGCGCCTCGACGAAGTAGAACTCGCTGTGCGCCGACTGCCAGATCATGAAGTCGCTGAGGCGCTGCTCTCCCGAGGTGCGGATGACCAGGTCTGGGTCCGCCTGGCCGCGCGTCCAGAGATGCTCGCCGATCATCTCGGGAGTGAGCCGCTCGGCGAGCGTCTCGAGGGTCCCCCCTGCAGCTTGGTGCTCGGCGATGACGCTGCGCATCGCCGCGGTGATCTCGCTCCGTCCCCCGTACCCGACGGCGAGGTTCACGTGGAGTCCGGTCCGGTCGGCGGTGACGCGCTCCGCCTCTGAGAGCGCCGCGGTCAGGCTCTCGGGCAGGCCGTCGCAGCTGCCGACGTGCTTGACGCGCCAGCCATCGACTTCGCTGAGGCTGCGAGAGAGCTCCGCGATGATGCCGAAGAGATCGTCGAGTTCTTGACTGTCCCGGCCCTTCAGGTTGTCGCTGGAGAGCAGGTAAAGAGTCACGACCTTCGTCCCGGCTTCTTCGCACCAGTGCAGGAACTCGGGAATCTTGCGCGCGCCTGCCCGGTGTCCGAACGCGACGCGCTCCTGCAGCCGCTGCTTCGCCCAGCGACGGTTTCCGTCGACGATCACAGCGATGTGATGCGGCACGTTCGCCGGGTCGACCTCGTGCCGAAGGCGACGCTGGTACAGCTTGTACAGCGGGCCTGGCCTCGGCTCCGTACGGTCGGGGTTCATCCCCCCGAGTGTAGTGGCATCGGGTGAACTCCGGCTTCGAGGACGACGCGCCCCCACCGCTACGCGTACCGACCCGTCGAGGCGGCGGAACAGAAACCGCCGGAGTGCTCCGAACAGGCCACCGCCAGTACACTCGTGCTCATGACTTCTCTCGATGACGAGTTCCGCTTTCTGGCCGGCGATGCCGAGCGGGTTGGCCGCACCGGCCCGCTTCCCGAGGTACGTCGGGTCGGGGTCGAGGTATCGGAGGGCAGGGAGATCTCCGCGCTTCGATACGACCCTTCGAAGCCGCCGGAGTATGTCTTCCTGCACGGTATGGGGCTGAACGCGCACGGGTTCGACCCGGTCGTGCTTGCGTTGGATGCACCGGCGCTTGCGCTCGATCTTCCGGGTCACGGCCGGAGCGATTGGCGCCAGGACGCGAACTATCGCCCTGATCTGCTGGTGCCGGATGTGCTGATCGCGCTCGAAGCCCTGGCTCCCGGGCCGTTCACACTGGTCGGTCACTCGCTCGGAGGGCTGATCGCCGCGATCGCTGCTCCCGCGCTCGGCGAGCGCGTGCGCGGGCTCGTCATCGTCGACATCACTCCTGCGATCGAGCCGAAGAGCGACGGCAGCGAGATCAACGATTTCATTTCGGGGCAGCGTGATTTCGCATCGCGAGAGGACATGGTCGACCGAGCGTTGGCGTACGGAATCGGCGAGGATCGCGCAGCGCTTGCACGCGGGGTGGCGCTGAATACGCGGCAGCGGCCCGATGGCCGATGGGAATGGGCCCATCACTTCGCCCACATGGACGCGCAACCCATGGAGAGTCTGGGCGAGGGGGCCCCATTCGCACCGATATGGGGGCCGATTGAGGCCGTATACGCGAGCGGGGCACCGGTGTCGCTGGTCCGAGGATCCGAGGGCCTCGTCGATGCGGCCCAGGTGGCGAAGTGGCGCGCGCTGATGCCCGACTCGGAGGTGCGCACCGTGCCCGGCCCGCACAATCTGCATGAGGCCTCTCCCGCTGCGCTTGCAGACGCACTCAGGCGTCTCGCTTATTCCTAATGTAACAAGACGTTAACAAGCTGTTCAGGTAGGAGACATTCCGGCAAAAGCGGCGTACTCTCGGCAATTGACGTTCGAGCATTGCCGCCCGCCGTCTGTATCTTTCTGCGCGCGGCATTCGGCCGCGCTGGACCCGAGGAGCCATTCGTGACCGAGACGAACCCGAGTGCCGAAACCGAGGCACCCGAGTACCGCAAGCGCGGCCGCTCGAACAAGCCGCTGATCATCACCCTCGCAATCATCGCCGTCGCCGCGATCATCGCCGCATTGGTCTTCTGGCTCGGCCGGGACCAGGGCGAGCCGGGCTCTGCCGGTGGTTCAGGTGAGGGTGCGAGCAACGAACTGGTCGTTGGCCTGCAACTCGAGCCGAGCAACCTTGACATCCGCAATACCGGCGGTGTCGCGCTCGATCAGATCCTGATCGACAACGTGTACCAGGGACTCATCGGCCTCGAGTCGGGCACGGTCGATCAATTCGTTCCCGTGCTCGCGGAAGATCTTCCCGAGCCGAGTGAGGACGGGCTCACGTTCACGTTCACGCTGCGCGATGGCGTGAGCTTCGCCTCGGGCAACCCGCTCACCGCTGCAGACGTGGTGGATTCGCTGAGCGCCGCAGAAGGTCCGGCCTCGCTCGCAACTGCGCTCGGCGCCCCGGTGACCGTCTCCTCCCCCGACGACAAGACCGTCGTGATCGAGCTCTCCGCCCCGAACAGCCAGCTCCTGTGGCATCTCGCGAATCGCCCGGGCCTCGTCTTCGAGACGGCCTACACCGGCGACCTGTCGAATACGAGCAACGGCACTGGCCCCTATGCGCTCGATCAGTGGAAGCAGGGCGACAGCATCACCTTCACCGCGAACCCCGAGTACTGGGGCGAAAAGCCCTCGGTCGAGACGGTGGTCTGGCGTTACATTCCGGATGGGAACGCAGCAGTGAACGCCGCACTCGAAGGCGACCTCGACGTGCTCGCGCCCGTGCTCTCGAACATGACCTCGCAGTTCGACGGTTCCGACTTCGAGATCGAGCACGCGGATAGCACCGACGTCTTCACGCTCGGCTTCAACACGAGGAAGGCCCCGCTCGATGACGTTCGCGTCCGAACGGCACTGTCGATGGCGATCGACGGCAACTCGATCGTGGCTGCGTTCAATGGCGACGGCAAGACCCTCGGCGGTCCGATCACCGACCTGGAGCCGGCCTATGAAGATCTGACTTCGATCAACGCCTACGACCCGGAGGCTGCAAAGGCGCTCCTGGCGGAGGCCGGGGTGGCGAACCTCGAGCTGACGGTGACGATTCCGAGCTTCTACGCGAACGACGCGATCAATCAGGTGGTGACCCAGTTCGACGAGATCGGCGTGAAGCTCAATGTGAACCCGGTCGAGTTCGGCACCTGGCTCAGCGACGTGTACTCGGCTCCCGAAGACGGAAGCGCTCGCGCATTCGATCTGAGCTACGTCAATCACGCCGAAGCGAACGATTTCTCGAACTACACGAACCCCGGCTACTACTTCGGCTACGACAATCCGGAGGTGCAGGATCTCTACGCGCGCTCGATCACGACGACCGATCCCGCAGAGGCGATCGATCTCGTGCAGCAGGCTGCGCGACTGGTTGCGGCGGACGCTCCCGCGAAGTGGCTGATCAACTACACGCCGGCGAACGCGATCGGGAAGCACGTGCAGGGCTTCCCGAACAGCAACACCAACTCGCGAATCAACCTCGAAGGCGTGAGCGTCTGAGCGCGTGCCCGTTCAGGCACTTCTCGCTGACCTCTGGCCCGCGCAGGGAGAGAGGTGACATGTACTGTGGGGCTCCACTCCGACCGGAGTGGAGCCCCACAGTACATGTACGGGAAAGCGAAGCACCGATTGACAAGTAGGATCGAGGAATGAGCCGCTTCCTTGCAGTCAGGTTCCTGACGCTCATCGCGGGCCTCCTGCTGGCGAGTCTGATCATCTTTCTCTCACTGCGCCTGCTGCCGGGTGACGTAGCGCAGGTGATCGGCGGCACTTCCGCCTCCCCCGATCAAGTGGCGGCGATCCGGGAGCGGCTCGGCCTGAATCGGCCGCTGCCGTTGCAGTACGTCGATTGGCTCGGAGGCATCCTCACCGGCAAGCTCGGCAGCTCGGTCGTCTCGGGCACCCCGATTGCGGCGGAGATCGCGCAAAAAGCTCAGGTCACGGTTCCGCTGACCGTTTACTCGCTCGGAATCGCGCTGCTCGTCGCACTCCCCCTCGGCGTATTCGCCGCGTATCGGAGACATGCACTGCCGAGTCGAGTGCTCTCGGTTCTGGGCGTCGTCGCAGCTGCGGTGCCCGCCGTCTGGGCGGGCCTCCTCGGGATCGTGGTCTTCTCGACCTGGCTGGGCTGGCTGCCCTCCCAGGGATTCCCACGCGGCGGCTGGGAGGACCCGTTCCGGGCGATGCGCGCGCTCACGCTGCCCGCACTCACCATCGGTCTGATCGAGGGAGCGATCCTCTTCCGATTCGTCAAGAGCGCGACGCTGAGCGCGCTGGGCGCCGAACACGTACGCACGGCAATGTCGCGAGGCCACACCCGATTGGGAGCCCTGATACGCCACGGCCTGCCCGGAGTGGGCCTCTCGGTCGTCTCCATGCTCGGCCTGCAGGTCGCAGGCCTGCTCGTGGGGGCAGTCGTGATCGAGCAGCTCTTCAGCTTGCCGGGACTGGGACGCATGCTCGTCGTCGACGTGGGGCAGCGCGACCTGATCAAAGTGCAGAGCACGCTCTTCGTACTCACCGCCGTGATCCTGATCCTCGGCGCGGCCGTCGATGTCGTGCACCGACTGATCGATCCTCGACTCAGGGTGGACGAGCAATGAGCGCGCGGCCGGACTTCGGAATCTTCAGGCAACTGGTCGGCTCCCCGCGGGGCGCGTTCGCGATGATCGTGCTCGGCATCGTCGCGATCGCGGCACTCGTCTCCCTGTTCTGGCTTCCGGGCGACCCGAATCATTCGAATGTCTACGACGCATGGGCTCCTCCCTCGGCGGCGCATTGGCTCGGCACGGACTACAGCGGGCGAGACATCGCATCCCGTCTCATCGCGGGTACCAGGGTGACCGTGCTCGTGGTGCTCGGAGCGGCGATCGTCTCCGGCTTCATCGGCCTCGTGCTCGCCGTGATTTCGGGACTCGGGCCGCGCACCCTGCGCGAGCCGCTCGTCATCCTGATCGACGTGCTGATCGCCTTTCCGACGCTGCTGCTCGCGATGATGCTGGCGGCAGTCTTCGGCAGCGGAATCCCGATCGTGATCGTCTCGGTCGGCATTGGCTACGGAGTGCAGATCGCGCGCGTAGTGCGATCCGAACTCCGACAGATCAATGCGGAGGACTTCATTCTCGCTGCCAGAGCAGCCGGGCTTTCGCGCTGGACGATCCTGCGTATGCATCTGCTGCCGAACGCGGCACCGGTGTTCACTGTGCAGCTTTCGCTGTCGATGGGCCTCGCGATTCTCGCCGAGGCCGGGCTCAGCTATCTCGGGTTCGGCGCTCCGCCCAGCGTGCCGTCCTGGGGACTCATGCTCAAGGACATGCAGGCCTACATCGCCGTGCACCCGACGGTGGTGCTGTGGCCCGGGCTGACGATCACGTTGACGGTGCTGGCGTTCTACCTGCTGGGCGACGCGCTGCGGGAATCGATGGATCCACGCCTCCGGTTCGGAAGAGGCAGTACGCGGAAGCAGGAGGCGGAGCATGGGTGAGAGAACCGATCACGCAACCCCGCCATCGGATTCGACGTTGGCTCCCCCGCTCGAGGTCAGCGGCCTGACCGTCGCGATCGGGGGGACCGAGCTCCTGCACGACATCTCGTTCTCGCTCGAACCCGGGGAACGTCTGGGGTTCATCGGCGGATCGGGGTCGGGAAAGACGCTCACGGCGCTCGCGGTCGCCGGTCTGCTCCCGGAAGAGGCCGAGATTCGGGGGTCGATCCGTCTCGGCGACGTCGAACTGGTCGGGAAGCCTGACGCGGAACTCGCCTCGCTCCGCGGCGACCGAATCGGCATGGTGTTTCAAGAGCCGAAGACGGCGCTCAATCCGCTGCACCGCCTGGGTCGCCAGATGACCGAGGCCCTGGCGCTGCACTACTCGCTCTCGCGGTCGGAGCGACGCGAGGCCGCACTGCGCTTGGCAGCGCGGGTCGGTCTCAAGGAACCCGACCGCATCGTTCGCGCCTACCCTCACGAAGTGAGCGGCGGTCAGCGGCAGCGGGCAGCGATCGCTGCCGCGATCGCGACGCGACCAGGATTACTGCTCGCCGACGAGCCGACGACGGCGCTGGACGTCACGGTGCAGCGAGGCGTGCTGCAGCTGTTCCGCGACCTCACCGAAGGTGATGACACCTCGCTCGTGTTCATCACGCACGACCTCGCGGTGATGGCGGAGGTCGCGGAGCGCGTGCTCGTGTTCGACGCAGGCAGCGTGGTCGAGGATGCGGCCGTCGCGCAGATCCTCGAGTCGCCCCAGCACCCGATCACTCGCGCGCTCATCAATGCGGCAGGAGGCGACCTGTGAACAACCAGACGCTCACCGAGGGGCCTCTCGTCGAAGCGCGCGAACTCTGCAAGCACTACCGGATCCCGTCGCCGAGCCTGTTCGGCAAACCGACCATCTCGCGGGCGCTGGAGGGTGTCGACTTCGCGGTGCAGCGAGGCGAGAGCGTGGCGATCGTGGGCGAGTCCGGGTCGGGTAAGACCACGCTGCTCAAGCTGCTGCTGGGCCTCAGCCGTCCGACCTCGGGCGAGGTGCGCTTCGACGATGTCCTCGTCAATGCTCGCGGCGATCGGCTGCTCTGGCTGCGCCGACGCACGGGGATCGTGTTCCAGGACCCGTACTCGTCCTTCAACCCGAGGCGCACAATCGGGCAGACCGTCGCCGAGCCGCTCATCGCCACCGAGGCTCCCGGCGATCATCGCCAGGCCGTCACCGCGATGCTCGAACGCCTCGAACTCCCCCGCGGATCCGCGGATCGCTATCCGCACGAGTTTTCCGGAGGGCAGCGCCAGCGCATCGCGCTCGCTCGCGCGCTCGTCCACGGGCCCGAACTGCTCGTCGCCGACGAACCGGTGAGCGCCCTCGATGTGCTCGTGCGCGGTCGGCTGCTCGACCTTCTCGCCGAACTGCGCGACGAGATGGGGCTCACCCTGATCACGGTCACGCATGATCTCGCGGTGGTGCCTCGTGTCGCGGAACGCATCGTGGTGATGAAGGACGGAAGAATCGTCGAACGCGGTGACGTCGATCGAATCTTCAATCATCCCCGGGAGGACTACACCCGCGAACTGATCGCGTCGCTCCCCCGGCTGCCCGAGCCGCGGGAGCGCTAGAAATGCGCATCTATTACACTCGGAAGCTGCGGAAGATATTACTGTCACATATACGAGGAACGTAGATGAGCGAGACCCCCCAGCCGAATTGGTATCCGGATCCGAGCGGAGAGGCCGGGCTCAGGTGGTGGGACGGCACTCAGTGGACGGAATACACCCACACGGATCCCGCGCAGCAGCCGCTCAGGGCCCTGGGGACCGTGCCCGAGACGCCCGCCCGGGGACGAAACGAGACGCCTGACGCGCCGCGCCGACGTAAGAAGACCTGGGTTCTGCTCACTGCGGGCATCGCTGCCCTTGCGCTCGTCACGACCGCCGCGATCGCGATCCCTGCGTTCCTGGGCCGCGACAGCGCCTCCCAGGTCGAGCCGGTCATCGCAAACGGATACAAATATCTCGCCCCGATCGAACTCGACATGAGCCAGGACGACCCCGCCGTGACGCTCAAGGCGAGCGTCGACCTCGACGAGCTTCGCGATCGACTCCTCGATGAGGGCGAACCGATCTCGTACAACACCGGGGTGATCGACCTGTACGCGGATCGAGAACTGACCGTTCCCGTGCAGACCTTCGTCTTCAGCTCGGATGCCCGGAACGGATTCGAGTGGGACATCCGCCCGCTGCAGGCCGTGGACTATGCCAGCAAGGCCTCCGACATCTACGATGATTCCCTCGAGTACGACACGGTCGTCTACGACCGTGAGCTCCCCTGGTCGCAGTACGCGGAGTACTGGATCAAGCGAACCTACGACGGCGACGGCAAGAAGCTCGAATTTCCGGAGGTGACGCAGGTCATCCCCAAGTTCGACACGAAGCGGCCGGACCCCGTGCGAGTGACGTTCTCCAAGGGCGCCGAGGACGGCTCCGTGAAGATCAACTGGACGGCCCCGGAGTACGCCGACAAGCACACCGAATACCTGATCGTCAAGTCGAGCCCCAGTTCCTTCGCGACATCGGATGACGAGGAGTGGCAGACCTCTCTGATCGGCATCGTCAAGGGCGACACCTCGTACGATACGACCGATCACCGGCCGTTCGCGATGAATCAGAACGCCGGACTGAGCCTCTACAGCGGCGATTCCGCAGACGTACAGGAGTTCGGCGGCGAGGGCATCTGGAAGTCCCGGATGAACACCTCCAAGTCGCGCATCGGCGTGATCGTGAAACACGATGGCCAGTACTCGCCGCTCGATCCGGTCGCGCCCGATTCCAGCGTACGGGCGCAGCCGTCGGAGATCGCGACATTCCAGCAGTTCCAGACCCGCGACGAGAGCCAGAAATGGAACGTCGGCGATCTGACCGGACTCGAAACCTGGATGCCGGTCACGACGCTCGACGGCGCCACCCGATCGATGCAGGTGCAGATCGACCCGACGAGCCTCAACCCCGACATCGTCATCCAGAACTTCGGCGAGAACGGCGGCTTCGTCTACCCCGACGGCATCGGAATGACGGGCACCATTCTCGGCACTTCCCTCACGACCAAATATGCCTCCTACGTTCCCGCGGGAATGTCGAAGGCCGAGTGGATGGAGCAGCTGCCGGCGCACATCGAGGCGTTCAACGCCCGCTCGCTCGCGGACCAGTCGAAGACCGGCGGCGTGCTGCTCACGGTGGAGGATGCGGATCACTCGATCGACTTCGCGGAGTATCGTCAGTACAAGGCCGCGAAGGAGACTCCGAAGACCGAGTTCCCGGTGTTCGGCACCCATCCCATGGTGGAGCACATCGCGGCGAACATGATCGCGGGCGAACCCGCCATCGACGTGTCGAAATGGCGCGACCAACCGGGTGCCCCCAGCCCCTACGACGCCTACCGCGAAGCGATGACGCAGAACCCGTTGATCAACTACGGTCGGCCGATCGTCGAGTTCGACGGCAACAAGGTCTACGTCGACTACGTGTTCGACCAAGGCACGCGCGAGGACGCCATGCGAATCAGCTACGATTCCGCGAAGAAGGTCGCCGCGACGGTCGAGGGCAAGAGCGACGAGGAGAAGGCAATCGCGATCAACCAGTGGGTGATCGACCAGACTGAGTACGACTACGAAAGCCTGGCAGCCTACGAGGGCAATTCACTCGTCGGCCTCTCCATGCCGATGGGTCGCATCGCGTACGACTCCGAGTTCACCGCGTGGAGCCCGCTCGGAGTGTTCCGGGATGGCAAGGCGGTGTGCATGGGGTACGCGCAGGCGTTCACCATGATCGCCAGGGAGGCCGGTCTCGACAGCATCATCGTCAGCGGAGAGGTCATCGATGGTGGCCCGCATGCGTGGAATCGTGTGAGCATCGACGGCACTTGGAAGTCGCTCGATCCGACGTGGAACGATAGCGCGAGCGAGCAGAACCGCTACTTGATCATCAACGAGGACGACTACACCGGGGCCGCGCTTCGCACCGCAGACGCCACGGACAACTGGATCCTCGAAAGCAACAAGTCGAAGTACGACACCCCGTAGGGCGTCTCGCGGCAGAGGGCCCGGGAAGCGGCGTCGCTTCTTCCCGGGCCCAGTTCGTGCTCGTAGCGAGGCGTCACGTCAGCACGCCGTTGACAGGCCGTGCCTCCTCCGCGACACACCCGCGGCCTCCTCGCCGCAGCGAGGTCAGTGCAGCTGGCGCAGCGACGCGACGATGGTCTCCCGCAGCGATGCCGGGGCCGGGCCCTCGCACGCGCGGCGAACTGCCACGGTCAGATTCTCAAAGACCTGCTGCTCGTCGCGGCACTCGGTGCAACTCTCGAGATGTTCCCTGATCGGGCCGCAGTCGGTCTCTTGCAGCTCACCACGGATGAGTTCCTCGAGGTTGGCACGAGCGTGCTCGCATCCGCATCCGCTCATCTGTTCGCCCCTTCCTCTTCTGCATGACGGCGATCGTCATGATGGTGATCATCGACGGCAGGACCGCCGATTCCTTGTTCGCGTGCGTACTCGCCGAGCGTCTGGCGCAATCTGGCACGGCCCCGGTGCAGCCGGCTCATCACCGTACCGATGGGCCGCTCAACGATGTCCGCGATCTCCTGATAGCTGAACCCTTCGACGTCGGCGAGGTAGACCACCATCCGGAAGTCCTCCGGAAGCCCGTTCAACGCCTCGGTCACCACTCCGGAGGGCGTGCGATCGATCGCCTCGGCCTCAGCCGACCGCGACGACATCGCAGTGGTCGACTCCGCGCCGCCCAACTGCCAGTCCTCGAGCTCGTCGACCGCTCCCAGGTAAGGTTCGCGCTGCTTCTTCCGGTAAACATTGATGTAGCTGTTCGTCATGATGCGATACAGCCACGCTTTGAGGTTGGTCCCTTCGGTGAAGGTGCCGAAGGAGGCGAATGCTTTGGCGAAGGTCTCCTGCACCAGATCCTGCGCATCCTGCGGGTTTCGCGTCATCTTCATCGCAGCGCCGTACAGCTGGTCGAGGTAGGGCAGCGCATCTCGCGTGAACCGCTGTTCGAGTTCGAAGCGGTCGGTAGCGCTCTGCTTGGTGGTCACGAGGTCCAAGCCTACGCGAGAATCGGGGTCGAGGATCATGGAGGGCTCGACGCGCGCCCACTGCGGGGGAAGGGTTACCGTCGCCGTCATCGACCCTCCTCTCGTTTCCGTGCCATGCTCAGGGCGGCCAGAAGTGACGCCCGATAGAATTGAGAACAGTCAGAGTCGCACTTGTATTCCGTCGGAGGCCCCACAAATGCTCGTTGGAAAAATGAATCCCGGTCGGGACGACCAAGATCCAGCGAGCCAAGGTGCGGGCGAAGGCGCGGCACCCGCGTGGCCCGCGCCTCGGGCGAGACAGGCGATCGCTGCGACGATTCCGCTTCCTGGCTCGAAGTCGCTGACCGGACGCGAGCTGATCCTCGCGGCGCTTTCCGACGCTCCCAGCATCTTGCGCGCTCCCCTGCACTCTCGTGATACCCGGCTCATGACCGAGGCACTCCGCGCGCTCGGCATCTCGATCGAGGAGATCGAGAGCGCCGCGAATCCCTACGGGCCAGACCTCCGTATCAGTCCCGTCGAGGAGCTCACGGGTTCAACGAGCATCGCCTGCGGACTCGCAGGAACCGTCATGCGCTTCATGCCGGCAGTGGCGGCACTCGCACTCGGTCCGGTCTCGTTCGACGGAGATCCGTACGCCCGCAAACGCCCGATGCGACCGGTACTCGAAGCGCTGCGTGCGCTCGGGGCCGACATCTCGGACGATGGCCGCGGTGCCCTCCCGTTCACGGTGCACGGACGCGGATCATTGCAGGGCGGCCGGGTCGAACTCGATGCGTCGCTCTCGAGCCAGTTCGTCTCCGGACTCCTGCTCGCGGCCCCCCGTTTCGTCGAGGGCGTGCACGTCGTGCACACCGGAGCGCGCCTGCCGAGCGTTCCGCATATCGAAATGACGCTCGAGTCTCTGCGCCGGCGCGGGGTCGTCGCAGAGACCATCGCCCCGGGCGAGTGGAGTGTGCAGCCCGGCCCGATCCGCGCCACCGACCTGACCATCGAACCCGACCTTTCGAATGCCGCACCCTTCCTGGCCGCAGCGATCACCGCGGGCGGTTCCGTCTCCGTGCCGAGCTGGCCTCGTGCGACCACTCAGGTAGGCGATCAGCTTCGCGAACTGCTCCCCGCCTTCGGCGCCGCGGTGACCATCAGCGCGGATGAAGGCAATGGAGCACAGACCGTCACCGTGCAGGGGCCCGAAGTGATCAGCGGGGTCGATCTGCACGTGCCGGAAGCCGGCGAACTCGCGCCGACCCTCGTCGGTCTCGCCGCACTCGCAGCTCACGGCACCGGCAACGGGGACGGCCGGGCGAGTCGGATCACCGGCATCGGCCACATCAGGCACCACGAAACGGACCGCATTGCCGCGCTCGTCGACGAGATCAACTCGCTCGGCGGCAATGCCGTCGAGCTGGAGGACGGGATCGCGGTGCACCCAGCCACGCTGCACGGCGGTACCTGGAGCTCCTACGCCGACCACCGCATGGCGACGACCGGCGCGATCATCGGCCTCCGCATCGACGGCGTATCGATCGCCGATATCGAGAGCACGTCGAAGACCCTGCCGCAGTTCACGGAACTCTGGGAGAGCATGCTCGAGCAGGATCCCGCGTCGTCCCGACGCGCACACAATGGCGGGGGCTCTGGCACATTCGAAAGCGGAGACCTCCTCGGCGATGTCCTCGGCAGCTTCATCGCGAACGGTGGCGGCGCCTTCGTTCGCGGCACCGGAAAGGTCGCGGGGTCGGCCGTGCGCGGAATCGGCAACCTCCTCGATGGGTCGTAACGTTCGATGAGCTGGCTCCCGCCCGACGAAGACGACGAACTCGACGGCCCCTACGCCGAATACGCCGACCACAGCGTCAGACAACGCCCGAATCCGAAGGCGAACCGTCCCCGCACCAAGCGTCGCCCGGACCACGCCGACTCGGTGACCGGAATGATCACTGCGGTCGACCGCGGTCGGTACACCGCTCTCATACCGGCAGGCGCGGATCCCCGTGACCCGGAGGAGCGAACTATCACCGCGGCTCGCGCGCGCGAGCTGCGCAAGACCTCGATCGTGATCGGGGACCGCGTGCACCTCGTCGGCGATGTCTCCGCGGCTGAGGGCACCCTCGCGCGCATCGTCGGCATCGATCTGCGGCGCACCATGCTGCGCCGCAGCGCCGACGACAGCGACCGGGTCGAACGGATCATGGTGGCGAATGCCGATCAGATGCTGATCGTGGTCGCCTCGGCGAACCCGGAACCCCGGGTTCGACTCGTCGACCGGTATCTCGTCGCCGCCTATGATGCGGGAATCGAACCGCTCATCTGCATGACGAAGGTCGACCAGGCAGACCCGTCCGAGTTTCTCGACCACTTCGCCGCCCTCGATGTGCCGGTGTTCCTCTCGGCCCCCGGAGAAGAGCCCATCGCGGAGATTCGCGAGGCGCTCGCCGGAAACACCACGGTCTTCGTCGGACATTCGGGAGTCGGCAAGTCGACGCTCATCAACGTACTCGTCCCTGACGCAGGGCGCGCCACCGGGCACGTCAACGAGGTGACCGGGCGCGGCCGCCACACGTCGTCCTCTTCGATCGCCTACCGGGCCCTCACACCCGGTGCGTCCGGCGGAGAAAGCGGCTGGGTCATCGACACCCCGGGGGTGCGTTCGTTCGGGCTCGGCCATGTCACCGGTGAGAGTGTCCTGCGCGGTTTCACTGACCTTGCGCCGTTCCTCGAGAAGTGCCCCCGGGGCTGCACTCATCTCGAGGGAGCGCCCGATTGCGAGCTCGACGCCGCCATCGAGGACGGGCGACTCGACGCGGCGGGAGCGCGGCGGGTGGAGTCCCTGCGCAGACTGCTGCACTGATCCGTCGCGCCGACCCGTCGCGATTCGATCGCCCTTCTCACCGAGGCCGCTCCAGCACGTCGATCCTCGTGTGGCACAGATTCCGCAGGCCTCGCCGTGCCTGGTCATTTCGATCGCCTGATTTCAGCTGCCGGACTCGGCCAGATAGGCTGAAGATCATGAGTGAACGCGTACTTCTCGAGGCAGGCCAACACGCACCGAACTTCTCACTCAAGGATCAGCACGGCGCAACCGTCACGCTGAACGGGTTCCGCGGAAGCCGCGTGATTCTCTTCGCCTACCCCGCGGCCATGACTCCCGCATGCAGCATGGAAGCATGCGAATTCCAGGAGGCCACCGCTCCCCTCGAAGCCGCCGGGTACACCGTACTCGGGATCTCCCCCGACGACACCGACAAGCTCGCCCGATTCGCCGAGCGGGACTCGATCGGCTACCCGCTGCTGAGCGATCCCGAACGGGAGACCCTGACCGCCTACGGCGCCTTCGGCGAGAAGAAGAACTACGGCCGCATCGTGCAGGGAGTCATCCGCTCGACTTTCGTCATCGACGCCGACGGGAAGATCGAGCACGCGCTCTACAACATCAAGGCGACGGGGCACGTCGCGCGAGTGCGCAAGCTGCTCGGCGTCTGAGCCACCGCCCGAGACACTGCCGGTTCACCGCAGGTCGCCGGCCCCCGCTGCCGGTTCACCGCAGACCTCCGGCCCCACCACCGATTCACCGCTTCACCGACCTGCGCTGCCGACTCGCCTGCTCCCTCCGCCCCGTGCGACGTACCTTGAACGGGCGGCGAGTGCGTGCTATTCGCCGATGGGCTCCCCCTGCTCGGCGAGTTCCGGCCGCAGCACCGGTCGCGCGATGATCGCTGCGAAGAACCCGGCCAGGGCGAGAGCGATCAACCCGAAACCGAACCACCAGGGTCCCAGTGCGAGCTGCAGACACCCGGTACCCGCAGCGAACAGCAGCACGTGAATCGTGACCGCGGATCCTCGAACCCAGCTCGCCCGCGCCCGAACCGAGCCGAGCAGCGTCGCGATCACCCAGCCCAGGCAGAGCACCGCGACCACGACCAGGCTGAAGTTCTGAGCAACCGCTGAGGAAGATCCCATCGCGGCGAGTACCGTGATCAGCACCACCCAGACCAGCAAGAACGACTCGATCGCGAGGCACACGAGCAGGACGCTCCATCCGAGAAGCGATCTGCGGTGAAGTGGGGGTGAACCGGTCATTTCGGCTACCTTTCATGCGTATGAAGAAATACCTCTTGTATAACTGCATCTTTCATGGAACCATATATTCATAAGAGTTTCGCGCACGTCGTGGTGGGCACTCTCAGTCCCGTACGACACTCGCCGCGCGAATCAGGCTACAGGCCAAAAGGAATACAGCCGCGCGCGCAAAAATATAGGAGGAACCATGGATTGGCGCGAGCAGGCTGCCTGTCTGACAGTTGACCCCGAGCTCTTTTTCCCGGTGGGCAACACTGGCCCGGCCGTCGATCAGATCGAACGCGCCAAGGCCGTCTGCGCCCGCTGCAAGGTCACCGAGATGTGCCTGCAGTACGCCATGGACACCGGTCAGGACTCGGGCGTCTGGGGTGGCCTCAGCGAGGATGAGCGCCGCGCCCTGAAGCGTCGCGCCGCACGCGCACGTCGCGCCTCCTAGTTTCTCCGAGGATCGCGAAGGCCCGGGTCTCACGACCCGGGCCTTCGCCGTGTCTGCTCGGCCCTGGCATCGCCGCGTCTCCCCGGCCCGGCAGCGCGGCGACGTCAACGCCCTCTGCAGGCGACCCCGCGCCACCACTCCCGTACCGCCAGAGTGCTTATTCCCTGTCACGGATGTGCAGTTGGCGCGGACTGGCGAGACTTCCGTGACAGGTCTCGGCCGAGTGCCGTCGCCGGCTCGGCCGTCAGCGCTCGCCTCAGTCGGTTCCGGAGTCGAAGGCGGCCGACAGGCCCAGCTCGTCTGCGCCCTCGTCGATGCCGCCGACGGCGTCGGCGATTTCCGCCGCCCCACCGCGCTCCAGCTCGCCGACGAGTTCGGCCGTCGTACCTCCGACCAGGCCGATCGCTGCGTACTGCTCGAGGCGCTGTCGCGAGTCGGCGATATCGAGGTTGCGCATGGTCAGCTGACCGATACGGTCCTCGGGTCCGAAGGCTGCGCCCACGGTGCGCTCCATCGACAGCTTCTCAGGGTGGTAGCTGAGGTTGGGCCCCTCGGTGTTGAGGATCGTGTAGTCGTCGCCGCGACGCAGGCGAAGCGTGACCTCGCCGGTGACCGCGGAGCCCACCCAGCGCTGCAGCGCCTCGCGCAGCATGAGCGACTGCGGGTCGAGCCAGCGGCCCTCGTACATGAGGCGACCGAGCTTGCGTCCGTCGTTGTGGTACGCCGCGAGCGTGTCTTCGTTGTGAATCGCGTTGACGAGCCGTTCGTAGGTGATGTGCAGCAACGCCATGCCGGGAGCCTCGTAGATGCCGCGAGACTTGGCCTCGATGATGCGGTTCTCGATCTGGTCGCTCACGCCGAGCCCGTGACGCCCGCCGATCTCGTTCGCGGCGAAGACGAGTTCGACCGGGTTCGAGTATTCGACGCCGTTGATGGCGACCGGTCGGCCCCCCTCGAAACGCACTGAGACCTCTTCGGTCGCTACCTCGACGTCATCCCGCCAGGCGGCCACTCCCATGATCGGTTCGACGATGTCAAGCCCGGCGTCGAGGAATTCGAGCTTCTTCGCCTCATGCGTGGCACCCCAGATGTTCGCGTCGGTCGAGTATGCCTTCTCGGTCGCGTCGCGGTAGGGGTATCCGTTGGCGACGAGCCACTCGCTCATCTCGTGGCGCCCGCCCAGCTCTTCGACGAACTGCTTGTCGAGCCACGGCTTGTAGATGCGCAGCGCCGGGTTCGCCATGAGGCCGTACCGGTAGAAGCGTTCGATGTCGTTGCCCTTGTAGGTCGAGCCGTCGCCCCAGATGTCGACGCCGTCTTCCTTCATCGCACGCACGAGCAGCGTACCGGTGACGGCACGGCCCAACGGGGTGGTGTTGAAATAGGTCTTGCCGCCTGAGCGCACGTTGAACGCACCGCACTGCAGCGCAACGAAGCCCTCTTCCACGAGCGGAAGCTTCGCGTCGACGTGGCGGGCGATCTCGGCGCCGTAGTCCTTGGCACGCGCGGCGACGCCGTCGATGTCGGGCTCGTCGTACTGGCCGATGTCAGCGGTGTAGGTGCACGGCACCGCACCCTTCTCTCGCATCCACGCAACCGCGCAGGAGGTATCGAGGCCGCCGGAGAATGCAATGCCGACGCGCTCGCCGATGGGCAGAGAAGACAGAACCTTAGACATGGCTTCTATCCTATTGGTTGCGCGGGGCCGCAAAGTCCAGACGGCAGCGACCGCTGCCCGTCACGAGGATCGCGACATCGGCTTTCCGACGGCTTCGCGTGGGCCGCCTCAGATCAGACCGAGCTCCTGGACGGTGCTCCGCTCCGCCTTCAGCTCCGCGACCGAGAGGTCGATCCTGGCTCGGGAGAACTCGTCGACCGCGATTCCCTCCTCGACCGCCCACTCGCCGTCGACCGAGCGCACGGGGAATGAGGAGATGAGGCCCTCCGGCACACCGTACTCGCCCCGCGAGACGACCGCTGCGCTCGTCCGTCGGCTCTCGGTGCCCAGCACCCAGTCCCGGACATGCTCGATCGCCGCATTCGCTGCGGAAGCGACCGAGGATCCCCCGCGCACCGAAATGATCTCCGCACCGCGCTTTGCCACCCGCTCGATGAACTCGCCTCGCGCCCAGCCTGCGCCGACGACATCGAGCGCGGGCCGCCCGGCCACGGTTGCATGGCTGAGATCGGGGTACTGCGTGACGGAGTGATTGCCCCAGATCGTCACACCGGCGACTTCGCTCACAGCGACCTCCGCCTCTGCGGCCAGCATACCGACCGCACGGTTGTGGTCGAGTCTCGTGAGCGCGGTGAACCTCGAAGCGGGTACGTCCGGCGCATGCCGCTGCGCGATGAGCGCATTGGTGTTCGCGGGATTGCCCACGACGACGACACGCACATCGTCATCTGCAACGCTGTTGATCGCACGACCCTGGGGGCCGAAGATCGCACCGTTCGCGGCCAGCAGAGCGCTGCGCTCCATGCCTTCACCACGCGGTCGTGCCCCGATGAGCATCGCGACGTTCGCTCCGTCAAATCCGAAAGTAGGATCGTCGGTCAGCTCGACGCTGTCGAGCAGCGGAAACGCGCAGTCGCTCAGCTCCATGGCGGCACCCTCCGCCGCGCGCATGCCCTGGGGAATCTCGAGCAGTCGCAGGCGAACCCGCTGATCCTCGCCGAGCATCGCCCCGGATGCTACGCGGAACATCGCCGCGTAGCCGATCTGACCTCCCGCGCCGGTGATCGTGATCGTGGTCACCCGCTTCGCCATCGTCGAGCCGCTCACCCGTTGAACGTCGAGGGGTCCGGACCGAAGTTGTGCTGCTCGTCCATCGCGTCGATCGCGGCCATCTCCGATGCAGAGAGCTCGAAGTCGAATACGTCTGCGTTCTCGGCCAGACGCGCACGATTCGCGGTCTTCGGGAAGACGATCGTCCCGTTCTGCAGGTGCCACCGGATGACGACCTGGGCGGCGGTCTTGCCGTGCGCGACGGCGGCGGCGGCAAGCTCCGGGCGTGCGAGCAGGTCGCTCTTGCCCTGCCCGAGCGGGCTCCATGCCTCGACGGCGATCCCGCGCTCGGCGCAGTATTGACGAAGCTCGCGGCGCTGGTGCAGCGGATGGAGCTCGATCTGATCGACGGCGGGCACGACACCCGTTTCATTGATCAGCTCGTCGAGGTGCGCGATCTCGAAGTTCGACACGCCGATGGAGTCGCACTGCACGGATCCGACGATCTCGACGAGACCGCGCCAGGCACCGACCGCTGTCTTCTTCGCAGGCACCGGCCAGTGGATCAGGTAGAGGTCGACCTTCTCGAGACCGAGACGGTCGAGGCTCGCCTCGAATGCGCCGTGGGGATCCTCCTGGTCCGTGTTCCACAGCTTCGTCGTGATGAACAGCTCGTCTCGCGGCACACCGCTTGCGGCGATCGCACGGCCCACGGCTTCCTCGTTGTCGTAGATGCGTGCGGTGTCGAAGTGGCGGTAGCCGAGTTCGAGGGCGTCGCTGACGACCTGCTCCGTGTCCTCCGCCGCGAGCCGCCATACCCCCAGGCCGAGCTGCGGAATCAGATTTCCGTCATTGAGCTCCACAAACGGAACTGCTAACTCACCCATCTTCGCCCCCTACGTCGATATATTCGATCCCCTACGTCGATATATTCGATTCAGTGTAGCCCCATAATGGAATGGTCATGCCATACGCGCCACACATTGAGTTCCCCGAGGATCTGCCGGTTTCGCAGATGCGCGGCGATATCGAAACCGCGATTCGCGAGCATCAGGTCGTGATCGTCGCGGGCGAGACAGGCTCCGGGAAGACGACCCAGCTGCCGAAGATCGCGCTTGCGCTCGGCCGCGAGCGCATCGCGCATACGCAGCCCCGCCGAATTGCGGCGCGCACGATCGCCGAACGCATCGCCGAGGAGCTGGGCAGCGAGCTCGGCGGCCTCGTCGGCTACCAGGTGCGGTTCACCGACAAGGTCAGCGAGCAGACTCGGATTCGCCTGATGACCGACGGGATCCTGTTGAACGCGATCCATCGCGACCGGGATCTGCGGGCGTACGACACGATCATCATCGATGAGGCGCATGAGCGAAGCCTCAACGTCGACTTCCTCCTCGGGTATCTCAAGACGCTGCTGCCCCGGCGGCCAGATCTCAAGGTCATCATCACCTCGGCCACGATCGACCCCGAGTCGTTCGCGAGGCACTTCGCCGACGCTGACGGAGTGCCCGCCCCGGTGATCGAGGTCTCGGGTCGCACGTTCCCGGTCGAGCTTCGGTATCGACCGCTGGTCGAAGAACGCGCGATCGAGGATCCGAAGACCGGTGCGGTCAAGGTCGGAAGGACCGAGCGCGATCTGTTCGATGCCATCGGAGACGCGGTCGGCGAGCTGGGCAGGGAGTCTCCGGGGGACGTGCTCGTGTTCTTGAGCGGGGAAGCCGAGATTCGAGACGCCGCGGATGCCTTGACCGGCAGGTTCAGGGGCGCCAGGAGTTCGCAGGGGGGCGCCGGTTCGATCGCGTCGGGAAGATCCTCGAATCTCGAGATCCTGCCGCTCTACGGACGCCTCAGCGCGGCAGAGCAGCATCGGGTCTTCGAGCCGAATCGATCCGGGGCACGGCGCATCGTGCTCGCGACGAACGTTGCGGAGACGAGCCTCACGGTCCCGGGAATCAGATACGTGATCGACTCGGGTACCGCACGCATCTCTCGTTACAGTTCCCGCAGCAAGGTGCAGCGGCTGCCGATCGAGGCAATCTCGCAGGCGAGTGCGAACCAGCGCTCGGGCCGTTCTGGCCGGACGAGCCCCGGCATTGCGATTCGCCTGTATAGCGAAGAGGACTTCGAGCGCCGTTCGGAGTACACGGAACCGGAGATCCTCCGCACTGGTCTCGCGAGCGTCATTCTTCAGATGCTTGCACTCGACCTGGGTGAGATCGGCGAGTTCCCCTTCTTGACGCCGCCGGACAAGCGCGACATTCGCGACGGTCTCGCACTGCTCGAAGAACTGGGCGCGGTGCGAGATGCGCGGGGTTCGCAGCCCGCGCGGATCACGAGGATCGGTCGTGAACTCTCACGATTGCCCATCGAGCCTCGCTTCGCCAGGATGGTGGTCGAGTCCCGCAGGCACGGCGTCACCGACGAGGTCGTCGCGATCGTCGCTGGTCTCACCGTGCAGGACGTGCGCGAACGGCCCGCCGAGCAGCGCGGCCGGGCGGACGAGCTTCACGGGCGCTTCGCCGACCCCCTGGGCGATCTGATGTCCCTGCTGAATCTCTGGAACTACCTGCAGGTGCAGCAGAAGGAGCTGTCGTCGAGTGCGTTCCGGCGGCTCTGCAAGGCGGAATTCTTGAGTTTCCTGCGCGTGCGGGAGTGGATGGATCTCTACCGCCAGGTCTCGCGCGTGGCGAAGTCGGCGAGATCCTCGAAATCCGAAGGCGGGCAGCGGTCCGTGCCGCGCGCTGCGCTTCCCACTGCCGTTTCAGAGGAGGCGCCCGACTCGATGGGGTCCTCTTCCGCAGCGGACGCCGTTCACAAGTCCGTGCTCGCGGGGCTGCTCTCGCATCTCGGAGTGCGCGACGACCTGCAGGATCGCCGGACTCCCGCAGACCGGGGCAGGGGCGCAGCGCAGGGATCCGCGCGTCGGAAACCGGCGCAGGAGTACGTGGGAGCGCGCGGTACGCGATTTGCGCTGCACCCGGGTTCAGTGCTCTCCAAGAAGCCGCCAGAGGTCGTGATGAGCGTGGAACTCGTCGAGACGAGCCGCCTTTTCGCCCGCGGCAACGCATCGGTGGATCCGGCCTGGGCCGAGGAACTGGCCGGTCCGCTTGCGAAGCGTCAGCTGAGCGAGCCTCGCTGGGAGAAGAAGCAGGGTGCGGCCGTCGCGTACGAGCGGGTCACTCTGTACGGCGTGCCGATCGTCGAGAGGCGCCGCGTGCAGCTCTCCCGTTTCGATCGCGAGCTGGCGCGCGAGCTGTTCATCCGTCACGCGCTCGTCGAGGGCGACTGGGAGTCGCCGCACGCATTCGACCGTGCCAACCGCCAGCTGCGCCGTGAACTCCAGCAGCTCGAGGAGCGAACTCGACGGCGTGATCTGGTGGGCGACGATGACGCGGTGTTCGAGTTCTACGACGCGCGCGTTCCCGCCGAGGTGACGAGCACGCGCGATTTCGAGGGCTGGTGGAAGCGTGCCCAGCGGGAAAAGCCGAAGCTGCTCACGATGCGTCGCGAGGATCTGCTGCAGGACGAGGATCCGCATGCCGGGAACGAGACCGAGTTCCCGCGCGAGTGGCGGCATGGAGATCAGACGCTGAGGCTGCGCTACCGTTTCGAGCCAGGTGCTTCGGACGACGGAGTGACGGTATCGGTGCCTCTGCCGCTCCTCCCCCGGGTCGAGGGCGCGGAGTTCGAGAGGCTCGTTCCCGGGCTGCGCGAGGAACTCGTCACGGCGCTCATCCGTTCGCTGCCGAAGGCGATCCGCAAGCACGTCGTTCCGGCCGCGGACTGGGCACGGACTCTGCTCGCCGCGGTCGAGCCGACGCTCGAGGGTGGCGCTGGATCGCTGACCGAGATGCTTGCCGATGAGATCCGGCGTCGCACGAGCGTGCCGGTCGCCGCGGGCGACTTCGACACCGAGCGCCTGCCTCCCCATCTGACGCCGACGTTCCGCGTGATCGACGGGCGAGGGCGGACGGTCGGCACCGGCAAGAACCTTGCCGAGTTGCAGCGCACGCATCGGGATCAGGCGACGAAGGGCGTCGCCCGTGTCGCGCAGGCCGCCCTTCCGAAGAGCGACCTCGAACGCACTGGCCTCACCGAGTGGAGCTTCGGCGACTTGCCTCGCCATGTCGACACTGCGTATGCGGGCGGACGCAGCGGTGCGGGCACGGTCCGCGCCTATCCCGCGCTGGTCGATCGCCGGACCTCGGTCGAGCTGCGTCTCGTCGCCGATGCGGAGGAGCAGGCGCGTCTCACCCGCCGTGGGGTGCGCCGACTCTTGGCGCTCAGCTCTCCGAGCCCCGCCAGCTATGTGCGCGAGCATCTCTCGAATCAGGAGAAGCTCCTGCTGGGCGCCGGCCCCTATCGCTCGCTCGACGATGCGATCGCCGATGTGTCTCTCGCTGTTGCCGATCGGGCGATTCGCCGAGTCGCCCCCGACGGACTCGTCTGGTTCGCGACGGACTTCGAGACGATTGCGAACGACTATGCGCGTGCGCTGATCGACGACATCTACCGAGGTATCGCGCTTGCCGCGCGGGTGCTGGACGAGGCGCGTCTCGCCAACAAGGCGATCGAAGGCGCGAAGAGCCTGCAGGTGCTCGGGCAGGTCGCGGATGCGAAGACCCAGTTGAACGGGCTCGTGTACGCATCGAGCGGCGCTGGCGGCTTCATCTCTCGAACCGGCCTCGACCGACTCGAGCGCGTACCGGTGTATCTCCAGGCCATCGCAGTGCGCATGAAGGGTCTCGTCGAGCAGGCGGGCCGCGATCGCGCCTGGCAGAACGAGATCGATCGTGCCCTCGTGATGTTCTCGGACGCGGGCGGCGAGATTCCTCTGCCCGTGGATGCTCCCGACCATCTGATGCGTGCCCGGTGGTTGATCGAAGAGCTGCGCGTGAGCTTGTTCGCGCAACAGCTGCGCACGGCGGAGCCCGTGTCGCTGCAGCGTGTGCAGAAGGTACTCGCAGCGAACTGATATCGTGCTGAGGGCGTAAATCATGCACGAAATCCGTCGCTATACGCTTACTTCACCGACGTTCTGGACACTAGACTCTGGTAGTGGGTATTTATCGTGATCTGGCGCGCACGCCGGGCGTCTTTCGCATTCTGCTTTCTCAGCTGACTGCCCGCTTCCCCTTCGGCATGCTGTCGATCACGATACTGCTGCACATCCAGCTGTTCTACGGCAACTACACCTCCGCGGGAATCATCCTCGCTGCGCAGAGCGTCGGCCAGGCCATCGCGGGTCCGCTGACCAGCCGCCTCATGGGACGGCTCGGGATCCGCCAGGTGATCTCGGTCACGACCGTGATCTGCGCGGCGCTCTTGACGCTGATCGCGTTGACGGTACTTCCCTTGGTCTTCGTGACCGCGATCGCGTTCGTCATCGGAATCACGACTCCCCCGATCACGCCCGCGGTGCGCACGATCTACCCGAAGCTGGTTCCCGGCAAGCAGATCTCCGCCCTGTTCTCACTCGATGCCTCGGCCCAGGAGATCATCTGGATCATCGGACCGGTCGCCGCCGTGTTCGTCTCCACCCAGATCAGCACGGTCTGGGGGCTCCTGCTGGCGGCGGCCGTCATGGTCGGGGGCGGCATCTGGTTCCTCACCAGTCCCGAACTCGGCAGTGTTCGGATTCCGCCGGCGAGGCGACGCTTCGGTGCGGTGATGGGTCGACCGACCGTGCTCGTCGCGAGCGTCGTGGGCTTCTTCTTCGTCGCCTCGTTCGCCGCGCTCGAGGCCGGAATCGTCGGAGCGTTCGGACACGGCGGCATCGAATCGGGCATCATTCTGGCGATCTTCTCGGTCGGCTCGATTGTCGGAGGTCTGATGTTCGGTCACCGCGATGTGACGCCGGGGTCCATGGTCTTCCGCTCGCTGATCGTGCTCGTCGGCACCGCGCTGTGCCTGATCAGCCTCAACCCGTTCTGGCTTGCCGTCATGCTGTTCCTCGGAGGAATCGGCGTGGCGCCCATGTTCGCGGCGCTCTTCACCGTGGTGAGTTCGACCGTGCGATTCTCGGAGACCGCGGAAGCCTACGGTTGGGTCGGCACGGGCCAACTGGTCGGCGTCGCCCTGGGATCTGCCATCGCCGGTATCGCGATCGACTCCGCAGGTGGCTTCGGCGGGATCCTCGTTTCCGTGTTCTTCCTCGTCGCGACGGTGCTCTCCTCGCTCATCAGCGCCCGGTGGATGCCTGATCTGCGGGGAAGGGACGCCAGCCCGATCCCGGATACGGCCCCGATCCAGCTCCCGCACAAGGGCTGAGTCCCGGACTCGGCCCCGGTGCCCGCAGCCCCGTCCGCCACCGGTGCGCGCATCTCGGGCGAACCTGCTCGTACATCGACGAAGCATCGGCGTGTTGCCAGCTGTGTGCCAGGCAGCAATCGGGCGTGTTTCGGTGGTTGTTCCGCATGCCCGGACTTGCCTCTCGGCACAGCAAGTTTGCAACTGATTCCGTAGCGCTCTGAGATAAATACGGACGATATGCACTGTTCCTGCATGATCGATGCGACTTTTCCGGAAAAATGGAGCTATCAGGTCGGCATGTGCCAGACTGGCTCATACACGCCAACAACGAAGTTCACCGAAGGAGTGATCTGCTCATGGGCAAGTACGCCGTCATCAACCCAGCAACCGGCGAAACCGTCAAGGAATACCCGGATGCTACCGCAGCCGAGATCGAGGCGGCACTCGCAGCGACTCAGCAGACCTACACGGAATGGTCGCGCAAGACCACCGTTGCCGAACGCGCGGCTCTCGCCCAGCGCGCCGCCGAACTGTTCGATGAGCGCAAGGAAGAACTCGGCGCCATCATCAACCGCGAGATGGGCAAGCCGCTCGACCAGGCGATCGGCGAGGCCGAATTCTCGGGCGCCATCACCGCGGCCTTCGCGACGAACGCCGAGAAGTGGCTCGCAGACGAGGAGCTCGAGGTCGAAGACGGCCTCAAGACGTTCTTCCGCTTCCAGGGAATCGGCGTGATTCTCGGCATCATGCCGTGGAACTACCCCTACTACCAGGTCGCTCGTTTCGCCGTGCCCAATCTGATCCTCGGCAACACCGTCGTGCTGAAGCACGCTGAGCAGTGCCCCGAGTCGGCGCTCGCACTGCAGCAGATCTTCCTCGACGCGGGCTTCCCCGAAGGTGCGTACGTCAACGTCTTCGCCACGCACGACCAGATCTCGACGATCATCGCTGACGATCGCGTGCAGGGCGTGTCGCTGACCGGTTCGGAGCGCGCGGGCGCGATCGTCGCAGAGCAGGCCGGCCGTCACCTGAAGAAGTGCGTCCTCGAACTCGGAGGCAGCGACGTCTTCCTCGTGCTCGATACCGCTGATATCGACCACGCAGTCGCGCACGCAGTCGGCGGCCGCATGGAGAACACCGGTCAAGCATGCAACGGCTCGAAGCGCATCGTCGTCATCGACACGATCTTCGACGAGTTCAAGCAGAAGTTCGAAGCGGCAATCGCCGGCCAGTCGTTCGAAGAGGGCAACTTCGGCCCGCTGTCGTCGGCAAAGGCCACCGAAACACTGACCGCTCAGGTGCAGAGCGCCATCGATCAGGGCGCAGAGGTACTCGTCGGAAACAACGCCCCCGACGGAAACTTCTACACTCCCACCGTCATCGGCGGCGTGACGCCGTCGATGGATGTCTACAGCCAGGAGCTCTTCGGCCCCGTCGCGCAGCTCTACAAGGTGTCGAGCGACGAAGAGGCTATCGACCTCGCGAACAGCTCGCCCTACGGACTCGGCTCCGTAGTGATCTGCGACGACCTCGAGCGCGCCGAGCGGGTCGGGACCCAGCTCGACGTTGGCATGGTCTTCATCGGCGGCGCAGGACTGGAAGGGGCCGATGTGCCCTTCGGCGGCGTCAAGAAGTCAGGCTACGGCCGTGAGCTCGGCAAGGGCGGCATGCTCGAGTTCGCGAACAAGAAACTGTTCCGCTTCGCAGGCTAAGTCTCGCGACGCACACAGAGGAGGCCCGGGGTCGATCCCCGGGCCTCCTCTGTGTTTCCCGGCCAGCACCTCGACGAGAGCGCACTCCGCAGACGCTCGGACGCACGGACCCCGGGGCTTCCCCGCTGATCGAACGACTACTCCTGCGTCAGCAGGAATTGAGCAAAGTACTCCGTGAGTTCAGCGCGTGCCGACAGCGGCAGAATGTGCGAGACATAGTGATCTGGTCGCACCACCACGATCGCGCCGTCACGGCTGATCCCCCGCTGTTCGAAGATGTCGTCGTCCGCGATAGCCGCGTAGACCTTCTCGTAGTCGGGCAGCCCGAACGGTCCGCTCGCAGGCAGGAAGACCTTCGGCACAGTCTCGATTGCGACATCGTGATGCGCCTGCTGATAGACGACCTTCGCGTCGAGCACCGTATCGATGTCGAGGCCCTCGGGCGTGAAGCGCTTGATCGGCGACTCGTCGCTCTCGAGCATCCATTCCGCCCACTCGTTGAGCGCGGTGCGATCGGCATCGGCGAACGCGTAGACACGGAAGCGACCATCAGCGCGATGGTGGTGGCCGATATGGACGGGCACCGCATCCGCGACGCGCACGGTGTTCACCGACTTGAAACGCTTGCCGAGCGTGAACCCTGACGCGAGCTGCTGCTGCGCGTCCGAAGCGGTGACGATGGAGGGCTCGTACTCGGTCATGAACCCGGCCGGGAACTCGGCGGTGCGCACGTAGAACTCGGCGACCTCATCGGGCGAATCGAACTCTTCGGGTTTCTTCGCCATCAGCGTCGACCACTCGAGATCGAAGTCGATGAGGTTCTTCGCGGTGACCTGGCGCTCGTCACTGTACGTGCCGAGCAGTTCCTCATCTGCCATTCCGGTGAGCACGTAGCCCAGCTTCCAGGCGAGGTTCCAGCCGTCCTGCATGGAGACGTTCATCCCCTGGCCGGCCTTCGCGCTGTGGGTATGGCAGGCGTCACCCATGAGGAAGACGCGGGCCTTGCCGTCGGGCGAGGTGGCCTCGTCGTCGAATCGGTCGGTCAGCCGGTGCGCGACCTCGTAGACGCTGCTCCAGGCCACGTTGCGCACGTCGAGTGTGTACGGGTGGAGGATCGCGTTCGCCCGCTCGATCACTGCTTCGACCGGCGTGCGCCGAACTCTGCCGCCGTCCTGCTCGTCGACCTCTCCGAGGTCGACGTAGATCCGGCAGAGGTGGTTGCCTTCGCGAGGAATGTGCAGAATGCTGCCCGCCTCGGAATGGATGATGCACTTCTTGCGGATATCGGGGAAATCAGTGACCGGCAGCACGTCCATGACGCCCCACGCGTGGTACGACTGGTTGCCGCGCAGCGACCCGCCGATCGAGGCGCGCACGGCTGACCGTGCGCCGTCGGCTCCGATCACGTACTTGGTGCGCACGACGCGGGTCTCCCCCTGGGTGGCCTCGGACTCGACGGCGTTGATTCCGGCGCCGCTGTACCCGCTGACGCGTCGCAGGGTGACGTGTACCGGATACTCGCCCTCGCCGGTCACCTCGAGTCCGACGAACTCCCAGCCGTAGTCGACATCGCCACGAGCTGGCGCGCGCCGCGCATATTCGGCGAAATAGTCGATCACCCTGGCCTGGTTCACGATCAAGTGCGGAAACTCACTGATGCCCTGGGGATCGTCCGGGGTGTGCCCCGTTCTGATGATCTGCGAGGGGTTCGCAGGATCCGGGTTCCAGAAGGCGGTCTCGGTGATCTGGTACGCCTCCTGGATGATCTGAGGCGCGAAGCCGAAGGCCTGGAATGTCTCGACGCTGCGCGCCTGGATGCCGTCGGCCTGGCCGAGCACGAGGCGGCCGTCTCTGCGCTCGATGATGCGCGTCGTCACACCGGGAAACATCGCCAGCTGAGCATGTGCGGCGATACCCGCGGGGCCCGAGCCGACGATCAGCACGTCGATCTCGTCGGGAAGCGCATCGGGGCGATCGACCCCAACGCCGGCCGCGGGTAGCACGCGCGGGTCGGTCGACACGTAGCCGTGATGGTGGAACTGCACGTCTTCTCCTCACTGCAGTGTGAGCGGAACGATAGGTCGCCCGTCACGCATGTTCACTATCTGAACAGCTTTTCTAACTATTGCACAGTCAGCATATGTCGAGAATGCCGGAATCACCAAGCATTCGTCGGATCCGATGTGCGGTGGCCCCCAGCCGGAATAATAGACAGCGTACCTATCGTAAGGAGCACCGTCTTGTCCGAGCTCATCAACTCGCTCATCGAAGCGCTACGCGCCAACCCCGAGGCCGCTCCCCTTCGCCTCCACCTCGCCGAGTTGCTGATCGAGGACGGCCGTTCGGACGCAGCGATTTCCGAACTCGGCACGATCCTCGGCAAGGATCCCACCGACCCGAAAGCGCTGGAACTCGTGAAGCGCGCCCTCGGGGTCACCGTCGCTGCCGCCCCCACCCCCACCGCGCACTCAACCCCCCAGGCAGTCTCGGAAACCGGGCAGCAGGCGGAGGTCGATCCCACGCCCGACCACGTCGACTGGGCGCAGCTCGAGAAAGAAGTCGGAGTCGACATCGCACCACCCTTCGTGACCGACGGAACCGGCTTCGCAGCCGCACCCAACGCCAACGAGACCCCCCGCACCGACCCGCCCAGCGACGACCGCCCGCAAGCGACGCACCAGGACGGTCCAGAAGCCAACGAAGAAGCCGTCATCGTGCTCCGCGAAGGGGAGGACCCGAAGTTCTTCGAAGAACCGCAGCCCGCACGAATCACACTGGACGACGTCGGAGGCCTCGCGCAGGTCAAGGAACGTCTGCGGCTCGCCTTCCTCGAACCCATGCGCAACCCCGAGATCGCCCAGGCCTACGGGAAAAGCCTGCGTGGCGGGCTACTGCTCTACGGACCCCCCGGAACCGGCAAGACCTATCTCGCACGCGCCGTCGCCGGTGAGCTCGACGCGAAGTTCCTGAGCATCACAATCGCCGACATCCTCGACGGCATCATGGGCGAAAGCGAGAAGAACGTCCGCAGGATCTTCGACCGAGCCCGCGAACTCGCCCCCTGCGTGCTCTTCATCGACGAGCTCGACTCCCTCGGCGGGAAACGTTCCGGCTACTCCAACATGGGCTGGATGCGGAACGTCGTGAACCAGATGCTGCAGGAGATGGACGGCGTCGGATCCGACAACGACGGCGTCTTCATCCTCGCCGCGACGAACCACCCCTGGGACGTCGACAACGCCCTGCTGCGTCCAGGTCGCTTCGACCGCATCGTGCTCGTCACGGCGCCGGACCCCGGGGCACGCGCAGCGATCCTGAAACACGCGTTCAAGGACCGCCCCATCGCAGGAATAGATCTCGACGAAGCGGTCGCCTCGACCCACGGCTTCTCAGGAGCGGACCTCACCCACCTCGCCTCCACGGCCGCGGAGCGGGCGATGAGCGACTCCATCGCCCGCGGCGAACTCCGCCCCATCACTATGGACGATCTACGCTCGGCGCTCGCCGAGGTCAAGCCGAGCACCGGCCCCTGGCTGCAAAGCGCTCGCAATGTCGTCGACTTCGCCAACGCCGACGGCCGCTACGACGAACTGAAGCACTACCTCGAGGCCGAGCAGAAGTTCGCGCAGAAGAAACCGAGACGGTGAGCCCCGACCCGCTGGACCAGGCGATCACCGTGGCGATCCAGCGCGCCGAGCTCTTCGCCGCAACCGACCGTGACGGCGATGCACTCGCGATCCTGGACGAGGCGCTGCAACAGACGCCGGACCATCCGCAACTGCTCGCCAATCGCGCCTGGATCCTCAACCGCCTCAATCGCGGTCACGCCGCGCTCGAGGCGGCGAACGCGGCTCTCTCCTCCTCGCCGGACCTGATACAAGCTCAGTTCCAACGCTGCTACGCCCTGTTCACTACGGGAGCGCACGCAGAAGCCGAAGCCGCAGCCCTGAGAGGCCTCGAACTCGACCCGGAGCACGGAGAGTTCCACCTGCTGCAGGCGCGACTGCTCGCCACCAAACCCGGTCGCGGGCGCCACCGGAAGCAGCGACGCGACCTCGCCCTCGCGCACGTCGAAACCGCACTCTCGCTCAATCCCGAAGACCCCGACCATCTCGCGCGAGCAGCAGAAGTCGCCTGGACCCTCGGCAACATCGACCTCGCCGAACACTACGTCGCCCAAGGCCTCGCGGTCGCCCCCGAGCATGTCCATCTGCTCACCGTCCGCGCGGACCTCATCGCGGCGACTGCTCAGCCGACGAGCAAGTACGACACGATCTCTCAACCCGTCGCCGCCGCGAGCGAGGCCAACAAGCTGCTGCAGATCGATCCGCAGCATCGAGGCGCACGACGAACGCTCTTCTCCGTGCTCTGGTACGAGCAGATGCTCCTCACAGACGGACCGCTCGCGCTGCTCCCGATCGCCGCACTCAACTACGCAATATGCTTCAGAAGCAACGGAACCCTGTGGTCGCCCGTACCGGGAACGATCATCGTGCTCGTCTTCGCCGCAATCCGACTGGTCGGCTACTTCCGAATCACCTCCCAAGCGAACCCGGGATACCGGCGAATGCTCACACACGACACGCGGTTCGCCGCGCCGAGACGCTGGCTGACGATCCTCGCGTGGGCCGCGACACTGCTCGGCACCGTCTGCGCACTCTTCGTGCGCGACGCCGTCGCAGTACGTTGGACCCTCGTCGCACTCGCTCTCGCCGCAGCAGCCTCGCTCGCTGCGACGACACTCCTGCACCTCTGCTTTCCCGCCGCGGCGAAGCAAGCCGGCGGATTCAGCGCGGATGCGCAAAGCCTCGGACGTCTCGCCTCGTACCGGTCAAGCCTCCGAGGACGCGTACAGCTCAGACTGCTCGCGCTCCTCGGCGTCACGATCCTCTCCTACGCCGCAGTCGCCGGCCGAGACGACGCGGCACCCATAGCGCTCCTCGCAACAGCAGCACTCGTCATCTCCCCCCTCGCAGGCCTGCTCGCCTCCCGGAAACTCGAGCACCGGCTCAGCGCCATGCTGCCAGAAGGCACCGTGCTCAGACAGGAGACATACCAGCGACCGCGCCGGATCGGCGCCGTTCTCCTCGCGGCCACCCTCTGCCTGACAACCTTGATCCTCGTAGCCAACGCGGCTCGCGTCCCCCTCCTTCCGAACGCGCACGACGCGATCGGAAGCTACACGGCAGCGCCGTCACACGGAGCCCGCACAGAATGCAGCGGACGACCGGCCGCTCGCATCGCCTGCATCGCAGAGAAAGCGAAGGAGCGAAAAGAACGAAACTACGATCTCCCCCGCATCGAACTGCACGAGATCGAGCCCTGACCCGAAGCCGAGACGGCTTCGGGGAGTGAGAGAAACAGCCAGAAATGGCTGTCCCCACCCACAGGCCGAAGCCGAGACGGCTTCGGGGAGTGAGAGAAACAGCCAGAAATGGCTGTTTCTTATTCTCACTCCCCCATTCGCTTGCGGGACGAGATCGCTCGATCCGCCTCGCGCTTATCCTGCTTCTCGCGCAGCGTCTGACGCTTGTCGTACTCCTTCTTGCCCTTGGCGAGTGCGATCTCGACCTTCGCGCGCCCGTCGAGGAAGTACAGTTGCAGCGGAACGATCGTCATACCGCCCTCACGGGTCTTCTGGTAGAGCTTGTCGATCTGCTGACGGTGCAACAGCAGCTTGCGCTTGCGACGCGGCGAATGATTCGTCCACGACCCGTTCAGGTACTCAGGAATATAGGCAGCATCGAGCCACGCTTCACCGTTCTCGATGAACACGTATCCGTCGACCAGTGAAGCGCGTCCCATTCGCAGCGACTTGACTTCGCTACCGGTGAGCACGAGACCCGCCTCGTAGGTATCGAGGATGAGATAGTCGTGCCGCGCCTTCTTGTTCGACGCGATCAGTTTCTGACCCGTCTCTTTAGGCATGCCTCCCAGCATAGCCCTCGAATCGCCGAACTCCGCCACCCTGGACTCCGCACCCGCCGAATGCCTGCGCGCGATCTGCTCGACGCCGGATCAAACACCCGGAGACCGGGCGTGCAGGGCGCGGATCTCCCTCGGAATGGTGAGACCCACGCCAGGCAACCCGGCAGCCGCCCCAGAAACGCGCTAGATTCGCAGATACCTGCTGATCGCGACCTTGGCCGCGATCGCGCTGAGCACCACGCCGACCCCGATCAGGATCGGCGGCACGATCAGCGACTGCTCCACCGTGATGTAGCTCGTAAAGGGCACGTTCGATACGAGGAAGTCCTGCACGAAGAACTTCACCACGGCTACCGACGCGATACCGGCCAGGACGGATCCGACGAGTGCCGCAACGATGCCCTCGATGATGAACGGCGTCTGGATGAACCTGTTCGACGCGCCGACGAGTCGCATGATGCCGATCTCGCGCCGACGAGAGAACGCCGACAGCCTGATCGTGGTCGAGATCAGCAGCACTGCGGCCACGAGCATGAGCCCGGCGATTCCGATCGCCGTGTAACTCGCGACCCCGAGGAACAGGAAGATCCGGTCGAGCAGACTGCGCTGGTCGCTGACGCTCTGCACCCCCGGCACGCCCGAGAAGGTCTCCTGGATGATCGCCGAGCGCGAAGGGTCCTTGAGCTTCACCCAGAACGTCTGGTTGAGCTGCTCTGGTTTGGTGATGTCGAGGATCGGGTTGCCTGCGAACTGCTTCTTGAACTCCTCGTAGGCCTTGTCGTGGTCGACGAAGAAATAATCCTCGAGATACGGCGCGAGCACCGTGGACTGCAGGGCCTCCTCGACGGCCGCGATCTGCTCTTCTCCGACGTCCTTGCCGTCACAGGTGGCGCTCTGATCGAAGTCGGTGCAGAGGTAGATGGCCACTTGCGCGCGGTCGTACCAGAACGTCTTCATCTGCTGCACCTGGAGCTGCATGAGAATCGCCGCGCCCACGAAGGTCAGCGACACAAAGGTCACCAGGATCACCGAGATCACCACGGAGAGGTTGCGGCGAAGCCCGCTCCACACCTCGCCGAGCACTAGTCCGAGCCTCATCGTACCGGCCCCACATCCGTCTGATCGTCAGGCGTCAGCCCGAGGGCCTCCGCATAGCTCCCGGGAGGAGCGGATTGCTTCTTCTTGCTCTTGCCTTCGCCCGGGCGGTCAGTCCTGACCGTCCGGTCGAGCTCGTCCGGGAGCGACGATTCGGTCCCCGCTGGCGCGTGTTCCGCGAGAGCGTCCGCTGCGAGGACCGGGGCCGATACGAGTGGAGTCTGAGACGATGTGTCCTCCGGCCGCGCGGGATCCTGGGTGGAAGCGATCGCGTCGGGATCGAACTCTGCCTCCTCCGGAAGCAGTGGCGCGGGATCTTCCGGGGCTTCGATCGGCTGGACGACATCTGCCTTCAGCGTTGCCCGCACGACGTCCTCGCTGGTGCGTAGCACCTGCGCTCCGGCCTCGGTCAGGTTTCCGAGGTCGATCGAAGCGGTCTCGCCGTAGCCGCCGCTCTGCTCATCGCGCACCACGACGCCCTGGGAGAGTTCGATCACACGCTGCTGCATGATGTCCACGAAAGTCGCCTCGTGCGTCGCCATGACCACCGTCGTACCCGAAGCATTGATCGCACGAAGCAGCTGCATGATGCCGAGGCTGGTCGCAGGATCGAGGTTGCCTGTCGGCTCGTCCGCGAGCAGAATCGCAGGCTTGTTCACGATGGCCCTGGCGATCGCGACGCGCTGCTGCTCGCCGCCGGAGAGCTCGTGCGGGAAGCGCTTCGCCTTGCCGCCGAGACCCACCATCTCGAGCACATCGGGAACGGCCTCCTGGATGAAGCCCCGCGATTTCCCGATGACCTGCAGCGAGAATGCGACGTTGTCGTACACGGTCTTGTTCGTGAGCAGGCGGAAGTCCTGGAAGACCACACCGAGGTTCCGACGGAAGTAGGGCACCTTGCGGTTGGATATCTTGCTGAGGTCGTGACCGAGCACGTGCACACGGCCACCGCTCGGCTGTTCCTCGCGCAGAATCAATCGAAGGCAACTCGATTTGCCCGAGCCGGATGCGCCGACGATGAAGACGAACTCGCCTCGGTCGATATTCAGGCTCACTCGATCAAGTGCGGGGCGTTTGGTGCCTCGGTACTTTTTACTGACGCTCTCGAAAAGGATCATGACGCGAACGACCCTACGCCCCTCGGCCCCTCGCGCCGACGCGGCGCGCCGAACGCTCAGGCTTCATTCACGCGCCCAGAACAGGCGGCGCCGAAAAACGGCCCGGAAGATCGGTCGAGGGCGCTATTCGGCGGCCTTGTTCAGCGAACGCCAGCGGATCCCTGCCGCGATGAAGCCGTCGAGATCGCCGTCGAACACCGCGTCGGGCTGCGAACTCTCGTGGCCCGTCCGGAGATCCTTCACGAGCTGCTGTCCGTAGAGGAAGTACGAACGGATCTGATCGCCCCAGCTGGCCGTGACCGAGCCTGCGAGCTCTTTCTTCTTCGCTGCCTCTTCTTCGCGCTGCAGGAGCAGCAGTCGCGTCTGCAGCACGCGCATCGCCGCGGCGCGGTTCTGGATCTGGCTCTTCTCGTTCTGCATCGACACGACGATCCCAGTGGGGATATGGGTGATGCGCACCGCCGAGTCGGTCGTGTTCACGGACTGTCCGCCGGGGCCGGAAGAACGATAGACGTCGATGCGGATATCGGTCTCGGGAACGTCGACCGCGGTCGCTTCTTCGAGCAACGGAATCACCTCGACGCCGGCAAAGCTCGTCTGGCGCTTGTCCGCCGACCCGAAGGGGCTGATCCTCGCCAAGCGATGCGTGCCGGCCTCGACCGAAAGCGTGCCGAATGCATAGGGGGCGTCGATCTCGAAGGTCGCCGATTTGATGCCCGCGCCTTCGGCGTAGCTCGTATCGAGGATCTTCGTGGTGTAGCCGTGCTGTTCGGCCCAGCGCAGATACATGCGGAGCAGCATCTCGGCGAAATCGGTCGCGTCGTCACCGCCGGCTCCGGAGCGGATTGTGACGACGGCGGAGCGTTCGTCGTACTCCCCCGACAGCATGGTCTGCACTTCGAGGTCGGCGATCATGGCCTCGATATCGACGAGTTCGGCGGCGGCCTCTGCCTCCGTCGCCTCGTCTTCGGCTTCGCGCGCGAGTTCGACGAGCACTTCGAGGTCGTCGATGCGCGATTCTACGCCGCGCAGCTTGGCGACACGCGATTTATGGTGGCTGAGTCGGCTCGTCACCTTCTGCGCTGCTTCCGGATCGTCCCAGAGACCAGGAGCGGCCGCCTCCTCCTCCAGCTCGACGATTTCCCGTTCGAGGCGCTCAAGATCCATCACCGCGGCAATGTCATCGTAGGTGGATCGGATGGCGCGGATGCGCGCGCTGAAATCGATATCGAGCATGATGACCTAAGCTTACTCCGCGCTGCACGCTGCGTGATCCAGGGGAATTCGCGTCCCGGGAGGTGTCAGATCACACTGCCGGCGAGTTGGGGCAGCGCACCCGCTCGGGGGGCGACTCCCCAGGCCTCTTGAAGGATCCGCACGGCCTGCATCAGCTGCTCCTCGTCGGCGGAGAACGGCAGCCGAACGAACCGCTCGAACACTCCTGGACTCCCGAAACGAGGACCGGGCGTCAGCTGCAAGCCCAGCCGCGCGCACTCGCGGCTGAGTGCGGAGCTGCGTTGCGCTCCCAGATCCGCCCAGACGCAGACGCCACCGATGGCCTGGGAGAGCCGCCAGTCGGGCAGTCGCACCGCAACCTGCTCCGAGAGGACCCGATGCCGCGCGGTCATGGCTCGCGTGCGATCTGCGAGCACCTCCTCGTACCGTTCGAGCGCGAGGGTCGCGAGCACCTGCTCCCAGGACCCGGTACCGAGGTCTCCGATGCGGCGAGACACCTCGAGCCGCGCGATCATCTCGGGAGCCGCACGGATCCAGCCGATTCTGAGTCCTCCCCAGACCGTTTTTCCGAGGGAGCCGACGGTCAGCACCCGATCCTGCTCGTGTGCGTGTTCGGACGCAGCTGCGAAGGGCAGCACCGTCCGCTGCTCGCGCAGGGTGAGTTCAGCCGTCGTCTCATCCGCGATGAGATAGCCGCCTCGCGCGGAGAGTTCCGAGATCAGCCGGGCGCGCAGCTCCTGGGGCATGCTGAGTCCGGTGGGATTGTGATGGTCGGGGATCAGGTAGCTCAGCATCGGCGAGGTGCGCCTCGCCGTTTCGAGGGTCACCTCGGGGTCGTGCCCGTCGAGCGTGACCGGGAGCTCTGCGACGAGCGCCCCGGTTGCGGCGAGCGCTTCCCTGGCATGCGGGTAGCTGGGAGACTCGATCAGGCTCCGGTCTCCCCGGGTGAGCAGGGTGCGGGCGATGAGAAAGATCGCGTGCTGCGCGCCCAGCGTGACCATGATCTGTTCAGGGCTCGTGGGCAGCCCCCGCATGCGGTAGCGGGCGGCGATCCGTTCCCGCAGATCGGAGCGGCCGAGCGTATCGTACCCCTCGGCCAGAAAGGTGTCGGGATGGGTGCTCAGCGCGTGCGCCCCGAGTTCGGGAAGCCCCGTCCAGGGTTCCGGGCAGGCCCGGGTGAGGTCGATCGAAATGAGGTCCCCGCTCGATGGGGTGTCCGCTTGGAGCGGCCTCGGCGCGCGGATGACGGTACCGGATCCCTGTCGCGTGAGCGCCACTCCGGTCTCGCGGAGCCGCTGGTAGCAGGCGCTCACGGTCGTGCGGCTCAACGCCAGTTCGTCCGCGAGCGGGCGCTCGGCAGGAAGCACGCTGCCTGGCACCAACGCGCCGTCACGAACGAGGAGTTCGATGCTGGCGGCCAGTTCGAGGTAGCTGTGTCCGCTGCCTCGCCAGTTCCCGAGCAGCTGGACGAGACGACGAGCGGTGAGGCGCTGAGCGATCATAAAGCCACTTTAGGCAGATCGGCCCCTTGTTTACCAGTCCAATTTGAAGTGGACTGAGTTCATGCTGTTCCGACTCCTCCGCCTCATCCCCGGCCTGCTGCTCTACGGAGTTGCCGATGCGTTCATGATCAAGGCCGCAATCGGCGTCGACTCCTGGACCGTCTTCGCCCAGGGCATCTCCGTGCACACGGGCCTCAGCATCGGACTGCTCACCAACATCATCGGTCTGCTCGTCCTCCTGCTGTGGATTCCCCTCCGGCAGAAGCCGGGCATGGGCACCGTGCTGAACATTCTGCTCGTCGGACCCGGCATCGAGCTGGGCCTCTGGCTGCTCCCCACGCCAGAGGCGCTGTGGCTCCGCATCGTCTTCTTCGTGACCGGCATGGTGCTGCTCGCCGTGGCGAGCGGCATCTACATCGGTGCGAATCTCGGCCCCGGCCCCCGTGACGGCCTCATGACCGGCATCCATTCCCGATTCGGCACGCCTCTCTGGGTCGGCCGCACCGCCGTCGAAGTGACCGTGCTGGCGATCGGGTGGATCCTCGGCGGGAACGTCGGAGTCGGAACCGTCGCCTTCGCACTCCTCATCGGACCACTCTGCAATATCACCCTGCCGCTGTTCGACCCCGCCCGGGCGAAGCTGCGCCGGGAAGCACATCGCCGGACCCCCGCCGCATTGCAGGGCGAGAATCCGGCGACCGCACCGATCCCCGAGGTCAGCTGACGTCTTCTCCCTCAGGGATCTTGTTGAACCCGGTGACAGGCTGATCCTCGTCGAACGAAGCCGCCTTCTTCCTGAATCCCTTGGTGAGCACGATCAGGTAGACGAAGCCGATCGCCGTCCAGATCACGCCTCCGATCAAAGCGTCGGCGTGCAGATTCGCCCAGAGAATGCCCGTCATCGCTACACCGATGAGCGGCATCACGATGAAGTTGAAGATGTCGCGCGGAGTCTTGCGGCGACCCTTGCGAATCGCGAACCACGCGATCACCGAGATATTCACGAACGAGAACGCGATCAGCGCTCCGTAGTTGATGAACGCCGCGATCATCTCGAGCGTGAACGCGATCGCCAGCATGCAGACGAGACCGGTGAGGACGATGTTGAATGTCGGGGTGTGGGTCTTCGGGTTGATGAATCCGAAGAAGCGCTTGGGCAGCACATTGTTGCGACCCATCACGAGCAGCATGCGCGATACCGAAGCATGCGAGGCAAGACCCGATGCGAGCGTTGCGCAGAAACCCGCCGCAGTCAGCACCGCCATCAGCACGGGTCCGCCGACCGCCTCACCGATCAACGGCAGTGTCGAATCCTCGATGAACTGCATATCGCCGCCCGGCGCGAAGGTGTTCCAGTCGGGGAAGCGGAGCTGCGTGAAGTATCCGGCGATCAGGAAGATCGCGCCGCCCAGCAGCACGGTGAGAATCAGCGCCCGAGGAACGATCTTCGGCGTACGCGCCTCCTCTACGTACATCGTGACCGCGTCGAACCCGATGAAGGAGAAGCAGACGATGGTCGCACCCATCAGCACCGCGCCCATGGTGACCCCGTCGTGGAAGAACGGCTGCATCGTCGCAATGCTGCCAACGCTGTCACCGCCCGCGAGCTGGGCCCACACCATCACGACGAACACCGTCATCACGACGATCGAGAACACCAGCAGGATCATGTTCACATTCGACGTGCCGCGCATCGTGAGGTAGATGATCCCCGTGGTGAGCACGCAGTACAGCACCACCCAGATCCAACCATCGATACCGGGGAAGACTGCTTCGAGGTAGCTGCGAATGATGAGGCAGTTCACCATCGGAAGCAGCATGTAGTCGATCAGCGAGGTCCAGCCCACCATGAAACCGACGTTCGGATGGATCGACTCGCGCACATACGTGTACGCCGAACCGGCGCTCGGAATCGCACCGGACATCTTGCCGTAGCTGATCGCGGTGAAGATCATCACGATGAGAGCGACCAGGTACGCGAGAGGCACCACGTTGTTCGTGTCGCGAGCGACCATTCCGAAGGTGTCGAACACCACGGTCGGGGTCATGTATCCGAGGCCGAGGCCCACGATCGCCCAAAGGCCGAGGTTGCGCTTCAGCGAAGCGCCCTTCGCGACCTTCGGGACTGAGGATGTTGCCATGTTCTCTCCTTTGAAGAACCACAAAACAATCGCCGGGTGGCCGTTGAACCACGACCCCCCAGCGATGGACAAGAGAAACAATACACCGCTTGCGCAGCGCAATGGCGGCGCCGGCGCAATCAGCGACTCAGACAGCCAGTAGATGCCGATTCCGCGAAATCGAATCGGCATCTACTGGCTGTCCGGCACAGCGTCACACGGTCACGACCGCGCCAATCTCTTCTGCTTGTTGATGTTCACCATCTGCACGATGATCACGAGCGCGAGCGCACCGAAGAACACGATCGATGCGAGCACGTTCGCCTGCGCCGGCACGCCCTTGAGCGCCGAGACGTAGATGAACTTCGGGAAGGTCGTCGCCGTACCGGAGTTGAAGTTCGTGATGATGAAGTCATCGAACGAGAGGGCAAAGCTCAGCAGCGCGGCACCGATGATGCCCGGTGTGAGCATCGGCAGCGTGATGCGCCAGAATACCTGCCCGGGCGAGGCGTAGAGATCCCTGCCCGCCTCTTCGATCGCCGGGTTCAGAGATGCGACCCGCGCCTTCACCGCCACGACGACGTACGAGATGCAGAACATCGTGTGGGCGAGGATGATCGTCCCGATCCCCTTCTCCACACCTGCGAGCAGGAACTGCGCTGCCAGGCCCGCGCCGAGCACGACCTCGGGTGTCGCCATCGGTGTGAAGAGCAGGAGGCTCACGGTCGAGCGCCCCTTGAACTTGTAGCGCACCAGTGCGATCGCAATCATGGTGCCGAGGACGGTGGCGATCACGGTAGCGACGACGCCCACCAGAATGCTGTTGCCGAACGCCGTGCACACCTGTGGGGCGCCGCACGGATTCTGCCAGTTCTGGAGCGAGAACCCGTTCCAGATGATGTTGTTGCGACCGCGCTTCTCGTTGAACGAGAAGAGCACGACATGCGCGATGGGGAGCAAGAGGTAGATGAGCGCGACCGCACCCACGATTGGCACGAACGCTCGACCGAGGCTGAAGTTCTTCACAGCAGATCCTCCGCCCCGCTCTTGCGCACGTATGTGGCGACGATGATCAGGATGATCACCATGAGAATGATGGACAGCGAGGCCGCCATCGGGTAGTTCTGCGTCTGCAGGAAGTTCGACTCGATGACGTTACCGATCATCGCCGTCCCGGTTCCGCCGAGGAACTCCCTCGACGCGTTCACGTAGTCACCGGACATGGGGATGAAGCTCAGCAGCGTCCCCGAAACGATCCCCGGCATCGAGAGCGGAAGGGTGACTCTGCGGAACACCGTCACCGGCGACGCGTACAGGTCGCTGCCTGCTTCGAGCAGCCGGAGATCGAGCGCCTGCAGCGACGCGAACATCGGCAAGACCATGAACGGAATGAAGTTGTAGACGAGGCCGAAGATCACCGAGAAGTGCGTGCCGATCAGTTCGTTCGGCAGAATCGACTTCCAGGCGAGGGTTCGCAGCAGGAAGCTGATGAAGAACGGAGCGACCACGAGGATCAGCAGAATGCCCTGGAGCATCGGCCGATTGCGCACCTTCACGCCGATCAGATATGCCAGCGGATAGCTGATCAGCAGGCCGATGATCGTTGCCGTCAGCGAGTAGGCGAATGAACGCAGCAGGTGCGGCCAATACTCTTGCAGTGCCACCCAGTAGTTCGAGAACTGAGCGGCAGCGACGTACTGTCCGATACCACCGGTCTCCGCCGGTGCCTGCAGCGAGGTGATCGCCAGCTGAATGAACGGCGCGACGAAGAAGAGCAGCATGTAGGCGATGCCCGGCGCCAGCAGCAGCAGCGCGATCCAGCCGCGTTTCCTGGGTGCCTGTTCAACGGCCTTCGCGCCTGTCGAAAATGCGGTAAATGCCATGACAGCCCCTACTCGGCGAGCCCGGCCTGGGTCGCGATCGCCTGCGTCGAGAAGTCGGCTGTGATCGAGCCCGTCTCGAGGTGGTCGTCGGCAAGCCCGAAGGTGTGCTCGACCAGCCAGCTCAACCAGACCTCATCACCGAGACGTGCCGCCGGGCCCGCCTCGACGTTCTGCGAGAACACCTGAACGGTGCCAGTGCCCGGTACGTCGACGGTGTATTGCGTGCTCACGCCGATGAACGAGACATCGGTGATTCGCCCCGGACCGATCGCATTGATCGACGGATCGGCAGCGGGCGCGGCCGCGTGCAATCGCAGTTTCTCCGGGCGAACGCCGACCGTGATCGTGCCGCTGTCGCGTTCGCTGCGCGCACGAGGCACGCTGATCCTGCCGGAGGGGGACACGGTATGGATCACCTGATCGGTGTGACCGTCGACATCGACTGCGAAGAGGTTGGATTGGCCGAGGAAGTTCGCGACGAATACGGTCTTCGGCAACTCGTACAGCTCTTCGGGTGCACCCATCTGTTCGATGCGGCCCTTGTTCATCACGGCGACCGTATCGGCCATGGTCATGGCTTCCTCTTGATCGTGCGTGACGTGCAAGAAGGTCAGGCCGACCTCCTGCTGAATCTGTTTGAGTTCGAACTGCATCTGCCGCCGAAGCTTGAGGTCGAGTGCGCCGAGCGGCTCGTCGAGCAGCAGCAGGGCCGGTCGGTTGACGACCGCACGTGCGAGTGCCACACGCTGCTGCTGTCCGCCGGAGAGCTGCGCCGGTTTGCGATCAGCCAGATGATCGAGTTCGACGAGCTGCAGCGCCTCGTGCGCCTTGCCCACCGGGTCTCCGATCGCCCGCCTGCGCAGCCCGAACGCGACGTTCTCGAGGATCGTCATGTGCGGGAACAGCGCGTACGACTGGAACACCGTGTTGACCGGTCGCTTGTGCGGCTTCAGCGCGGTGACATCCCGGCCTCCGAGCAGGATCCTGCCTTCGCTCGGATCTTCGAGTCCCGCGACGAGCCTCAGCGTCGTGGTCTTGCCGCAGCCCGACGGCCCGAGCAGCGCGAAGAACGAGCCAGCAGGAATCATGAGATCGAGGTGTTCGATCGCGGTGAATCCGGGGAAGCGCTTCTGAATACCGACGAGTTCGAGGTCGGCTCCGGCCTCGGCGAACGAACCCTGTGCACCCTTCGCCATCAGAGACCCAGCACCTTCTGGAATTCGGCCGAGTATTTCTTGTCCTCTTCCGGGCTCAGGCTCCGGAAGTTGTGGAGGTGCTCCCAGTCCGCTTCGGAGGGGAAGATCAGCGGGTTGTCGGCGTTCTCGGGATTGATCTCCCGCATCGCCTCCTGCGTGCCTTTCACCGGGGGGACGAAGCTCACGACATCGGCCACCTGCGCCATGACGACGGGGTCGTAGTAGTAGTTGATCATCTCTTCGACGAGGGCCTTCTGCCCAGCGTCGGTGCCGTTCGGGACGGTGAACGAATCGGCGGCGATCATGCCACCCGACTCGGGCACCTCGATGGTCCAGCGCGGGCCGGTGGGCGACTCGGCATTCATCATCACGACGTCACCGGTCCACACCATCGCTGCGAGGGTGTCGCCGCGCTCGAGATCCTGCGTGTACGAGTTGCCCTTGACGTTGGTGATCTGGCCGCTCTGGATTCCGTCGTCGAGCCACTGAATGGCTTCGCCCCATTCCTTGTCGCCCCATTCGCCCGCGGGGTCGTAGCCGAGGCCGGCGAGAATCATGCCCATGGTGTCGCGCATCTCGGTGAGCACGCCGACCTTGCCCTTGAGCGACGGCTGGAGGAAATCGTCGAGCGTCTTGATGCCGTCTGGCACGGCCTCGGTATCCCAGAGCCAGCACGATGCGGGGAGCTGCCAGGGAATGGTGAACTTTCGCCCCGGATCGGTGTCGAGCGCGTCCCACTGCGCATCGACGAGGTTCGACTTCACGTTCGGCAGGTTCGCGTAGTCGAACTCCTGCACCTGGTTCTCCTGGATGAGCCGCGAGTTCATCCAATCGGTGAAGGTGATTACGTCGTAGCCGGTGTGCTGATCGAGCTTCAGCTGATCCTTGATCTTTCCGTAGAACGTGTTGTTGTCGTCGATGTCTTCGATGTACTGGACGCCGATGCCGGTTTCCTCGGTGAAGGCGTCGAGCGAATCCCAGCTCCCGGTTTCCTCATTGAAGTCGAGATAATAGGTCCAGTTGCCCCAGACGATATTCCCGTTCTCGCCGCCACCGCCTCCGCCTCCGCTGCATGCGGCAAGACCGAGCGCGCCTGCTCCGGCTCCGACTGTCGCGGCACCGCGAAGCAGTTGACGACGGTTGAACTGCTGCTGGCGAACCATGTTGACAAGGCTGCGAACGACGGGATCTTCAGGCATACGGCTCGCCATGATGAACTCCTTGGAATAGTCAGATTGGTATGACTCTCAAGACGAGGTGCCCAGGCATCATCGCCAAAGTCGGTCTTTTCGAATATGGCACAGTACGCGCACCCATGCCAACACGAACACCCAGAATTCACCACATTCTTGACGAAACAGTTACACAACTCGGAGGCCACCTACTGATTTCGAAGCACATTTGCCCCCTTTGCTTCGGAATCAGCAGTTGCGGACCGATAACTTCAGTGACATGATCAGTGTTGTGAGCAAACGAACCCTGCCGTCGCTCGATGCGACGTCAAAAGCGATCATCGAGCAGCTACAGCGCGATGGCCGTCGTTCGTACGCCGAAATCGGCAAGGCGGTCGGTCTCAGTGAGGCCGCCGTCCGTCAGCGGGTACAGAAGCTCACCGACGCCGGGGTCATGCAGATAGTGGCAGTGACCGACCCCATGAGCCTTGGCTTCAGTCGCCAGGCCATGATCGGCGTTCGCGTTTCCGGCGACACGAGGGTCGTCGCCGACCGTCTCAGCGATATGCCAGAGGTCGCCTATGTGGTGCTCAGCGCCGGCTCCTTCGACATCCTCGCCGAGCTCGTCTGCGAAGACGACCAAGCGCTCATCGAACTGCTGAATGAAAAGATTCGGTGCGTCGAGGGCGTGGCGAGTACGGAAACGTTCGTCTACCTGCAACTCAAAAAACAGAAATACGACTGGGGAACACGATAACCATGTCTTTCGATCCAACCGCAGCGGTCGACACCGCCGCTCTCCAGGCCTCGGCCCGGAAGCACATGTGGCCGCACTTCACCAACCGCAAGGTGCTCGATGACGGTATTCCTGTCATCGTCCGCGGCGAAGGCCACCACATCTACGATGCCGCAGGAAAGCAGTACATCGACGGCCTCGCAGGTCTCTTCGTGGTGAACGCCGGCCACGGCCGCGACCGCATCGTCGAGGCGGCAGCCAAGCAGATGAAGCAGCTCGACTTCATGCCGCTTTGGTCATATGCTCACCCCGCCGCGATCGAGCTCTCGGAGCGCCTCGCTTCGTACGCTCCCGGCGAGATGAACAAGGTCTTCTTCACCACCGGTGGTGGCGAAGCTGTGGAGTCAGCGTTCAAGCTGGCGAAGCACTTCTGGAAGATCAAGGGCCAGCCGATGAAGCACAAGGTGATCTCGCGTTCGGTCGCGTACCACGGCACCCCGCAGGGCGCCCTGGCGATCACCGGCATTCCCGACATGAAGAAGTTCTACGAGCCGCTGACCCCCGGTGGTCACCGCGTGCCGAACACCAACCACTACCGTGCCGAAGAGATGGGTGCTCCCACCGATCTCGAGGCCTTCGGCCAGTGGGCCGCGAACCGCATCGAGGAGGCGATCCTCTTCGAGGGTCCCGAGACCATCGCCGCAGTGTTCCTCGAGCCGGTACAGAATTCGGGCGGCTGCTTCCCGCCTCCCCCCGGTTACTTCAAGCGCGTGCGCGAAATCTGCGACCAGTACGACGTCCTGCTCGTGAGCGATGAGGTCATCTGCGCCTACGGTCGCGTCGGTGACTTCTTCGCGTCGAAGGCCCTCGGCTACGAGCCCGACATCATCACCTCTGCAAAGGGAATCACCTCGGGCTACGTCCCCCTCGGCGCGATGATCGTCTCGGACAAGGTCTCGGAGCCGTTCAACTCGACCGAGCACACCTTCTACCACGGCTTCACCTTCGCCGGCCACCCGGCCGCGGCAGCTGCAGCCCTGGCGAACCTCGACATCTTCGAGGAAGAGGATCTCAACGGCCGCGTGCGCGAGAACAGCCCCCTGTTCCGTGCCGAGCTCGAGAAGCTGCTCGACATCGACATCGTCGGTGATGTGCGCGGAGAAGGCTACTTCTTCGGCATCGAGCTCGTGAAGGACAAGGCCACCAAGGAGACCTTCAACGCAGAAGAGAGCGATCGCCTGCTGCGCGACTACCTCTCCCCCGCGCTGTGGGAAGCCGGCCTCTACTGCCGCGCCGACGATCGTGGAGATCCTGTGATCCAGCTCGCTCCGCCGCTGACCATCGGTCCGGCCGAGTTCGCAGAGATCGGCGGAATCCTCCGCAGTGTCCTGAAGGATGCCTCCTCGAAGATCTGAGGCTCTCGCTTCCTTCGACAAGGATCGCGCCCGTCCCGCACCGAGTTCGCTCGGGCGGGGCGGGCGTTTCCGCACCCGCCCGCTGCGCATCGCCCGCTGCAGTCCCGAGCGGAAACCGCCCCCTACAATGGACGAAACAAGATAGGCGGGCCGCACAGCGCGCGCCAGACGGGACGGTGACGTGAACGAGCAGCAACGCCTAGCGGACTGGGCCACCGTGCACCGGCCCGACACCTCCGCCGAGGAACTCGCCCGAATCGCCCGGGCGCACCCGGAGTTCATGTCAGCGATCGCCGCGCACCCCAATGCCCCGGGCGTCACGGTCGCCGCGGAGGCACCGCACACACACTATCCAGTCTCGTCGTCGGCGCAGTTCGCGACGACGACGGCTCCTGCCCCGTCGCAGGGAGCGCTGAACGTGATGGGGATCATCGCGCTCGCGATCCTCGTGCTGCATGCCGTCTCGGACGCATTTCTGCCAATGCTGATGTCTCGCTCGGCGTACGAGTGGGGGCTCAGTGGGATGATGATTTCGTTCCTGTTCGGCGGTGTCACTCTCGCTTGGACGATCGTCGCGGGCGCGTTCGCCCTCGCCGGTACACTGCAGAAGCGCGCGTCCCGGATGCGTTGGACGGCCATCGGCTCCCTGGTCGCCTGCGGACTCACGCTGATCTCCCTCATCGCTTCGCTGTTCACCGGCCTGTTCGCGCCGCTGCTCTACTGAGCAATCGGATGCGCGGTCGAATCACGCGAAGGTGTGATGATGCGCAATCACGGGATGAACGCGTGGTGAAGGAGAGTTTCCGCATGGCCGATGCACGCATCGCCTCCGGCGGGGTGCTGCACGACTCGACCAGGCTCAGACGATGCGACCCTCGCTCATGGTCGCCCCCGTGGATCGCGTCTTCGGCAGGCTCAGCCCCGCCGGTCCCCCGCCCTTCGCCTCGAGGCGGTGCTCCGGATGAGCGATCTGAGGAAGCGTTCGACGTTCTGTCGCTGGAATCTCTCGCGGGAATGGGAGCGCTCCGCTTCAGTTAGGCTTCGACTATGAACTCGCAGGATCTGCCCCAGACGAGCGGCACCCCGATCGACCAGGCACCGCAGTACGCAGCTCCTGCGTCTCCGCAGCAGTTGCCCCAGTACGCCTATCCGCAGTATTCCGCGCAGGCGCTCGCCGGTGCCGCTCAGCAGGCGTTCGCACCCTATTCCGCTCCGCTTCCTGCACGAGTAAACGTGGCCGGCATCGTCGCGTTTTCACTGCTCGTGCTGGTCACCGTGCTCGGATTCTTCACCCCGTTTGTGCTGCGCCAGGCGGCGATGACGCACGATGTGGGCCTCCTGGTGACGTTCCCGCTGATCCGGCTCATGCTCGCTCTGGGAGCGATCGTGCTCGGTGCAGTGGGCGCGAGGGCGCGTTCGGGCTCGCGCCTACGCTGGATGGCGGTCGGTTCGATCGTCGCAGGGTCGTTCCTCGCGATCCCGCTGTTCCTGACGACCCTCTCGTATGCGTCACCGAGCCTGTTCTCCTTCTACACCTACTGAGCCCGACGTCTGCCGATCGCCGAGCGATACGTCTGCAGGATGACCGCGGCACGGAATTACGGAAGACGCACGGAATCACGGAAGAAGATCCGAGGATCCTCCGTAGTTTCATGCAAGTTCCGCAGATGTGCCGAGGACTCCTCCTGCGGGGACCTGCTCGACCAGAAAGGGTGCTGCTCAGCCCCTGGGCATGAGCAGCACCCCGCTGCGTTCGAACACCGCTCGATGATTACAGATCGGCGAGTCGCTGTTCCTCATCCATGCGGATGCATGACTCGATGACCGGCTCGAGTGCACCGTTCATCACTGCGTCGAGGTTGTAGGCCTTGTACCCCGTGCGGTGGTCGGCGATCCGGTTCTCGGGGAAGTTATAGGTGCGAATGCGCTCCGAACGATCCATCGTGCGAATCTGGCTCGAGCGGTGCGCCGACGCCTCGGCCGCCGCCGCCTCCTGCTGCTTCGCGAGCAGTCGGGCGCGCAGCACGCGCATTGCGGCTTCGCGATTCTGCAACTGCGACTTCTCGTTCTGCATCGAGACCACGATGCCGGTCGGCATGTGCGTGATGCGCACCGCAGAGTCCGTCGTGTTGACGGACTGGCCGCCGGGGCCCGACGAGCGGTAGACGTCGATCTTCAGATCGTTCTGACTGATCTCGACCTCTTCGGGCTCGTCGACCTCGGGATAGACGAGCACACCGGTCGTCGAGGTGTGGATGCGACCCTGCGATTCGGTGACGGGAACGCGCTGCACTCGGTGCACCCCGCCCTCGTACTTCAGATGCGCCCAGACACCCTGCGAGGGATCGGTGGCGTTCGACTTGATCGCGATCTGCACGTTCTTGTACCCGCCGAGATCGCTCTCGTCCGCTTCGAGCATCTCGGTCTTCCACCCCTTGCTCTCGGCGTAGTGCATGTACATGCGCAGCAGATCCGCTCCGAACAGCGCCGACTCGGCGCCGCCCTCACCGCCCTTGATCTCGAGGATCACGTCACGGGCGTCGTCCGGGTCGCGCGGGATCAGGAGCCGGCGGACTTTCTCCTGCGCTTCAGCCAGCTGCTCTTCGAGCTGCGGGACCTCCTCCGCGAACGAGTCGTCCTCCTTTGCGAGCTCTCGAGCCGCTTCGAGGTCGTCGCCGAGCTGCTTCCACTGCTCGTGCGCAACCTTGATCTTGCTGAGCTCCGCGTACCGTCGATTCACGCGCTTCGCGCGGGCGGCATCTGCGTGAAGCGCGGGATCAGCGAGTTCGTCTTGAAGCTGCTCGTGCTCTGCGAGCAGCCCCTCTACCTGTTCGAACATGTTCGTTCCGCCGTTCAGGCGTCAAGCTGACGCTGAGTCACCGCCAGGAACTCGACGTTGGACGAGGTTCCTTCAAGCCGTCCGAGCAACTGCTCCAGGTCGTTGATCGAAACCTCGCTCTGGTAGCTGCGTCGAATGCGGTTCATGATCCGAGCTTCCGCGTCGCTCGTGAGCAGCGCTTCGTTCCGAGTCGAGGAGCGGTTGAAATCGATTGCCGGGAACACACGGCGATCGGCGGCGTCACCGCTCAATCGCAGCTGCATGTTGGCGGTTCCCTCCAGCTCGCCGAGCAGGGCGTCGTCGAACTTCGATTCTGGCTGCGCCGACACCGTCGCGATGACGGTGAGGGAGCCGCCGTTCTCGATGTTGCGGGCCGCGCTCAGTACCCGCTTCACCGGGAATACGGCCGCCGCGTCGAGGCTGCCGGCGGGCAGACGTACCGCGGGAGGCGCGGCAAGGTTGTAGGCACGAGCGAGGCTCGTCAGCGAGTCGATCAGCACGACCACGTCGTGGCCGAGCTCGACCAGGCGCTTTGCGCGCTCGATGGCCAGCTCCACCACGGTGGCGTGATCCTCGGCGGGACGATCGAAGGTCGAGGCGATGACTTCGCCGTTGACGGTGCGCTGGAGCTCTGTGACGTCCTCGGGACGCTCGTCGATCACGACCAGCATGAGGTGGGCATCGGGCTGATTCTGGGCGACCGCCTGGGCGATCTGACGCAGCGCCGTGCTCTTGCCCGACTCGTGCGGTCCGACGATCAGGCCACGCTGGCCCTTGCCGACGGGCGCGAAGAGATCGATGACCCGTGCGCCGAGCTGCGCAGCCTCGGTTTCGAGGCGAATCCGCTCGTTCGGGTGGATCGGGGTGAAATCCGCGAACTCGGGACGAGTCTGATTCTCTTCGACGGGGTTCGAATTGATCGAGTCGACCTTGACGATGGCGTTGTACTTCTGGCGACCGCCCCCGTCGCTGTCGCGGGGCTGGCGAATCGCGCCGACCACGGCGTCGCCCTTACGCAGGCCGTACTTCTTGACCTGGCCGAGCGACACGTAGACATCTCCGGTGCCCGGCAGGTAGCCGCTCGTGCGCACGAACGCGTAGTTGTCGAGTACGTCGAGGATGCCCGCGATCGGGAGCAGCACGTCGTCTTCGGTGATCTCCGGATCTTCATCACTACCGCCGCGACGCTTACGCTCGCGCTGGCGGGTGCGGCTGGATCGGGTCTGCCCATCGTTGCCGCCGTTGTTGCGGCCGTTGCCCGAGGTCTCGGACTTCTCTGACTGGTCGTCGTTCTCGGCGGCCTTCTCAGCGGCATCGGAATCGTTCTGCTTCGATTCGCTCTGGTCCGCTGCCGCATCCCCTGCATCAGCGGTTGCCTTGCGGCTGCGACTGCGCGTATTGCGCTTGCGTGTGGGAGCGGTCTCGGCTGCATCGCCGGTTGTCTTCTCGGCGTCCTCGACGTTGCCGTCGACGGCTTCCTTGCTTGGAGCGTCGCTCGTCGCCGCATCGGTCTTCTGCGCATCGGCAGCGGCGCTCTTCGCGTCTTCGGCGGGAGTCTCGCTCGAAGCTCGACGGCGGCGGGCCGCCGTGGTCTTCTTCGGCGCTTCCTCAGGTGAGGCGGCTTCCGCAGGTGCGGCAGCCTCCGCAGGGGCCTCGCTTCCCGATTCAGTCTCACCTTCGACGGTGTCCGCCTTCTTCCGAGCGCGAGAGACTCGCTTCTTCGGTGCGGGGGCGTCACCGTCCGCGGAATCAGCAGGCGATGCCGCCGGTTCTGCCGCGGCCTCGGCAGGCGCCTCGGCATCTACCGAGGCAGCGGTGACGCGACGCGGGGCGCGACGTCGGGTGGGGGCAGCGGCGACTTCAGGAGCCTGCTGCGATTCGGTGGCCGGTGCGGCCTCGGAGGTGGTGGCCGGAGCGGTGGTGTGCTGCTCCGAAGTGCCTTCCGCGATGGAGTTCTGCTCCACGGTGGTCCTTTCGACAAGGGTGTGCGTCTGCCGCTACCGCAAACACGGAAAGCAGTGCGCACGACAAAAGTTTCAATCACCGGATCGGTGAGGGAATGATCCACATCGCGTGCGAGCGAAAGCCACTACGCGGGGATCTCCTCTACTGTAGCACCCTTGATGTCGACGGCGAGGAAGTGCGGTGTCCAACCTCCGGGTTGCGCCTCGGCGATCGAGGCTGCCGCGATCCGCTCCCCGGGATCCCCTGCGAGCACGAGAACGGATGGCCCGGCTCCCGAGACCACCGCGGCGTGGCCGGCAGCACGAAGCGCGCCGATCAGGTCGCGGGTCGCGGGCATGGCCTCTGCGCGATAGTTCTGGTGCAGGCGATCCTCGGTGGCTTCGAACAGCAGCTCAGGGCTCTGCGTAAGCGCCGCGACGAGCAGCGCAGACCGCGATACGTTGAACACCGCGTCCTCGTGAGGCACGTGCTTCGGCTGGAGACTGCGAGCGAGCTCCGTGGACATGGTGAAATCAGGCACCAGCACGAGAGGCGAAACGCCGCGGTGCACCATGAGTCGTTTGAAGCGCGGTTCGCGATCGCCGTTGACCCACGCGATCGTCAGGCCGCCGAAGAGCGCCGGTGCCACGTTGTCGGGGTGGCCCTCGAGGTCCGTGGCGAAGCGGAGCAGGTCGTCCTCATCGAGGAGGATCGGATCGGGGCCATGCGCCAGCAGGCCAGCCGCGGTCATGACACCGGCGACGATCGCGGAACCGGAGGAGCCCATTCCTCGTCCGTGCGGAATCCGATTGTGCGCTTCGATCTCGATTCCCGGCATCGTGCGTCCGAGCTGCTCGAACACGTGTGCCGCGGCGCGCGCGACGAGGTTGGTCTCGTCGGTCGGCACCTCGCCCTCGCCCACTCCGCGCACACGCACGTTCACGCCGGAATCCGCGGTCCGGACCGTGAGTTCATCCGCATATGCGAGCGCGATGCCGAGCGTGTCGAATCCGGGGCCGAGGTTGGCGCTCGTCGCGGGGACGCGCACGCGCAATGAGGTCATGAGTTTCCTTCGAGTCGGAGCACGCTGGTGACCTCGGCAACCGCGGGATTCTCGCTCAGAGCGTTCACGGTTGCGGCAAGGTCGGCCTCGCGAGCGGTGTGGGTGCCGATCACCAGTGTCGCATGTCCAGCAGTGCTCCCCTCTGGCACGGACTGCTCGACGCTCGCCGCCGAGACACCGTGATCCGAGAGCAAGCCCGCAATTGTTGCGAGCACACCGGGCTCGTCGTGCACCTGGAGCATGACCTGATACCGGGTCAGCACCTCGTCGATCGAGAGCACGGGGAGCGCTGCGTGAGCGGATCCCGGGATGCCGGGGCCGCCCGCGACATGCCTGCGAGCTGCTGTGACGAGATCGCCGAGCACGGCCGAAGCGGTCTCCACTCCCCCGGCGCCGGCGCCGTAGAACATCAGTTCGCCCGCGGCCTCGGCCTCGACGAACACCGCATTCTTGCCTCCGTGCACCGCAGCGAGGGGGTGCTCGCGGCTGATCAGCGCCGGGTAGACGCGTGCAGACACGCCCTCAGCGCCGTCGCTCGTGGACAGACGCTCGGCGATCGCGAGCAGCTTGATCACGTATCCGGCGCGCGCGGCAGCTTCAATCTGCGCGAGCGAGACCTTCGTGATTCCCTCGCGGTAGACCGAGTCGACCGGCACCTCGGTGTGGAAGGCGATGCGGGCGAGAATCGTCGCCTTCTGCGCGGCATCGTACCCCTCCACGTCGAGCGTGGGATCGGCCTCGAGATAGCCGAGTTCGCTCGCGACTCGCATCGCTTCCTCGGCGGAATCGCCGAAGCGATCCATGCGGTCGAGGATGTAGTTGGTCGAACCGTTCACAATGCCCATCACACGGACGATGTGATCTCCCGCCAGGCTCTCGCGCAGCGGACGGATGATCGGGATCGCTCCGGCGACCGCGGCCTCGTACAGCAGCTGCGCGCCCACCTGCTCGGCGGCCTCCGCCAGCTCCGGGCCGTGCGCTGCGATGAGCGCCTTGTTGCCGGTGATCACGTCGGCGCCGCCCTCGATCGCGCGCAGGATCAGGGTGCGTGCCGGCTCGATACCGCCCATGAGCTCGATCACGATATCGGCACCGAGGACGAGCTGCTCGGCGTCCGTCGTGAACAGTTCACGAGGAAGGTCGACGTCTCGCTTCGCATCGAGGTTGCGCACGGCGATGCCGGTGAGCTGCAGCCGTGCGCCGATGCGGGCGGCCAGCTCATCGCTCTGCTCGAGCAGCAGACGGGCCACCTGGGAGCCGACCGAGCCGCTTCCGAGCAGCGCGACGCGGAGGTCGCGGTATGCGTTCACGTGGATATCTCCATTCATTCCATGTTGCAGGTTCGAGTGTGGTCGCAGTCGACCGGTCACATGACCGACCGCGCGAGAAGTTCGTCTTCGGTTTCCCCGCGCACGATCACACGGGACGCACCGTCGCGCACCGCGACCACCGGAGGGCGAGGCACGTAGTTGTAGTTGCTCGACAGCGACCAGCAGTAGGCTCCGGTCGCGGCAACGGCGAGAAGATCGCCCGGGGCGATATCACCAGGGAGCACCTCTCGTGTCACGACGATGTCGCCTGATTCGCAGTGCTTGCCCACCACGCGCACCAACTGCGCGTCCGCGGAGCTGGAACGGTTCGCGATCCTCGCGTGGTACTCGGAACCGTAGAGAGCCGGACGGGCATTGTCGCTCATGCCCCCGTCGACGCTCACGTACAGCCGGCTGTCGAAGCCGAGGTCGAGCGGGTCTCCGGCGACATCTGAGTCGGCGAGTTGCACGGACTTGGTGGTTCCTACCGAGTAGAGGGTCACCCCGGCCTGGCCGATGAGGCTGCGGCCCGGCTCGAATGCCAGTTTGGGCAGCGTCACACCGAGATCTGCGCAGGTCGTCGCGACGATGTCGGCGAGTCGGCTCGCGAGCACCTCGATGTCGGGGGCCTCCTCCGCCTGCTCGGGCGTGTAGGCGATCCCGAAGCCGCCTCCGAGGTTCAGTTCGGGAACCGGGCCGCCCAGCACCTCGGCGAGCTCGGGGTACACGCCGAGCAGGCGTCTCGCCGACTCGCGGAACGCCTCGCTCGAGAAGATCTGCGAGCCGATGTGGCAGTGCAGCCCGGCAAAGTCCAGACTGTCGTGCGCGACGATCTCCGCAGCGATCTCAACCGCACGTGACAGCGGAAGGCCGAATTTCTGATCCTCATGAGCCGTCGCGAGGAAGTCGTGTGCACCCGCGTGCACGCCGCTGTTGATGCGCAGGCGCACGCGCTGACGGGTGCCTGCTGCGCGAGCCGCCGCCGCGATTCTCGTGATCTCCTGCTCGCTGTCGATGATGATCGACCCGACGCCGACCGCGACGGCACGATCGATCTCGGCCACGCTCTTGTTGTTGCCGTGGAAGCCGATTCGAGACGGCGCGACGCCCGCGGCAAGCGCAACCGCCAGCTCGCCCCCGCTCGCGACGTCGATGTTCAGTCCCTCATCGGCCATCCAGCGCGCGACCTCGACGCAGAGAAACGCCTTCCCCGCGTAGTAGACCTTTGCCTCGGTACCGATTCGCGCGAACTCGCGCTGCAGCGCCTCGCGCGTCGTCCGAGCCCGATCGCGGGCGGCCTGCTCATCGACGACGTACACGGGAGTTCCGTATTGCTCGGCGAGCTCGGTCGCGGGTACCTCGGCAAGCTTGAGGCGGCCGCATTCGCGGCCGCGTCGGGCGCTCGGCGGGAAGACGCGCTGGTCGATAGCGTTCAGGTCAGTCACCCGGCCAAGTCTAGCGGGCACGGTATGCGCCCCAGCGTTTGTTACGGGGCGGCGCAGGTGCCCGGCTGCTGCTGCTTCGGGTTCGAGAGCAGGTCGGGGTCGAGCGAAGCCGATACCGTCGCCGAGCCGCCGAGCACACTCGACTTGAGATCGACCTTCGTCAGCGTGATCCCCGCAGGGATCCGATCTCTGACGCAGACGGTGTGCGTGTCGAGGAGGGCTGCCGCCGATTCGCCGAGCAGCGGCCGCAACTGCTCCGCGCTGAGGTCGAAGCCGGCCGCCTTGATCTCGGTGGGCTCGACCAGCACATCGCCGTTCTCGATCGAGATCGCGAGCGACGCCGCGATGCGCACATCGAATCCGAACATCTGCATCGTCCGCCCGAGTTCGATCTCGCCGTCGTGCACCTCTCCTTCGTCGATGAGGCCATCGCTGACCAACGCCATCACCGCGTCCATGCTCTTCGAGGGAATCGTCGCCGAGGCGATGGCCCCTTCGATATCGCCCGAGGTGGGGTCGAAAGGAACCGATGTCGCGGAGGCGTACAGGTCGGCTTCGATGCCGTCGAACACTTCGACCTTCGGTACTCGCATCGTCACGTTTCCGACGTGGCCCGTGAGCGCTGGGAGGAGCGCCGAGCCGCCGAGCTCGACATCAACCGGATGATCCCGGTCGAGTCGCATGTTCTCGCGGACCGCGTTCGCGATCACGTTGGGGATGATCGCCCGCAAGCCGAGTTCGGCAAGCCCTGCGAGTGCCGCGATCGCGAGGACGACGACGATTGTTCGCAGCCACCATCGCGGCTTGCGCTTCGCAGCAGCGACGTCGGGGGTTGCGGTGTCGCCGTTCACAATCGCTCCGGGGCCGAGACCCCGAGCAGGTCGAGACCGTTGCGAATGACCTGCCCTGCCGCATCGTTGAGCCAGAGGCGAGTGCGATGCAGATCGCCGACCGGCTCATCGCCCTGCGGGATCACCCGGCAGTTGTCGTACCAGCGGTGGAAGTCAGCTGCGAGCTCCTCGAGATATCGCGCGATGCGGTGCGGCTCGCGAAGCTCGGCGGCGCCCGCGACGATCGCGGGATACTGCTGCAGCTTGCCGAGCAATTCGGTCTCGGTCTCGTGCGTGAGCAGCGAGGGCTCGAAGGCATCGGCCCGCCGCACACCGGCCGCCTCGGCATTGCGGTCCACGGCACAGGTGCGTGCGTGGGCGTACTGCACGTAGAAGACGGGATTGTCGTTGGTGCGGCTCCGAAGCTTCTCGCCGTCGAGCGAGAGCGGCGAATCCGCGGGATAGCGAGCGAGCCAATAGCGAAGTGCATCACTGCCGAGCCAGTCGAGCAAATCGTCGAGCTCGACGATATTGCCTGCCCGCTTCGAGAGTCGCGCACCGTCCAAGTTGACGAGCTGCCCGATGAGCACGGTGATGTCGGTGTCGATGTTGTCACCGGCGGCACCGGCGATGGACGTGAGGCGACCGATGTATCCGTGGTGGTCGGCTCCGAGCAGATAGATCTTCTCGCCGAAGCCGCGATCCTTCTTCGAGAGGTAATACGCGGCATCCGCGGCGAAATAGGTGTAGATACCGTTGCCGCGTGTGAACACGCGATCCTTGTCGTCGCCGAAATCGGTCGTGCGCACCCAGATCGCGTCGTCCTCTTCGAAGACATGCCCCTGTTCACGCAGACGGTCGACGGCCGCGGCGATCGGGCTCAGGCCGCCGTCCTCGCCCGCAGCGTGCAGGGTGCGCTCCGAGAAGTACACATCGAAGTGCACGTTGAATCGCTCCAGCGAGTCCTTGATCTCCGCGAGCTGCCGCTGGTAGGCGGCCTCTTGCGCGAGCTCGAGTGCCCGGTCGCGATCCGTTGCGGCGATCTCCGCGAGATCCGGGATCTCCTCGATGACCTTTCGGCCGAGCTCCCCGATGTACTCGCCGGGGTAGGCGTCCTCGGGCGCCTCCTCGCCGAGCGCAGCCGCAAGCACCGAACGACCGAACTTGTTCATCTGCGATCCGGCGTCATTGATGTAGTACTCGTTCGCCACCTCTGCGCCCGCGGCACGCAGCACGCGCGAGATCGAATCGCCGAGCGCAGCCCATCGGGTGTGGCCCAAATGCAGCGGCCCCGTCGGGTTGGCGCTCACGAATTCGAGGTTGATCTTCTCGCCTGCGAGCACGTTGCTGCGGCCGTAGCCGTCACCCTGCTCCACCACGCGGCGGGCGGTCTCGCCCGCACTTGCCGCGTCGAGGGTGATGTTGATGAAGCCCGGGCCGGCGATCTCTGCCTTGGCGACCCCGTCGATCGCCTCGACCTGCTCGATAATGAGCGCCGCGAGGTCACGCGGGTTCATGCCGATACGCTTCGCGAACTTCATCGCGAGGTTCGAAGCCCAATCGCCGTGTGCACGGTTCTTCGGGCGTTCGGGTGTGGCATCGGTCTCAGTGACGAGGATCGCAGAGGCCTCCGCTTCCCCCGTCGCTGAGCCGTCGCCCTCGAGGGTCGCCGCGCTTCGTCGCTCCGCGATGATCTCGGTGAGAATGCGGGCGAGCTGGCTGGCGAGTTCTTGAGGGGTCACGAGGATCAATTCTAGCCCTCGCCGCCGCTCCCCACTGCCTCGGCCACGGTTGCCGCGATGATGCCGAACGAGACGGCTCCAGGATCCGGCCAGCCGATCGACCGCTGGGACAGCACGCGCGCACGACCGAGCTTCGGTTCGAGCTGCGAGGTGTTCGTCGCCGCATCCTCAGCGGCACGTGCCGCCTCGCTCCAGACCTCCGGGGTCGAGGACCCGGAGTTCATCGCGCCTTCGAAGGCTTCGACGAACGCGAGTTGAGCGTCGAGCATGGTCTTGTCGCCGAGCGAGGCGCCACCGAGACGTTCGATCGCGTCGACGAAGGCGCGTACCGCCCGGAACTGTGTGGCGAGATCGGCCGCCTCCTCGTTGCCGAGCACGTTGCCCGCTGCAGTGAGCGCAGCTCCCCAGAGTGCCCCCGAGGCACCGCCAGAGGCTTCCGCCCAGCGGTCTCCTGCTCCGACGAGCACGGTCAGCGCTCCACCGCCCTGTTCGGCGAGTTCCCTGGCAGCCTTGGCCGCCGCGGCAGACCCCTTCACCATCCCGATCCCGTGGTCTCCATCGCCTGCGACGGCGTCGATCGCTCCCAGATGGGATTCCGCGGTCTCCATCGCCTCGGCCACCTGCGCCGCGAGTGCTGCGATCTGCCCGGCGAGTCGCTGCGAGGCTGCCCCTCCAGCCGCCGCAACCTCGATGAGCGGGGCTTCGATGGAGAACTCGACATCGGCGGGCAGCGGCTCGGAAAGCGCAGCGCGGCGACGATAGGCGACCGTATCGCACTCGGAGAAGTAGTGCCGCTCCAGGTCTTCGTCGAGCCACATCACGGTGAGGGACACACCGCCCATGTCGAGGGAGGTCATGTACTCGCCGACCTCGCCCTCGACCACCTCGAGCCCCGCGGCCTCCAACTCATCGAGCACCGCACCGTAGGTGACGTAGAGCTCTTCGTACTTTGCCGAGCCGAGACCGTTGAGCTGCACCACGACGCGATCCCCAGCACCCTGCGGCGCTTCGCCCACCAGTCGGGTGACGAGCAGACGAGCGACCTCGTCCGAGGTGGTGAGATCGATCTCTTCGATTCCGGGCTCACCATGAATGCCGAGGCCCACTCCGATGCGCTGCTCGGGAACCGTGAACAGCGGACCTTCGGCTCCGGGCAGGGTGCAACCGGAGAAAGCAACGCCGAAGGTGCGGACGCGCTCGTTCGCGTGCTCGAACAGGCGGGTCACTTCGTCGAGGTCGAGCCCCGCCTCCGCCGCCCCGGAGGCGACGCGCAGCACGTGCATCGAGCCCGCGATGCCGCGTCGCTTGGCACGCTCCGAATCCGGGGCGGATGCGATGTCATCCGTCGTCACCGCCGTGCGCACCTCGATGCCCTCGGCACGAAGGCGCTCTGCAGCCTGGCCGAAATGCAGCACGTCGCCGGCGTAGTTCATGAATCCGAGCAGCACCCCGCCACCCTGATCCGCGGCCTTCGCCACACTCGCCACCTGCGAGGCGGAGGGCGAGGCGAAGATATTGCCCGTGACCGCGCCGTCCAGGAATCCCTGGCCGACAAACCCTGCGAAGGCGGGGAAGTGTCCTCCGCCACCGCCCGAGATGACCGCGACCTTTCCCGGGCGGGACTGCGTGGAACGCACGATCCCTCCGTAGACCTTGCGGACGTACTGCGGGCAGGCGCGAACGAATCCGTCCACGAACTCCTGCGCGAAGTTCTTCGGGTTGTTAAACAGTCTGGTCATTGCCTGTGGTTCTCCGTGGTCAATGTGGGTAGGTGAGTCGAATGCGATCGCGTTACGCGGCGATCACGCGAATGTCGGCGGTGTCGAGTCGGACGCCCACCTCGGCACCGTGCTCGAAGTGCGGCATCGACGGGCATCGCACTGTCAGCGCGGTATCCCCGACCTGCACCTCTGCGTCTGCCGCACCTCCGAGATAGCTCGCGCCCTCGAAGGTTCCTCGCACCTGAGCGCCATGCGCTCCGGCGACTGCTCCGAGATGCACCTGCTCGGGCCGGATCACGGCGAGCACGCGCTCACCGATCGAGCTTCCCTTCGGGACGCCGAGCGGAAGCACCCCGAAGCCCGCGAGTAGCACGCCCTCTGAAACGGTTTCGCCCTCGACGATCGTCGAGTTGCCGATGAACTCCGCGCAGAAACGGCTGTTCGGCCGTTCGTAGAGCTCTGCCGGGGTGCCGAGCTGCTCGATCCTCCCGTCCCGAAGCAGCGCCACGCGGTCGGCGAGGCTCATCGCCTCCTCTTGATCGTGGGTGACGATCACGAAGGTCATGCCCGTCTCGCGCTGCAGTCGCTTCAGCTCAGACTGCATGCCGACGCGCAGTTGGCGGTCGAGTGCTGAGAGCGGTTCATCGAGCAGCAGGAGCTTCGGTCGTTTCACGATCGATCGGGCGAGCGCTACGCGCTGACGTTGCCCGCCCGAGAGCTGGGCCGGTCTCCGGTCGGCGAGATGCTCGAGTCCGATCATCTCGATGGCTTCGGCGACACGCGACTTCACCTCGGTGCGCGACAGTCGTTCGGCTTCCAGACCGTAGGCGATGTTCTTCGCGACCGACATGTGCGGGAACAGCGCGTAGGACTGAAACATCAGTCCGACCTCGCGTTTATTCGCAGGCACCGAGAGCAAGTCGCGTCCGTCGAGCATCAGCTCCCCCTCGGTCGCCTGCTCGAAGCCCGCGATCACACGGAGCAGTGTCGATTTTCCCGATCCCGAGGGGCCGAGAATGGCGAACATGCCGCCGGCCTCGATATCGAGGTCGATGTCCTTGAGCGCGTGCGTCTGCCCGTAGTGGGCCTGCAAGCCTCGGATCGTCAGCAAATGAGTGCTCGTCATGGTTTCCTCCGGAACATGAGTGGCATGATGATGCGCTGGGCGAGCAGGACTGCGCCGAGGCTCACGACGAACATGACTGCGGCGAGCGCATTCACCTCCGGCGTGACGCCGAAGCGCACCATCGAGTAGATCTGAATGGGGAGAGTCTGCGAGTTCGTCGAGGTCGTGAAGAACGCCATCAAGAACTCGTCGAGCGAGAGGGTGAATCCGAGCGCGGCACCTGCGACGATCGCCGGGGCGAGCTGCGGAAGCACGACGCGCAGAAAAGTCATGGCACCACTTGCTCCGAGGTTGGTCGAGGCCTCTTCGAGGCTCCGATCCATGCTGCCGAGCCGCGCGAGCAGCACAGCCGCCACGATCGCGATCTCGAAGGAAGCGTGCGCCAGGATCACCGAATGCATGCCGATTGCGAATTTGACGACGCCGAACATGCTGAGGATGCCGATGCCGAGAAGGATGTCGGGAATGAACGCCGGGAGCGTCGCGAGCGATCGCGCGAGCGGACCTCGGGTGTAGCGGTAGACACCGATCGCGAGCATCGTGCCGAGCACCACCGCGATCGCGGTGGAGGCGAACGCGACGATCAGGGTCACCTGCAGTCCGCTCATGAGCGGCCCCGGGCTGAACGCCTTGACGTACCAGTCGAGGCTGAAGCCTTCCCAGCGCAGCACGCTCCGCCCAGAGTTGAAGCTCATCGCGATCACCACGATGATCGGCACATAGAGGAACACGTAGAGCAGTGCGAGCGCGATCCTCGAAAGAATCCTGCCGCGCACTCTGCCAGCCGAAACCGCGCTCATTTGCCGCCTCCCTGGATTCGCTTGATGACCATCGACTGCGCCATCAGCAAGAGCACCAGGAGCAGGAGGAGCACGAGGGCGAGGACCGAGCCGAGCGGCCAGTTTCTCGCAACGAGGAATTGGTCCTGAATCACGTTGCCGATGAGCAGGACGCGTCCGCCGCCGATCAGGTCGGGCACCACGAAGTTCGACATCGACGGCACGAACACCAGCACGGCGCCCGTCAGCGCCCCGGGCAGGGTGAGCGGCAGGTCAACGGTGCGGAAGCTCCGCCAGGGGCTCGCCCCGAGGTTCCGGGCTGCATCGCCGAGCGAGTGGTCGAGTCCCTCCGCCGAAGCGGCGAGTGGCAAGATCATCAGCGGCAGGTAGAGATAGACCAGGACGAGGATCACCGCTTCGGGCGAGTAGAGCATGCGCAGCGGGGTCTCGATGACCCCGAACATCTGCAGCGCTCCGTTGATCGTTCCCGCGTCGCCGAGCAGCAGCATCCAGGCGTAGGCGCGGATGAGGAAGCTCGTCCAGAACGGGATCAGGACGGCGACCAGGGCGACGATGCGCCCGCGAGGGGTGAGGGTCCGCATCGCCCAGACTGCGGCATAGGCGATCACCATGCAGATCAGGGTCACGGTCACCGACATGAGAAGCGAGGAGCCGAGCACCTGCGCATAGACGGGACGAGCGAGTTCCGCGAAGTTGCCGAGCGTGAACTCGGGCTTGAAGCCTCCGATGCGCCCGCGTTTGAAGAATGCGCTGACGAGCACGATGCCGAGCGGTACGGCGACGAAGAGCAGCAGGAAGAGTCCGGGCAGCCCGAGCGTGAGGGTTGCTCCTATCGCCCGCGCAGGGCGCGGGCGATAGGAGCGTGTGGACTTGCTCACTAGCCAGCCCGGATCTCAGTGTTGATGCGGTTGTAGATGTCGATCGCATCTCCCACGTCTTCGATCTGCTCCATCTTCGCGAGCGAGGCGCCATCGCGGATCAGCGCCGGATACTTCTCGAACAGCTCGTCGGGGAGCGATTCCATCGCTGCACGGTTCGGCACGTTGTAGAGCAGGTTCTCGACGAGCCAGGTCTGGTTCTCGGTCTCGAGAATGTAGTTCATGAATGCGTGCGCGGCCTCGCGGTTCTTCGACGATTTCAGGAGCACCATGCCGTCGACCCAGAGATCCGAGCCTTCCTTCGGCATCGCGAAGCTGACCCGCGGGTCTTCCGAGGCTGCCATGTTGCACCAGCCGTCATGACCGTGCGAGAGCACCGCTTCGCCGGCAATCAGTTTCTCGCCGTAGGTCGTGTTGTCGAACGCCAGCGACTGCTTCGCAGCAGACTTCAGCATCGTGCCCACCTCGTCGAGCTCAGACTCGTCGGTGGTGTTGATCGAGTAGCCGAGGAAGCGCTGCGCGGGAATGAAGGTCCAGCGCATGTCGTCCATGAGCGTCGTCTTGCCGACTGCCTCGGGTGCCGGCTCGAGCAGGTCTGCCCAGGAGTCGGGCGTCTCCGAGACGAGATCCTCGCGATAGCAGAGGCCGGTCGTTCCCCACGCGTATGGCACGTTGTGCTTCAGGTCGGGGTCGAACGCGAACTCCCGGACCTCGGGGTACAGGTTCTCGAGGTTCGGCACTGCGCTCTGATCGATCTCTGCTGCGAGATCCTCTTCGACGAGCACACTGATGAAGTTGCCTGCGAGAAAGACGATGTCGATCCCGGAGTCCGCAGAAGAAGTGACCTTTGCGAAGCCCTCTTCGTTCGTGGCGTGATGGACGATGTTGAGCTTCACACCCGTCGCGGCTTCGAAGTCCTTCGCGAGTGTCGGTGAGTAGTACTCGGGCCAGGTCGAGATCGTGAGCGTCTGCTCGCTGATGTCGGCATTGGGGTCGAGCTCGTCTGAGCCCCCGGAGCTGCATGCCGTGAGGGCAAGCGCTGCGACCGCAGTCGCCGCTGAGAGTCGTACTATTCCTGAACGGCGCATCCGCTCCTCCTTTGGACGGGATCTGCCCGACAGCCCTGTCGAACAATGATTCATGTAATGAACGCTAAACAATGTTGCTACCGCTCAAAATCTATTAATAGCGCACATCTCGGCATTTATCGAATAAAAGCTAGAAGAATTATTTGAATTCGATCCTGAAGCCCCGAATCGTTATACAGTGGTGCCATGAATCACCTCATCACCCAGGTCGAAGACGCCCAGCTGAGCTATGCAGACGAACCACCCGTCGAAGGGCATCCAGCCGCGTCCGCAGGCATCCTCGAATTCGAACCAGTCGCAGGCGCCGCAACCGGCATCTGGGAAATGCGCCCCGGAATCGCACGATTCGATGACGAAGACGAACTCTTCGTCGTGCTTTCGGGTGCGGCCACCCTGACCTTCACCCAGTCGGGCGATACTGTAGAAATCGGGCCGGGGTCCGTGGTTCGGCTCTACACCGGGCAGCAGACCCTGTGGCACGTACACGAAACACTGCGCAAGGTCTACGTATCAAAATAAACCGATCCCACCCGGGATCGATCAGCACGAGTGGGATGGCATGGCACGGCCGAAACGGCAAGACAAACGTCGGGCATCGCTGATCGCTGCCGCACAGCGAGCGATCATCAAGCATGGTCCGGACGGCGCGATCCTGAACCGAATCGCAGAAGAAGCGAACGTCGCACCGCAGACCGTCACCTACTACTACCCCGATGTGTCCGGACTGCTGCTCGATGCAGTCCGACAGGCGATGGATCGCTTCTACAACGCCAGAGTCCAGGCGCTGGGCGAATTCGACGGACCGGCCGATGAGCAGCTCAAACTCATGATCTCCATGGGCCTCCCGGCAACCCCGGAGGACCCCGAGGTGCGACTGCTCTGCGAGATGGGCGGCGCGAGCGCGCGATTCCCGATCATCGCGGCGCTCCTCTCCACGCTCTTCGACCGCGAGGTGAGCATGTATCGCTCCGTGCTGCAAGCAGGCGCGAACTCGGGAGTCTTCACGCTCCAGCGACCGAGCGAGGAGATCGCGCGCAACCTGGTATCACTCGAAGACGCGTACGGCTACCGACTCGTCGGACACCATCCCACGATCTCATCGAAACGCGCTCTCGACCTGATCCTCGGATACGCGTCCCTCGCCACCGGCCAGATCGCCTGACCCAGCCGCCACCCGGCCCCGGTGCCAATTCGGTCGCGCGAAGTGCGCTAGGCTAATCCGTGTTCAACTGCTCGCCTCCGTAGCTCAGGGGATAGAGCGCCGGTTTCCGGTACCGTAGGTCGGGGGTTCGAATCCCTCCGGGGGCACTGACTGCCAGTCAGCGCCAGCTGCAGATCGAACACGAGAGGTCTCCATCGCTGATGCGGTGGGGGCCTCTCCGTATTTGCGCATGTGCGCTGGCCGCCTGTCATCGTCGGTCTCGCCGAGCAGGTATCCCCCCGTTATGTTCAGGACGGCTGCAATTGCGATGAGCTCGTCGTTGTACCAGCGCGCGACCATGCACCTTCGTGCTGATCGGAGCTCGGCCTGTGCCGATCGCTGCGGCAAGGCTGGAGACCGTGTAGCGATGCCTGAACGCGAGAGCAGCAATGCGCTCACCAGCAACCCCAGACGGTCTTTCTGCAACCCAAGCGATACTCATGTCCACAGATTTGAGAGCCGTTCACGTCAGAGATATCGATCGGCCTCACACTTGCACTGAGTGTTTGCATTGCGCACATTTGTCGCGATAGCTCCGTGCCGTGCCCTGCCCTGCACGAAAGAGCAAGCATCTCGCGAACTCCCAGACAAGCGCAACGAACGCGACCTCACCTACGCGTGGATCGCACGGCGCATCGACAAGAACGAGATGCGAGTGCGCCGGAAGCTGAGTGGCGACATCTTCATGAAGATCGACGCGTACACGCTGCTCAATAGGACGATCTGTTCCGTCTCCCCGAGGAGACGCTCTTCAGCTAAAAGGTTGAGCCTCTGGCGCTCCCGGAGCCAGGGGCTCGGTGATATCCGGAAAGGAGTATCGAACGTGTCACACGCATGACACAGCCTCACGCGCAACACCCAGCAATTCCTCGCGCGAAACCCGAATTCTCTCACCTGCACCTGGGGTTGGGGAGGGTGCACAGTGAGCCTTCTTGCGTTTGACTGTGCCACCTGTCAACCCACAACGACTCCATAGCGAGTTCACTCTTGGTGGTGCTCGGTGCGCTTGCATGCCCCGCAGCGCCCTGTCGACACGGTGACGTGCCGCGAGGGTCGCCGGCCGACCTCGCGCGCCATATCGGCTCTCGGATCGGTTCCGTTCGGCTGCTCGGTTTCCGGTTCACGCTTCACCGGCACCTCATCCCCTCTGGTTATCAGGACCACCGGCCCAGCAGCGAGGGAACAGGGCAATCCCCGGTTCCTCCGAGCGCACACAGGCACCCGTGTTACTTTTACGTTGCTGGTGTACGCCAGCCTCAGAGGGAACCGCGGGTTTTCTAGGGCAACTTCGCTATCCTGGCGCTTCCTCTGATCTATTCAGAGGAATGCTCATGCAGCCTGTCAAGAATCTCCCGTCCGCGACCCTTCGAGACGTTTCAGGGATTCCATCCCTGCGGCGCGCGCCTCGACCAGGACTCTCTGCAGTGCTGTACTGCGAAGGTCAGCTCGGCAAGTCGGACGGGAAAACAGCGAACGGGCTTGTCCGGTCCTCGGAGCGGTACGACCTCGTGGGCGTGATCGACAGCGCTCATGCCGGGGAGGATGCCGGTGAAGCGCTGGACGGACGGGCGAATGGCCTGCCCGTCTACGCCTCGTTGGCGGAGGCGATCATCGGGGCAGGCGAACACATCGACCATATGATCTGCGGTCTCGCTCCCGCCAGCGGGATGCTCTCCCCCGATGAACGGGCTGCGTTCCTGGACGGCATCTCCTCGGGGATGCACTTGGTGAATGGGCTCCACGAATTCTTGAATGACGATCCAGAGTTCGTGGAGGCGAGCCGGCTCGCGAATGTCACGATCACGGACATTCGACGGCCAAAGCCGACGCATGAACTGCACATGTTCTCAGGCAGCATCTCCGAGGTGAACTGCCCGAGGATCGCGGTTCTCGGCACGGACGGCTCGATCGGGAAGCGAACCACCGCGACGTTGCTGGTGCAGGCGCTGCAGGCGCGAGGCATTCGCGCGGTACTCGTCGGCACTGGTCAGACGGCGCTGATGCAGGGCACGAAGTACGGTGTCGCGCTTGACGCGATCCTGCCCCAGTTCTGCTCTGGAGAGGTCGAAGCGCAGATCGTCGCCGCTTTTCACGCGGAACGGCCGGATGTGATCATCGTCGAGGGGCAGGGTGCGCTCAGTCACCCCGCATATTTGAGCTCGACCACGATCCTGCGCGGAAGCGTCCCCGATGCGGTGATCGTGCAGCATGCTCCCCATCGGAAAGTCCGTGACGATTTCCAGATGTGCGCAGTTCCCACCGTTGAGAGCGAGATTGCGCTCATCGAGGCGTTCGCCCCCACTCGGGTGATAGGCATCACGATCAACCATGAGGGGATGAGCGACCGTGAAGTCTCGACGGCGATCTCCCGCTATGAGCGTGACCTCGGTCTGCCCGCAACGGACCCGCTTACGCGACCGGCGGAGCAGCTTGCCGAGATCGTCCTCCGCGCGTTCCCGAATCTGAAAAGCTATCAGACGCCGCGTGCGGGATGACCAGTCCGCGGCTCGAGATCAACCTCGACACGATCGAGGCGAACACTCGAGCACTCACACACCTCCTCACCCCGCGTGGCATTCGAATCGCGGGGGTGACGAAAGGCGTCGGGGGGTCGCCGGAGGTTGCCAGAGCGATGATCCGGGGTGGGGCGCACTGCATCGCGGAATCGCGGATCGACAACATCCGCGGGCTGCGGAAATCAGCGCTGAGGTCGCCCGTCTCACTGATTCGGACGCCGATGTTGAGCCAGGCCCGACAGGTCGTTGAACTCGCCGACGTGAGCTTCAACACGGAGCTCGGGGTGCTGGAGGCGCTGTCTGCTGCGGCACAGGCACTGGGGAGGAAGCATCGCGTGGTGCTGCTCGTGGAACTGGGCGATCTGAGGGACGGCATTCCCGCTGACGAACTCGTCGATGCTGCCCGCGCGGTCCTCGCTCTGTCTGGCTTGGAACTCGAGGGCATCGGAGCAAACCTGGCGTGCCTGAACGGGGTGATACCCGATCATCGCAACATGGCTGAACTGTCGGAACTCGCCGAACGGGTCGAACGCACGCTGCGCGTTCCCCTGCGCACGATCTCGGGGGGCAACTCGGCAAATCTGGGGTGGGTAGCGCGGGCATCGGACGTGGGGCGGGTGAACGAACTGCGTTTGGGAGAGGCCATCCTGCTCGGCACCGATCCGATTGGCGGAGAGCGGTTGACCGGGCTCAGCACGCAGACCCTGTCGCTGGTCGGCGAGGTCATCGAGATACAGGAGAAGGCGGCGCAGCCCTGGGGCCAACGGCTTGGCGCAACTGCCTTTGGACCTGCCCTGATCACCACCGGCGCTGGAATGCTGCGCCGGGCCATCGTAGCGATCGGGAGGCAGGACGCTGACATGGGGAGCATCGAGGCGGTCGATGGGTACCGCGTGCTGGGGATGAGTAGCGACCATGTCGTGCTCGATGTCGGTGCCGCGCCGCTGACCGTGGGCGACGAGATGCGCTTTCACCTCGGATACAGCTCGCTGTTGCGAGCGTCCGGTTCGCGCTCGGTAGCGCTGCAGTTTGAGGGAGGCGCGGTGGGCCAGAGTGCCCTGGGATCGCGAATGGCGCGACCGACCGGACCGGCGGTCCCAGCTGTGACTCCGCAAAAACCGCGGGTTGCCGAGCCGGTGCAGGGAGTTCGCTGAGGAATGCACGGATCGTCAGCGCGACAGCTGTCACGGAGATGATCGCCGTCTCACCGGGAGAGCGTGGCCCGCGCTCGTAGGA
>JBEBSS010000010.1:0-77511 GCA_040394175.1 Leucobacter soli | reverse complement strand
GGTAAGCTCATGGACGCTACTACTTGACGGAGGTACGCCCGGTGAAAAGCCTGTGGAACACGCTGAATGAGCTGTTCAGAGTGCTCCCCAGAGGGGCGAAGCGCTTTTACCTCGGGTACTCGATTCTCACCGGACTTCTGGCGGTGCTCGATTCGCTCGCCCTTGCCCTGATCGTCGTCGTCACGGCCCCGCTCGCCACAGGGACGGGCATGAGCCTGCCGGTCATCGGAGAACTCCCCGAGTCGGCGACGCCGATACTCGTCATTCTGATCTGCGGTCTCTTCGTATTGAAGGGCGTGTTCGCCTTGGTGCTGCATCGCCGCGCCACGCGCCGCTTCGCGCACTACGAACTCGACGCCGGCGACCGCCTCTTCAGCACGTATATTCATTCGAGTTGGGAACGGCGCTCGCTGCTGAGCACCGCCGAAGTCACTCGTATCGTCGATACCGCGATGCAGAACACCAACCTCGGCTTCCTGCTGCAGCTTTCGATGATTCCGGGAAATGCGATGACATTTCTCGCAACGATTCTCGTGCTGGTCGTCGCGCAGCCGGTGACCGCACTCATCGCGCTGGTCTATCTCCTCGCGATCGCGCTCATCATGAACAGGTTTGTGAGTCGGGCCGCCAAACGGGCAGGTGAAACCAACCGGAACATCGTGTACCGCATCACGACGATCATGACCGAGATGGTCGAGGCGCTGAAAGAGGTCACTCTGCGGGGCAAACTCGGCGAGATCGGACGAGTGGTCTCCAAGGATCGGGCCGTCGCGACCGATGCGCGCGCCGATATGGCCTACTTGAGCCAGGTTCCGAAGTACGCATTCGAGACCGCGCTGATCGGCGGTGTACTCCTGGTCGGCGGCGTGGCCTATCTGATGACGGGCCTCGGCGGTGCAACCGTGGCGATCGGACTGTTCGCGGTGACCGGATTCCGTGTGGTTCCCGCGCTCAACGCGATCCAGTCCTGCCTCTCGTCCGCATCGTCCAACGAGGTCTACGCTAAAGACGTGATCCGCGAGCTCCGGCGCGCGCCGTCCGCGCAGGCGAGCGGTGACGACCTCGTCGATCTGCGCCCCCTCCCCGAGAAGCCACAGCGCCTCCAGCTTCGCGACGTGCAGTTCCGCTACCCGGACAGTGATCGCAACGTGCTCGAGGACATCTCGATCTCGATCCCGGTCGGCTCGAGTCTCGCGATCGTGGGACCCTCGGGGGCGGGGAAGTCGACCCTGATCGACCTGTTGCTCGGGCTCAGCGTGCCGACCGGCGGCGAGATGTGCATCGATGACGCACCGCTCCCCGAGGTCATGGGCCAGTGGCGCAAACGCGTCGGCTACGTGCCGCAACGAGTCGCGCTCTTCGACGGCAGCATCGCGCAGAACGTCGCGCTCACCTGGGAGCAGAACTACGACCTGGCCCGTGTGCAGCGCGCGCTGAAACGAGCGCATCTGGAGGAGCTCGGGGATCGCGAGGGCGGGTTGCTGGCGAAGATCGGAGAGCGAGGCGATTCGATTTCCGGTGGGCAGCAGCAGCGGCTCGGCATTGCGCGAGCGCTCTACACGGACCCCCTGGTGATGGTCATGGACGAGGCCACGAGCTCGCTCGACACCGCGACGGAGAACCGCGTGACGCAGTCGATGCACGAGCTCCAAGGCGAGGTCACGTTCATCACCGTCGCTCACCGGCTCGCCACCATTCGCGAGTACGACCAGATCTGCTACCTCGGCGAGGGGCGGATCAAGGGCATCGGCACGTTCGACGAAGTGGTGGCGCAGGTGCCCGACTTTGCGATTCAGGCCCGACTGGCAGGGTTGACCTCATGAAGTCGAAACCGGACGGCGAACGAACCCGGGTGCTCGTGGTCACCGGCGATGTGCTCGGTGCGAAGATGGCCGGTCCAGCGATCCGAGCGTGGGAAATGGCAAAGGCGCTGCACGGGGGCTGCGATGTGCGTCTGGCATCGACCCAGGGATCGACTCTGCAACATGATGCGTTCCCGGTGCTCGCGGCGAACGAGGCCGAGCTGCGCCGCCAGGTCGAATGGGCCGACGTACTCGTGTTCCAGGGGTACACCCTGTCCGCCTTTCCGTGGATCCGTGCGACGGACACCATCATCGTCGCAGATATCTACGACCCGATGCACCTGGAATTCCTCGAGCAGGGGAAGGATGCTTCGCCGCGTTTCCGGGTGAAGCAGGGCGGCTACATCACCGAGGTGCTCAATGTGCAGCTGGAGATGGCCGACTATCTGCTGTGCGCATCGGAGAAGCAGCGCGATTTCTGGCTTGGCCAGATGGCGGCTCTCGGCCGAGTGAACACGCGCAACTACGATGCCGACCCGAGCCTTCGCTCGCTGATCGATATCGCACCGTTCGGCATCGCCGCCGCTCCTGCGACTCAGACGCGGCACGCGATCAAGGGGACGGTTCCCGGTATCGCGGCCGAGGATCAGGTCGTGCTCTGGGGCGGGGGCATCTACAACTGGTTCGATCCGCTCACGCTCATTCGCGCGGTCGCGCAACTCGTCGAACGTCGCCCGCAGCTCCGCCTCTACTTCCTCGGGGTCAAGCACCCGAACCCAGAAGTACCGGCGATGCGCGTTGCAGCAGAGGCGATGCAGCTCGCCGACGACTTGGAACTCACGAATCGTCACGTCTTCTTCAACACGGAATGGGTCGACTACGAGGATCGCGTGAACTATCTGCTCGATGCCGATCTGGGCGTCAGCACTCACCTCGATCACGTCGAGACCGCGTTCAGTTTTCGCACGAGGATCCTTGACTACCTTTGGGCAGGATTGCCGATCGTCGCGACCGACGGCGACACCTTCGCCGGCCTGATCCGCGAGCACCGGCTCGGCGCAGTCGTCCCTTCGGAGGACGTCGGTGCGCTCGCCGCCGCGATCGAGGAGACCCTCTATTCCGCGAACCGCGAGGAGACGAGCGCGCGGGTGCTCGAATTCGGAGAGACATTCACCTGGGATCGCACGCTCCGGCCGCTGATCGACTTCTGCGACGCCCCACGACGAGCCGCCGATCGCGAGCATCGTGCGATGCCTGCTCGAGCGCAGGCGAGACGCTCGGTCAGCCTGCTGCGTCACACGACCTTCTGGCGGCGTACCGAGCCGGTTCGCGAGCTCATCAAACGCGTGCTCGGGCGAGGATAGATTACATAGTGATGAATGAGAATACGCAGAACACGCCCATGAGCAGTGCGGAGCGCGGGACCGAGCCCCGCTTCCAGGTTCGACGCCTGGTGCTAGCGATACTGATCTCGATTCTCGCCTTCGCGAGTCTCGGGTCCTGGGCGGTCGCATCGCCAGTGGGCGCGGCTCCCGACGATGACTATCATCTCGCCAGCATCTGGTGTTCGTGGGGTGAGCGGGAGGGGCTCTGCGCCGAGTCCGCCTCCCCGCACGAGCGGATCGTTTCGGAGCGTTTGATCAAGTCCTCGAAATGCTATGCGCAGGACGAGACGCAGAGTGCGCAGTGTCCGCTCGATGATGCGCGTACGGTCAGCACCGAGCGGGGCAACTTCGCCGGGCACTATCCTCCGGTGTTCTATTCCGTCATGGGGGTGTTCTCGAGCTCGGACGTCGCGCTCTCGACCGTGCTCATGAGATTGTTCAATGCGCTGCTCTTCGTCGGGGCGAGCGCCGCAGTGATCTCGCTGCTGCGGCCGGGACAGCGGGGGCCGATCATCTGGACCTCCGTCGTCGCCCTGGTTCCGCTCGGCGTGTTCATCATTCCGAGCGTGAATCCGAGCAGCTGGGCGATTCTCGCCGGATTGCTGGTCTGGGTCGCGGGGTACGGATATTTCACCGCGCAGTCCCGGGTGCGGCGGATCTCGCTCGGTGCGATCGCCGTGGTGCTCGCCGTCATGGGAGCCGGGGCCAGGGGGGACTCGGCGGTATACGTCGCCTTCGCGGCGTTGATCGCAATGGTACTGACGTTCAGCAGGACGAAGGAGTGGCTGAAGCTCGCAGTGCTGCCGTTCGGCATCATCGTGATCGGAGCGTTCTTCTTCCTTTCTGCCGACCAGGCGACGGGAGCTGCGAGCGTGGGGGTGATGCAGGGCGTGGCCGAGGCGGAGGCCGCCGCTCCGACCGCGTCCGATGCGGCGGCGGTGGCGCCTTCCGCGCTCGCCAACCTGCTCGCGAACCTCGTGGATCTGCCATGGCTCTGGACCGGCGGAACGGGAACCTGGGGCCTCGGCTGGTTGGACACTCCGCTGCCGACCGCGGTGTGGGTGCTCATGATCGGCGTGCTCTTCGCCATGATCTTCTGGGGTCTCCGTCTGCAGAGTCGCAGAAAGGGCGTGCTGCTGCTGATGGGGCTCGCAGCGCTCACGGTGATTCCGCTCTACGTGCTGTACGGCCGCGGTATGCGAGTCGGGGCAGAGGTCCAGCCCCGCTATCTGCTGCCGCTCCTGCTCATCTTCGTGGGGGTTGCGCTCTTCGGTTTCGCGCGCGATCACCTCGGCATGACGCGAGTGCAATCGGGTGTCGTCTTCGCTGCTGTGACGGTATCGAATTCGCTCGCCCTGCACAACAACATGCGCCGCTACATCAGTGGCCTGGGTGACGCGGGCTTCAACCTCAACGCGAATATCGAGTGGTGGTGGAATGTCCCGGTCTCGCCCATGATGGTCTGGCTCGCCGGGAGCGCGGCATTCGCGTTGATGCTGCTTGCGCTCTGGTATTGGCTCTACCCGAGAGGGGAGCGGCCCGGCGTCCCCCTGGCCGAGCGCTCGCCGGAGCTCGTGAGTCGCTGACGAGAGGTGCGGTCCAGCGCCTCCATCCGGTGCCCCGGTCCGGGCAATGAGGCTCGCTATGCAGCGAGATCGAGGCGGTCGGCGACTCTCCACACTGCGGGCGTGAGCTCGGGGCACCCTGCGGCGATCTCTCTGAGGAGTTCGAACTCCGCGTGGTCGGCGTTACGGCGATGCGTTTCTGCGTCCGCGTCAGCCCCCATGCCCGCGAGCCTGGCGAGCGCAAACTCCGCGAGCAGCCCTCGTTCCTCGAGGAGTTCGTTGCGCAATTCATGCACTACGAACTCGTCGACACTCGGGATCTCCGAGAGCGTCGTGAGCGGATCCTCGCCCTCCCTGCCCCGCTGCTCCAGGACGGCGGTTCGTTCGATGCGGGCATAGCTCCGCAAGCGCGCAAGACGTGCCGAAGAGAGAATCACTCGACCCAGCCTATCTGCACGACCTGAAAACGGGCCTCCGAGAGGGTCGCGCAGCAGGTGAACTCCAGAATCGGCCTAGACTCTTCTTCGTGGTGAAGAAGTCAGTGTCTTCCAGGCGCGGCATGCGCGGTTTGCCCGACCCCGAGCGCTGGGCGTTCACCCGAGGAGATCATGAGCTGCGCTGCTATCGATGGGCGCGGCCCGGCGCTCCTCGCTTCCTGCTCGTGCACGGGATCGGAATGGGGTACGTCACCTTCGGGCGCTTCATCGAGGCGATGCTGCCGTACGCCGACATCCTCGCCGTCGACCTCCCCGGGTTCGGGGACTCACCCGAGCCCGAGGTCGCACTCAGCATCCCCGACACTGCCGAACTGCTCGCGGAGGCGATGGTCGCACGCGCACTCGGCCCCCTGATCGCGGTGGGCCATTCGATGGGGGGCCAGGTGGTCGCCGAACTCGCAGCAGCCCACCCAGACCTGGTCGACCGCGTGGTGCTCTTCGCCCCCTCGGTCAATGCTGCGGAGCGCACGCTGAAGCAGCAGACGAAGCGGATGCTGCAGGACCTGTTCGCAGGCAAACCTCCGATCGCGCTCGCGACCGGCGTGTACGAGTACTGCAAGGCCGGACCCCGGTGGTTCGTGAAGAAGCTCGGCCCGATGCTGGAGCATCGCATCGAGGAGTGCCTGCCGCTCGTGCAGCAGCCCGCGCTGGTGCTGTGCGGCAGCAAGGATCGCGTCACCCCTCCGGAGTGGTGCTACGAAGTGGCGCTCACGCTGCCTGACGGCGCACTCACGGTACTCGGCGGCCCAGGGCACGAGGCCATGATCGCCGAAGGGGAAGCCGTGGCGGAGCGGGTGCGGCACTGGCTGGAGGCATGATCCTCGCCTCCGAGCGCCGACTCTAGGCTCTCCGCGACATGCGAGGCGCCCTGCCGCGCGTATCGCGGGGGATCGGCACTTCTCGCCAGGGACGCTTCGTCGGTTCCGTGTCTTGCGCCGGGAGCTCGAAGTCGAAGCGGGTCTTCGTCGCGAGAATGATCAGCATCAACCAGCCGCTCTCGATCAGCAGGCGACTCTCAGTGATCGACTGCACGAGGAGCGCGGTCAGCACGAGCAGCGGCCAGAGCGCGCTGGTGGCGAACGGCTGAGCCGGGCCGGGACCGCGGCGGGGCTGATCCACCGCGCGGAACCAGACGCGTTGCAGCGTCAGGATCACGATGGGCGCGAACAGCAGGACGCCGACGATGCCGAGTTGCAGCCACACGTCGAGCCAGGCGTTGTGTGCGCTCATGACGGCGATGCCGGCCTTGGTGTCGAGGCCCTTGAACGGCTCGACCCAGGTAGGCCAGTAGCTCACCCAGCCCCAGCCGAACCAGGGATGCTGCTCGACCAGCTCCCAGACCTTCTGCCAGGTTTCGCCGCGCCCGGTCAGGTCGCCGCTCTTGCCCAGCAGGCCGAAGACGAAATCGCGTGCGAAGAGGACGGCGGCAAGCGCGGCGGCGAGGAGCGCGCCGGCGGTCCAGTAGACCGGCATGCGCTTCTCCTGCCCGAGGCGTCGGCCCCAGATCGCGAACGCGAGCACCACGAGGACCGCCAGCAGTGCGACCCAGATCGTCGCGCTGCGAGTGAGCACGAGCGTCAGCAGCGCCACGATCACCCAGCACCAGCCGAAGACGGGCCGCACGAGACCGGCCCGGAGCTGAATGCCGAACACGATGAGGGCGATGAGGGCGATGAATCCCAGCAGTACCGAATTCGCGACGATGCCCTGGATCGGGCCGCCGGAGAACAGGAGGTCGCGGCTCCAGAACAGGATCTTGAGCGTTTTCCCCTCCGGCTGTTCGACCCACCACGACATCACGGGCTCGCGCACGAAGATCGACACCCAGAGCTCGAACAGGTAGGAGATCGCGAGCAGCCAGCGCATCGACGAGGCCAGCGTGCGCAGCAGTTCGTGCCAGCTCAGGACGAACGCGAGGACGATGGCGACCGTGGTGGTGGCGAGCAGGGCGGCCACGCCGGCGATCGACTCGAGGCGGTAGGCGCTCCACAGGATGGAGAGCGCTGCGAGCGTGAGGAACCAGTAGATCGGCGAGGGCAATCGATACCAGCGAAAGCGCGCCGGTTTCAGCCGGATGAAGAGCACGACGCTCACGACCGTCAGGACGCCGGCAAGCACGAAGAAGGCGGGAAGACCGACGAGGTAGCGCACTCCGTTGCTGCCGAATGTAAAGACGAACACGACGATCGCGAAGGCGCTCACGCCCAGTCTCGTTTTACTCTCGGTCATAGTCGGTATGGTAGCGGGTGGATACGGAGCATCGAATATGTTGATCTTCATCGAGAACACACCGCGCGCCTACGCGTGGGGTTCTCGCGACGCCCTGCCCGAGCTGCTGGGTGTCGCACCGACGGGCGAACCGCAGGCCGAGCTGTGGCTCGGCGATCATCCCGGTGCTCCCGCCTCGATCGCGAAGGCGCGTCCGGCACCGCAGACACTCATCGATCTGATCGAGAGTGATCCGGAGCGATACGGGGTCGACGGGAAGCACCTGCCGTTCCTCCTCAAGGTGCTGGGCATCGGGGCTCCGCTGTCGTTGCAGGTGCATCCCGACAAGCGCCAGGCGGAGGAGGGGTTCGCACGCGAGGAGGCGGCGGGGATCCCGCTGTCCGCGAGAGAGCGCAGCTACGGCGACGACAATCACAAACCCGAACTGCTCGTCGCCCTGAGCGAGGTGTCGGCGCTGTGCGGCTTCCGTCCGCTCGAGCTGGCGCGCGCTGATCTGCTCGCGCTCGCCGACGCCGCGCCCGAGGGGGCTGGACGCGACGCGCTGCTGGACGCAGCGGGGCGGTGCTCCGCGGACGCGGAGGCGGACGCGGGGGCCGCGCGCGCCGCGTTCCTCAGTTGGGCGTTGGGGGGCGAGGATTCCGTCGTTGCCGGGGTTCGGGCGATCGCAGGCGCGCTTCATCGTTCCGGTGCGATCGATTCGGGGATCTCGGCGGATCGAGTGCGCTCGTTGGTGGAGCTGACGGAGACGCATCCGGGGGATCCAGGGGTGCTGATCTCGTTGCTGCTGCACCTGGTGGTGCTGCAGCCGGGGGAGGCGATCTATCTCTCTGCACGGCAGCTGCACGCCTATCTCGGCGGGATTGCCGTCGAGGTGATGGCGGCGTCCGACAACGTACTGCGGGCGGGGTTCACGGAGAAGCACGTCGATGCCGATGAGGTGCTGCGGGTCGTCGACACGTCAACGCTCGACACCCCGAGGTTCGCGGCGCGAGCGCTTGCTCCCGGTCTGGTGGCCTGGGCCCCTGAGGTGCCGGAGTTTATGCTGCTGCGCGCCCGTCTCGGTGACCCGGAGTCGCCTGCGGCCCATGACCTTTCTGGTGACTTCGAGGAGCGGCCGGGGCGCGAGGAGCGTGCCGAGGGCGACTGCGAGGCCGCCGCCGATCGTGTGATCGTGCCGGTCCGGTATCCGATGGTGCTCGTCGTGGTGGCCGGGCGGGTACGCGTGGAGCGCATCGGCGGTGAAATCTCGGAGCTCGCGAGTGCCGGCCGGGGGCAATCGCTCTATGTTTCCGCGGGGGAAGACATCGAGTTGACCGGCATCGCCGACGTCTTTTTTGCGACAGTCGGAGAGCGCTGGTCTGGCGTGTCTTAACCCTCAAGCCGTAGTTGAGGCTTTATGATCTTCGGCTTGACTTAGACGAACTACACCAGTGTAATTGAGGGTGACCAGTGTCCGATCCAACCCGAGAGGAGTAACGTGACGATGTCGCCACACTCCAACGGCTCGCAGGTTCCCGGTAACTGGTACGTCGACCCCGTTTTTCTCGGCGTGCCTGGGGTTCGCAAGAACGACGACGAAGAAGCACTCGCCTGGCAGACCGATGCGCTGTGCGCGCAGACGGACCCCGAGGCATTCTTCCCAGAAAAGGGCGGTAGCACCCGAGAGGCCAAGCGCATTTGCGAGGGCTGCGAAGTGCGCAGCGAATGCCTCGACTATGCGCTGGCGAACGACGAGCGCTTCGGCATCTGGGGCGGGCTCAGCGAGCGGGAGCGCCGGAAGCTTCGTCGAGAAGCCGGCTGAGACCCTCGATCCTGACCGCTTCCCGGGAAGATTTCGCACTCCGCGGCACGCCGCGGGAAGAGTGCGCGCCCGTCCGCCTAGGCTGGCGATGTTATGCGCACTAGAGTGACCGCCATTCTCGTCGCCAGGCACGGCGGCGAGTGGCTTGACCAGACCCTTGCGGGCATTGCCGAGCAAACCCGGCAGCCCGACCGCGTGATCGCGGTCGTCAACGGCGGGCGGGAGAGCCTTGCGCATCAACTGCGTGCGCACCCCGGCATCTCCGGCGTTGTGTCGACCCAGACGGTCACCTCCTTTGGCGGGGCCGTGCAGCACGGCGTCGCAGCGACCCCGGCCGATCGGACGACGCTCCCCGGGGACGTCTCGTACGAGGCGGGTGCCGAAAAGCCCGAGTCATTCCAGGACTGGTTCTGGCTGCTGACCGAGGATTCTGCCCCCGAGCCTCGCGCGCTTGCGGAGATCCTCTCGACGGTGCAGCGAGCTCCCTCGGTCGCGATCGCGGGACCCAAGCTCGTGAACTGGGATCATCCCGATCGCATCGTCGAACTCGGGCAGAGCCTGACCCGCCGTGGCGAGCGCTGGCTGCTCCGCAGGCAGGAGCGCGACCAGCAGCAGTACGATCATCTGCAGGACGTCCTCGGCGTCGGGCCCGTCGGCATGCTCGTGCGCGCCGACGTCTGGCGTCAGCTGGAAGGCTTCGATCCCTCGTATGCGGTCTACGACGACGGCCTCGACCTCAGCGTCCGCGCGCGGCTCTCGGGCTACCGCGTGGTCGTTTCGCCCACCTCCAGGGTGCGCTTCGCCCAGCTCGGGGTGGCCGGCCCCCGCATCGAACGGTCGAGGCGCGTCATGCGCACCGCACATCGAGAAGCCCGCACGGCGCAGTTGCATCGGCGCATCGCCTACGCTCCAGCACTCGCGGCCTTCTTCATGTGGCTCGGCCTCCCACTGCTCGCCATCGCTCGAGTGGGCTGGGCCCTCATCCGCGAGCATCCGGGCAACATGTGGGGGGAGTTCTCGTCAGCGCTGCGCGTCTTCTTCCGACCGGGAGCGATACGCGCATCTCGGCGTCGGGTGCGAGAAGCCAACAGCTCCGGCTGGGGCGCCGTCAAGCCGTTGCGAGTCGATCCCAAGACGGTACGCACCGCCCGCATGATCGACCGCGAGGCGATCCTCGTCTCCCAGGGCCGCCTGCGCGACGATCTACATTTCATCTCGACCGGCGGACTCGCCGTGCTGCTCGTGAGCGTGATGGTCGCCATCGGACTGACCTGGTGGGCGATCACTCAGACCAGTCTCGCAGGCGGATCGCTGGCACCGCTCAGCCCACTCGGGGAGCTGTGGGCGAATACCCGCACGGAAAACGGCGTCCCCGCGGATCCCTTCACCTGGGTGCTCGCACTGCTCGGCACGCTCACCTTCTGGAACCCCTCGCACGGCGTCGTGCTCATGCTGGTGGCCGCCATCCCGCTCGCTGCGCTCGGCGGGTGGATCTGGAGCGCTCAACTCACGAAGTACTCCGCAGGCCGCGCCCTCCTCGCGCTCGCCTGGGCCCTCAGCCCCGTGCTGCTCGGATCGCTCGCCGCAGGCCGCCTGCCCACCCTGATCCTCGCCGTCGTGCTGCCCTGGCTGCTGCTTGCCGCGACCCGCGCTCGTGAGTCCTGGAGCTGGGCCGGCATCGCCTCGCTGCTCGCGGGTATCGCGCTCGCCTGCGCCCCCGTGCTGATCCCCGCGGGCCTGGTACTGCTCGTCGTCGGACTGATCGGTTCGCCGCGCGGAATCGCGCGCGTGCTTTCGATCGGCATCGTCCCGCTCGCGCTCTTCGCGCCGAAGCTGCTCATGCTGCTCCGTGGCGGGAGCCCACTCGACCTCCTGCTCGATCCAGGCATCGCCTCTCCCTTCAGGCCGGGAAGCACCTGGCACTTGCTGCTCGGGTTCCCAGAATTCGGGCTTGAGGGCTGGGGCGGCATCTTCGCCGATTTCGGGCTGAGCGGCTTCCCCGCGACCCTGCTGGTGGGCGTCCTGCTGCTCCCCATCGTGCTGCTGGCCGCGGTCGGTCTGATCACCGGCCGAGTGCATTTCACCCTGCTGCACGCGGTGCTCGGCGGAGTCGGCCTGCTCACAGCCGTGGGCGCTTCACGGCTGGAACTCACCAGCATCGGATCCCAGGAGGCCGCGCTCTGGACCGGCTCCGGACTGGCGCTCTACTGGATCGCCGTGCTCGGCCTCGCCGCAGTCGGCACGACGACCCTGCGCAAGGCTGCTGCGCCGGTGGTCGCGGTGGGACTGGTCATGGCCCTCGTCGCGGTGGCTCCTCTCGCGGTGAAACTCGCGACCGCACAGACCGACATCGTCCCGGGAGACGCCCAGATGCCCGCGATCGTGCAGGCGGCAGGCACGCAGGATCCGACACTGCGCACACTCGTGCTGACCGTCGAGGGCCCGCAGGCGGTGCGCGCGCAGGTCGTAGAAGGCGCGGGAGTGCGTCTCGACGAACTTCGTACGGCGGCAACGCCCAGCGGGGTGACGGATCACGATGAGCAACTCGCAGAGCTCGTGGGTGCGCTCGCCAGCACCGGTGACGAAGCGCGGACCGAAGAAGTCGTGGCAGCACAGGGCATTGGATTCGTGCTGCTCGAAAACAAGGGCGAATCGACCGAGCGCTCCCAACTCCAGTCCGCCTTCGACCAGCAGACCGCGCTCGAGAACGCCGGTCAGACGGCGCACGGGCTTCTGTGGCGTGTCGTCTCCGAACACGAGTCCCTGGCGCAGATCGACGAGAACGCCGGGCCCTCCTGGTTCGCCGGAATGAGCAACCGAGTGTTCGTGAGCGCGCTCTGGTGGGCACAGGTGATCGTTCTCGGCGGCATGCTGCTGCTCGCGCTTCCCACCGGGGAGGTCGTCGCGCAGCCGAGCCGGCGACGGAAGGCTGCCGCGGGGCCGAGCGCGGTCGCAGCGGGTGAGGGATCGCCCGAATCCAGGGACGGGACCGAGCCCCGAGGGTCGGCCGATTCCATCACGAGCGAAGCCGAAGCGGTCGAGGATCCCGCGGACGCCGACCCGGACTTCGCGTCGGCGGGGACCGACCTCGGTGCGATCGAGGAAGCGGAGCCCGAAGAGTTCGAGCGCCCGGTGGCTCAGCCCGTCGTGACACTCGAAGAGACACCGACTGCGGAGTCGGAGTCGGATCCTGCGCCGAACGCCTCGCTCGAACAGGAGCCCGGCGATCCTCGCCCCGAATCATCGAAGAATCCCATGGACCGACTTCCGGAGTTCCTCCGACCGGATGACCGTGACCCGAGTGCAGGGGGCGACCGATGAGCGAACAGTCGAAACGCATGCTTCGCGGCAGCGCCCGCGCCGCGACGGGCGTAGTGATCATCGGCCTGTCCGTCGGCGCCGCCGCCGTGCTCGGGTCGGGCATACTGCCCATTCCGGCGATCGAACGAGAAGTCGTGGCGGTCACCGCCGACACGAGCCAGAACGCCACGTTCTCACTCGTGTGCACGGGTGCGTTCGCCGAGCTCGGTGCCGATCCTTCGCGTCCGACCGCATCGGTTCCGGGCGGAACCAGCAGCCTCGTCGTCACCGGCACGCCGCTGGAGCAGCGCGAGCTGACACGTGAGCAGCCAGAGGGGAGCGCGCCGATCGTGGTTGAAGGCTCGGCAAGCGACCGACTCTCCGCAGCGGAGCTGCAGCAGGTCGGCACAACGAGTCTGCAGGGGCTCAGCGCCTCGAGTTGCGCGGAGTCGGTGCATGAGCAGTGGCTGGTCGGCGGTGGCACCTTGCTCGGCCAGTCGAGCACGCTCGTGCTCGGCAACCCCTTCGCGGTACCAGCCACCGTGCAGGTATCGGTGTTCGACGAGAGCGGCAAGATCGACTCCTCACGCACCACGGGGGTGCTGGTGCCTGCCGGTTCGCAGCGAATCGTCTCCCTCAACGGCTATGCACCGGCGAAGCAGAGTCTCGCAGTCCAGGTGGAGAGCACCGGCGCTGCGGTGACCGCGGCCCTCGGCGTCTCGCAGACGATCGACATTCGTTCGTTCGCGGTCGACACCGCCACGCGGCAGCTTGCGCCCGCCACCTCGCTCGTGGTTCCGGGAGTGGCGAATCTGAGTTCGGACGAGCACGCGACAGACGGCGCCGCCCCCGATGCCGACGCCTTCCCGGTGACCGTGCGAGTCCTCTCCCCGAAGGATCGCGGGAACGCCATCGTCCGCGCAGTGACCAGCGACGGGACCTCCCGGAATCTCGGAACGATCGAGTTCGAGGCGGGCGTGGTCACCGATTTCGAAGTGACGAGCTGGCCAGTGGACGCGCTCGCGGTCACGATCGACGCCAACGTCCCGATCGTCGGCGGGGTCCTCGGCTCCGCGGACGTGCCGCCTGCGCACGACTACGCGTGGTTCGCGCCCGCTCCGGTGCTGCCCGCGGATGTCGAGCTGCCAGTTTCGGTGGTGCTCGGAGGAGACCTGATCCTGGTAAATACCGGTGCAACCGGCGCCTCGGTGAGAATCGCGACCGAGGGGGATGTGGAACCCGAGCAGACCATCGAGGTGCCAGCGGGCGCGGCCGTTCCGGTCGAGGCCAAGGGACAGCTCTGGGTGACCAGCACGGCGCCGATCTCGGCCGGTGTGCGTGTGGTGAGCGGACCGAATATCGCAGGATACCCGGTGCTCGCGCCGATCGAACGCAACTCGTCGCTGACCGTTTTCCCGAGATGACTCAGGAGTCGACGTGAGCGATGGTCCGACCACCGACACCCGTCGCTCCGAACTGCGCCTGTGCGCCAGGGTCGGTTGCGGGACGGAGGCCGACTCGACGCTCACCGCCGACTACACGGACCGCATCATGGCCGTGGGGCCGTTGAGCCCGGTTCGGACGCCGCCGGCGCTCGACCTGTGCGCGCGGCACAGCAGATCGCTCACGCCGCCGGAAGGGTGGCAACTCCTTCGGCACGATGCGGGGAGAGAATGACCTCCGGCGCGTAGACTGGTGGGATGTTCGGAAGAGAGAAGCAGCCGCGGGTCGCGCCAGCTGCCGGATCGCGGCGTCACGGACGCAGGCCGATTCGCTCCTCCCTGACCGGTCCGCAACTGCCGAACCCCGATGCTCGCGTCACCCGCTTCGAAGTTGCCGCCCGCGCAGCGCTCGAACTGCTGCGTCAGGACCTCGGCTCAGATCTCGACGGGGTGCGCATCGGCTTCGCGACCGTGCCGATCGGCGAGGGAGAGAGCGAGCAGCCGCTCTTCTACTCGATCGATCGAGTCGCCCGTACGATCGTGCTCTACCGGATGCCGATTCAACGCGCAAAAGGACTACACGTCGACGACGAGGAACACCGACGCTTCTTCATCGGCCACTGTGTACACCGGGCAGTCTGCGAATACCTCGGACGCGAACCGTGGGAAGTGGCTCCCGGTCGATTCGAGCACTTCTGATCTTGCGTGCGGCTGCCTGGATCGGGCTTCGGACTTGGCTGGGGAGATCGCGGAGCCGTCTGCGTCTCGCGCGCCGAAGAGCGCTGCGAATACAGTGAACTCCGACATAATGGGAGCATGAGCGCACGCATTCTTGTGGTTGACGACGACCGCGCACTGTCCGAAATGCTCGGAATGGTGCTGCAGGGCGACGGGTTCGACACCGTGTTCGCGGCAGACGGCCAGGCCGCCATCGAGCGATTCCGCGAATCGCGCCCCGACCTCGTGCTGCTCGATCTCATGCTCCCCGGAATCGACGGCATCGAAGTATGCACCCGCATCCGCGCGGAGTCGGGTGTGCCCATCATCATGCTCACGGCCCGCAGCGATACCGGAGATGTGGTGCGCGGGCTCGAGGCCGGTGCGGACGACTACGTGGTCAAGCCCTTCAACCCGGTGGAGCTGATCGCCCGGGTCCGCGCGCGTCTGCGCGAGCCGCAGCAGGAGTCCGGTGAGAAGCTGCGCATCGGCGATGTCGACATCGACGTCACCGGACATGAGGTGCGCCGCGGCGATCAGGTCGTCTCCCTGACACCGCTCGAGTTCGATCTTCTCGTGATCCTCGCTCGCAAACCGCAGCAGGTGTTCACGCGGGAGGTACTCCTCGAGAAGGTGTGGGGCTACCAGTACAAGGCCGATACTCGCCTCGTCAATGTGCACGTGCAGCGTCTACGCGCCAAGATCGAACGCGACCCCGACCGCCCGACCATCGTGACGACCGTTCGCGGCGTGGGGTACCGCGCCGGCGCAACCGCGGAGTAACCGTTTGCCGACCGCCCAGAGGCACGGTCGCTCACCGTTCGGGCTATGGATTCGCCGCGTCAGAGTGCGGTGGATCAAAACCACCCTGCCGGTGCTCGGACCGCTCCGGCGAGCCTGGGGCAATTCGATCAGACTCCGTACCATGACGATCACGGGCATCATCGCGATCACCATGGTCACCATCATGGGGGCGCTGGTGCTGGACCGCATCAGCTCCGACCTCTATTCCTCCCGCAGGGACCAGGCGCTGCAGGACTCCGCACGTGCCACGCTCGCCGTGCAGTCGCAGATGGATACTTCTGACGCGACCGATACCAGCGGGCTGAATGCGCTCGCAGGATCCGTCCGCAGCACGGTGCAGGGCACCTCGGCGAGCCAGCTGATCTATGTGCGCAGACAGGCGAACCAGTTGCCGTCCAATATTGCGCCAGACGATTTCTCTACATCCCAGCAACTGGTCGACGCGGTGTCCACGGACCTCAGCGAAGCGCTGCTCGAGGGCAACGCCCCGCAGTATTGGCAGGCAGTCCGCCTGGTCGATGACGAGGGCAACTCGTCTCCGGGGATCCTGGTGGCGTCGACGATCGTGTTCCCCGCGGGGGCAGGCAGCTACGACCTCTACATCGGCTACAGCTTCGCCGATGTGACGAAGAGCATCGAGTTCATCACCAGAGCGCTCATCGTAATGGCTGTGCTCCTGCTCCTGCTCCTCGCCGTGCTCGTCTGGGCGATCTCGAGCCTGGTGTTCAGACCGATTCGGGCCGCGGCTTCGGCGAGCCACCGGCTCGCAGCGGGCGAGACCGACGCCCGCATTCCGATGCAGGGCGATCGGCACTTCGACGAACTGTCGAGCAACTTCAATCACATGGCCGATACCCTGCAAACACGGATCAACGAGCTCGACCAGCTCTCGACCATGCAGCAGCGGTTTGTGTCAGATGTCTCGCACGAACTCCGCACGCCGCTCACGACGATCCGGCTGGCCGCCGAGGTGCTGCGCGGCCAGATCATCGACGAGAACTCGACGCAGGCGAGACCCGTGCAGGTGCTCAACGACCAGGTCGATCGGTTCGAATCGCTGCTCGCGGACCTCCTCGAGATCTCGCGCTATGACGCAGGCCCGGTGACGCTCGAGACCGAGTCGACGAACCTGGTGCTCCTCACCGAAGAGGTGGTGGAGCGACTGCGCCCGCTTTCGCAGAGCCTGATCGAACTGCGCCCTCTCGGCGGATACAGTCCGATCGAGGTGGACGCTCGGCGGATCCGGCGCATCGTTTCGAACCTCGTGGGGAACGCGATCGAGCACGGCGAAGGGAAGCCCATCGTCGTCACGATCGATTCGAATGCGGCCGCGATCGCGATCGGTGTGCGCGACTGGGGTGTGGGCATGAAGCCCGAGGACACCCAGCACGTCTTCGACAGGTTCTGGCGCGCCGATCCTTCTCGAAAGAGAACGCTCGGCGGAACCGGGCTCGGACTCGCGATCGCGCGAGAGGACGCCGCAGTGCATGGTGGTCTGCTCGAAGTCTGGTCGAGGCTGGGCGAGGGGACCAACTTCCGGCTCACTCTCCCTCGCGGCGACGAGACCGCGGTCTTCGTATCTCCCGTACCGCTGGTCCCGGATGATGTCGTACCCGACGAAGGGGATCCCGATGTGACCGGAGGCTGGCTGCGAAGGCCGGGGCGGCGCGTGCGAAGGGAGCGGAATCGATGAGACGCACACTGCTTGGCCTGCTCGCGGCATCGCTTGCGATCGTATCGCTCGCGGCCTGCGACGCGGTACCAGACTCGGGCCCCGTGCGAGAGGGACTCAGCAACCTCACCACTGTGGAGCGAGGAGTCTTCCTCAACCCACAGGGCCCGGCCGAAGGCGCGGACCAGGAATCAATCGTGCGCGGCTTCATCCGCGCTGCATCGTCCCAGACGAACGACTACGAGATCGCGCGCGAATTCCTCGCGCCGACGTATGCCGATCAGTGGGATCCGCGTTCGGGAGTGCTGGTCAACGATGGCGTGCAGCAGTACCAGAGTCCCGAGGAGGGAATCGCGCTGCTCACGCTGCATGTGATCGCCTCCCTCGACGCGGGAGGCACCATGATCGCTGCAGAACCCGACGATTCGACGACCGTGCAGTTCGAACTCACAAGGGTCGGCGGACAGTGGCGCATCTCCTCCGCCCCGAACGGGATCATCATCGACCGGACCACGTTCTCAACCGTGTGGACGACTCGACAGCTGTACTTCCTCAGTCCCGATCAGCGCCTCGTGCCAGAGGTTCGCTGGTTCCTGAGCCGCGACCCCCTGATGCCCGCGCAGGTGATCCAAGGGCTGATCGGCGGCCCGTCCGTGCTGATGACGGGAGCCGTGCGGACGGCGTTCCCCGAGGGTGCCAGGCTCACCGGAAGAGACGTGCCGATCGTCGACGGCACCGCGGTGATCGATTGCTCTCCCGAACTACTCGACGCGAACGACGCCGCGATCGCCGAGCTGACCCGTCAGATCGCGGCGAGCCTGCAAGGACTGCCCGGCGTGACCCGCTTTCAGATCGCCGTGCACGGGACAGTTCTCGGCGGCGGCGAAGTCGCGATCTCCGAGGAACTGCCCACGGGGGACTACCAGAGCATCGCTCTCGTGAAAGAGAACGAATTCGGACTCGCATCGGGAGGCACGCTCGTCCCGATCGCGGGTATCGGCGAACGAGTGGTGGGACTCGATCCCACTGCCGCGGCGGTGTCATCCGATCTGGCTTCGGTCGCGGTGCTGCACCCGGGGGGCATCAACCTCGTGACCAAGGACCGCAGTGTCCTGGTCGACAACCGCCTGGGACTGCTCGCGCCGAGCCTGGACTCGTTCGGCTACATCTGGGCCTACAGCAATGCTGAGCCGGGTGAGCTCCGGGTGAGCACGCCTGACGCACGCTCCGTCGACCTTCCCGCCCCCTGGCTCGAGGATCTCTCCGTTGAGGCGATTCGAGTGTCCATGGGAGGCAACCGTATCGCCGCGCTCGTCGGCGGCGGAACCGGCAGCGCGGTGCTCGTCGCGGGAATCGTCCGCAACGAAAGCGGTGCGCCGGTTGGATTCACCCAGCAGGTGAACGTGCAGATGCGGGATCCCGGTGCTCCGATCGATATCGACTGGATCAGCGACAACCGATATGTGCTCCTCACGTCGACGGGCTTGCTCGGAGGCTCTGCCAAGGTCACGATCGGCGAGGTCAGCGGAAGGTTCCCGAACGAGTCGGGAACAGTGGCAGGCGGGGTCTCGATCAGCGGAGGCGGGAGCCGGCGAGCCCTGCTGCGGGTACTCGACGATCAGCATCGCATGTTCGCGCCGCAGGGATCGGGATGGCAGCAGTTGATGAGCGACGTCGAGCTGATCGCAAAAGTCGGATAGCCCGAATCCACGGGCGGGACCTCGTTCGGGGATTCGTCGCTCACAGGTGCAGGTCTCGACGGCGGTCGGAGCGAACCTGGGGACGGGCACCGCGAGCGCGCTCTCACGGTACAGCATCGAAGCATGCGCCCTCACCCGACAGCTCCGCCGAGCTCACCGCTCAAAACCGTGCACCGCGAGGTGCAGTGGAGCTCGCGCAAGATCCGCGAGATCTGGCTCGATCTCCTCGCACTGCTCTGGCCATGCGCGTGTGCGCTCTGCGGGGCGCCCGATCGCGATCTCTGCACCGAGTGCACCACCGCGCTCCGCGGCGCCGTCGGTCGATTCGAGCGCAGGCGCACTGCCTCAGGAGGCGAGGTCTGGGTACACGGATCATACGACGGTGCATTGCGTGCGCTGCTCGTCCTCTACAAGCATGCGGGGCGGGTCGCACTCGCGAAGCCCCTCGGCGCACTGCTCGCCGGCCCGCTGGAAGCGGCGCTCCGCACGAGCGAAGGGCACGCCCCCGTGCTCGTCGTGCCGGTGGTCTCCCGGCCGAGGCGAGTCCGCGAACGCGGATTCCGCCACGTCGACATGCTGGTGCGGCACGCGCTCGATCGAAGCCGGGCTCGGGGCAGCCCTTCGGCGACTCTCGTCCGCGGCGCGCTCCAAGCCCTTCCCGGTCGCAGCGGGCAAGTGGGATTGCACGCGACGCAGCGCCTGCGCAATGCCGCGCTCATTTGCGTATCCCGGCACATGAAGGGTCGGCTCCGCGGGCGCGAAGTGCTGCTCGTCGATGACATCGTCACGACCGGTGCGACAGTCGATGCCGCTGCGCAGGCGCTCGCCGCAGTCGGTGCGCGGGTCCTCGGAAGCGTGACGCTCGCCGCTGCCGAACGCCGCGACCAGACGCAAACTGAGACCCAGCAGAAGAGATTCTCCGCTGAGGTGGAAGTGAACATGCGATGAGCGATAGGGTTCGAGAAAGGCGTAAAGGTGCGCCCGCCAATGTGGCCACCCGCCTGAACTCAAAGGAGGTCACCATGGATGTGAGCATTCGCGGCAGGGGCGTCGGAGTTACCGACCGCTTCGAGAACTATGTGGGTTCGAAGACAGAAAAGGTCGAACACCTCGTGCCCAAGGCGCAGGCGTTCGAAGTCAAGGTTTCTCGCCTCAGCGAGCGCAGTCCCAACAACGGTGATCGGGTCGAGATCACCCTGATCGGCCCCGGTCCCGTGATTCGCGCCGAGAGCACCGGCAACGACAAATACACCGCGTTCGACATCGCGTACGGCCGAGTGCTCGAGCGCATCCGTCGTATGAAAGATCGTCGTCACGATCGTCGCGGCAAGGGCCGTACCTCGCTCGGCGAAGCCGCAGCCGAAGGCTTCAGCGTCGTCGATGTGGCTCCTGCGCCGCTCGAGACCATCGATGCCGTCGCCACCGGTTCGCTGCCGGTCGTAGGCGAGCAGAGCGCTGACGAGCAGTACACCCCGGTCGTCATTCGGCAGAAGGAGTTCCCGGCCGAACGCTGCTCGGTCGACGAGGCGGTCGATCAGATGGAACTCGTCGGTCACGACTTCTTCCTCTTCGTCGAAACCGAGTCGGGACGGCCGAGCGTGGTCTACCGCCGAAAGGGCTGGAACTACGGCGTGATCTCGCTGTCCGAAGACTAAACGTGCACGGGTGCGCTCGGGCAGGAACGCACCCGTGCCTCACCTTCAAGGGACATCAGGGCCGCGGCCCCACCACGGACTCCGTGGCCGGGCCGCGGCCTACTCCGTCCGTCCGAATCGCAACCGCCATCCTCGACGCAGCACGAGTCCGAGCGCCTCGAACACGATCGCCGCAGACATCTTGGAACGGCCCGCACGACGCTCGACGAACCGGATCGGCACTTCCGCAATCGGGCAGCCGATTCGTTCCAGGCCCCAGGCCAGCTCGACCTGAAACCCGTAGCCCTGCGCAGCGATCTGCTCCTGAGGCAGTCGCTCGATCCAGGAGCGGTCGAGCACGCGGAAGCCGCTCGTGATGTCGTTCAACTTCGAGCGCAGGGCGATTCTCGCCACGGTCGTTCCGGTCCGGGAGATCCACCGCCGGTACCACGGCCAGCCGTCGACGGTTCCGCCCTCGATCCAACGCGCTCCGATCACCAGACCGGCGCCCTCCCCGGCCGCCCGGATCAGTTCGGGGAGTTGTTCGGGCAAGTGCGAGCCATCCGCATCCATCTCGACCAGCCAGCGAATGCCCTGTCGGGCAGCCCAAGCGAACCCTTCGAGGTAGGCGGTACCCAGACCCTCTTTGCGGGGGCGGTGCAACACGAAGACCCCCTCCCGGGTCGCGGCGAGACGGTCGGCCAGGACGCCCGTTCCGTCCTCGCTGCCATCGTCGACGACCAGCACCAGTGCCTCGGGAACCGCGCGCTGCACGCGTTCGACGATCTCCGCGAGCGTCTCGGCCTCGTTGTACGTCGGCAGGATGACGAGCACCGAGTCGTTTTCTCGCGCGGCACGGCCGGTCGACCCGTCATCGGTCGAAGCGAAAAGTTGATCCTCACTCACAGAACAACCCTAGGACAGGCTTGCTAAGCTGAGTCGTTGTCACAATTTGGCAACAGAAGGCACGGCGTTCCGTAGCCCAGATGCTGCAGGTCCTTACCGTACAACCCCAGGAGACACGACGTGGCGACAGTCCTCGAACGAGTCCTTCGCGTAGGCGAGGGTCGCACCCTGAAGAAGCTACAGCGACTCGCACAGACCATCGCAGACCTCGAGCCCACCTTCGAGCAGCTCAGCGATGAGGAACTGCGCGAGGAGACCACGGAGTTCCGTGAGCGGCTCGAGAAGGGCGAAACCCTCGACGACCTGCTGCCCGAGGCCTTCGCAGCGGTGCGCGAGGCAGCGAAGCGCACCATCGGCTTGCGCCCGTTCGACGTGCAGGTCATGGGCGGTGCCAACCTGCACCTGGGCAATATCAGCGAGATGAAGACCGGTGAGGGCAAGACGCTCGTCGCCACGATGCCCGCCTACCTCAACGCGCTCTCGGGCAAGGGCGTCCACATCGTCACGGTGAACGACTACCTCGCCACCTACCAGAGCGAACTCATGGGCCGAGTGTTCCGCGCATTGGGCATGAGCACCGGCTGCATCATCGCCGGTCAGACTCCGGCCGAGCGCCGCAAGCAGTACGACGCGGACATCACCTACGGCACGAACAACGAGTTCGGCTTCGACTACCTGCGCGACAACATGGCGGGCTCGGCGGCCGACCGTGTGCAGCGGGGCCACTTCTTCGCCGTGATCGATGAGGTCGACTCGATCCTGATCGACGAGGCGCGTACCCCGCTCATCATCTCGGGACCGGCTTCCGGCGACGCGAACCGCTGGTTCGCCGAGTTCGCGAGGATCGCGAAGACCCTGGTCCCGGACGTCGACTACGAGGTCGACGAGAAGAAGCGCACAATCGGTGTGCTCGAGCCCGGAATCGAAAAAGTCGAGGACTACCTCGGCATCACGAATCTGTACGAGTCGGTGAACACGCCGCTCATCTCGTTCCTCAACAACAGCATCAAGGCCCGCGCGCTCTTCACCCGCGACAAGGACTACGTCGTGCTGAACGGCGAGGTGCTCATCGTCGACGAGCACACCGGACGAATCCTGGCCGGACGACGATACAACGAAGGCATGCACCAGGCCATCGAGGCCAAGGAAGGCGTGCAGGTCAAGGCCGAGAACCAGATGCTCGCGACCGTCACCCTGCAAAACTACTTCCGCCTCTACGAGAAGCTCTCGGGAATGACCGGTACGGCCGAGACCGAGGCGGGCGAGTTCATGGCCACCTACAAGCTCGGCGTCGTTCCCATTCCCACGAACAAGCCGATGCAGCGCAAGGATCAGCCGGACCTCGTCTACAAGAACGAAGAGGCGAAGTTCATCCAGGCCGTCGCCGATATCGCTGAGCGGCATCAGAACGGCCAGCCCGTGCTGGTCGGCACCACCAGCGTCGAGAAGAGCGAGTATCTTTCCCGTCTGCTCGCGAAGTCGGGCGTCCGCCACGAAGTGCTGAACGCGAAGAATCACGCGCGTGAGGCATCCATCATCGCGCAGGCCGGTCGCCTCGGCGCCGTCACCGTTGCGACGAACATGGCAGGTCGCGGTACGGACATCATGCTGGGAGGCAACGCAGAGTTCCTCGCCGTACAGGAAATGACGAGCCGGGGCTTCTCGACCGAGGACGATCCCGAGGCGTACGAGGCGGAGTGGCCCGCGGTATTCACCGCGGTCAAGGAGACCGTCGCGAAGGAGGCCGAGAAGGTCATCGACGCAGGCGGCCTCTACGTGCTCGGTACCGAGCGCCACGAATCGCGCCGAATCGACAACCAGCTGCGCGGCCGCTCAGGTCGACAGGGAGATCCCGGCGAGAGCCGCTTCTATCTGTCGCTCACGGACGATCTGATGCGACTCTTCAACTCCGGTGCCGCCGCTGCACTCATGAATCGCTCAAGCTTCCCCGACGATCTCGCGATCGAATCGAAGGTCGTCACCCGCGCGATCCAGAGTGCGCAGAGCCAGGTCGAGCAGCGAAACAGCGAGATTCGCAAGAATGTCCTGAAATACGACGACGTGCTCGATCGTCAGCGCAAGGCGATCTACGCAGACCGTGCGCAGATCCTCGACGGCGAAGACATCGAGTCTCGCGTCGACGTCTTCCGCGAGCAGGTGATCGACGCGATCCTCGATTCGCACGACAACGGAGACTGGGACCTCGACTCGCTGTGGAACGACCTCAAGCAGGTCTACCCGATCAGCATCACCCCCGACGAAATCGTCGCGGAGGCCGGCGGCAAGGGAGTCAACCGCGACTTCCTGCGACGGGAGATCCTCTCCGATGCCGAGCTGGCCTACGCCAAGCGCGAGGAAACCCTCGGTGAAGAGGCGATGCGCGAACTCGAGCGCCGTGTCGTGCTCACCGCCGTCGACCGTCGTTGGCGCGACCACCTCTACGAGATGGAATATCTCAAGGAGGGTATCGGCCTGAGGGCGATGGCGCAGCGCGACCCGCTCGTCGAATACCAGCGCGAGGGCTTCGTGCTCTTCCAGAGCACGATGGGCCAGATCAAGGAAGAGTCCCTCGGGCTGCTCTACAACCTCGAGGTGCAGGTACGCCCGGCTGAAGGTCCCGGTGATCATGTGCATCTCGAAGGCGGTGGCCTCGAAGAGGAGCAAAGCGTCGATGACTCCTCCTTCAGCTACTCGGCCCCCGACGAGGCGGGCGGTACCGCGGTCAGCGGCGCCGGTGCCAAGGCGGGCAAGAGCGGAAACCCTGCGAAGAGCGGGAAGAAGGCGAAGTCCTCTGCCCAGGCCGCGGCTGCGGCCCAGCAGGCGGCATCCACGCAGAGCGGTTCCGGAACTCCGGCCCCTGCCCAGCGCGGTGCGTTCGGCCAGCAGGTCGAAGGCGAACAGCCCGGCTCGAACCGAGCAGACCGTCGCAAGAAGAAGTAGTTGGCGGAGTGGCCGACGTTCGGCCACCTCGAAGATTGAGACGTGCCCTCGGGTGTAACACGGAGACCGAATGAACGAGAAACTCACAAAGAACCAGCGTCGCGAACTCGCGCGCGAACAGGCGCGCCTCGCCCGCGAGGCCGAGAAAAAGCGCGAGAAGCGCAATCGCCTGTTTCTGCAGGGCGGTATCGCGCTCGTCGTCATCGCAGTGCTCGGGGTCGTTGCCCTCGTGCTCTCGCAGAGCATGAAGCCCGCGGGCCCTGGACCGGCGAACATGATCTCGGGCGGAGTGACCTTCGGAAAGGACCTCGAGGTCGTCAAGACGAAAGCGCTGCAGCCCGACGAGACGCGCGAAGCGCCGGAACAGGACTGGACGACGAGCCCCGTCGATGTCACCGTCTACGTCGACTACATGTGCCCGGCCTGCGGGAACTTCGAGAAGCAGAACGGCACGATGCTCGAGAACTTCGTCGGAAGCGGCGACGTGCAGCTGACCGTCTACCCCTTGAACTTCCTGGACAGCCAGTCGCTGGGCGCGAAGTACTCCACGCGTGCGGCGAACCTCGTCAGCTGCGTCGTCGAGCAGCAGCCCGAGCGGGCATTCGCCCTGCACACGAGGCTGCTGAGCCCCGAGGTGCAGCCGACGGAGGGAACGACAGGTCTCACCGACGATCAACTGCTCGAGAACGCCGAAGCGGCGGGTGCCACCCTCACCACGGAGTTGAAGCAGTGCGTGAAGGATCAGCGTTTCGGCGGGTTCATCAACAGCAACTACAAGTCCGTGTCGGAGATCGGCATCAAGGGGCTGGCCGAGGGCGCGCAACTGCTCAACCCCCAGACCAATCAGCTGGTGCCCGCGGATCAGCCGCAGCGTCTCATGAGCACCCCGACAGTGATCGTCAACGGACAGCAGTGGGTTGAAGGTCGGGACGGCCCCCTTCAGGAGTACATCTTGAAGATCAAGGGCGAACTCGACGGCACTGCCAAGAAGAACGACTCGGAAGCCAAAGCCGAGGCTGATGCCTCGACCGAGGCCGCGGGATAACAGTTCCGCATTGCCGGTCTGGCTCGCGGTGAGCAGAGCGGCGCAAAAACGGGTAATCTCTTTTGGGTGGTCGATTCCGATCGATCACCCAACTCGCCTCCTTAGCTCATCTGGTAGAGCAGCGGCCTTGTAAACCGCAGGTGGTCGGTTCGAGTCCGACAGGAGGCTCCACGGAAACGGGTCGGCATGCGCCGGCCCGTTTCTCGTTCGTTCGGAACACTCGAGGATCCCGAACGGGCCGCAAGGCCGTCGGGGGTTGCGGCGCTGGGTCCGCCGCGCCGGCTTTGCGAGCGAGCGTGCGCTCGCCCGCGGCCTTCTCGCTCTGATCAGGCGTATCGTGCGGGCGACGCGGGTGAGAGACGCGAGGAGTATGGTTGGTCGAGTGACTTCAGCTAAGCCGAGCCTTCCCGTGTGGGTGGCGCTTCTGGGCAGTGGATTCGCGGGAGCCCTCACCGCAGTGCAATCGCGCATCAACGGCGGGCTCAGCCAGCATCTTGGCAACGGGTACGTGACCGCAGCGGTCTCGTTCGGCAGCGGTCTGCTGATCCTCTGTCTCGTAATCGGACTCAGCCGTCGAGGGCGTGACGGATTCGCCCGCGTGCGCAAAGAACTCTCGACCAGACACTTGCCGGTCTGGGCGCTGACCGGTGGCACCTTCGGTGCGTTCTTCGTACTCGCGCAGGGTCTTGTCGCCACCGTGCTGGGCCTCGCGCTCTTCACCGTCGGCGTGGTGGCCGGTCAGGTGTTCGGCGGCTTGCTCATCGACCGGGCCGGAATCGGACCGGGCGGGCGCGTCAATCCCACCTGGCCGCGTGTACTCGGCACCGTGCTGGCGATCCTCGCGGTGGCATTCTCCGTGGTCGCGGACCTCCTGGACTCGCATGGGTCCAACGGCCAGATCTGGTTGATGATCGTACCGGTGCTCGTCGGGGCTGGCGTATCGATGCAATCTGCCGTGAATGGTCTGCTCCGATCCGCGGCGCAGAGTGCGCTCACTGCGACCTTCATCAGCTTCCTCGTGGGAACGACGATTCTCGTCGTCGTCGCTGCCGTCTCGGTGCTGGTGCAGGGTTGGCCCACCGAATGGCCGTCCCAGCCGCTCTTCTATGCTGGCGGATCGCTCGGCGTCGTATTCATTGCCCTCGCAGCGATGCTCGTGCGCACCGCAGGCGTCCTGCTGCTCAGCATGTCGAACGTTGCGGGGCAACTGCTCGCCTCGGTCGCGCTGGAAGCGGGTCTCCCACTTGCCGGGGGAGTCGGCTCCGGGCTCCTCGTCGGTACTCTGGTCGCCCTGATCGCGGTGGTGGTCGCGGCACTCCCTGCGAGAGAGCGGGCGGCCTGACGCGCGAACTGCTAGTCGTCGGCGCCCTCGAACGTCAGCGACAGGCTGTTCATGCAGTACCGGTCCCCGGTGGGCGTGCCGAATCCGTCAGGGAAGACGTGGCCGAGATGCGACCCGCAGCGCGCGCAGCGGACTTCGGTACGGGTCATGCCGAGACTGTTGTCCTCGATCAGTTCGACGGCGTCGGGCCGGACGCTCTCATAGAAACTGGGCCATCCGCAGTGCGATTCGAACTTCGTGCCGCTCTTGAACAGCTCGTTCCCGCACGCGCGGCAGCGGTACACCCCGTCGCCCCACTGACCCAGCAGTTCACCCGTGCCGGCGCGTTCGGTCGCGGCCTGGCGCAGGATCGCGTATTCCTCGGGGCCGAGGCGTTCGCGCCATTCTGCGTCGCTCAACTGGAACTCGTAGTCGTCTTCGGGCTGGATCTCGCTCATGCGCTCCAGCGTACGCCCCGATCCTGCGTGCTGCAGGGGGTTGACGTCAGGTGACCACGCGCCCTGGACTGGCCGTTGCGCGGAGCACGGGTCGCGGTGGCGGGTCGGTGTCCGTGGTCGGCGGCGGATTCAGATCCGGCTCAGATGCCGCTTCACGTCGAGCGGCTTGCGGGGCTTCGCCTTGGCATCCCGGTCCGGGATTCCGCCCACATAGATCCAGGCGACGAGCTGTTCGTGCTTTTCGAGTCGCATCGCGCGTCTCACCGCTTTGTGCCGGGAGGCTTCGCCCGTGCGCCACATCGTGCCCCAGCCGGCTTCGTGCAGCAGCAGGCTGAGGTGGTGGGCGACTCCGGTCGCCACGGCCTCCTGCTCCCAGTAGGGCACCTTCTTGCTCTTCTGCGGCGATGCGATGACCGCGAGGATCAGCGGTGCGCGGGTGGCCTTCGAGATTCCTTTCGCCTTTGTGGTGCCGTTGGCCTTGGCGAGTGCCTTGCCGAGGATCGTTCGCCCCTCGCCGCTGATCTCGATGACTCGCCACGGACGCAGCGAGGAATGATCGGGCACGCTCGTCATCGCTGCGATGATTCCGTCCAGCTCTGCACGAGAGGGGGCTTCTTCCGTGACCTTGGAGTGCGAGCGGCGGGCGCGTACCGCATCGAGCACGGGACGAGGGGGAGTGGCCCTGGAATCCTCATCGGTGTGAGCAGCTGCAGTCATGTTTCTTCCCTCGTGTCGAAGATGGAGCGATTTCACAGGCTTCTCGGCCGGTGCTGGGCAGCCCCGCTGATTCTTCGAGCCTACGTCGAGGCAGGAAATCGTGCGAGGAACTTGCATCGTCAGATGATATTCGTCAGACTATTAGAGTCTGCTGTGACTTAGGTAAGCCTCAGTAAGATCCGACGGGGGTGTTCAGTGCCCCCATTTCGTCTGTTCCATCCTGAACCAAGGAGTGTTGCCGTGGAGGCATTTGGTAAGCGGATGCGCGGAAGTCTCGCCGCGTTGCTCTCTGCTGCTCTGATCACGAGCGGGGCGCTGCTGGCCGCTCCAGCGGCATACGCAGAGGAGCCCGTCGCAGAAGCGCCGGTTGCTGAGGTCGTCGAAGCTCCGGTCGCGGAGGCTCCCGCCGAGGAAGCCCCCGTAGAGGAGCCGGCCCCGGCCCCCGTCTCCGCGGAGACGCCGCAAGAGGCGCCAGCCGCTGCTCCTCAGGAAGAGGCGCCGTTGCGCTCACTGCAGCTTGCCGTCTCTGCAGCTCCCGCGGTCGTCTCAACCGAGGCGCCTCGTGCGGGTGGTGAGATCACGGTGACCGGTTCCGGCTTCAATCCTGCGTACCCGGGTGTGTACGTTGGTCTCGGACCGGCTGGGCTTCCCGGTTTCTACATGGGTGCGAGCAGCCTGACCGATACCGTGCATGTGGGTCCGGAGAACGAGGAGGGCACGTCGTCCTCCGGCCGTACCGCGAAGTTGAATGCCGACGGCACGTTCTCGTTGAAGCTGACGGTGCCGGCGTTTGCCGAGGGTGCGTCGTACTCGATCTACGTCTCCAAGGCGCATGGTCAGGGGATGGGCGACAAGTCGCAGGACGTCATTGCGGACGTTGCCTACCAAGTTCCCGTGGTCGCCACTCCCGCCGTGACTTCAACCGAGGCGCCTCGTGCGGGTGGTGAGATCACGGTGACCGGTTCCGGCTTCAATCCTGCGTACCCGGGTGTGTACGTTGGTCTCGGACCGGCTGGGCTTCCCGGTTTCTACATGGGTGCGAGCAGCCTGACCGATACCGTGCATGTGGGTCCGGAGAACGAGGAGGGCACGTCGTCCTCCGGCCGTACCGCGAAGTTGAATGCCGACGGCACGTTCTCGTTGAAGCTGACGGTGCCGGCGTTTGCCGAGGGTGCGTCGTACTCGATCTACGTCTCCAAGGCGCATGGTCAGGGGATGGGCGACAAGTCGCAGGACGTCATCAAGGCTGTCACGTTCAAGGCGCCGGTTGCGGTTCCGTCGGTTGAGGTGGTGGGTTCGGTGACGGATCTGGATCCTGCGGCGTCGAACGTGGTGACGGTGAAGGGTTCTGGTTTTGTGCCTCATGCTCCCGATACTTCGGGTACTCGTCCGCCGTTGTCTGGCAAGTTCACTGGCGTGTATGTGGCGTTTGGTTCGTATGCTTCGGCGTGGCAGCCTTCGACTGGTGCTGCGGCATCGACTCGGAGTGGTGTGGATGTGAAGTGGGCGGTTCCGGCGGAGAGCATGGGCACGATCGGTGGTCCTGAGGCTGGGGCGATTGAGTTGCAGGCTGATGGCACGTTCGAGACGACGTTGACGTTGACTCCGGATGAGTCGAAGGCGTTGGTGGATGGTTCGTGGGGGATCACGACCTACCCGGGTGGTGGGGCGAAGTATGCACCGTTCGAGACGTTCAAGGCTGTCACGTTCAAGGCGCCGGTTGCGGTTCCGTCGGTTGAGGTGGTGGGTTCGGTGACGGATCTGGATCCTGCGGCGTCGAACGTGGTGACGGTGAAGGGTTCTGGTTTTGTGCCTCATGCTCCCGATACTTCGGGTACTCGTCCGCCGTTGTCTGGCAAGTTCACTGGCGTGTATGTGGCGTTTGGTTCGTATGCTTCGGCGTGGCAGCCTTCGACTGGTGCTGCGGCATCGACTCGGAGTGGTGTGGATGTGAAGTGGGCGGTTCCGGCGGAGAGCATGGGCACGATCGGTGGTCCTGAGGCTGGGGCGATTGAGTTGCAGGCTGATGGCACGTTCGAGACGACGTTGACGTTGACTCCGGATGAGTCGAAGGCGTTGGTGGATGGTTCGTGGGGGATCACGACCTACCCGGGTGGTGGGGCGAAGTATGCACCGTTCGAGACGTTCAAGGCTGTCACGTTCAAGGCGCCGGGCGGCGCCACCGTGCGTGCGACGCCCTCGGTCACGAAAGACGGGCTGAAGGTCGACGTGCAGGCAACGGGGCTTCCGGGGTCCATCTACGCGGCGCTGATCGAACGCGGAACCGCGGCACACCTCGACATGGGCGATACCGGCAGCTACGCGGCATTCGCTTCGAACCCCTTCCCGACCGTGACCGACGGCGCATCCAGCTTCACGCTCACCGCTCCAGCCAGCAAGCTCGACCGGAAGAAGGTCTACGAGGTGCTCGTGTGGAAGATCCACTCGATGCCGACTGCGGCAAACGTCTACGGCCAAGGCAATGTCGACGTCACCACTGCTCAGTGGGACGAACTCGAGGGCATCGTTCCGCCAGTGGTGGTGCCGCCGAAGCCCATCGTCCCGGGGGCGGGTTCGCTGACGTGGGGGATCTCGTCCGGGTTCGTCACCTATGTGACCGGCGGGATCGCCAAGGGCTCGATCGCGACGAACGGCGTCGGCGGCGGTCGCGGAGGCTACGTGTTCCCGCAGGCCGTGGGCAGCGTCTGGAATGCTGAGACCCGCACCGGCACCGTGTACTACTCCGGGAGCGTGACCTTCATCGGTCACGGCGGTCTGCTGCACGAGACGTTCTCGAACCCGGTGATCACCGTCACCAGCCCGATCTCCGGGACCATTTCGTCGAACGGTCAGTCGTTCCCGCTGAATCTCGCGGGAGCGGGCTTCACCGCCAACGCCGACGGGTCCGTGACTTGGAGCAATGTTGCGGTGAGCGGCGTGATCAGCGGTGGCGACGGCGCAGGATCGGGCGGTTCGCTGACGATGGATCCGCTCAGCTTCACGGTTGGATCGGCGAGCGGTCTGAACTTCGGCTCGACCACGACTACGTCGAAGTTCGCGCAGGCCCGTACTCCCGCGGCGACACCACCGGCCACCACCGGGCTGCAGGTGGTCACTCCGACCGCCAAGCTTGTCGCCGGTGGCGAGATCGAGATCACCGCGAGCGGCTTCGAGCCGAACGAGCAGGGGATCCTCGTGGTCATCTACTCCGAGCCCACGGTACTCGACACCAACGCGAAGGCGGACAAGGACGGTGTGGTGCGCTGGATCGGCAAGCTGCCGAAGAACCTCACCGGCAAGCACACGATCACGCTGCAGGGCAGCATCAGTGTGGGCCAGGAGATCACCATCGCCAGCGCCGACGCCGTCAAGGCGAAGGCGAAGCCCGCGGTCTCCTCGACTGCGACTCAGGGAGCAGCGCAGAATGCCGGGCCGCTGCCCGATTCAGGAACTCCGGTCTGGGTATGGTGGGCCGGTGCGCTCGCGCTGCTGGTCATCGCAGGAGCCTCGACCGGACTTGTCGTGGCACAACGACGCAAGAACGAGGCGCCGACGCACCTCTAGACGCAACGGGAGTGGCCCCGCCCTGTCGGCGGGGCCACTCCCGTGCGCACCGACACTCACCCCAACATTCAAGGGACGTTACGATGAAACCCATGAGCCGACTCGCCACCTCCGCTATCGCGGCCACGTTCGCGGCGTCCGCGCTGCTGATTCCCGCCGCGGCCAGCGCCGCACCACTGCAGACCGAGGACGCCGTGAGCAGCACCTGCACGGTAACGGGTGGTGACTTGAAGTGGGGGGTGAAGGAGAGCTTCCGCTCCTACATCTCGGGAAGCATCGCGAACGGATCCTGGACCACCGCAGGCGGGGCGAGCTACGAAACTCCGCTCTTCGGATGGAGCAACCCCGTCGGTGAGATCGACGCCGAGACCGGAGAGGGCAGCGTTTCCTTCACCGGCTCGATCAACTTCACCGGACACGACGGAGTGCTCAATCTGCTCCTTGCGAACCCCACTCTCGTGCTCGCGGGCGATGGCACCGCGCAACTGCTCCTCGACACTCGGAGCAACAATGCTCAGGGCGAATTGGTGATCGATGAACAGCAGGCCTACCTCGGCAAGATCGAGGGAATCGAGCAGGCCGATCCCGCGCGCGGGGAGTTCGTGTTCGCCGACGCACCCGCGGTGCTCACCGCAGACGGCGCCGATGCTTTCGGAGGATTCTACGCGAGCGGCGACGCGCTCGATCCGGTTGCTCTGTCGCTGCAGCTCAGCCCATGCGCGGGCCAGGTGAGCGCTCCCGCTCCGGCGCCGGAGAGCGAGGATGCCTCGGCAAACACGGCGGCAGATCAACCGTCGAACAGTGTTCCCTGGGTCCCGATCGTGTTGGGTGGACTCGCCGTCGTCGTCATCGGCGTGACGGTGGGAATGCTCATCGCCGGGCGCAGGAAGGGTGTCGGAGTCGGCGCTCCCGCGGTCAGCGATGAGGCCGGCGAAGCCGACATCGCAGACGCAGCCCCGGGCACGGACGACCCCTCGCGAACCTAGCGGCAGGTGGTCGCGGACCTCGTGGACCGCGACCCGCCCCGAGGCCTGCGTCGGGCGCAGATCGGAGTCGGGCTTCGACTACCCGCGGACCGGTATGACGATTCCCTTCCCCGACCCCGGATGCGGAATCACCTCGACCGGAGTTCCGTAGACTTCGCTCACCGTTTCCGCGGTCAGCACCCGCTCCGGCGCATCGCAGGCGAACACGCGCCCTTCGCGAAGCAGGGCGATCCGGTCGGCGTAGGCAGCAGCGAGATTCAAGTCGTGCAGCACCACGAGCACCGCGTCACCGGCGGCAGCGCGCTGGCGCGTCAGCTCGAGCAGGGTCTCCTGGTGCCCGAGATCGAGCGCAGCGGTCGGTTCGTCGAGCATCAGCACTCCGGTGCGTCCGGCGACGACCCGCGCAAACCCCACCCGGGCGCGTTCGCCGCCCGAAAGTGACGGCACGCGCCTGTTCCCGAGATGACCGATATCGGCCGCAGCGATCGCTTCCGCGATGGCCTCGTTGTCCTCGTCTTCGAACGGGGTGCGGCGCCAGGGCGCGCGACCCATTTCGACCACCTGATGGACCGTGAACGGAAACATGAGCTGGTTGTCCTGCAGCAATACGCTCCGGCGGCGGGCCAGCTCGTTCAGCGGCCACTCTCCGATCGCCCGTCCGCGGAATTCGATGCTCCCGCCGTCGGGAGGCGTGTCGCCCGAGAGGAGTCCGAGCAGGGTTGACTTTCCCGCGCCATTCGGGCCGAGCAGCGCGAGGACTTCCCCCGCGTGCAAGTCGAGGGAAACGTCGTCGAGCAGCTTGCGTCCGCCGCGTATCAACGTGACGCCACGAGCGGAGGCGACTACCTCGCCCATCGCCGCACGCGCCGTGGAGAGCGTCTTGCGTGCGGCCACTAGCCCCACCCCCCGGCGCGCTTCCGAGTGCGTCGCAGCAGCCAGAAGAAGAAGGGGCCTCCGACGAGGGAGGTGAGCATGCCGATCGGCAGATCGGCCATCGGAACGAGGGTGCGGGCTCCGAGGTCCGCGAGCGTGAGGAGGAGCGCACCGCCGAGGGCGCTTGCCGTCACGAGCGGAAGGTGGGCCGGGCCGAGGATCATGCGCATGAGGTGCGGAATGACCAGGCCGACGAACGCGATGATGCCCGCGAAGGCCACGGAGGCTCCGACGAGCAGCGCTACCAGAACGATCACGCCGATGCGGAGCAGCTCGACGTTGACACCGAGGTGACGTGCATTGCGTTCTCCGAGTGCGAGCAGGTCGAGCTTGCGAGCCACGAGGTAGGCAACGATCATGCCGATGGCGAGCACCGGAGCGACGATGGCAACTTGCTGCCATCGACTGCCGGCCAGACTGCCGAGCTGCCAGAAGACGATCTGTTCACGCGATTGCGTATCGCCCAGAAAGGTGAGGAGTGCGATCGCGGCGCCCGCGATGGCATTGATGGCGATACCGGTGAGCACGAGGGTGACGACCTCGGTTCGACCGTCTGCACGGCTCATGAAATAGACGAGCAGCGTGGCGATGAGGCCGGTCGCGAAGGCGAGGACCGCCGTCGTCCACTGGCCGAAGATCGTCAGCCCGAACACGATCGAGAGGCCGGCTCCGACCGCGGCACCCGACGAAATGCCGATCACGCCCGGCTCGGCGAGCGGATTCCCGAAGATCGCCTGCATGAGAAGGCCTGAGACCGCGAGGCCTGCGCCGACCAGAGCGGCCATGACCACGCGCGGAAATCGGATCGCCCAGAGCGTCTGATCGCCGGCGGCGTGTGCAGGGAGGGGAAGCCAGTCGATCCCGATCCGATGCAGCAGAGACCCCAGCACCTCGGTCGGAGGGATGGCCAGCTGGCCGGTTCCCGCCGAAGCGAGCAGCGCGAACACCAGCGCCGCGGAGAGCGCAATGAAGAGAACACTCTTTGCCGTGCGCAGGGAGGCCGGTGTTGAAGCTGAATTTTTCATGTTGTTCCGAGGATCCATCTTAGCGTTTGGGTTAGGCTACGTAACATCTGATGAAAGGTTTTCATGTTGAGTTCTTCTGCGCCGCGACGCAGGACCGCGCTTCTCGCCTCCCTGGTCACCGTCGCCGCCTTGCTGCTCAGCGGGTGCCAAACCGCCGGTCCGGTCGGATCGTCTGAGAACGCGGTGGCGGCGACGCTGCCTCCGCTCTCGGACCTCACACCCATCGCCGATCCCACATCCTGGGAGGGCCCGAGCACCGCGGTCATCGGCGGCCCGAGCATTCCGTCCATAGCGGACCGCCCAGAACAGCAGCTTCCCGCGGCGGTGATCTCGCACGATGCGACGGGCGATGTCGAGGTGCAGGTGAAAGACACGTCCCGCCTGCTCGCGCTCTCCATCACGGGTACCATTGCTGAGCTCGTGGGCGCATACGGACTCGCCGATAGCCTGGTGGGTCGCGATATCTCCACCCAGATCCCGGGGTACGAGGACCTTCCCGTGGTGACGAAGCAGGGGCACTCGATCGATGCAGAGGGCGTGCTGGCGCTGAATCCCACACTCATCCTCACCGACGGCTCGATCGGGCCGACCGATGTGGTCCTGCAGCTTCGCGATGCGGGAATCCAGGTGGTCACGGTCTCTCGCGCGAAGGATCCCGAGACGACCTACGCGCTCACCCGCGAGGTGGCCGCGGCCCTCGGGGTCGCTCCGCTCGCGGAGACGCTGAACGCGCAGCTGCAGCAGGCGATCGCGGAGAAAGAGGCGGAGATCGCCAGGCTGGTCCCCAAGGATCCGGCGCTTCGACCCCGGGTCGCGTTTCTCTATGTGCGCGGCACCGCCGGTGTCTACTATCTCTTCGGGGAGGGCAGCGGGATCGACTCCATGATCGACTCGCTCGGAGCCATCGACGTCGCACGGGAGATCGGATGGATCGGAGAGAAGCCGTTGACCGACGAAGCGCTCGTCTCTCTGAACCCCGACATCCTTCTGGTGATGACCAAGGGCCTCGAGAGCACTGACGGCGTCGACGGGCTGATCGCGGCGCAACCGAGCATCGCGCTGACGAACGCGGGCAAGCATCGGCGCATCATCGACGTCGAGGATACGCTGATCTTCGCCGGCGGCACCCGTATTCCCGATGTGCTGGACGGGCTCGCGAGAGCGATCTACGCCCCCGACTCTCTCGACGCGTCGACGGTCGACGGGGCATAGGCGGACCCTCCGGACGGCGTTCGCCGCAGGCACAGCCTGACGCGTGTACGCTTAGGTGCACGCAATTGAGCGTGAACATTCATTCAGCACATCTTCGAGGGAGGGCGCGTGGCCGAAGGGCAGCAGAGCGAAGCCGCGCCAGGCGCTTCAGGTCAGCGCGGAGATCGATCGCATCAGGCGCTGTCTCCCGACCGCTTCGACAGGCTCCCGAAGAATCGAAGGGTCGGTGCGCACCGAGTCGTCGGGCGCCCCCACCGCTTCTGGATCTATCTGGTGAGCGCGCTGCTCGGAATCGCCCTGCTCACGGGCGCCGGAGTGATCGTTCTCCAGGTGACCGGTGCGGACATCACGCGTTTGGCAGAGGAAGCCCCGGAGCCCACCAAGGCACCGCCCAAAGTCACTGCAGAGCTCGATCCGACGGCTTCGGTCGTGGTCTTCAACGGCACGCCCACGGACAACTTCGAAGCGGTCGTCGATGGCATCATCACCCAGAACGGCTGGGGCCAGATCCTCTTTTCCGCTCCCGCGTCTTCCAGCGATGTCGGAATCTCGGCGGTGTTCTACTCCGCGGCAGAAGACGAACCGGCCGCGCTCGCTCTTGCAAAGGAGCTCGGCGGCGTATCGGTCTTCCAGACCTCGAACTACGACGAGTACGGAGCGAGACTCGTCGTGCTCCTCGGCACCGATTACGGCGGACCTGGAAGCGATCAGCTCGTGATCGCGGAAGCGGCACCCGCGGAATAGGTCCGCTCCTGCGCTTCGCTGATCCTCGTTCGGTGCGTTCGTGGGACCTGCTCGTCTTCGACGCGCCCGAACGCGACATTACGCTGCGAGCTTCATGTTCGCCGCGAGCGAGCGTCATTTCTTGCACTCTCAGGGTGCGAGTGCCAAGATTGAATTAGCAGTCGGTAAACCTGAGTGCTAACAACTCATGCGAGATGCCGCGGACCCGCGGTATCGCCGAATCACTACGTCCGGGAGGGACGCACACATGGCAAAGATCATTGCGTTTGACGAGGAAGCACGTCGCGGTCTGGAACGGGGTTTGAACACCCTGGCCGATGCCGTGAAGGTGACCCTTGGCCCGCGCGGCCGCAACGTCGTGCTTGAGAAGAAGTGGGGCGCCCCCACCATCACCAACGACGGCGTTTCCATCGCCAAGGAGATCGAACTCGACGATCCGTTCGAGAAGATCGGTGCCGAGCTCGTCAAGGAGGTCGCGAAGAAGACCGACGACGTCGCAGGCGACGGCACCACCACCGCTACCGTCCTCGCACAGGCACTCGTCCGCGAGGGTCTGCGCAACGTCGCAGCAGGCAGCGACCCCATCGCGATCAAGAAGGGCATCGAGAAGGCGGTCGCCGCTGTCAGCGCGCAGCTGCTCGAGAACGCCAAGGAAATCGAGACCACCGACGAGATCGCGGCAACCGCTTCGATCTCGGCTGCCGACGAGCAGATCGGCCAGCTGATCGCCGAGGCGATCGACAAGGTCGGCAAGGAAGGCGTCGTCACCGTCGAGGAGTCGAATACGTTCGGCACCGAGCTCGAGCTGACCGAGGGCATGCGCTTCGACAAGGGCTACCTCTCGGCATACTTCGTCACCGATGCCGACCGCCAGGAAGCTGTCTTCGAGGATCCCTACATCCTCATCGTCAACAGCAAGGTCTCGAATATCAAGGATCTGCTTCCCGTCGTCGACCCGGTGATCCAGTCGGGCAAGCAGCTCCTCATCATTGCTGAGGACGTCGAGGGCGAAGCACTCGCTACCCTCGTGCTCAACAAGATCCGCGGCATCTTCAAGTCGGCCGCCGTCAAGGCACCGGGCTTCGGCGACCGCCGCAAGGCAATGCTGCAGGACATCGCCATCCTCACCGGTGGCACCGTCATCAGCGAAGAGGTCGGCCTCAAGCTCGAGAACGCAACCCTCGACATGCTCGGCACCGCACGCAAGGTCATCATCACCAAGGATGAGACGACCATCGTGCAGGGTGGCGGCGACGAGGAGCAGATCGCAGGTCGTGTGACCCAGATCCGCCGCGAGATCGACACCACGGACAGCGATTACGACCGCGAGAAGCTGCAGGAGCGTCTGGCGAAGCTCGCCGGTGGCGTTGCAGTCATCAAGGCCGGCGCTGCGACCGAGGTTGAGCTCAAGGAGCGCAAGCACCGCATCGAGGACGCAGTCCGCAATGCGAAGGCTGCTGTCGAAGAGGGCGTGCTTCCCGGTGGCGGCGTTGCGCTGATCCAGGCGGGCAAGACTGCTTTCGCGAAGCTCGACCTGACGGGTGACGAGGCAGTCGGCGCTCGCATCGTTGAGACCGCAATCGAGGCTCCGCTGCGCCAGATCGCCCTCAACGCCGGCCTGGAGCCGGGTGTTGTCGCGGATCGCGTCAGCAACCTGCCGAACGGTCATGGCCTGAACGCGGCTACCGGCGAGTACGGCGACCTGGTTGCACAGGGCATCCTCGACCCGGCCAAGGTCACCCGCTCGGCGCTGCAGAACGCTGCGTCGATCGCTGGCCTGTTCCTCACCACTGAGGCTGTCGTCGCCGACAAGCCGGAGCCCGCAGCGGCTCCCATGGGCGACCCGAGCGGCGGCATGGACTTCTAGTCCGGCGTCTCCACTCTTGGCGGGGCTGCACCTTCGGGTGCGGCCCCGCTTTTGTGTTGTGCGCGCGGAAGGCGCGCGAAATTGCGGAAGGAACTGTGAGCCGCTTCCGCATTTCCGTGTGTCTTCCGCAATTTCGGGTGCCTTCCAGACGAGTAACGGCGCTGCTGCTGGGGCTGGTGCGCGCCCGGCGAGGGCTGAATCCCCGACGGGCCGAGCGCTTGACCACATGTCGCTCACAGCAGTGCCGGGTGGCGCGTAATGGCGCCTCGCTGGGAGCAACCACTTCGGCACGCACTCGGTGGTCAAGCTATTGAGATGACACTCCAGACTGAGATCGAGGCCATGGGCGGAGCGACGAGGATCGCCGTACTGCGAGAACGGGGCTATTCCGTTCATGCGATCCGCGGCGCTCTTGCGCGAGGGGAACTGAGTCGCCCCCGCAACGGCTGGGTCGCTCTCCCCGGCCTCGACCCCGAACTGCGCTTCGCGGTCGCGCACGGGGTGGTGCTCAGCTGCGTCTCACTGGCGCGCCGCAAGGGACTGTGGGTCTCACGCATCCCGGACCGTCCGCATGTCGCCGCTCGAAGCCGAGGGTCGCATGTGCGAGCGCTCGCGCACGTGCACTGGTCCGACCCGCTGGTGCGCAGACCTCCCGGGGCGTTCGTCGATTCGCTGGCGAACACGCTCGGGTACGTCGCGCACTGCCTGCCGAGAGAGGAGGCGCTGGCGGTCTGGGAGTCGGCGCTCAACAAGAGGATGATCGACCTGCAGAGTCTGCAACTGCTGCCCCTTCGGCGCCGGGAGAGGGAACTGCTCGCAGAATGTCGGCCCTATTCCGATTCCGGGTTGGAGACCCTGTTCAAGACTCGCCTCCGTTGGCTCCGCGTTGCCGTACGCGCGCAGACTTGGCTGTTCGGTCATCGCGTCGACTTCTTGATCGGGGATCGGCTGGTCGTTCAGATCGATGGCGCGCAGCACGGAGGCCCGCAGAAGCTCAAGGACTACTCGCACGATGCCGCTCTCGGTCTGAGGGGATACCGCGTCGTCAGATTCGGCTACGTCCAGGTGGTCCACCACTGGCCGGTGGTGCAGGAGACGATACTCGAAGCACTGGCACAGGGCTGGCATCTCGCGGGCGCGGGATCCTCGGGAGAAATCACGGAAGGCGCGCGAAACTACGGAAGAAAATCGGAGCTGCTTCCGTAATTTCGTGCGTCTTCCGTCATGCGAGTGGATCAGCGCCGCGGGATGAGTCGCGCAGGATCAGCGCCCGGTCGAAACGAGACCCGCACTCAGGCGAGCCGACGGACGGGCACGGTGTCGTCGTTCGGAGGTGCCAACGGGAGTTCGACCTTGAAGGTGGATCCGCCTCCCGGCGTCTCATGCGCGCTGACCGTGCCGCCGTGCGCGGACACGATCGACTGCACGATTGCGAGACCGAGTCCCGACCCACCCGTCTCGCGGTTGCGCGAGGTGTCGGCACGCCAGAAGCGGTCGAAGATCTTGTCGCGGAACTGCTCCGGAATTCCCTCGCCGTGGTCGATGACCTCGAAGGCCGCAACGTGCCGCTCGGGGTCCGACGTGACGCGAATCTCGATCGGGCTGCCCTCCGGGCTGTAGCGCAGGGCGTTCCCGATCAGGTTGGTGACGACCTGGCGCACCTTGTGCTCGTCGCCGATGACGACGGGCGCGCGCCGATCCTCGATCACGTTGACCTCTCGGTCCGGGGCCTGTGCGTGGGTGTCGAGCGCGGTGTCCGCCGCGATCTGGTTGAGCTTCAGAGGGGCCGCATCGAGCGGGCGCTTCTCGTCGAGGCGTGCCAGCGCAAGCAGATCGTCGACGAGCGAGCCCATGCGGATGGCTTCCTTTTCGATGCGCTCCATCGCCTGGTCGAGCTGTTCGCCCTCGGTGAGCCATCCGTGTCGGTACATCTCGGCGTAGCCGCGTACCGAGACGAGCGGGGTGCGCAACTCGTGGCCGGCGTCGCTGATGAATCGGCGCATCTGCTCGATCGTGTGCGCCCGTTCCTCGAATGAGGTGTCTATTCGGTCGAGCATGACGTTGAGCGATTGGCCGAGGTGGCCGACCTCGGTGTGGGGGCTCGTCACGAGGATACGTTTCGAATAATCGCCGCGTGAGATCTCGAGCGCGGTCTGCTCGACTTCGGCGAGCGGGGCGAAGGTGTTCGTCACGAGGATGCGCGTGAGCGCTGCGCCCAGCAGCAGTACGGCGATGCCGAAGCCGGAGAACACGAGCGCGAAGGCGGTCATCGTGCGATTGGCCTCGGCGGTCGAGGAGGCGATGAACAGGGTGCCTCCGGGGGCCCCGCCCTGATTCGAGATGATCGGGCCGACGACTGCGTGCCACTCCACGCCATCCTGGCCTCGGAGCGGGAAGATAATGCCCTTGTTCTGGTCCGACGCATCCGGCAGGAACTTCGGAGGGACCGGGGCGAGGTCGTCTCCCCGCACGTGGGAGTTGTCGCAGAGGATCTCGCCCTCTCCGTCGAGCACGACGACGTAGAAGCGAGGGCTCGCGAACTGCACGTCTTCGCACTGCAGCGCCCGAGTGTCGGCGTTGCCGCCGAGCACCGCCTCCGGGTTGCGCAGCATCTGCTGCAGCTCTTTGTCCTGTGTGGCGATCAGCTGCGGCCGGAGGAACGACTGCGTTCCGATGCCCGCGACGATGAGTCCGAGCGACAGGATGAACACCGTCACGCCCGTGATCTTGGCGCGCAGCGTGATGTCGTTCCAGCGCCCGCCGAAACGGCCCCGAGGAGCCTCGGGGCCGTTGTCGTATGCCTGGTACTCGGGCAACTGCTTACTTCGCGTCGGTCTTCAGCATGTACCCGAAGCCGCGCTTGGTCTGGATCAACGATTCGCCGGTGAGGGGATCGAGCTTGCGACGCAGGTAGGAGATGTACGACTCGACGATGCCGGCATCGCCGTTGAAATCGTACTCCCAGACGTGGTCGAGGATCTGGGCCTTCGACAGCACGCGGTTCGCATTCTGCATGAGGTATCGCAGCAACTTGAACTCTGTGGGGCTGAGCTCGATCGGGGTGTCGTCGACGCGGACCTCGTGCGTGTCCTGATCCAGGACGATCGGGCCCGTCTCGAGGACGGCCTCTTCGTCTTCTTGGATGGTGCGACGGAGGATGGCCTTGATCCTCGCAATGATCTCGTCGAGGCTGAACGGCTTGGTGACGTAGTCGTCGCCGCCGACGGTGAGGCCCATCACTTTGTCTTCGGTGTCGTCCTTGGCGGTGAGGAACAGGATCGGAGCGGTGAAGCCGTGCGAGCGCAGGCGCTTGGTCACGCTGAAGCCGTTCATGTCCGGCAGCATGACGTCCAGGATGATGAGATCCGGCTCTTCTTCGAGAACAGCCGAGATGGTTTGCGCGCCGTTGCCGACTGCGCGCACTCCGAAGCCGGCGAAGCGCAGGCTTGTGCTGAGTAGCTCGCGAATGCTCGGTTCGTCGTCGACGATGAGGATACGAGGTCCCTTGTGCTGAGTGTTCATGTGATCAGTCTCTGAAAGTTTGCTATGAGCTGGCTGGGAGGTGTGGGCGGCGGTTCATGCGGTTTCTCGACTGTTGGAGAACCAGCGGCGCAGCTCTTCGCGCCCCTCGAGGCCGAGTTTTGCATACACGTGTGCGAGGTGGGTTTCGATGGTCCTGGCCGACAGGTGCAGGCGCTCGGCGATGTACTTGGAGGGGTAGCCGAGCGCGGTGAAGAGCGCGATCTCGCGCTCCCTGCCTGTCAGCTGCATCACCGGAGGGAGCGGCAGCCAGATGCCCAGCTCGGAAAGCAGGCGTTCCTCCGGGTCGACATCGGCGTTGTCCGCGTGGGCCAGGGTGCGAATATGGGCGAGGATCGCGCCTCCGATCGGCGGATCGATCGCTTCGGCAAGCGCTTCGGCTCGCAGCAGCAGCGCTGGATCAGGGGTCGCCGTCTCGTGGGCGATGACGTCGAGGGCCTTGAGCTCGATGAGGGGGAGATGCTCCTCCTGTGCCCAGGCGGCGAGTGATCGTGCGTGAGCCACGAGATCGGGGTCTCGCAGCCAGTACCGTGCTTGCAGGGTGAGGTCTCCCATGAATCCTTTCAGCGCCAAGGAGAGTCCGGGCTCTCGCCGCTGTGCGCTGCGGTGCAGCGCGCCCAGCGCCCGCTCGCGTTCGCCGAGCGCGGCGTAGGCGAGTGCCGACGCGGCGTGCAGGATGCTCAGGATCCCGAAGGGGTCGCTCTTCTGCAGCGTGACCAGGAGGCGCTCGGAGAGATCGGCGGCGTCGTACCAGCGGGCCTCCTGAAGCGAGAACAGGATGATCGCAAGGTCGACGAGTCCCGAGTGGGCATGCACCGCATTGATATCCGGGCGAGCGGGCGCGGCGATGAGTTCGAGTGCGCGTCGGGCCGAGATCGTCGTTCCCCGGGCCCAGTGCGCGAGGAAGATCGTGAACCCCTCGAGATCGCCGGAGATCGTCGGTGAGATCTCATGTAGGAGAATAATCTTCCGCGTGGTCTCGGCGAGCGAGAGCGCTTCTCTGAATTCGCCTTTCTGCACCCGCAGGAGTGCCTCGAAAGTGCGTGCGGGTGCCGAGAGCCATTCGGCCTCCAGGTCGTGGGTTCCCTCGATGTGGGTGCCAGCGGTGAAGGCCTCGTCCAATCTGCCGTTCAGCGAGAGCACTCGCATGCGGCACGCCTGCGTGATGCGACGCGCGTCGACGCCGTGCGACGCCCAGCGCTCTTCCCAGTACTCGAACTCCTGAAGCGCGAGTTCCGGTTTGCCGGAGTACGCGGGTGCGAAGCAGATGGAGGTCACGGCGAGGGTGAACTGCATCTCGAACGGCACCGATTCGAGGCGCTCGGTGTCCTGGAGCATCGTCGAAAGCGAGCCGAGGGCTTCCTCGAGCGCGTCCGAGTCATTCAGGAAGTGCGCGAGGTCGCAGGCGCGGAGCATCGCTTCGGCGGAGCGCTGCGGATCCTCGTGTGGCATTGCCGCGAGTGCGAGCCGAAGGATGTAGTGGAACTCGCCCGAGCGACCGAGCGCTCGCATCGCCTGCCAGATCCAGTCGGTCGGCAGGTCGTTCCCCGCCTCCATGCCGAACCGGACGAGTCTCAGCCTGCTCGCAGTGGTGAGGGTGGCGTCATCGGCCAGGAGCGCTTCGAAGCACTGCTCGGCAAGCCTCGGTCGCTGGATCGGTGAGAGGTGCTCGCGGATCGCGGACGCGACGATCGGCAAGCGTGTGGTGATCGCGGTGATGCCGTCCGCGTCGGTCCGGACGGTGAGCACCTGACGGCCCATCAGCGCGGTGACCGCGTCGCCGTCGAGCAGATGCAGCAGGGTCGGCTCGTGCAGTGGTGCGGCGAAGGCGACGAGTTCCAGCGCCGCCTGTTCGAGGGGGGTGAGCGTGTCGAGCTGCGCGACGAAGTCAGCGGGTGCGTGATCGTCGCGGGTGGTCACCCAGGCCACCTTTCTTGCCCGATGGACGGCGCCGCGGCGGTCCGCCGCGAGGGCAAGGGTGGCGAGGGCGTGCGGGTTGCCCAGGGTCGCCTGGTACCAGCGTTCGAGCGGCTTCTGCGCAAAATGGTCGACGTTGAGGAGCCTGGAGAGAAACGCTTCGCTCTCGTCGATCGTCAGAGGTTCGACTGCGAGGAGGCGGACTCCGGGGTCCCGAGCCAGGCGATCTGCGGCGCCGACGACCTGCTGGGTCGTGCCGATGAATCGTGCGCGCCGTGCTCGAACGAGGTGCTCGAGCAGTGCCGCCTCTTCGCCGTGATAGCGGTCGATGCGGAACGCGATGATGAGCAGTTCGCTCTCGGGGGAGCGCGCTGCAAGCGCGTCGAGCACTCGCTCGCTGGACTCCCGGGAGGGCGCGGCCGGGTCGATACGGCAGAGCCGGAGCAGTTCGTCGAGTTCCTGCACCAGAACGAGTTGCACGGGAGTTCCGTGCTCGAACTCGAAGGCGTACGCGGCCTCCTGCGCGAGGTGAGACTTGCCGCATCCAGGATCTCCGCTGAGGAGCAGACTCGCACCTTCAGGTGCGAGCGCCTGTGTCAGACGCTGCACGCGCGCGTCTGAAACGGTGAGAAACGCCTGCTCAGGTTCGTGTGCGATATCTCGCTGTGTGCTGTTGTCAGTGTGATTTTTGAGGTCCACAATGCCCTCCCCGATTCTTCACTCCCCCGTCTGCGATCTTCCCCCGGTGCACCCGATTGCACAAGGAACAGGGGCGTACTCACAGCTTCTTGAATCCCGGTCAGTCGTCGGAAGATACGTAATTTTCCCGGATCCCCAACGATCCCCACTCTCCTAGCCTGACGACAGACCTGAAGGAACGAGGATGTCATGAATCTGCCAGGAGGGTCCGGGGGTCGGTCGGAAGACCGCTTGGACACACGCGGAAGAGCGGTGCGGGGAGCGTCGCAATCGGGTGCAAGACGCCGTACCAGTCGCGCGGGCAGAGGTCGCACGACGTTCGATGGCCGTCACGCACGGATGTGGGTGGCGGCCGCTTCGGTTGTCGCGCTGATATTGACCGGAGCGACGCCCGCGCTCGCCGAGGGGGAGGATCCCGGCGCAGCCGCGTCGCAGGAGCAGACGCCGCAGAACCCTGCTCCCGATCCGTCGCCGGCGACGGAGCCGCAGCCGGCGGCGGAGCCGGCCCCCGCCCCGGAGGTGAGCCCCCCAGCGCAAGCCGCGGAGCCGAGCAGCTCCGCGCCGCAGGTCGACAGCACGGCGCAGGCGGTCGCGCCGCCGCAGCCCGCTCCTGCAGCAGAGCCATCGACACCGCAACCACCCTATCTCCGCTGGCGAGTACTCGACCCGACCGGAACGGAGGTCCTTCCGCACACGGTGATTTCCGTACAGGGTCCCGGCGATGCGGCGATCGATGACGAAGCGGCATGGCAGCCGGTGCCCATCGCCACCGTGGCCGACAACACGGGCGACCCAAGCTATGCGGGTGCCGATCTCGATCCAGCGCCAGGGATATTCCTCGTGAAACAGCTTGTTCAGGACGCGGATCCGACTCAGGTGCACGACGTGGCGGCCGCCGAGCACTATCGGCTTCGTCCCGTGTCGGCAGAGGGCGCACGGGACGGCGAGAACGCAGGCTGGTCGCTGTTCGCGAGCTCGGAGAGTGCAGACGCCCCGCTGAACGATCTGCGGCTCGAGGCGATCGAGCAAGGCGAAACACCGCCAACGGAACTCGGCGAATCCGAGGTCCAGGCGCTGGAGGCGCCGGTCATGAGCCTGCTCGGCGCCGATGGAGCGGCTCCGCCGTACGTCTCCTGGACGTCGACGGATGCGGTCGGTGCGCTGGTCGGGGGATCCACGTTCACGATTCAGGGCCCGCGAAACACAACCACTTCCGGGTCGAACCCCGACGGTCAGGCGGCGAACTGGAACGGGAATGTCGCCACTGTGAGCGACTGCACCAGTGCGCCATGCTGGGACGCTGATCTCGATCCCGACCCGGGGGAGTTTCTCGTCAAGACGATCGGCAGCCACGAGGTGCGTGCCGACCGACGCTACCGGATCCAGCAAACCGCAGCACCCGCCGGATCCTTCGTCAGCGATGCTGCATTCCACCTGATTCTCGGCACGGGGCAGAACCCGGCAGCCGGTCAATGGCTGGGGAACCAGACCTTTGACTTCGGACCCATCAAGATGCAGACGCTCGTCGGACACGGCTACTACCAATCGTCGAGCGACAATACGAACCCTGGCGGGTGGTATTCGTCGGGCAATCCGTGCCAGGCCTGCGAGATTCAGAACTTCACTTCGAGCTATCAGCAATCCGGGGCCAACTGGCTGCTCACCGCGAGCTGGACCCGGCCCAACACCGAGGGTGCGAAGGGATGGTCGATCGAGTACACGAAGGCACCCGAGCGCTGGGGCGGCGCTGACCAGGGAGACAAGGTGCCCGTGCCGCAGCCGGATCGCTCGCAGGGCGGCATGGTGCTCTTCATCGACAACTCGAACTTCACGGTGCAGGTCTGCACCTATACGGGCTCCTCCTACCCGGGAACCTGCCAGGCCGCCCAGTCAGGACTGCTCACCTCGAGCAACGACGGGCACACCCTTACCCTGAACCTGCCGCTCTCCGGCGCGGCAGCGGGAGCTTCCGGGTGCCCTCCGACCCTCGGCTCCACCGGCTATCTGCGTTCCTGGACTGGAAACAACAACGTCAATGCGAGAGTCATTCAAGCCTGGGCGGAGCCGGTGACGGTCACCCCGCCCTCGAACTGCGGGACGACCACCGTCAAGATCACCAAGATGGGCGATCGCAACGGAACCCCGCTCATCGCAGGTGACTCCCTGACCGAGGCGGCCGCGGTCGTCGGCGTACGGTACGACGCATACGCGTCGACGAGCGCCGGGCAGCCGACGGGTGTATCGCTCGGATTCTGCATCACCGCGGCGAACGGGAGCTGCACGATTCAGGTCTCCAACGGCAATACCAACGGGGTCTGGGTGGAGGAGACGAGCGTCCCGAGCGGCTGGAGCAACATGCCGGCTCTGGGCATCGGCGCCTACGACCAGAACAAGACCGTCACGCCCTATCGGTTCAGAGTGGCCGTGGGGAGCGGATCCACGAATGTGACGAGGAACGTGACGGCGGATCGCAACCTGCCGAACACCGATGTGAGCAACGCCTGGGTCAACGTGCGCAACAACCCCGCGTTCCCCGAATACTGCGGCGTTTCGATCGCGATGGTCTTCGACACCTCGACCTCGATCAGTCAGAGCGAGATGAACAGCTTCAAACAGGCGGCGCAGGCCTTCGTCGGCGACACGGCGCTGGGCGGGACGCCGTCGAAGGCCACGATGTTCCGGTTCAGCACCACCGCGAGCACCCTCAATGGCGGAACTCCCTATGATCTGTCGTTCGCGGGCTCTGCCGCGAGCAATACGGGCTATCTGGGAGCGGCGAACCGAATCGCGACCAGCCTGCCGACGCAGGGAGACGGGTTCACGAACTGGGATGGGGCGTTGCGCCTCGTCAAGCAAACCGGGAACTACGACATGGTGCTCTTCCTCACCGACGGCGATCCTACGACCTACGGGGTGTCCGGCACCAATACCAATACCTCCGTTCAGTTCCGGATGGTGGAGCAGGCGGCGATGTCGGCGAACGCGCTCAAGGCGTCGACCGGACCGAGCGGCGCGAACACCAAGATCGTCGGCGTGGGCGTCGGGCTGACATCCGGTTCGGATCAGAATCTGAAGGCGATCACCGGCCCCACGGCCGGAGATGACTACTTCCTCGCCGCGAACTTCGGTGCGCTGCAGACGAAGCTCCAGGAGATCGCCGCGAAGAACTGCGGCGGTACGCTCACCGTGGTCAAGAAGACGATCGATGCCGAGGGAAAGACCATTGCCGAATCGGCACCCGGTTGGGAGTTCGAGGCCAGCACCAGCGGCGGCGCATACATCGAGAATCCTCCCGGGGCGAACGTCGCTTCGCTGAAGAAGACGACCCCCGCCACCAATTTCGTGATTGATCTCGAAACGTCCGAATCGCGAGCGGTGACGGTCAAGGAGACTCCGCAAGCCGGGTGGACGGTCGAGTCTGTGAGCTGCGCCGGCGGCACCGCGACCGGACAGCCTGGCAACTTCACCGTTCCGGTCGCGCGGAACAAGATCGTCACCTGCACGGTGGTGAACCGCGAAGCGCCGAAGGACGCCTCGATCACTGCGAAGAAGGTCTGGGTGATCCTGGGCAGCGGTGACCAGGAGCTCTTCCGAGTGCATCAGCCCGCGAACGCGGGTGACGGCACACTTCCCGCCGGGATCTCGGCCGAGTTCCGCGCGACGGGGCCCGCTGCTGCGCCGGCGACTCCGCTGGCGTGGGGAGCGATCCGCAGCGGATACCAGGTGAACAACAGTGTGACGATCTCGGAGACCGTCACGGTTCCGGCATCGCTGCCCGGTTGCGCCGTCGTCTCGCAGACGCTCACCAAGGTGAATGGCCAGGCGACGAGCGTGAACCTGAAGGACGCCAATCACACGCTTCCCCTCGCCGCAAGGACGCCCGCCACGACCCCGCTCAATCTGAATGAGTTCGAAGTGACGAACACGGTGAAATGCGTGGCGAAGCTCTCGCTGCTGAAGAGTGTGCAGGGGGGCGATGCGAGCCCGAGTGCTTGGACGCTCACGGCGTCTGGCCAGGGCGGTCCCTTCCACACCCCTGGTGCCGGGACGGTGAACGCGGGCAACACCTTCGATGTCGCACCGGGCTCCGGCTATGCACTGAGCGAGGCCACGAACGCGGGCGGTCCGATCACCTATCTGCTCGACAGCGTGCAGCGATGCCTGACGGTCGGGCCTGGGAACGCATGCGCCGTCTGGAGCACGCCGATCGATCCGTCGGCGATCACCGTCGGTCTCGGTGCGCATGAGATCTACCGCTTTGTGAACAAGCCGGCCCCGCTCGTCGCGGTCCCGCTCACCGGGGGCATGAGCGGCGACCTCTTCGGTATCGGTGGACTCGGTATCGCGTTCCTCGCAGCGCTGATGGCGGTGCTCTACCGGCGTCGCATTCGGCGGCAGGCGGAGGTGCGATGAGGCGGGGCGAACGGGCACACGCGAGAACTTCGAAGATCGGGTGCAAAGGAGCACCCAGAAGAAAGGACACATCATGAGTCAGCAGAGTCGAGGGCGAGGCGCTAGGCGCTTGCTCGCACTCGTAGGCACCGCGGCGCTTGCGCTCGGTGGAGTGGTGGTCGCAGGGACTGCGGCCCAGGCGGTCGACCCGCTGCCGAGCATCGCGAACATCGTTCCACCGGAGGGCGGCGGTTCTATCGTCGTGCATAAGCACGCGGGCAAGGAAGGACCGGCCGGTGACGGCAAGGTCATCACCGATCCTGCGAAGATCGCGGCACTCGGGGTGGGCCTCGACGGGGTGAAGTTCAAGCTCGAGCGGGTGTACTACAGCGGAAACCCGATCGACCTGACGACGGTCGCCGGCTGGAACCTGATCGTTCCGGGCCTGAACCCGCAAGCCCTCCCTGCCGGATACACCGCGCAGCCGGTGGGTGCGGAACAGACCACGGCCGGTGGCGGAATCGCAACGTTCTCCGGACTGCAGATGGGCCTCTACATTGTTACGGAGACGCAGTGGCCGACGGGGGCGACGCCCTCCGACCCGTTCTTCGTGACGGTCCCCTACCCCGACCCCGCGGGAAACACGTGGATCTACAACGCCCATGTGTATCCCAAGAATCGCCTGGACGACACGCCGAGCAAGACGGTCACCGATCCGACGTGGGTGCTCCAGGACGGAGAGATCACCTGGACCCTGAACGTCCCGGTACCCGTGCCGCCGGGTGACGCCACGAGCTACACCAAGTTCGAGGTCACGGACCCGCTCGACGGTCGGCTGGGCTTCGTCGCAGGATCGGTGTCGGTCGTCGGCAGCGCTCCGGGGAACTACACGGTCACGGAGCCCGTGGTCGGCGTCCCGCCGGCGGGCAACAACCACACCCTGACGGTGACCTTCGACCCGGGGACGGTGCGAGCGGGCCAGACCTACGTGATCACTTTCAAGACGGTGGTGAACGGGGCGGGAGTGATTCCGAATGAGGCAATCCGCAACGTCAACGACGTGGACTTCGACCATATGAACGAGCAGGTCAACTTCGGCAAGCTGAAGGTGATCAAGAAGCGCCAGGGAACGGAGCTCACGCTGCAGGGAGCGCAGTTCGAACTGTATCGTCCGGACAAGACGACGAAGCTGTACGGCCCCGTCGCCACGAACTCGAGCGGTGAGGTCGTCTTCGACTCGATCGGCCTGGGCATGGGCGCCGACAAGACCGAGCAGGTCTGTCTGAAGGAGACCGCGCCTCCGGCCGGATACTCGATCATCGGCGACGGATGGATCTGCGACATCACACTCGACGCATCGTCCGAGGGCGGCACGGTGGCGGTATCCGTCGACAACCCTCCGCGCGAGACGCCGGCGCTTCCGCTCACCGGTTCCACCGGGACCGCGGTGTTCATGGCAGGAGGCGTGGCCATCCTGCTCGTGGCGGGCGGTATCGGACTCCTCGCATCCCGCCGGAGGCGGGGTGAGGTGACCCGCAACTGATCGGCGCACTGCGCCTCAGGGCGCAGGAGCTTCGCGGGTCTGCTCGTTCGGAACACCGACGAGCGGACCCCCGCAGCTCCCTCCGGCGCCACACGCGTCGACTTCAGCTGTTCGGTCCGCACGCTCGAGGAGGTCGTGTCATGAGCAAACTTTCCCCCAGCTCAGCACCCTTCCGGGCTGCCAGTGGCTCCGGCCGAGGCAACGCCGAATCGTCGGGGGGACCCCCAAGGTGGCGCCTGCCGAAGGCAGCGCTCGCGGTAGCGGCGCTCGCGTTGGCAGGTGCCACCGTTTTCTTCTACCCGGCAACCGCCTCGTGGCTGTCGCAGTACGACCAATCGAGGGTGGTGGTCGGGCTGCAGGCGCGCACGGGGGAGGAGACTCCCGCGTATCGGGTGGAGGCGCTCGCTGCCGCACATGCGTACAACGACCAGCTGCTCTCGGGTGCGCGTCTCGCTTCGAACGCCCGGAAGCCGGTCGCGGATGGTCTGGCCGCGGCGGACCCGCTGTACGAGACGCTTCTGCGCGGAGATGCGAACGGCGCGATGGGCAGGCTGCGCATCGGTTCGATCGGTGTGGATCTGCCCATCTACCATGGGACCTCCGATGCGACGCTGGCGCAGGGCGTCGGCCATCTGCAGGGTACGGCGCTGCCGGTGGGAGGTGCCAGCACGCATTCGGTGCTCACCGCGCACCGGGGGCTCGCGGGTGCGACGCTCTTCGACCGGCTCGACGAGCTGAAGATCGACGATACGTTTCAGCTCGAGGTGTTCGGCGAGGTGCTGACCTATCGGATCGTCGAGACCAGGGTCGTGAAACCCGAGAACACCGAATCGCTGTATCCGCGTTTCGATGAGGACCTCGTGACGCTGGTCACCTGCACGCCGCTGGGGATCAACAGCCACCGGATCCTCGTGACCGGGGAGCGGGTGACTCCGACCCCGATCGCCGATGTGCAACGCGCAGGAAGCAACCCCGAGGTGCCGGGAATTCCCTGGTGGGCGGCCGGACTGCTGGGCACGACCGTGGTGGTCGGTCTCTACGTGTGGCGAATGGGAAGGTACCCGCTCGGGGTGGGCGTCGAGTAGTGTCCGCGCATTGATGATGGCAGGCGGAGCGCCACGAGGTGGGCGCTCCGCCTTCGTGCTGCCAGTCCGTGCGGCGCGGTCGAGCGATCCCGAGCGCTTTTTCGTGCGCCAGGAGGTCCGCGAATCGTCCGAGGATCGGCCGTCGGTGCGGGGCCGATATGCGCGAAGGGCATTGACATCGACTTCAAAAGCAGACTAGTGTACTGTCTTGTATACAAGTACGGATACAAACGGTGAATCGGCGACGACCGTCACCATCCACAGTGTACGAAGGAGTCACGTGAGTACTGAACCGACACCCAGCGCCGTCACCGGTGGGAACTATCTACGCGGCGTCATCTCGCGTGAGCTGACCGCCGCACTCGGCAAGGCGCATGTGACCGAGGCGGATGAGGCCCGCCAGTCCGCCGCGGCCGACTGGTCCTGGCAATCGAAATTCATGGCGTACAAGGGCCTGGAGCAACCCGCCCCCGACTTCGTCGTCAGTCCGGCCGACACCGGCGAGGTCGAACGGGTCGTCGAGATCGCCTCCGACTTCGGACTCCCGGTGATCCCTCGCGGCGGTGGCACGGGAACTCAGGGGGGCACCCTCGCCCCGTACGGTGGCATCGCGATCGACCTCAGTCGCATGAACCGGATCCTCGCGATCGACGAGGAGAGCCTGGTCGTCACCTGCGAAGCGGGAATCGACGGACCGGCGCTCGAGGAGGCCCTCAACGAGAAGGGGCTCACGCTCGCGCACTATCCGGGTTCGTACAACATGGGGGCCACGATCGGCGGTTTCATCGCCGCGCGAGGATCGGGGGTGGTCTCCACAAAATACGGCAAGGCCGAGAACCAGGTGCTGCAGGTGGAAGCGGTGCTTCCTCCGGGCAACGCCATCGAGACCCTCCGCGTACCGAGCCACGCCGCCGGGCCTGACCTGCTGCAACTGCTCGTCGGCTCGGAAGGCACCTTCGGTGTGATCACTCGAGCCTCGCTGCGCATCGACCCGCTGCCCGAACGGCGCGAATTCCTGTCCTTCAGCTTCCCGGACATCTTCGCCGGCATCGAGGCGGGTCGTCGCATCATGACGCACCGCCTGCGCCCGGCGACGATTCGGCTCTACGACGAAGCGGACTCGGTCAAGCTCCAGGAATGGGTCGGGACCCCGTTCCGCGGCACGCTCATGGTGGTCATGTGCGACGGCGCCCCGGAGCTCGTCGACTACGAGACCAAGGCGATCACCGAACTCGCGCTGTTGGCAGGGGGAACCGATCAGGGCTCCGACGTCGGTCGCATCTGGTGGGAGGGCAAATACGAACCCTACGCGAAGGGGAAGCTGCCGCAGCCGCCGCTCATGTACGGCACATTCGATCAGGTGGCGAGATTCGCCGATCTGCCCGCGATCTATCGGGCGAAGAAACAGGTCATTGAGCAGGAGTTCGCAGCGTACGGCGCCAGGTACACGGCCCACCTCTCGCACTGGTACGACTGGGGCTCCATGCTCTACGACCGGTTCTATGTCGACAATCCGCCCGAGGATCCCGCGGAGGCGATGGAACTGCACGACCGTCTCTGGGATGCTGGAATCTTGGCGGGGATGGAGCACGGCGCCGTGCTGAACGACCATCACGGCGTCGGGATCAAGCTCGGACGCTTCATGCGTCCGCAGCTCGGCGTCGGATTCGAGTACCTGAAGACCCTCAAAGATGCGTGGGATCCCGACGGAATCATGAATCCGGGCAAGCTCGGCTTCGGACCCCCTCGGACCCGCGGCCTCTAGACCTCACACACCACCGAAGATCACGACAATCAACTCGAAGGAGAGTGCGATGCATCTGTCAATGCACAACTGGATGCGGCAGGAGCCGATCGAAACCACGATCGCGCGACTGGCGAAGTATGGATACAAGTCGATCGAGATCTCGGGCGAGCCCGAGAAGTACGACGCCAAGCATGTGCGCGGCCTGCTCGATCATTACGGACTCCAGTGCTGGGGATCGGTCACGCTCATGGTCGACAAGCGCAACATGCAGTCCGCCGATGAGGCGATGCGAGCTTCGAGCGTGCAGTACGTGAAGGACTGCATCCAGCTCGTCCACGACCTCGACGGGCAGATCCTCACGCTCGTGCCCGGCACCGTGGGCAAGATCGTGCCCGATTCGACGCCGGAGAACGAGTGGCAGTGGCTTGTCGAGGGTGTGAAGGAGATCTACGAGGTCGCGGAGGCGAAGGGCGTTCGGGTGGGCATCGAGCCGTTGAACCGTTTCGAGTCCTACCTCATCACTCGTGCAGACCAGGCTCTCGCGCTCTGCGAAGAGGTCGGACCGAACCTGGGCGTGGTGCTCGACGCGTTCCACATCAACATCGAGGAGGATGACCTCTACGAATCGATCCGCAAGGTCGGCAATGCGGGCAAGCTCGTCGACGTGCATGTCGCCGAGAACAATCGCATGCCCTGCGGGTACGGCGACTACGACTGGGCGAAGTTCGTGGGCGTGCTCAACGAGGTGGGTTACACCGGTGCACTGACCGCGGAGTTCGTCGCTCCGGTCGACCGCACCCCGGCGAACCGGTACCCGAATGCGCTGGAGACGAATCTGGAGAGCCTCGACATCGACGAGGAGCAGCTGAAGTTCATCGTGGATCACGGCTCCTCGATCCTCACCGAGGAGTACTACGACTGGCTGGTCGGCGAGAACGCGAAAACCCTCCTGCCGCTGATCGACGACGTGTTCTGAACGAGGATCCCTCCATCATGCAGCGCATCGCCATCGTCGCCACGCTCGACACGAAGGGCCCCGAAGTCGCGTACCTGCGCGACCGGCTCCTCGCGCTCGGTGTGGCGACGATGGTGATCGACGTCGGGATCATCGGCGAGCCAGTCGGCATCGTGCCGGACGTCTCGCACGCCGACTTGGCCGAGCACGGCGGTACCACGATCGAGGCGCTCCGGGCCGCGGGTTCACGGGGCCGGGCGGTGGAGATCATGCGTCAGCTGGTTTCGGGTTTCGTTCGAGAACGCTACGACGCGGGCGAGCTCTCCGGTGGCATCTCGGTCGGAGGCGTGGGCTCGGTCATGGGCGCAGCCGCGATCCAGGAGCTTCCGGTGGGAGTGCCGAAGATCGTGGTCGCGCCGACTGCGAGCGGCCATCATGAGTTCGGCCCCTATGTCGGGCTGAAAGACGTGTTCGTCGTGCACTCCGTCGTGGACATCCTCGGACTGAACCCGGTGCTCACCACGGTGCTCGACAATGTCGCAGCTGCGATGCGGGGAATGCTCGATCGGGGCAGTCGGCTGCCCCAGCCGTCCGCCGAGAACCGTGCGATCGCCGCGACCATGCTGGGCAACACCACCGCTGCGGTGGGCGCCGCGCGAGACCGCTTGAGCCAGGCCGGGTACGAGACCGTCGTCTTCCACTCCAACGGCGTCGGGGGTCCGGCGATGGAGGAGCTCATCGAACAGGGGCAGTTCTCCGGGGTGCTCGACTATACGACGAATGAGATCTACGATCCGCTCGTCGGCGGGATCCATGACGGGGGGCCGGATCGGTTGACCGTTGCGGGGCGAATGGGCATCCCGCAGCTCCTGGTGCCCGGCTGCATCGATTTCTCGGTGTGGGCTCCGTCGAGCATCCCCGAAACGATGCGTGAGCGACCAATGTACTCGCACAATCCCGAATACACGCTGATCAGAGCCACCCACGAGGAGAAGACCGAACTCGGGCGCATCTTCGCCGAGCGGGTGAACGGAGCCCGGGGGCCCGTGCGGATCCTCTTCCCGACCCGAGGGCTCTCGCTTCCCGCAACCCCGGGCGAGGTGTTCTGGGATCCCGAGGGCGACTCGCGCTTTCTCACCGCGCTTCGCGAACACCTGAGGCCGGACATTCCGGTCGAGACCGTCGATCTTCATATCAACGACCCCGAGCTTGGCAGGCTCGCCGCCGAGCGGCTGCTGCAACTGCTTGCTTGAGCTTTCCGGTCATACACACCCACGAGTCCTGAAGGAGTCACCAATGCCTACCGTCCGATCCGAGTCATCCGGTCAGGAGCGCGAGATCCGCCACCTGACCACTGGCGACGCAGAGTTCCGCTCGAAGTTCGTCTCGTGGAATATGGCCTACCTGTCGTACGTCGACATCAACGAGTACCTGAAGACGAAGGACACGATCCTCGTCCCGATGGCCTCGACCGAGCAGCACGGTCCGCACCTTCCGCTCTACACCGATACCATCACCGCCGTCGAGATCTCCGAGCGCATCTCCGAAGCGATCGGAGTCCTCCACACTCCGCCGATCTGGGCGGGCTACTCGCCGCAGCACATGTACGGCGCCGGGCAGGGGCGCGGCACCATCACCCTGCGATCCTCGACTCTGCTCGATCTCATGTACGATGTCGCCCGCTCGCTGATCCATCACGGGTTCAACCGCATCATCTTCATCAACGGCCACGGGTCGAACGTGAAGGTGGTCGACCCGGTGCTGCGTCGGCTGCGCTACGAGACCGGTGCGATGATCTCCTTCGTGAAGCCCTTCATGGAGCGCTACGAGGGAATCCTGAAGGGGCTGATGGAGAATCCGCCGGAGGAGACGCCCGGCTGGCACTCCAGCGAGCTCGAGACCTCGCAGGATCTCGCCTGGCGCGAAGAGCTCGTGCGCATGGAGCGCGCGGTGGATACGCGGGCGCACACGCCCGAGTTCCTGCCGGACGCCTTCAAGAAGGACGACGGGATGCCCGACACCGAGTTCGAGGGATACCAGTACTTCACCTTCCCGATGGACCATCACGAGTTCGTCGAGAACGGCATCATCGGCAACCCGATGAGAGCGACCAAGGAGAAGGGCCTCGAAGCGTTCACGCGATACTCGGAGCACTGCGCCCGTGGAATCCTGGAGCTGATGAAGGCTCCGGTCGAAGTGCACGACAGGGAGTTCGTCGGGCGCACCATGTAGCTCGCCCGGGTGCGCCGTTTCGTGAGCGGCGCACCCGGCGGGATACAATACGGTGTCAGTCTGATCGGAGGTGTTTCGCATGACCGCTATTGCCGACAGCATGCTGCTGGTGCAGAGCGCGTACGACTACCTCGTCGCGGAGATCACCTCGTCGCGTATTCGCACGGGAGAACGGCTTTCGGAGAATCGCATCGCGTCGGATCTCGGAATCTCGCGCACTCCGGTCCGCGAGGCGCTGCAACGACTCGAACAAGAAGGTCTGGTGAAGCGAGGCGGGAACGCCCGGTTCACGGTCGCGCAGCCGACGATCGAAGAGGCCGAAGAGGCTTGCGACCTGCTCGTGCTGCTGGATACCTACATCGCGAAGCGGGCCTCCGAACGGCTGAGCGACGCGCAGAAGGCCGAACTGCTCGCCTCAGTGGAACGCATGGAGGCCGCGGCTCGTCTGGGCGATCGGGATGCCTGGGCCGACGCGGACATTCTCTTCCATCGATTGCTGAACAGCATTGCGGCGAACGCCCTCGTCTCGGCGACGGTCAAGGAGACCAGGCGCAGGGTGCAGCGCTTCTGGTTGCAGGCGCCCTCGATGGAGAGCCGCCTGGTCGAGTGCTCGCAGGAGCACAGCGATCTTGCTCAGGCCATGATCGAGCGCGATGACGCGGCGATCGCCGAAGCGGTCGAGGTGCACATCTCCCACATGCGCGAGCGCGTCGTGGAGCTGCTGCGCGTCACGAGCGTCCTGTTCGGCTAACCGGAACGGCCGACTGAGGGTCGCGCCCGGGCCGGGCGCGACCGAATCGTTATCTGTCTGCGTTGCTTCCACGCGGCGAAGACTTTACTGTATGAATAGTTGTATACAAGTTCGGATACATGCTAGTGTCCGAACTGTAATCAAAGAAGCACACGAGGTGGTGGAGCGGCATGGCGCAATTCCTCATGATTGCCCTGAACGGGTTGACGCTTGCTGCCGTCTATTTCCTGGTGGCGAGCGGACTCACCCTGATCTTCGGATTGATGCGGGTCATCACCATGGCCCACGGCACGAGCTACCTGCTCGGCGGATACATCGGATACGTGGTGGCGCGGGAGAGCGGGAACTGGGTCGTCGGCGCGCTCGCCGGGGCGGTCGCGGTGGGAATCTTCGGACTGCTCATCCACCAGCTCCTGATCAAGCGCTTCCAGGACGACGACATGCGAGTCGCCCTCATCACGCTCGGCGTCTCGCTCATCGGCACCGATCTCATGCTCGCGGCCTTCGGCGGCACCGCCACACAGGTGCCGGTCGATGCCTCTCTGCAGGTGGCGACCGTGCAGCTGCCGATCATCGGCTCCTACCCGCTGCTGCGTCTGCTGGTGCTCGCCTTCGCGGTGATCGTGGGCGTGCTGCTCGCGCTCGGCATCTCCCAAACCCGCTTCGGAGCGGTCGTCAGAGCCGGCGTCGACGACGCCCAGATGACCGCCGCCACGGGCGTGAACGTGCCCCTGGTCTTCGCCGTGATCTTCGCACTCGGATCGGCGCTCGCGGGCCTCGCAGGCGTGGTCGGCGGCACGCTGTTCCCCCTCATGCCAGGGCAAGACGGCACCTACCTGCTCTTCTCGCTCGTCGTCGTGATCGTCGGCGGAATGGGGTCGATCCCGGGAGCTGCGATCGGAGCCGCACTCGTCGGTCTGGTCTCGCAGTTCACCCTGGTGTACGCGCCCACCTACTCGCTCGTACTCACGTTCGCATTGATGGTCGTCGTGCTGGCGATCCGACCGCAGGGAATCATGGGGCGCAAGTCATGACCACTTCGCAGATCAACGCTTCGCTCGCTCGGCAGCCGCGGACCGGCGTCGCCAAATGGCTCCCCATCGCGTTCGGCGCTCTCGTGCTGATCCTCGCCTTCAGCTTCCCGCATATCGTGGACCGCCCCCGCTTCTGGCTGCCGAACATCGGCATCCGCTCCCTCTGGCTCGGAATCATCGCGATGAGTCTCGTCTTCCTCAACCGCTACGTCGGCCTGCTCTCGCTCGCACAGATGGCGATCGCAGGAGTGTCCGCCTACACCGTCGGCTTCGTCGTCGTGAAACTCGAGCTGCCCTTCATGTGGGGCGCCGCCATCGGAGTCGTCGTCGGGACGCTCGCGGCGATCCTCGTCGGTCTCGTCGCTGCGCGAACCAAGGCCATCTACTTCCTCATGATCACCCTCGCGATCGGCCAGGTGTTCTACTCCTGGGCGTCGCAGTCTATCGAAGTCACGAACGCCCGACGAGGCCTGGCCCCGATCGACCGGCCCGAGATCGGCCCGCTCGACCTCGCGAACATCCAGACGCTCTACTACTGCGCACTGATCCTCGCCATCGTCTGCTACCTGCTCTGCCGATACGTCACCTCATCGACCTTCGGTCTGACCCTGCAGGGCATCAGAGACTCGCCCGAGCGCATGCGGGCGCTCGGCTACAACGTGTTCGGATACCGGATCGCCGCGATGGCCTTCGCCGGACTGATCGCCTCCTTCGGCGGCATCCTGCTCGTGCTCGATCGCAACCAGGTCGACCCAAACGTCGTCAGCCTGAACTCGACCCTCGACGTGCTCGTGGTCGCGGTGATCGGCGGCATCGGCTCCCTCGGCGGAGTCTTCGCCGGCGCGGTCGTCATCACGATGCTGTCGAACTTCTCACAGAACTTCACCGACCGGTACCTGACACTGACCGGCCTGGTGTTCATCCTCGTCCTGCTGTTCGCTCCGACCGGTCTGGCCGGCGTCGGACAGCAGGTACGTCGACTGATGTCCCGGCGGCGCAACGCGCAGACGGAGCAAGAGTCGCCACCTGGCCTTGCGGAACCACCGAGGGCGGAAACACAGAAGGGAACCAGCAATGAAGCTGACTAAGAAGGGGCTCCTCGCCTCTCTCGCGGCCGGAGCAACAATGCTTCTGCTCGCAAGCTGTTCCGGAGGCGGAACAGCCGGTGGAGACGGAGGAAGCAGCGATACGATCAAGATCGGCGTGCTCGCCACCGACTCCGGCAACCTCGCATTCGGCATGGACGAGGCCAAGGCGGCAATCGGCGTCGCGATGGAGAAGCGCGGCGGCACCGTCGAAGGTGGTGAAGTCGGGGGCAAGCAGGTCGAGTTCGTCTACGCGGGCACCGACGGCACCACGGCCTCGGCGCAGACGCAGGTGAAGAAGCTCGTCGAGAACGACGGCGTCGACATCGTCCTCGGACCCACCTCGGGCGACGAGGGCGAGACCGTCGTGCAGTATGCCAAGGGCGTGCCCGAGGTGACCTTCGTCAACGGAGCGGCGAGCCCGGTCGGAATGACGCTCGAAGGCGTCGAGAACTTCTACCGCTTCATGGGCGACTCTGTCATGTGGATGGCGGGAGTGGGAGACTACGCCTACAACGACAAGGGCTACAAGAAGATGTACCTGCTCGCCGAGGACTACTCGTTCCCGTACGATAACGCGGGCGGGTTCTTCAGCGAGTTCTGCGCCGCCGGCGGCGAGATCTCCGGAGCATCATGGGTTCCGGTGGGCAACACCGACTACGCGACGATCATCTCGCAGATCCCCGCCGACGTCGACGCGGTCTACGTCGGTCTGGGTGGCGCAGACGCGGCCAGCTTCCTCTCACAGGCGGTGTCCGGTGGCGTGGACAAGCCGCTCGTCGGCGGAAGCATCGCGATCGATACCACGGCGCTCTCCGGAGACGCGAACATCGCCTCCGCAGCGGTCGGCATGATCTCGGGCGGCCCCGTCCCCGGCGAGGGATACGACAACCCCGCCTGGGGCGAGTTCGTCGATGCGTACGCGACTCAGCCGAACGCCTTCCCCTCGCCGTCGATCTTCGCGATTCTCAACTACAACGCGGCTGAATCGCTGCTCTTGGGGATCGAGCAGTCGAACGGCGACCTGAGCGACGACCAGGCGGCGCTGCGAGAGGCGCTCTCGGGCCTCTCCTGGGACAGCCCAACCGGCCCGCTGAAGCTCGACGACAATCGTCAGGCGATCGTCGACAACTTCATGAACGAGGTCGTGCAGGCGGACGACGGTTCGCTGGTGCTCGAAACCATCAGCGCCGCGAGCGACGTACGCCAGGGCACGATCGCCTACGACCGCTTCAGCAGCTGCGGCGACCTGAAGTAGCGAACGCGAGTGCGGGAGGCCGCCGGTCTCCCGCACTCTCACCTCGGCCATCTCGAACCTCTTGCGCACCCGCAGAGCGCCACTTGAACGGAGACCCCCATGACTGTCGCACCGGCTGTGCTCATCGTGGAAGACGTGTCGAAGCACTTCGGCGGGCTGAAAGCGATGCGCAACGTGAGCCTCACACTCGGCGTGGGTGAGCGGGTGAGCGTCATCGGCACCAACGGCGCCGGAAAGTCGACGCTGTTCAACTGCATCGCCGGCGCGCTGACCGCGACCTCGGGACGCATCAGCCTGTTCGACGAGAACATCACCGGGATGCGCGCGGCTCGCCGCGCCCGTCGCGGGCTGGCGCGAACCTTTCAGACTTCGCGTCTGTTCGGCCAACTCACCGCCGCCGAGAACCTCTTCATCGCGCTCGGCGGTGTGCGCATGCGCGGAGCGCGCCTGCTCCCTCGTCGGTTGAGTACCGCCCGGTGGGAAGCCGTCGCCGAACTGCTCGAACAGGTGGGGCTCTCGGGAAGGGGACCGCAACTCGTCGCGGACCTCTCGCACGGCGAGCAGAGACAGCTGGAGATCGCGATGGCGCTGGCGCTCGACCCCAAGATCTTGATGCTCGACGAGCCGGCGGCCGGGTTCTCGCCGAGCGAGCGCGCCCATCTGATCGCGCTGCTGCGGTCGCTGCCCGACACCGTGAGCCTGCTGCTGATCGAGCACGACATGGACATCGCGCTCGCCGCCGCGACGCGCGTCATCGTGATGCACGACGGAGAGAAGATTCTCGAGGGCACGCCCGACGAGATCCGGGCCTCCGAACTGGTACGCGAGATCTACCTCGGAGGGATGGCCCAAGATGCCGCATAGCGAGCAGAACCGCCCGGTATTCGAAGTCAGCAATCTCAATGTCGCCTACGGGCACGTGCACGTGCTGCAGGACGTGACGTTCTCGATGGGCAACGAGCCGCTCGGCATGGTCGGGCGAAACGGCATGGGCAAGTCCACCCTGACCAACGCGATCGCGGGGTTTCTGCCCGTGCGGAGCGGCAGCATCGTGTTCGAGGGCCACGACCTTGCGGGCAGGAAGCCGAACGCCATCAATCGTGCGGGCATCGCCTACGTGCCTCAGGGGCGCAGGATCTTTCCGTCGCTCACGGTGCACGAGCATCTCACGATGGTGCGCCGCTCGAAGGAATCGCGCTGGGACGTCGACGCGGTCTACGAGCTCTTCCCCCGGCTGGCCGAGCGCCGTCGGAACGGTGGGGGAGAGCTTTCGGGAGGGGAGCAGCAGATGCTCGCGATCGCGCGTGCGCTGCTCACCAACCCGAGACTGCTCGTGATGGATGAGCCGAGCGAAGGGCTCGCTCCCGCGGTCGTCGATCACCTGGCCGCCGTCTTCCGCCAGCTCGTCGCTGAGGGGCAGTCCGTCCTGCTCATCGAGCAGAACCTGCACTTCGCCACGCAACTGTGCGAGCGCATCCTCGTCATGGTGAACGGAAGCATCGCTGCCGATCTCCCTTCGGCGCAACTGGCCGGTGACGCCGAACTGCAGAACCGATACCTCGGCGTCGTCTGATCGAGGTCGAGGCGCCGGGGTCGCGGAAGGCGCGCTCAGGAAGATCGTTCGGCTGTCACAGCTCTCCGGAATCGAGGATCGTGTAGGCGTAGCCCTGCTCGGCGAGGAACCGCTGACGATTCTGCGCGAAGTCCTGATCAACGGTGTCGCGCGTCACGAGGGTGTAGAAGGACGCCGTCAGGATCGGGGCCTCTGCTTCCTCCACCGCGACCGCTACCGTCGTCCCGCCGCCGGCCGTTTCGAGGCTCCGTCGCTCTGCCGCCCGCGCACTCGACTTCGGTCGGAGCAGGCGGCCGAGGCGCTGGGCCTCTTCCTGGCGCGAACCGAAGGAACCCGAGATCTGGATCGCGACCGAGGCGTCGGGGAGGTCGACCGAGAAGTTCGCCACCTTCGACACCACGAGGAGCTTGATATCGCCGCTTCGGAACTCACCGAACAGTCGCTCGCGCTCGTCCACTGGGGTCTGCCCCGTGATGAGCGGCGCCTGCAGCGCCTCGGCGAAGTCCTCGAGCTGATCGATGTACTGACCGATCACGAGCACGCTCTCGCCGGGATGCTTCTCGATGATGCGCCTCGCGACCTGCTGCTTCGTCGACGCGCTCGACGCGATCCGGTAGCGATCCTGATCCTCGGCCACGGAGTACTCGAAGCGCTCGCTCTCCGGCAGCTCGACGCGCACCTCGAAGCACGCGGCGGGGGCGATGAATCCCTGGGCCTCGATGTCCTTCCAAGGCGCATCGTAGCGCTTCGGGCCGATCAGGCTGAACACGTCGCCCTCACGCCCGTCCTCGCGCACCAGCGTTGCGGTCAGCCCGATGCGGCGACGAGCCTGCAGTTCCGCGGTCAGCTTGAACACGGGAGCAGGCAGCAGGTGCACCTCGTCGTACACGATGAGGCCCCAGTCCTGGGCGTTGAGCAGCGACAGGTGCGCGTACTCGCCGCGGCGCTTGCTGGTGAGGATCTGGTAGGTCGCGATCGTGACCGGTTTGATCTCCTTCACCTGGCCCGAGTATTCACCGATGTCGTCCGCATCGAGGCTGGTGCGCGTGAGGAGCTCGTCGCGCCACTGACGGGCCGAGACGGCGTTGGTGACGAGGATCAGGGTCTTCGCCCCGACCGCCGCCATCGCCCCGGCACCCACGATGGTCTTGCCGGCGCCGCACGGCAGCACGACGACCCCGGATCCGCCCGCGGAGAATGCATCGACCGCCTTCTGCTGGTAGTCGCGCAGCTGCCAGCCGTCCTGCGCCAGCTCGATGTCGTAGGGCTCCCCTGGGGTGTACCCCGCAAGATCCTCGGCAGGCCAGCCGCGAGCGACGAGCTGCTGCTTCAACTCGCCTCGCGCCCACGGCTCCACCGGATAGGTGAGGTCGTCGATCTTGTTGCCGAGCAGCGGGGCGATCTTCTTCGCGCTCGAAACCTCGCGCAGGATCGCTGCGTCGTCCGAGCGGAGCAGCAGCTGCCAGCTGTCGAGGTCTTCCGGCTGGTGGGGCCCCGGAACCGGAGCATCGGCCGCGCCCTCGGTGCCGCTCCGGGTGCGGGCCCCGCCCGCCCGCTCGATCGTCAGCCGTCCGTAGCGGCGCATCGTCTCGGCGATCTCGCTCGACACCTGCGCCGGAACCGGGAACTTCGCGAAGCGGTCGAGCGTCGCGACGATCTCCTCGGCGGTGTGACCCGCGGCCCGGGCATTCCAGAGGCCGAGGCGCGTCACGCGGTAGGTGTGGATGTGCTCGGGTGCCCGCTCCAGCTCGGCGAACACGGCAAGTGCGTGGCGCGCATCCTCCGAGTCGGGGTGCGCGACCTCGAGGAGGACAGTGTGGTCGCTCTGCACGATAAGGGGCCCAAGAGTCATAGCGAACCATTCTATCGCGCTTGGCGGGCGCGCAGGGGGCGCGGTGTTCGCCGGACGCGAAGCGGTGCGTGCCCGGCCATCCGGTCTCTCGCCGCGGTCAGGCGACGGCGACCGCGGTGATCGCGCTCACGGGCAGCGTGCGTTCGACGCCCGCCTGCTGATCGGTCGCGCGCAGACGCCCGCCCTTGAGCGACACCGGGAGCAGCGTGAACTCGCGCTCGTCCTTGCCTGCGACGGCGGTCACCCGCACCGGGCTGCGATCCCGGATCGCGAGTTCCAGTCGTCTGGTCAGATCGCCCTCGCTTCCCGCGTCGAGAGCCGCCGCGAGTACCCGGTCGATCATCTGCAGCAGATCGTCCCGCTCGTGTGTCGGCGCGATGCGGTCGGGAAGCGCGGAACGAGGACCCGCACCGTCCTCGCCGGTCGTCCTGCTCGACGACTCGTCGCTCCTCGACCTCGGGGCGGAAAGCCGGTCGTCGTCGAATGGTGCGCTGGCGGTTCCGAACCCTGCCTCGGGCGCGGCGCGTTCGGCGGCGCGACGATCGAGATCGCGCAACAGGTAGTCGAGCGGTTGCGGGATCCCGGTCAGGGAGAGACGGCCGAGCGCCTCTCTGATCGATGCGGTGCCAGAGTCTGCACGAAGCGCCGCGCTCGACAGCCGTTCCGGGCTGATCCTCATCGACGCCGCCGGGCCGAGCTGCTCGGTCTCGGCAATCGCGTTCAAGATCGCCTCGTCCTCGGGCGGGAGCGGTCCCGGCACGATGATGCTGAGGTCGGGCTGCACGTACACTCCCGCGGCGGGGGCCGGGATGTCGGTCTCGGCGATTGCGAGCGCTGCGGGCTCGTCGCCCCGCAGCAGTGCCTCGGCTGGCGGAGCCAGCCAGCCGTGCACCGTGAGCCCCAGATCTTCTGCCGCCTCGATCACGCGGTGCAGCGTCTCGAAGTCGGCCTCCGGCAGGAGGGGATAGTCGTGAGGCAGTCGTTCGGCGACCGCGCCCAGGTTGCCGCCGGTCTCATGGATTCCGCGGCGCAGGCGCGAGTCGAACCAGGAGGTCGCTGCGCGGGCGAGCTCGATCCATCGTTCCGGGTAGTCGAGTTGCATGAGCCAGCGCTGCGTCGCCGCTCCGCTCACACCCAACAGCTCCGCACCGGTGTGATCGCGGAACGCGTTCAGCAGGCCCGCCGCACGCATGACGTCGATGAGGTGCGCAGTCTGCTCGGGCGTGCAGTGCGCGGCGTCTGCGAGGTCCCGCACTGCGACGACAGCGGGTCGGCCCTTGCGGCCGAGTTTGATCGGGTGGCCCGCGATCGTGTGCAGGAGCTTGGCGACGCGACGCACCGATGTGAGGGCGGCGGCGAACCAGCCCGAGAGCTCCTCCGGCTTGGCGCCAACCTCTGGCGGTGTGGTGCCTGGGGAGCGGATGCTGCTCGGCAGCGCTTCACTCACCTCGGGGAGGGCGACGAATCTGCCGCCCTCGCTCGAATTCTCGTGTTCGGCGTCCACTCCGAGGAGGCCGATTTGGAGCAGCTGCTCGAGGATCTCCGGGTCGGCGTCCCGGCCCTCGGAGACGGCGAGCAGCGCTTCGAGGCGGTCGCGGTGCACCGTGTGCAGCGCGCGAAGGATCGAGTCGGTCCGCAGGAGTTCGAGGGCGAGTCCGAGGGGCTCGTTCACGGCAGCGGGGGAGACCACGCGGCGTTCAGCGACAAGCCTGGAGAGGGCCTGGCGATCCATGCTCGCGATCGATGCCGCGAGGGCGAGGGTGCCGCTCATCGGGCGCTTACTTCTCTCGGCCTCTGCGGCTGAAGTTGACGATGAGCAGCGTGATGAGCAGGACGAATCCGACGGGGAGCCCGACGTAGGCGATGAAGGTCACCACTTGCCAGAGCCCGTCTGCGAGCACCTTGCGTCCGGCGACCATCGCGACGATCAGCGTGGTGAGGTACGAGGCGACGGCGATCGCGATGATCGAGATCGATGAGTAGGCGAGGATCTTCTCGACCACCCCGGGCTTCTGTTGAGTAGACATCCTGTCCATTCTACGCCGCGGGCAGTCATCCTGCATGCGGTTTGGATTCGGGGGCGGACGACCCACCAGGAACGCCGGAGCCTCGAAAGGGGAAGCATCACGTGCGGGAGCTGAAGGGTACCGTTCAGATAATCCACTTCATTTCTCGCCAACTGTGACCTTCTCGAGATATTTCGGAAGATATCCTCAGTAAAATTGCACTGAATGCGATGGGTTCTCTTCAGGTCCTGCGCATCCATTGATCCGAAGAAGTATCATGGAAAGGAACACAGATGTTCTCACGTACCACCCGCACGAAGCGCGCTCTCGCGCTCGGTGCTCTCGCCGCTTCAGCGGCACTCGTGCTCTCGGCCTGCTCCGGCGGAGTCGCCGGAGGCGGTTCGACCGACTCGGGCGATGGCCCCATCAAGTTCGGCATGCTCGCGCCCTTCTCGGGCTCTGAAGCAGCATTCGGCGACTACATGAAGTTCGGCGCGCAGCTCGCGATCGACGAGGTCAACGCCGACGGCGGCGTGAACGGACGCGACCTCGAACTCGTCACCGAAGACGACGGATGCGACGCCACCGCTTCGGTGGCCGCCGCGAACAAGCTCGTGAGCGCCGGTGTGCAGGGCTCGGTCGGCGGCTACTGCTCGGGCGCCACCCTCCCGACCCTCCCGATCTTCTCAGAGGCCGGCATCCCGATGGTCATCCCCGCCGCGAACTCCACGAAGCTCGTGGGCCAGGGCGCGTTCATGATCAACGGCACCGGCACCCAGCAGGGCGCTGCGGCCGTCGCCTACGCGACGAAGCTCGGAGCGAAGTCGATCGTCGTCATCGACGACACCACCGACTACTCGGTCGACCTGGCGAACCAGTTCGCAGAGCAGGCGGGGGACCTGAACGTGTCGAAGCGCGAGTCGGTGAACCCCGACGAGAAGGACTTCTCTGCGAACATCAACAGCGTGCTCGGCGCGAGCCCCGACTTCGTCTTCTGGACCGGCTACTACCAGGCCGGCGGGCTGCTGATCAACCAGCTGCGCACCGCGGGCTACGACGGTCCGGTGCTCGTCGGCGACGGCTCGGTCGACGCACAGCTCGCGGCGATCGCGGGTCCTGACGCGATCGAGAACGTGACCGGCACCTTCACCCGCACCCCCGACATGCTCGAGGGCGGCGACGCCTGGGTCGAGGCATACAAGGGCGTGTCGGGCGGCGCCGAGCCGGGGCCCTACTCGATGCAGACGTACGAGGCCGTCAAGGTGCTCGCCGAGGCCATGAACGAGGCAGGCTCGACCGACTACGAGGCAGTGACCGCAGCCCTCAAGGGCCTGAAGAACTTCCCGTTGCTGTCGGGCGATCTCACCTTCGCGAGTGATGGCTCCCGCGAGGGCGGCGGCTTCGTGATCGTCGAGCCGACCGGCGACGGCGGCGCGTTCGTGCTCAAGGACGACCTGAGCTGACCGCGATTCGGGTGGCTCCCGGCGTACCGCGCCGGGAGCCACCCGATCCTCCCTTCACCGCTGCAGAGAGGTAACCCCCACAGTGTTCCAACTCATCTGGAACGGGCTGTTCGTCGGCTCGTTCTACGCACTCGTCGCCCTGGGCTACAGCATGGTGTACGGCATCATCAAGCTGCTGAACTTCGCTCACGGCGACCTCTACATGCTGGGATCGTTCCTGGCCTTCGTCGTGCTCGGCGGCTTCACCGGCCTCTTCGGGCTCGGCTCCATTCCCATCCTGCTGCTCGTCCTGCTCATCACGATGCTGCTGACCGGTGGCATCGGCGTGCTCATCGAGCGCGTCGCCTACCGCCCGCTGCGCAGCAGCCCGAGACTCGCAGCGCTCATCACCGCGGTCGGCGTGTCCTTCACCCTCGAATACGCGGTGCGACAGATATTCGGTGCGAGCCCGCTCGTCTTCCCGATCCGACTCCAGGGCGCTCCCATCGAGGTGCTCGGCGCCCGCATCACGATGCCGCAGCTCATTCTGATGCTCGTCGCGGCCGTGCTCATGTTCCTGCTGCAGCGGTACATCATGCACTCCCGCGAAGGCCGCGCCATGCGCGCGATCGCACTCGACCAGAAAGCATCGCTGCTGATGGGCGTGAACGTGAACCGGGTCATCTCGCGCACGTTCTTCATCGGTTCGGCTCTCGCCGGTGCCGCCGGTGTGATGGCCGCCGCCTACTACGGCACGATCGACTTCCTGATGGGATTCGTGATCGGCCTCAAAGCATTCACCGCCGCAGTGATCGGCGGCATCGGCAACCTGTACGGAGCAATGCTCGGCGGCCTCGTGCTCGGCTTGCTGGAGTCGTTCGGCACCCACTTCCTCGGGGGGCAGTGGCGCGACGTCTTCGCGTTCGGCTTTCTCATCCTGTTCCTGGTATTCAAGCCGACGGGCATCCTCGGCGAGCGCGTAGTTGAGAGGGTGTGACCATGGCGCACAAGATTCAGCGCCTCCCGGCGCCAAAACCCACCATCGAGCGACCTCCCGCGGTTTCCGGGATCCTCGCCCCCGAGCGCTTCATGAAGATGCTCGCGCTCGTGCTCTTCGTCGGAGCCACCGTGCTGCCGTTCATCACGGCGACCCCGTACATCATCTCGATCCTCACCACCGCGATGATCTACATCGTGCTCGCCATGGGCCTGAACGTGGTGGTCGGCTACGCGGGGCTGCTCGACCTCGGCTATATCGCGTTCATGGCTGTCGGCGCCTACACGAGCGGCATCCTCACGACGCAGTTCGGGCTCTCGATGCTCGAGACGATCCCGTTCGTGGTGCTCGCCTGCATCGTGGCCGGCGTGATCATCGGCGGACCGACGCTGCGACTGCGCAGCGACTACCTCGCCATCGTGACGCTCGGCTTCGGCGAGATCATCCGCATCACCGCGAACAACCTGAAGGTCACCGGGGGCCCCTCCGGCATCCACGGCATCCCCACCTGGTCGTTCTTCGGCTGGTCGTTCTCAGACGGTCTCGACATCGCGGGAATTCACTTCGGTCCGAAGATCCTCTTCTACTACTTCGTGCTCTTCGTCGGCATCGGCCTCGCCGTCGTCGGAGTCTCGCGGCTCGGAAAGGGCAAACTCGGACGGGCATGGAAGTCGGTGCGCGACGACGAAGACGTCAGCGAGGCGATGGGCATCAACGGCTACAAGACCAAGCTGATGGCGTACATCATCGGCGCGATCTGGGGCGGCTTCGCAGGCACCCTGATGGCCGGCCACCTCTCGGCGATCTCCCCGAACAGCTTCGAGTTCCTCTATTCGGCGCTCGTGCTGATGGCCGTCGTGCTGGGCGGCATGGGGTCGACGCCGGGCGTGATCATCGGTGCGCTCTTCGTCTCGCTCGCGCCAGAACTGCTGCGCGAGTTCAGCGAGTGGCGCTTCCTGCTGTTTGGCGTGCTGCTCGTGGTCGCGATGATCTTCAGGCCGAAGGGCATCTGGCCGGCGAACGCCGTGCTGCCCTTCCTGAAGAAGCGCACCATCCCCGAGGTGCCGCCGACCGATGTGATCGGCGTTGTCGGCCTCGATGACGAACTCGCGGAGCTTCCGAGCGAGGCGCGCGACCTTCGCGATACCCGCGATGAGAAGGGAGAAGGGCAATGAGCGACACGCTGACTGCGACCGAGTCGCAGGCACCCTCGGGTGGGGACGGCCGCGCGGGTCACCCCCTGCTCGAGGTCAAGGATCTCGCCGTCTCATTCGGCGGCATCAAAGCCGTCGACGGGCTCTCGTTCTCGGTGCACGAGGGGGAGATCGTCTCGGTGATCGGTCCGAACGGTGCGGGCAAGACCAGCGCGTTCAACTGCATCTCCGGGTTCTATCGACCGAATCAGGGCAGCGTCGTCTTCGACGGTGAGCCCATCACCCGGAAGAAGCCCTCCTACATCACGAAGAAGGGCATGGCTCGCACCTTCCAGAATGTGCGGCTCTTCGGTGAGATGTCGGTGCTCGAGAACGTCAAGACCGGCATGCACGCCACCCTCGGTCAACACGTCTTCGACGCCCTGCTGCACACGCCTCGCTACAAGCGGAGCGAGGCGCAGTGCACCGAGGACGCGCGCGGCTGGCTCGACTTCGTCGGCTTCCAGGCCGACGACGAACTGCCCGTGACGCAGCTTCCATACGGTGAACAGCGACGTGTCGAGATCGCGCGTGCGCTCGCAACCCAGCCGAAGCTGCTGCTGCTCGACGAACCGGGTGCCGGCCTGAACCACAACGAGAAGAACGATCTGATGGGGCTGATCCGGAAGATCCGCGACCTCGGTGTGGGCATCGTCCTGATCGAGCACGACATGGGCCTCGTGATGCAGATCTCCGAGCGCATCGTGGTGCTGAACTACGGCAAGGAGATCGCCGACGGCGCGCCGGAGCAGATCAAGAGCGATCCGCTGGTGATCGCCGCATACCTCGGGGAGGGCGACGAATGAGCAAGCTGGTTCTCGAAAACGTGGATCTCTACTACAACCGCGTGCACGCACTGCGCAACCTCAGCCTCGAGGTGAACGAGGGCGAGATCGTCTCGCTGCTCGGCAACAACGGCGCCGGAAAGACGTCGACCCTGTCGATGATCTCAGGTCTCGTGCGCGCCAAGAACGGCTCGGTCCGGTGGGGGGACAAAGACCTCACCAAGCTCCAGCCGTGGGACATGGTGCAGGCAGGACTGCTGCACATTCCCGAGGGGCGCAGGATCTTCTCGACCATGACCGTGCACGAGAACCTGCTGCTCGGCGGGTACCTCGTCAAGGACCAGAAGCTCGTCAGCGAGCGGGCGGACTACGCCTACGAGTTGATGCCGCGCCTCCTCGAGCGGCGCACGCAGCAAGGCGGGACGCTCTCGGGCGGTGAGCAGCAGATGCTCGCACTCGGGCGCGCCCTCGTCGGCGGACCGAAGCTGCTCCTGCTCGACGAGCCGTCGATGGGCCTCGCGCCACTGATCGTGCGACAGGTGATGGAAATCATCCGCGAGGTCAACAACCAGGGCACGACCGTGCTGCTCGTCGAGCAGAACGCGAAGGCCGCGCTGAAGATCGCCGATCGCGCCTACGTGCTCGAATCGGGACGCGTCACGCTCGAAGGGCCCGCCGCCGAGCTCGCCGAGGACTCGCGAGTGATCGAGGCCTACCTGGGCGCCTAGCGTCGCGCCCATTCAACCCAGACGGCCAGTAGGTGTCGCTTCCATCCGGTGAGAAGCGACACCTACTGGCCGTCTGCGTCGATACCGATAGGAGCGAGTCAGTCGAGATCCGCGATCGCTCCGAGCGGCAGAGGTTGCACGAGCGGTCGCTTCGCCGACTGCGCCAGCGAAGCTTCCACCGCACCACTCCGAGGATCGGCGCCGTTCGCGAGGCACGACACCGCGAAACCGCAGACGCGCCCCTGGCACCAGCCCATGCCCGCACGGTTCTGCCCCTTCTGAGTGCGCAGATCCTCGCCCGCCATCGTCTCGCGCGACTCGCGAAGCGCGCCGACCCGCACCTCCTCGCACCGGCAGACGACCGTGTCCTCGCGCAGCAACTGCTGCCATCCCGTCGGCACAGGGTGCGCGAGGTGCATCGCCTGCGCGAAAGACCGCTGCCTGGCAATCGCGCGCGACTCGGCGCCGGTCGGGCCGAGGGCCGCGGCTGCCCCGGCGCCCTGCCCAGTCACCTCCAGCCCTGCCGTGCGACCCGCGACCCGGCCCTCCAGCACCGCCAGCGCGGCGCCGCCGACACCGGTCAGCTCGCCCGCGACGAAGAGCCCGTCGACGGTCGAACGCTGATCCTCATCGACCACCGCGACGAGCGAGCCATCCGCGTCTTGCCGAGTACCCGCTCCGAGCTGCACGGGCAACTCCATCTGCGGGGTGAAACCCCACCCGAGGCCGACCGTATCGATACCGTCGATCCGACGCTCGCTGCCCTCGACTACCGTGCCATCGCCCCGCACCCGCGCGGTGCGCACACCAGTCACCCGATCCTCACCAAGAATCTCGGTGACAACCGTGCGCGGGCGATACGGGATCCGGTGCTTCAGCAGCGCACCGGTGTACTCGGCACCCTCCAGCGCCTTCGCGGGGACCCCCGCAGCCCGGTAGGCGCGCGGAAGCCAGCCCAAGAGATTCGATGACTCGAGCACGGCCGCAACCCGCCCGCCCTGGTGCGCGATGCCCGCCGCGACCGACAGGAGGAACGGTCCGGTACCCGCCACCACAAAACGAGTACCGGGCAGCATGCCGTTCTGCTTGCCGAACGCCTGAATCCCGCCGGCCGCCATGACACCTGGCAGCTGCCAGCCGGGCACGGGGAGCTGCCGATCATATCCACCGGTCGCGAGCACCACGCGCGAGGCGTGCACCGTCGGAACCTCGCTGCGTCCCCCTCCGTGCGCAGGAGCGAGACGGAGCGTGAAACGCGCAGATTCCGGTCGAACGCCTTGCGTTCTCCCTTCAGAAATCTGAGCCGGTGGGCTCAGCGCAGATTCCGGTCGAACGCCCTGCGTTCTCCCTTCAGAAATCTGCGCCATCCAGACACTCGTGGAGGGGAGATAGCGGATCGTGCCCTCCGCGATGCCGGAGTCGAACGCCCGGCGCAACGCCAGATAATCGCGCCAGCCATGATGCAGCCCGGCGTCATCGGCGACACCCGCGGCCTCACTGCGGTGACGCCAGAACTGGCCACCCGGCTGTTCGGAGGAATCGATGACGACGACGCGCGCGCCCACCGCCGATGCGGCGCCCGCCGCAGCGAGCCCTGCAGGTCCCGCACCCACGACGGCGACGTCGAACTCCGCAGCGATGCTCGTCCGAGTGAGTCCGCTCACCTGCCCGCCTCCTCGTCGCTTGCCTGCTCGTCTGCGCCCTCCGCTGCGGGAGCCTTCGCAGCGCACACGCGCATGCCCTCCCGCAACGGGATCATGCATGCGCGCTGACCGCTCTCCCCATCGATCTCGACCAGACAGTCGAAACAGACTCCGATGCCGCAGAAGAGCCCGCGCGGGGCGCCCTCGCGAGTAGCGCGCCACGCGATGCGGTCGGATGCGATGAGCGCAGCGGCGACGCTCGCGCCGGCCTCGCCGTTGAGCGGTTCGCCCTCAAAGGTCGCGTGTACCCGGTTCGGGTTTGAGCTCATGCTGCGGCCCCCTCTGCGTCTGCTGTACCTGTTGCCGCACCTTCGGCCCCGTGCGAGCCGCCATGGTCTCCGCCGGTCTGCTCCTCGAACCTCTCGGGCCGGAACGGAGCGAGCGGCAGATCGGGCGTCTCGCCCGAGATCGCCTGGGCGAGCAGCTTTCCAGTTCCAGGGCCGAGACCGATTCCTGCGCCCTCATGACCCGCAGCATGCCACAGGCCCGGGGCCCTCGGGTCGTGCCCGATCACGGGCAAGTGATCGGGGCAGAACGGCCGGAAGCCGTGATAGTGACGGAGCATCCGCACCCCGGAGAGGAACGGGAACAACTCGATGGCGTTCCGGGCGATCCGTCCGAGAGCTTCGGTGCTGATCCTCGAATCGAAACCGACCCGCTCGCGGCTTGACCCGATCAGGATCGTGCCGGCCGGCGTGCCCTCGACCACGGGGGAGGACTGCAACCCCGCGTCACCGCTGCCCACGTTGTCGACGTACTCCGCCGCGTACACCTTGTGATGCACCATGGGCGGCAGCGCCTCCGTCACCATGACGAAGCCTCGGCGAGGCAGCACGGGAACGTTGACTCCCGCCAGATCCCCGATGGAACCCGCCCACGGCCCCGTGGCGTTCACCGTATGCGCCGCGTGAAAGTCTCCCTGGGGAGTACGCGCCCCGATCACCCGATCGCCATCGCGCAGCAGCGCCGTGACCGGTGCGTGCGTGACCAGTGCCGCGCCGTGCTCGCGAGCGAGCCGCAGCAGATGCGAGGCCGCGAGGATCGGCTGCACCTGACTGTCCTCCGGGTAGAGCGCGGCGCCCAGTGCATGGCTCGTGATGTTCGGCTCCAGTTCGCGGAGCTGGGCCTCGTCGAGCCGCTGGGAGCGAATGCCGAACTCGCGTTGCGATGCCGAGAATCGCTCGAGAGAGGCGAGGCTCGACTCCCGGGAGGCCACGATGATGCCGCCCTTGCGTTCGAACTCCCAGAGGTGACCGTGCTCGGCGAGTTCCCCCTGCCAGAGACCGAGGGAGTAGCGGGTCAGCTCGAGCTCGGGACCGAGCTCCTTGTCGCTGACGAGGATGTTGCCTTCGCAGCGCGATGTCGTGCCGCTGGCCGGGAGGTCGCGTTCGATGACCGTGACACTGAGGCCCGCGCGTGCCGCGTAGTACGCGGTAGCGCAGCCGATGATGCCCGCGCCGATGATCAAGACATCGCTGCTCCGTGTCATTCGCCCCCGGGTGCTCCCTCTTGCGTGGCGGCGCTCGCCGCTTCGTCCGATCCTGTCGCCCAGAGTGTCCGGGCGTGGCTGATATGCGTGCGCATCAACTGCTCGGCGCCGGCGCCGTCGCCGTCGCGCAGAAGACGCAGCAGTTCGTGGTGCTCGTGCGCCGAGGCCGCGAGACGCCCATCACGCGCCAGCGCAGCAATGCCGTAGAGGCGGGTGCGGCGGCGCAGCGACGTGGCAAGGTCCACAAGCTGCGGGTTCCCGGTGTACGCGAGGACGAGCGCGTGGAAGTCGCGGTCGTCGCGCAGGTACTCGCCGAGATCCTCGCGCTCCGCGGCGCGCAGACAGGCGTCCGCGAGCTTCGTGAGCTCGGTGAATGCCTCTTGGGGAATATTCTCCGCGACCATGTGAACCGCCGGTGGTTCGAGCAGCATCCGGATCTGCGCGAGGTCGTCGAGATCCTTGTCGCTCATCGAAGTGATGCGGAAACCCTTGTTCTTGACCGTCTCGACCAGACCCTCGCGCACCAAGTCCATCATCGCCTCGCGCACCGGGGTTGCCGACACACCGAGCGCCTGGCCCAGCGTCGGAGCGGACACGAGCTCACCCTCGGCGAGCTCGCCCGTCACGATGGCGGTGCGCAGCTGCTCGAGCACGGTCTCGCGCAGGTTCAGCGGTCGCTTCACGGGTGCGAGCGGGCCGGGTGAGGCAGATGTCTGTGACAAGGGAGGCTCCTGGGGTCAGTGAGAAGGAGTGCCCTCTTCGAACACGACGACGGCACATACCAGATCTTCCCACGACATCCCGACGCCGGTATAGAGCGCGGGGTGCCCGGCACGGCGGGTGACCTCTCCGCGAGCCAGCTGTCGCACGCCTGCAGGCGGGCGCTGCTGCCAGTCGGCTTCGGTGAAGTAGGTGTGCAGGTTGCCGTTCTCGCGCTGCGCCGACGCCCTGCCCTCCACGACGACGTCCGCGCGGGCGACGAGGGTGTCGTCGACTTCGCGGGCATCGTATCCGTGCGTGCCGATCGCAGCGACGATGGCGGTGGGCTTCACCAACGCCCCGTCGAACAACGGCTCGGTCGCGGTCGTCGCGAGGATGAGGATGTCTGCTTCGGCGACTGCGGCGTCGACGTCTGCCCGGTGGGTCAGTTCGATGCCCTGACCGGCAAGCTCGTCGCGCAGCTGGTCCACGCGCTCGGGACGCCGGCCGATGACCTCGAAGGTCGCGGTCGGAAACGCGGCACGGGCGGCCAGGATGCTGCTGCGCCCCTGCACGCCGACGCCGAAGACGAGTACCCTCGGGGATTCCGGCAGCTCGTCGCCGGGCGCGGCGAGGGCAGCGAGCTGACGCACCGCGCTGATCGCGACGGCCGGGGTGCGAATCGCCGTGAGGCTCGAACCCTCCATGATCGCGACCGGCGCGAGGGTGTCCGACGAGTAGAGCACGTACACGCCTTGGATCTTCTCGAGTCCACGCGCCGGATTGTTCGGCGCCATCGTCAGGGCCTTCAGCCCGCTGAAGCGCGCGCTCTGCGCAGGCATGAGCAGGAACTCGCCGTCCGGTGCATCGGCGAAGAGCCGGGGACCGTCGGCCTCGGGATCGACGTCGGCTCGCAGGGCCTCTTCGATGGCGCGCATCGTGCGATCGAACGGCAGTGCGGCGGCGACCGCGGCGGCGTCGTAGTAGGGCAGGCTCACAGCAGGAATCCCCTCGGGAACGGGTCGCTCGGGTCGAGCATGTACTGGGCCGTGCCGGTGACCCAGGCGCGGCCGGTGATCGTCGGGATCACGGCGGGTCGCCCGGCGACCTCGGTCTCTTCGATCAGTCGGCCGATGAAGCGAGAGCCGATATAGGAGTCGTTGATGAAGTCGGTGTGTAGCGGAAGCTCGCCCCGAGCATGCAACGTCGCCATCCGGGCGCTCGTGCCGGTGCCGCAGGGGGAGCGATCGAACCAGCCGGGATAGATCGCCATGGCATGGCGCGAATGCTGCGCGGTCGAGCCGGGCGCCGTGAGGTACACGTGGTGGCATTGACGGATGTCATCGCGCTCCGGATGCACCGGCTCGTCGCTCTCGTTGATCGCGTCCATGATCGCGAGGCCGGCCCGGATCAGCTCGTCCTTGTTCGAGCGATCCTCGCGCCATTCGATCGGGCGGCCCTCGGCGCTCAGGGACTCGAGGTCGACGATGGCGTAGAAGTTGCCGCCGAAGCCGAGGTCATATGAGACGGTGCCGTAGCCGGGAACTTCGACGGTGGCGTCGAGCCGTTCGGCGTATGAGGGCACGTTCGTGATCGTGACGCTGTCGGCGTGCCCATCGGTCACGGCCACCTCAGCGAGGACCAGTCCGGCGGGAGTGTCGAGGCGGATGGTCGTCACGGGCTCGGTGACAGGGACCATTCCGGTCTCCACGAGGACCGTCGCGACGCCGATGGTGCCGTGCCCGCACATGGGCAGGCAGCCAGACACCTCGATATAGAGCACCCCCCAGTCGCAGTCCGGGCGGGTCGGCGGCTGCAGAATCGCGCCGCTCATCGATGCGTGCCCGCGCGGTTCGAACATCAGCAGTTCGCGCAACTCGTCCGAGTGCTCCATGAACCAGGTGCGGCGCTCGGCCATGGTGTTGCCGGGGAGCACGCCGACGCCACCCGTGATGACGCGGGTGGGCATGCCTTCGGTATGCGAATCGACTGCGTGAAAGACGCGACTGGTGCGCATGTATTCGGCCTTTCTGGTAACCCTGAACTTCTGGAACTGCCTGCGTTGCGACGGGTCCTGCGACCCGGGACCGTGGAACGGGGAAGGGGGATCGGGCGCGAGCCCGATCCCCGATCCCTCGAACGGCTGCTTACTTGCCGTAGCCCTTGGCGACGGCTGCCTTCGTATCTGCGACGATGCGCTCGACGGTCGCGGCCGGCAGGCCGTTACGCGGCGGGCGGCATGCACCACCCTTGCGGCCGAGCACGTCCATCGAAATCTTAATGGCCTCGACGAACTCGGTCTTCGAATCCCAGCGCAGCAGCGAGTGCAGGTCGCGGTAGATCTCCTGGCCGCGCACGAGGTCTTGCACGTTGCCGGAGGTGCAGAGATTGAAGAGTTCGATGCAGCTCTGCGGAATCGCGTTCGGGTAGCCCGAGACCCAGCCCACGGCGCCGGCCAGCCCGACCTCGAGCACTGTGTCGTCGGTGCCGATCAGGATGTCGATGTCGGGCACGAGCTCCTTGATCTCGTAGATGCGGCG
>JBEBSS010000009.1:0-80355 GCA_040394175.1 Leucobacter soli | reverse complement strand
TCGAGCCGAACCCTTTTGTACATCGACACACTCGCGCGCCAATGGGCGCCCGAGGATCAGGCGACGCCCGGAAGCCGATCTCGATCCGACTCGGACGGATGCGCCCAGAAGAGAGAAGAAGGGCGGGGGCCTCTGGCCCCCGCCCTGATCCTTGCAGCTCGAATTAGCGAGCGGCGATCACCTGAAGCGTGACCTTTGCGTCAACGCCCTCGTGCAGGTGGATGGTCGCATCGTACTCACCGGTCGACTTGATCGTCGGGAGCGTGATCTTGCGCTTGTCGATCTGGCCGACGCCGGCCTCTGCGACTGCAGCAGCAACCGCAGCGGGCTTGATCGATCCGAACAGACGACCCTCAGCGCCAGACTTCGCGAACAGGCGAATCTTGTTCTCCTGCAGCTTGGCCTTGAGCGCCTGAGCGTCCTCGACGGTAGCGATCGCGCGAGCCTCGCGGGCCTTGCGGATCTGCTCGACCTGAGCCTCGCCGCCGCGAGTCCAGTGCACGGCATAGCCCTGGGGTACGAGGTAGTTACGGGCGTAGCCGTTCTTCACCTCGACCACGTCGCCGGCACTGCCGAGACCCAGAACCTCATTCGTCAGAATCACCTTTGCCATGATTCCCCTCCTTACCGGCCGCTGCCGGCGTAGGGGAGCAGTGCCATCTCGCGGGCGTTCTTCACTGCCTTCGCGATCAGACGCTGCTCCTGAACCGACACACCGGTGATGCGACGGGCGCGGATCTTGCCGCGCTCAGAAATGAACTTGCGGAGCGTAGCGACATCCTTGTAATCGATGACGCCCACGGTCTGCTTCTTTGCGGGTGCGGCGACCTTTGCGTTCTTGCCGCGACCCGGCTTGCGGCCTGCGCCGCTTGCCTTACCTGCCATGATGATCTCTTTTCGTAGTACTGCCCGTCAGCGGGCAAAGCTGTTTAGAAAGGCTGCTCGTCGTCGAAGCCCGAGCCGAAACCGCCGCCCTGCGGCGCGGGAGCCGCTCCACCCGAGTTGCCCCAGGGGTTCTCGCCGGCCTGCGCTGCGGGACGACCCCAGTCGCTCTGGCCCGCGGGCTGACCGCCGCCGAAACCGCCGCCCTGTCCGCGCGACTGCGCGCGCGTCACCTGAGCGGTGGCGTAGCGCAGCGAGGGACCGATCTCATCGACGTCGAGCTCATAGCTCGTGCGACGCTGACCGTCCTTGTCGTCGTAGCTACGCTGACGCAGGTTGCCGCGCGCAATGACGCGGGTGCCCTTGGTCAGCGAGTTCGCGACGTGCTCGGCGAACTCCCGCCACACGGTGGCGCGGAGGAACAGCGCTTCGCCGTCCTTCCACTCATTCGTCTGCCGGTCGAAGGTGCGGGGGGTCGAAGCGATCGTGAACGACGCGAAGGGCACACCGCTGTTGGTGTACCGCATCTCGGGATCAGCGGTGAGGTTGCCCACCACCGTGATCACGGTCTCGCCGGCCATGACTTACGCGCCCTGCTTCGCAGCGCGAGCGGCCTTGGCCTGGTCACGCTTTGCCTGAGCCGCACGCTGCGCGTTGAGCTCGTCGGAACGGAGCACCTTGGTGCGGAGGACTGCCTCGCTCAGGCCGAGCTGACGCTCGAGCTCTGCGGTTGCCTCGGGGGTCGCGGTGAAGTTCACGACGACGTAGATGCCCTCGCTGTGCTTCTTGATCTCGTAAGCGAGACGGCGCTTGCCCCAGATGTCGACTGCCTGCACCTCGCCGTCAGCGTTACGGATAACGCCGAGGAACTTGTCGATGCTGGGAGCCACGGTGCGCTCATCGATCCCGGGATCGAGGATGACCATGAGTTCGTACGGATGCATTACTGACCCACCTCCTTCGGACTACGCGGCCACAGGATTTCTGTGGCAGGAGGGTGTTTATGCATGTGCCCGCACGCATCGCGGATCGCGAGTCGCGTGGACAACCTTTACATCTTAGCAGCGTCCAGGCGCTGAAGGCAAAGGCCGCTCGCCGCTCGGGGCTCGGAGTCGCCTAGAACTCGGACAGCGACAAGCCGTCGAGCACCTTCTTGGCCGCTTCGTCGCCCGCCGGAGATGCCGGGCAATCGACCTCCGCGTACATCGCGATGTTGCTCGGCATGAATACGCGCAGCAGCATCTGACGCTGGCGCTCGCCCTCCGCTGACGGGTACTTCGCAATGTAGCGCTGCATCTCGACCGGGTAAGCCCAGTCGACCTCCACGTCCTGCGTTCCGTCCTCCACGAGCTCGAAGTCCATGCTCGTGGAGTTCCACGGAATCCCGATCTGGATCGCGGTGCCGATCGTCTCCGCCGTCGCTCCACGGTCATCGGCCGATGTCAGGCCCTCAGGCCCGAACCCCTGATAGGTCAGGAACTGGCAGCCCGCGGTCGAGTTCTTGAACTCGTTCACGCCCTGCTCGTCGAATCGGACGATGTCCCACCCGGACTCCATCGGGACTCCCCAAAACGGCCCAGCGGAAAAGTTCGAAGGATCGTCGAGCGACACTCTCTCGCCCGAGGCTCCCCGATCCGTCCCGGTGTCCGGCTCGACCTGAGGTGCAGTCGTGGGAGCCGGAGCGATGGGCTCGGCCGACGGCGTCTGAGCAAGAATGAACCACACCAGGCCGACGGCGATGAGCAGCACGAAGACGAACGCTCCCGCGCCGATACCGATCCAGGCGCCCACCGGCAAGCCCTTGCGGGGCACCGGCGCTCCGGCCGGAACCGAAAACGGCTGCTGCTGGCCCGGCTGAGAGGCCTGGGCGGGCTGCTGCTGGGCATACTGTCCCGGCGCACCCTGCTGAGGGTAGGGAGCAGCAGCGGGTGAGTGCACTGGCTGCTGACCGGTCGGCGCTCCCGGGTACGGGCTCGCCGACGGAACCTGCGGGCCGTAGGGCGGGGGAGTGGGCTGCAGAGCATCCGGTACCTGCTGAGGCGGCTGTCCAGCATAGGGCGGCTGCGGATCCGGGGAGACTGGTGTCGAGACGGGAGGCGGTGAATACGACGGGGGAGTGGGCTGCGGAAGGTGCAGCTCTCGATCGGCGGCGGCTTCGGGCTGCTGGCCGTTCGGCTCGCTGTTCGACTGCTCTTCTTGCTCGTTCATCACGCTACCGCCCTGTCGCTCATTCCCTCGTCCGTCTCTCGGATTCACTCTAACCTGCGCAGGTGAAACCTCTCCAGCCTTTCGATCGGCTGTCGCTGCCCACCGACATGCACGATGTCTTCCCCATCGACGGTGAGCTGCGTCGCGTACGCGCGCAGCGCAGCGAGCTTTCGGTCGTACCAGGTCTCGATATCGTGCACCTCGGACGAGTCGTCCGTTTCGGAATGCGCCGCATCGGCGTTGCCCGGCCCCGAGACGATCTCCCAGAAGGGCACATCGAGCGCGGCGGCGACCGCGCGCGCGAGGCGATGCGCGAGCACGTGATCCGGGTGGCCGTACCCGCCTCCATCGTCATAGCTGACGATCCCCTGCGCGTCCGCAAGGTAGGCCCCTGCGAGCAGATCGTTCAGCACCTCGTTCGCCGGAACGCTCGTCAGCGCATCTGCGGACGCGCCCGGAGCGGCGACGGCCCGACCGTCGTCGCCCCACTCCATCCCCGAGTCCTCGTAGATGACCGGCGGAAGACCCTCGGCGCGCGCGGGCTCGACTCCGAGGAAGGCGTGCCGTTCGACCCCGAGCATGCCGAGCGCGGTCTTCAGCTCGTTCTGCCGGACGATGGCGAGGCCGTGCGCTTGCACGAGGCCCTGCAGCGGACCGGCGACCACCTCTCCTCGCTCGCCTCTGGTTAGCGTGATGAGCAACGGCTCCCGCCCGGCTGCGGAGAGCGCAGCGAGCGTCCCGCCGGTGGTGATCGTCTCGTCGTCGGGATGGGCGTGCACGAAGAGGACTCTCGAGAGCCCCGCGAACCAGTCCGCCACCTCGGTCATTGCTGTCCCTCGTACCACTCGCGAAGCCGAGCCTCGGCGGCTTCCTCCCCGATGGGTCCCTCGTCAAGCCGAAGCTCGAGCAGGAACCGGTATGCCTGGCCGACGATGCGGCCGGGCGGCACCCCGAGAATCGCCATGATCTGTTCCCCGTCGAGATCGGGGCGCACCGCTGCCATCTCCTCGGCCTCCGCCAGCTCCGCGATCCTGCGCTCGATGTCGTCGTAGGCGTGCTCCAGTCGCTCGGCCTTCCGCCGATTGCGGGTGGTCACATCCGCTCGAGTGAGGATGTGCAGCTGATCGAGGACATCACCGGCGTCGCGCACGTAGCGGCGAACCGCGGAGTCGGTCCACTGCTGATCGCTGTAGCCGAAGAAGCGGAGATGCAGCTCGATGAGACGACACACGCGTTTGATCGTGTCGTTGTCGAAGCGCAGCTCCCTCAACCGTTTCTTCGCCAGCTTCGAACCCACGACATCGTGGTGGTGAAAGGTCACCCCGCCACGCTCGAAGCGCCTGGTCGAGGGTTTGCCGATGTCGTGCAACAGCGCGGCGAGCCGTAGCACGAGATCCGGTTCGCCCGCCTCTCCGCCAGAACGCGCGGCCTGCAACTCGATCGCCTGTCGCAGCACGGTGAGACTGTGCTCGTACACGTCCTTGTGACGTCCGTGATCGTCCTGGGTCGTGAGCAGCGCCGTGAGCTCCGGAAGAAATCGATCGGCAAGCCCCGTCTCGACGAGCAGCCGCATTCCGGGCACGGGGTTCTCGGTCGACAGGAGCTTGACGAGTTCGTCTCGGATCCGCTCGGCCGAAATGATGTCGAGGCGTTCCGCGAACTGCACCATCGCCTCCCGCACCTCGGGCACGACCTCGAATCCGAGCTGCGAGGTGAACCGCGCCGCGCGCATCATGCGCAGCGGGTCGTCCGTGAACGACACTTCTGCGGGACCGGGCGTGGTGATGCGCGCGGCCAGCAGATCCTCGATTCCTCCCGAGATGTCGACGAGCCGCAGAGAGGGCAACATGAGCGCGAGCGCGTTGATCGTGAAGTCGCGTCGCACGAGATCGCCCTCGATCGCGTCCCCGAACTCGACCACGGGCTTGCGCGATTCGCTCTGATAGCTGTCGGCCCGGTAGGTCGTGATCTCGACCTGCTCCCCGTGCACACGGGCAGCGATGGTGCCGAAGTCTCGTCCCACGTCCCAGATGCTCGAGGTGAGGGTTTCGAGGATCGCACGGGTCTCGTCGGGCCTCGCCGACGTGGTGAAGTCGAGGTCGGTCACGTCACGACCGAGCAGCGCATCGCGCACGGGCCCGCCGACGAGGGCGAACTCGTGCCCGGCTGCTTCGAAGGCTGCGGCGAGCGCGGCCACGGGTCGGGACTCCGCGATGGCGCGCAGGGCGACCATGGATTCGGCGAGAGGGCGCATCCCTCCAGGGTACCGGCAGCGCCGCGCTCTACACTTGCGTTATGTCTCGCGTGCCCAGATTGCAGCCCCGGCATGCTCTGGCGGCGGCGCTCCTCGCGGCGGCCGTCATTCTTGGCCTGGCAGTTCCAGGCATCGTCGGGTTCGAAGGGGCAGTCTCGGCGCACGCCGCCCCCGCCGAGTCGGAGAGCGCGCTACAGCCGACGATGGTGGTGGCGCCGGAGGCGCCGATCGTCAGGAGCAGCGCGGAAGAGTTCCGCTTCGAGGTGCTGCTGAAGAATCCGGGCTCCGAGCCGCTCGGCGGCGGAACGGTCGTGCTCATGATCGACACCCAGCGAGCGGAGACCGAGGAGGACCTGCAGCACCCGAGCGAGCGCGAGGCGCTTGAACTCGCTCGGGTGGAAGCCGTGGAGACCTCGCCGGAGGGGGAGCAGCGACTCGACGTCGTGGTCGCGCGCGACGACGTTCCGTTCCTGTTCTCGAGACAGGCGGGTGTGTACGCCGTGCGTGCCAGCTTCACTCCTTCCGGCCAGGTGACCCCGGCGCCGACCGTGACCGATGCGCCAGACGACGAGACGGCCGAGGTCGACGACGGCCTCCCGCTGACGCTGCTCGCATCGACCCCGCTGGTGTGGAACGGGGTCGATGCCCCGGGTCAGCTCCCGTTGACGCTCGTCGTTCCGATCGTGCTTCCCGGCAGCGTCGAGACGCTCCCGGGCCGAGACGAGCTGGCACGGGTGGCACCGAGACTGCTGCAGGTGCTCGACGCCGCGGAGCAGCGCAATGCCACGGTCGCGGTCGATCCGCGAATCGTCGCCGGGATCCGCGCACTCGGAAGCAACGCCCCGTCGTCGTCGGTGACGCTGCTCCATCGTCTGGAACGAACCACCTCCCCGGTCTTCCTGCTGCAGTTCGCGGACGCCGATCCCGCAGTGCAGGCAGCACTGGGCTTCGACGAGCTCATGCAACCCCTCGGGTTCAGCCATGCGACGGACCTCGGCAAGTTCGAGCCGCCGTCACCGGAATCCGGTGCGACCCCAGGCGTCGGCGAGGCCGACGCGTCCGCAGGGAACGGGAATCCGCCCGGAGACACCGCCGAGAGCGATACGACCGCCGAGACGGATGCCGGGAACGCCGCCGAAGGATCCTCGGGCGCCCTCGCACCGCAGGTCGATCCCGTGACGGGCGTGCCGACCTTCGAGGGGCTGCTCACGCTGGCGAACGCGAAGCCCGGCGCATGGCCGGCGGGAGGCGAGGTCGACAGCGCGACGCTCGCGCTCCTGCAGCAATCAGGTCTCACGTCACTCGTGCTCGACTCGTCGAACGTGTCGAACGCGACGAGTCCGCGCGTCACGATGGGCGAATTCGATGCCTTGATCGCTGACACCTCCGCAGGACAGGCCGCCCGCCGTGCGATCGCGGGGGAGACCGCAACGGATCGATCGGCCGGTGCTGCCGATCTTGCAGCCAGACTCGCCCTGTCGGCGCAGAACGAGACGGGAGGAGCGGTGCTCGCCCTCGACCGGGGAGCGCTCGCGGATATCGCCGATCCTCTGCGCATCTTTCAGACCATCGACGATCTCCCCTGGGTGCAGACCGTCTCAGAACGGCAGCAGACAAGCGGCACCGCCGTGCTGCGCGCGGGCACGTCGACCGAAGAGCGTCGCGAGCTGCTGCGGGCGACGATCACGCGGTCGACGCGGATCGATGAGCTGGCCCCCCAGCTCGACCATCCGGCGTACCTGCTCGAGTATCAGCGCGAGCGGCTGCTCGAAGCGCTCGCTACCGAGTATGCCGAGCCCGGAGTCGACTTCGCCGAGATCGACTCCGCCATCAAGGAGCGAGACGAGGAGCTCCTGCAGGGCGTCCGGCCCGTCGTCACCGAGAACACGCAGCTGGTCGGCGCGCTCTCGCATGTGCCGGTGACCCTCACCAATGCGCTGCCGTTCGAGGCGGTCGTGAGCCTTCGGGCAGCACCGACTTCGGCCGCGATCTCGCTGACGGAACGGGATTTCGAGGCACGAGTGCCGGCCGTCGGCAGCACCAATGTGCTCGTTCCGGTCCACAGCCGCATCTCGTCGGGAGAAACCGGTCTGATGCTCGAGGTTCGGGATCGCTCAGGGGAGCAGTCCTTCGCCGATGCGCTGCTCCCACTCACACTGCGCACCACGATCGAGACCATGCTGATGTGGGTCCTCGGCACGGCTGCGGCGCTCCTGCTCGGCTTCGGCATCTGGCGCTCGGTCCGGCGCAGGAGGGCATCGGGCTCCGGCACCGCTGATGCCGGGACCGACGCGGAGAGGGACGTCACGGGCAACGCCTCGACGGACGATCCGGCGCCTGCCCACCGAGCGGGCTCCACCTCCGAGACCGGCGCGCGCTGAGGCACCCAGCCGGTGGGAATAGTTCCTCCCTACACTGGGTTCTACACCGTAGCCCATCAACTACACCGACCATTCGCCGCGCGAGGAGCAGCATGCATCAGATCATCATCATCGGTTCGGGCCCGGCGGGTCTCACCGCGGGCATCTACGCGGCGCGAGCCGGCCTGGAGCCGGTGCTGTTCGCGAGTTCCGTCGAGCCCGGTGGCGAGTTGATGAATACGACCGACGTCGAGAACTTCCCGGGCTTTCCCGAGGGCGTGCAGGGTCCCGAACTGATGGAGAAGATCCAGGCGCAGGCTGAACGTTTCGGTACGAAGGTCGAATACGCGGACGTCACCGCACTCGACCTCGACGGCGCCGTGAAGCGCGTGACCACCGCCGACGGCGCCGTGCACGAGGCGAAAGCGCTCGTGTTCGCGACCGGTTCGGCCTACCGCAAACTCGGAATCGCCGACGAGGATCGTCTGAGCGGTCACGGCGTGTCCTGGTGCGCCACCTGCGACGGCTTCTTCTTCCGAGAGAAGACCATCGCGGTCATCGGCGGCGGCGACTCGGCGATGGAGGAGGCGACCTTCCTCACCCGTTTCGCCTCGAAGGTCTACGTGATCCACCGCCGCGACTCGCTCAAGGCGTCCAAGATCATGCAGCAGCGCGCCTTCGACAACGAAAAGATCGAGTTCATCTGGAATGCCGAGGTCACGGCGATTCACGGCGAGACCGAGGCGACCGGCGTAGCCCTGCGCGACACCGTGACGGGCGAGACCCGCGACCTGGCCCTCGACGGCGTGTTCATCGCGATCGGCAACGATCCTCGCACCCACCTGGTGCACGGCAAGGTGGATCTCACCGCAGACGGCACCATCGCCGTCGAAGGCCGCAGTTCGAAGACCTCGGTCGCCGGTGTGTTCGCTGCGGGCGACGTCGTCGATCCGAGCTACCGTCAAGCGATCACCGCTGCCGGATCGGGCACCGTGGCGGCCCTCGACGCCGAGCACTACCTCGTAGCGCTCGAAGACAAGTAACCGAAGGAGTTCAGAAATGTCAGAAGCAATCAACGTCGGCGAGCAGACCTTTGAGAAGGTCGTCCTGCAGAGCGAGATTCCCGTGCTGGTCGACTTCTGGGCCGCATGGTGCGGTCCGTGCCGCATGGTGGCTCCCGTTCTCGACGAAATCGCGAAGGAGCACGAGGGCAAGATCCGCATCGTCAAGGTCAACGTCGATGAGGAGCCGGCACTCGCTGCTCAGTACCGCATCACCTCGATTCCCGCGATGAAGGTCTTCAAGGGAGGCGAAGAGGTGCGCGAGCTGATCGGCGCAATGCCCAAGCAGATGATCGAGGAGCAGCTCGAGGGCATCCTCTAAGCACACTCGCAGTGAATCGGGGCGTCACGCCCCGATTCACATCAGCGGGCACGCTCCTCGGCGTCGAGCTGCAGCCGATAGCCCATTCCCGACTCAGTGAGCAGATACCTCGGGCTCGCAGGATCGGGTTCCAGCTTCTTGCGCAGCTGAGAGAGGTAGAGCCGCAGATATCCGGTGTCTCGGGCATGCTCGGTCCCCCAGATGTGCGTGAGCAGAGTCTGCCGGGTGACGAGCCTGCCCGCATTGCGAATCAGCAGTTCGAGCACCTGCCACTCCGTCGGAGTCAGGCGAACCTGCTGAGACGTGCTGCCCGAGGTGTCGATCACGGTGCGTGCCGAGAGGTCGACTGTCACCGTGCCGAAGCTGACGACCGGATTCACGCCGTGCTCGGGAATGCGCCGAGTCAGTGCGCGGATCCTGGCCAGCAGTTCATCGACCAGAAACGGCTTGGTGACGTAGTCGTCTGCGCCCGCGTCGAGGGCCTCGACCTTGTCACCCGCACCGGTGCGTCCGGACACCACGAGGATCGGCGCATCGGACCAGCCCCGAATCGCATGAATCACCTGGATTCCGTCGATGCCCGGCATGCCGAGATCCAGAAGCAGGACATCGGGGCGCTGCTCGATCGCCGCTGCGATCGCCCCCCGACCGTCCAAGGCGGTCACCACGTCGTAGCCTTTCGCCGACAGGGTGATGCGAAGTGCGCGGAGCAACTGCGGATCATCGTCCGCGATGAGAATCTTCATCTTCCAACCCCTCGTCTGCCTCGCATGCGGTTCAGGCGCGACCCGATTCGACGGCCAGTGAGACCACCATCGTAAGCCCCCCTTCGGGTGTGTCCTCTGGGTCGAGTGTGCCCTGCATGGCCTCGACGAATCCGCGAGCGAGTGCGAGGCCGAGTCCGAGGCCGGTCGTGTTGTCCGTGTCGCCGAGCCGCTGGAACGGCACGAAGACGTCGTTCCGCCGCGCGGCCGGCACACCGGGGCCGCGGTCGATCACTCTGATCTCGACCCGGTCGCCCAGTCGACCGGTGGTCACCCGGACGGGGAAGTGCGGGGGAGCGAAGCGAAGTGCGTTCGTGAGCAGATTCACGAGCGCGCGCTGCAGCAGCACGGGATCGACGAGAATCCGAGCATCGCCGTGACCCCGGAACACCTCGACCGGTGGCCGCACGAGTCCAAGCTCCTCGAGTGCCGGCTCGATCACGTCCATCGGGTCGAGCGGAATGGGGGAGATGGCGAGCACACCCGCCTGCACTCGACTGACATCGAGCAGGTCGGTGACGAGCTCGGTCAGCGAGGCCAGGCTCTCATCCGCGGTCACGAGCAGTTCGTTCCGGTCCTCCTGCGAAAGCGCCTCCCCCGCAGCGCGCAGCCCGCCGACCGCCGCAGTCGCCGATGCCAGCGGCCGGCGAAGGTCGTGGCTGAGGGCCGACAGCAGTGCACCCCGCACCCGATCGGACGCCGCGATGGGTCCGATTTCGAGCGCCGTCGCCTCGAGGCGTCGGCGCTCGAGCAGCGCCGACAGCTGAGTGACGATCACGTTGAGCATCCGGTCGTCCAGCTCAAGCGTCTGCGCTCCGAGCAGTGCGAGCGTCGCCCCCTCGCCGAGATCGACCGTGCGCTCGATGTGAAGGCGCTCGGCCAGTACGGGGGCAGCGTCACCGACCGAAGACGTCACGATCGTGCTTCCTGCGTGCTCCGCGAGACGCACTTCATCGAGATGGAACGCCTCTCGCGTGCGATCGAGCATCGCCTGCGTCGCGTTCTGACCGAGCAGCACGCTGCCCGCCACCGAGGTGACGAACTCGGATTCCGCCGCCGCTCGACGCGCAACCTGAGTCTGCCTGGCCGCGCGATCCACGACGTAGCTGACCAGCAGCGCGGTGGCGATGTGCAGGACGAGGACAGCGAGGTGCACGGGATCGGCGATCGCCACCGTGAAGTGCGGCTCGATGAAGAAGAGATCGAGCAGCACCCCCGAGCACACGGCGGCGAGCAGCGCAGGCCAAAGCCCGCCCACCAACGCGACGATCACGACGAAGAGCTGCAAGCAGAGCACTTCGATCGCAATCGCGTTCGGTGTGTGAAAACTCCCGAACATCCACATCAGCACCGGCAGGCCGAGCATCGCGACGGCGAACCCCGCGAGCTGACGAGCGAGGGTGAGCGAGCCGCTCCACCAGGATCCCATTCCCGTCTTCTTCATCTCCGCTCCCGCCTTTCGTACCCCGCTACGACACGTGAATCCAGGGCCGTCGAGTCACGTCGGGCTGCGCCTCGCGCAGCACTTCCCTCGTCATGAGGGCGATCTCGCCCTCCCCGAACAGGAGGAAGCGCAGAAGATTGCTGATCGGGTTGCCCTCTGTCCAACGGAAGTATACGTGCGGCATGCACTCGAAGTTCCGGCTCAGGTACAGCGTCACTGCGGCGATCGCATTCGGAACCGTGCTGCCCTGCACCGTGAGCACCCGGTACCCATGGCGCTCCACCCCGCGCACCAGCAGCTCGCCTTCGAAGTCGGAACTGTCTGAGACCTCGACCTCGATGAAGAGCATGTCATCATCGGGCAGACGGTGCGCCAGCCGAGTGTGATGGAGCTTCTGCGCATAGCGCTCCGGGCTGAGATCGTTGGGCTCATGCGCGACGAGCCGAAGCGGGCGGCCTCGGAGCGCGTCGATGAATTCGGAGGCCTGTGCATCGAGTCGAACGGAAGTTGCGCGAAGCTCGGTGGACCGCGCGATCCGGGAGACGAAACTGATGACCACGATGCCGATGATGAACCAGGCGGCGATCTTGATGCCATCGGGGCGCTCGACGATGTTCGCCACGGTCGTATACCCGAAGACTACGGTGACGATGCCCAGGCCGATCGTCGCCCGGCGCTCACCGCGCTGCCGTGCGACGAGGGTGACGGCGACCGCCGCCGAAGTGATCAAGACGAGCACACCGGTCGCGTAGGCACCGCCTTGCGCGTCCACGCTCGCTTGAAACACCACGGTGATCAGGAAGGAGATCGCGGTGAACACGAGTACCAACGGCCTCGTCGCCCGGGCCCAGGACGGCGCCATTCCATAGTGCGGCAGATAGCGCGGCACGAGATTGAGCAGGCCGGCCATGGCGGAGGCACCCGCGAACCAGAGGATGGCGATCGTAGTGAGGTCGTAGACGGTACCGAAGCCATCGCCGAGAAACCGGTGCGCCAGATACGCGAGCGCGCGACCGTTGGCCTCGCCTCCCGGTTGAAACTTCTCGGCGGGAATCAACGCGACGGTCGTAATCGACGAGGTGATGAGGAATCCGCTCATGATCAGCGCGGAAGTGGCGAGCAGCCTTCTGGCCCCGCGGATCCGACCGAGCGGGCGATCCTCGCTGTCCCCCTCGTCTCCGCGAATCTGCGGCATGACCGCGACGCCGGTCTCGAAGCCCGACAGTCCGAGGGCGAGCTTCGGGAATACCAGCAGCGCGACCGCCACCACGAAGAGCGGGTTTCCGTGCTGCGTCGTGAGCACCGTCCACCAGTCGCCCAGCAGCACCGGATGCGCCACGAGTTGCGCGAGTGCCACGGCCACCACGACCAGATTGAGGGCGAGGAACGCGGTGACCAGTATCGTAGCCAGCCGAATCGCCTCGGTGAACCCTCGCAGAAACACGACTCCGAGCCCGGCGAGCATGGCGATCGTGATGACCACCTCTTGACCCTTCAGCGCGTCGGGCGCAAAGGGATTCTCGACGAGATGCGCGGTGGCGTCCGCCGCAGAGAGGGTCATCGTGATCATGAAGTCGGTCGCCGCGAAGCCGAGCAGCGCAAGGACCGCCAGCTTTCCGCCCCAGCGCGGCAGCAGCTTCGCGAGCATCGAGATGGATCCGGTCCCGTGCGGGCTTTCACGGGCGACGCGCCGGTAGACGGGCAGTGCGCCGGCGAGCGTGACGAGTACGAGCACGATCGTCGCAATGGGTGCCACTGCGCCCGCAGCGAGCGCGGCGATCGCCGGCTGATAGCCGAGGGTGGAGAAGTAGTCGAGTCCCGTCAGACACATGACGCGGAACCAGTGAGCCCGTCGATGCTCCTCGGGTTGACCGTGCGGTCCCGTCTGCCTGCCGGGGGACTCCGCGGTGTCCGCGAGCATCCAGCGGCGCAAGGCGGCGCCACGACTCAGACGCTCTGGTTCAGTCGGTCGCACTTCGAGCGACGATCCGAACTCTGCAGCACTCACTGGTATCGAGCCTCCGATCTGGGCCCCGGGCGGCCGATCGGTCGCCGTGCTACGGGGCACTCCCCATCGAAGCGCCTGCCGGGTAGCCGTGGTGTCATCCTTACGGATTCCATACGGGAAGGCGAGAGATTCTTACGGCTTCCTCACGGGCGAGGTGGCGTCTGCGCCGCTGCCACCCCTGGGTGAGTGGCGAGGTATTCCTCGAACGCCTGTGCCGAGGTGCGCGTCGGGCTGAAGCCGAACACCCGCTTCAACCGATCGTTCGCCAGCACCGGTCGGTAACGGAGAAATCGCACCTTCTCTGGACCATGCTCGGTGAGCTTCAGGGATCGCCCGATCCACAGTGCGGCCGTCAGCATCCAGGCCGGGATCGTCAGCAGCGGTTTCCCCAATCGCGCGGCGATCTCCGGCACGGTGAGCGCTCCGTCCCCTGCGACGTTGAAGATTCCGGCTGGCCCCCCTGTCGCGGCGCGAACCATCGCTGCGGCGACGTCGTCGACCCAGATGAACACGAACGGGGAGTCGCTGCCCGAGAGGTGCAGAATCCGTGCCCCGTCCCACAGCCCGGTGATCTGGTTCTTCACCGTCGGCCCCAGGATGGTGCCGATTCGGAAGATGGTCTGCGTCAGTGAGGGGTGATCCTCACGGTATCTGGCGAGCATCTCTTCGACGAGACGCTTGTGTTTCGAATACGGGAACTCGTCGTTGCCCCGCACCGGGGCACGCTCGTCGATCCACGCGGGGGAGTCGGCGTGATAGCCGTAGGCCGCACCGGAACTCGAGACCACCACGCGGGTGACCCCGGCTTCGACGCACGCGGCCAGCATATTCTGCGACCCCTCGACATCGACGCGATATTCGAGTGCCACGTCCTTGCCCGGGTTCACGATGGCGGCGAGATGCACCACCGTGTCGATGCGATGCTCGCGCAAGAGCGGTGCGATCGAAGCCGCCTCCGTCACATCGCATCTGGCGAACCGCACCCCGTCCGGCAGCTCCGCGGGCTCCCGAACATCACCCGCGACCACCGCTTCGACCTCCGGGCGCTCGGCAAGCGCTGCCGCGACGTTCGATCCGAGAAATCCGGCGCCGCCGGTGACCAGCACACGCGTCACCTCGCACCGCCCTCGGATTCCACGGATCCCTGACCTTCGAGCACCGCGGTCGCCCCTGTCATCGGCACGCTCCTGCCGCTCGGGTCCCCCTTGATCGAGCCAGTGCGCCGCTTCGTGTGCGCCGCCCAGATCGACGCCAGCACGAGGCCCGCGATGATATCCCAGACCCCCCACCAGCCCGCAACGATCGCCATGCCCCCGAGCCCCCCGAAGAACGTGAAGATGAGCCCGAGGCCGAGGCCCGCGTTGCGTATGCCCACCTCGAACGTCACCGCCTTGCGCTCGCGGGTGCCGAGCCCGCCCACGTACGCGGTGCCGTAGCCGATCGCGAGCGCGACGGCGTCGTGAATGGTCACGACCACGAGAATGATGCCGAGGAACGCCACGAAGTAGCTCCAGTTGCCGGCAAGGGCGCCCACGATGAACCCGAGCAGCGCGATCAGACTGAACCACTTCACGAAGGGCTGCACCCTCTGGGAGAAGCCGGGCAGTTTCGCGCGAAGCAGCAGGCCGACGATGAACGGCAGGCCGATGATCAGGAAGATCTCCAGCAGCATCTTGAGCGGGTCCAGCGACACATCGTGCAGCAGAGTGCGCGCGCTCGGGTGCAGCGATCCCCAGAACGCGATGCTCAGCGGCATCGCCACGATGTAGAGCAGGTTTCCGACCGCGGTCATCGACACCGAAAGCGCGACGTTCCCTCCGGATCGGTGCGTGAGCACCTGCGAGATATTGCCCGGAGGGCAGCAGGCGACAAGGATCATGCCCAGCGCCATCGACGGCGTCACGGGAAGCACGAGGGTGAGCCCGAAGGTCACGGCCGGCAGCACGAGCAATTGAGCGAGGATCGCGATGAAGAACGGTTTGGGGTGCCGCACCACCACTTTGAAGTCCTCGGGTGCGGTGTCGAGCGCGATGCCGAGCATGATCAGCCCGAGCACCACGTTGAGGATCATCAGGGTGCCCGGCGCGAAGTTCAGCGCAATCTCATCGACGTTCATTTCGCTCCCTCATACGGCTGCGCCAGTGCGGCCGTCTCAGCGCGCACCGCTCCGCGGTAGGCGTCCTTGTTCACGTAATACGACATTCGTTCGAGGCCCAGGTAGTTGTATCCCGCAGTCAGATCCGGCCAGGGTGCGGTCGTGACCCGCTCACGGAATCGCTCCGCCTCAGGGGCCTCAGCCTGCTCGGCCTGCAGATATGCCGCGATCAGAGCAGCCTGTTCGTACCGTCCCTGCCAGCCGAGTCCCGAGGCCTCGACCATGCCCATCACGTAGAGACCGTTGAAGCTCGGCGCGAAGATGTTGAGGAACAGATCGGGTGCTGCACCCCGCCAGTTCAGGTGCTCCCGATCGACCATCGGATAGTCGAGCTTGTACCCTGTGGCAAGCAGGATCAGATCGTAGTCGCCGCTCTGATCCCGCGCGAAGCGCACCGTGTTTCCTGCGAGGCGGTCGATGTCGGGCATGATGCGCAAATCGCCCTGGCCGAGATGATTCAGGATGAGCGTGTTGACGATGGGATGCGATTCGTAGATCTTGTACTCGGGCTTCGGGAACCCGAACCGCACCGGGTCTCCCGTAAAGGCCTGCAGGAGCCGCTTGTCGACGAACTGCTTGAGCGCCCTGGGCATCGGCTTGCCCTGATTCAGAGTGTCGCTCGGTTTGCCGAAGAGATATCGCGGGACGAAGTAGTAGCCCCGGCGGACACTCATATCGACGCTCGCGGCGTGATGCACGGCATCGACTGCGATATCGCAGCCCGAGTTGCCGGCTCCCACGATCAGCACACGCTTGCCGGCCAGTTGGGAGGGATGCTTGTACCCGCTCGTGTGCATGATCTCACCCGCGAAGTCGCCCGGGAAAGCGGGCACGTTCGGCTCGGCAAGCGTGCCATTCGCGAAGATCACGCCACGGTACCGCCGACTGCACTCGCCCTCGGGAGTCTCCGCAGTGAGCGTCCAGCCCCCCTCGGACGCGGGTTCGATCCTCGTCACCCGTGCATTGAACCTGAAGCGGTCGCGAAGCGAGAACGCATCGGCGTAGTCGTCGAAATACCGCTTCAGCACCCGGTGCCCCGGGTAGTCGACCTTCGAGCGCATCGGAAACTCCGTGAACTCGGTAGTGGTGCGCGACGAGATCAAATGGGCGGACTCGTACATCGTGCTTCGCGGGTTCGAGATGTCCCACAGGCCCCCGACATCGTGCGAGGCCTCGTAACCGTCGGCGTCGACCCCGTTCTTCTGCAGTGCCCTCGCCATGGCGAGACCGCAGGGGCCCGCACCGATGATTGCGTATTCGCTCACGTGCACTCCTTTATGCGTCGTATGCGGTTCGCAAGATTCTAGGCCACAACTTCGCGTCGGCGCAGAAGCATTGCGTTTTCGCATATACGGCAGGGACCGGCAGGCACCACGAATTCACGAAGCGCACACGTGCGCGTCGCACACCGACGCGCCGAGGTCTCAGCTCACCGCGGCCAGCAGCTCGATCGCGACCTCCCGCATCTCGGCCTTGCGCACCTTCCCGGTCACCGTCATCGGGAACGCTTCGACGGTGTGGACGTAGCGAGGAATCTTGAAGTGGGTCAGCCTGCCCTGCGCGTACTCGCGCACCCGCTCCGCGGTCAGCGCCTCGGCACCCGGGCGCAGCACCACCCATGCCATGACCTCCTCGCCGTACTTCTGATCGGGTACACCGATCACCTGCACATCGACGATGTCAGGATGCCGATAGAGGAACTCCTCGATCTCTCGCGGAGAGATGTTCTCGCCGCCGCGGATGATCATGTCCTTGATCCGTCCCGCGACACTCAGCCTGCCCTGCTCGTCCATGGTCGCCAGGTCGCCCGTGTGCATCCAGCGGGCCGCATCGATCGCCTCGGCGGTCTTCTCCGGCTCGTCCCAGTACCCGAGCATCACCGAGTAGCCGCGCGTGCAGAGCTCGCCCGCGACACCGCGAGGTGCCGCTCGTCCGTGCTCGTCGACGATCTTGACCTCGAGGTGCGGCATGACCGTGCCGATCGTCTTCGTGCGCGACACGAGATCGTCGTCACGGGAAGTCATGGTCGACACGGGCGACGTCTCCGTCATTCCGTAGCAGATCACGACCTCGGGCATGTGCATTTCGGAGATCACGCGCTCCATCACCTCGACCGGGCATGGCGATCCCGCCATGATGCCGGTGCGCAGCGAAGACAGGTCGAACGAATCGAAGCTCGTCAGTTCGAGCTCCGCGATGAACATGGTCGGCACCCCGTAGAGCGCGGTGCATCGCTCGGTCTGCACCGCGCGCAGTGCGGCCTCCGGCTCGAAGCCCGGCGACGGAAGGACGACGCAGGCTCCGTGCGAGTGCGCACCGAGCACGCCCATCACCATGCCGAAGCAGTGGTAGAGCGGTACGGGGATGCAGACACGGTCCGCTTCCGTGTAGTGCAGGCCTTCGCCGACGAAGTAGCCGTTATTGAGAATGTTGTGGTGCGACAGCGTGGCACCCTTCGGAAAGCCGGTGGTGCCCGACGTGTACTGAATGTTGATCGGATCGTCGAAGGCCAGGGTCGCCGCAATCTCGACGAGGATCGCGGGGTCCGCGGATCCACCGCGCGCCATGGCGGTGTCCCAATCGACTGTCCCGATGAAGAGGGTGCGATCGAACCCCACCTCCTCCAGCATCTCCCGATAGTCGGAGGCTTTGAACGATGTCGCCGCCACGACGAGTTCGATACCGGACTGCTCGAGGACATAGGCCAGCTCATGGGTTCGGTACGCGGGATTGATGTTGACGAGGATCGCCCCGAGCCTCGCAGTGGCGTACTGCGTGAAGATCCACTCCGCGCAGTTCGGTGACCAGATGCCCACACGGTCACCCGGGCGGACGCCGCGCTCATGCAGGCCCAGTGCAAGCCTCTCGATCTGCTCGCTCAACTCGGCGAAGGTCCAACGCCGCCCGCTCGACGTCTCGACGAGCGCTTCCCGCTCGGGATGCTCACGCACCGCCGCGTCGAGCATCTCACCGATGGTCAAGCCGAGCAGGGGAGTCGTGGACTCGCCCGAGGAGTACGAGATCTGAGCTTCATTGCGCATACATCCCACGATGGGACATCGCCGTCAGCCCGGCCACCCCCGTTCGGGGGCGATCTCCGCTGGGGCTTCCCCGGCTTTCGTAGTACAGTGCTGCCATCGTGAACAATGAAGTCGGATTCGAAACGCTCCTGAGTCGTGCCTTCGCGCAGACTCGGCGGGAGACGCATCTCCCCGTCGTCTTCGGAGGGGGCGTCGGTTCGCAGCAGCAGTTCGCCATCACTCACGTCTCAGGCGGCCTGACGCATTCGCTCAGCGGGCTCGTCATCCGCTCCGGCCAGGGCATCGGAGGGCTCGCCCTCGCAAGCGGCAAGGTCGCCACGGTTCCCGACTACCTCGACAGCAGGCAGATCACGCATCACTATGACTCGGCCGTCTCCTCAGAGCAGCTCCGCTCGATCGTGGCCGCTCCCGTCGTGGTGAATCGGGAAGTGCGCGCAGTGCTCTACGGCGCGGATCGGTCGGACGCACCGTTCGGTCCACGCCTCCTCAGCGCATTTCAGGAGTGCGCCTCCCGCCTCGCCTTCGAGGTGGCCGTGGCAGAGGCCACCACCCGGCGCCTGCGCGAGATGGAAACGGCGGCCGCCCTCGAAGCCGCACGCCGATCTCCGAGATCGCCCGCACAAGAGTCGGTTCGAGCGGCTCATGCCGAGCTGCTCGAACTCGCGCGCGCGACTGACGACGACGAGCTTCGCGGCCGCCTCTCCGCGATCGCGAGTCAGTTCGCCACCGCAGCAGACCCGGAGCACCCGGGTGTCGCGACAGTGTCGCTCTCTGCGCGCGAAACCGAGGTCATGGCGCTCGTCGCTCTCGGCTGCACGAACCTCGAGATCGCCGGACGCCTCCGTGTCGAGCGCGAGACCGTGAAGAGTTACCTGCGCAACTGCATGCGGAAGCTCGAAGTGCACAGCCGGACCGCCGCCGTGACTCGTGCCCGTGCACTCGGCGTGCTTCCGTAGCGTCGATCCGTCAGCCGGTGCCACGGCCATCCCGTGCCGCTAGTTGAAGCCCGGATCGCCCAATTCATCCAGGATCCGCTTCAGGTCGGCGATCGTCGCGAAGTCGATCGTCAACTGCCCCTTCTTCGCACCGAGCTTGATGTGCACACGAGTGTCGAAGCGATCGCCGAGTCGCTCGCCGATCGCATCCAGCTGCGCCTGCACCCCACCTGGCCTGGGTTTCTTACCGGTTCGCGATTTGGGGAGATCCCCGGCTGCGGCCTCGGCCGCGCGGACCGAGAGCCCCTCATTCACGATCTTGTCCGCCAGACGCTGCATGGCCTCGGCGCTCCCGCTGTCTCCGTCGAGAGACAGGATCGCGCGGGCGTGCCCGGCAGAGAGGACGCCCGCGGCGACACGCGCCTGCACGGGCTCCGGCAGCTTGAGCAGACGGATCGTGTTCGAGATCTGCGGCCGGGAGCGTCCGATGCGCGTGGCGAGCTGCTCCTGCGTGATCCCGAAGTCGGCCAGCAGCTGCTGATACGCCGATGCCTCCTCGAGGGGGTTCAGCTGCGCGCGGTGCAGGTTCTCGAGCAGAGCGTCTCGCAGCATGTGCTCGTCCGAGGTCGAGCGGATGATCGCCGGGATGTCTTCGAGTCCGGCACGACCGCTCGCACGGAATCGACGCTCGCCCATGATGAGCTCGTATCGAGGTTCACCTGCGGCGGGAGTCGGCTCGATCTCGCGAACGACGACCGGTTGGAAGACACCGAACTCGCGGATCGAGTGAGTCAGTTCTTCGAGCGCTTCCTCGTCGAACTCCGTGCGCGGCTGCGCCCGGTTCGGCACGATCTCGCTGAGCTTGAGCCGCGTGAGCTTCGCTCCGGGAACCTCGCGAAGCTCGGGCCCGGACTGATCCTCGACGACGCCTGTCTGAGCCGCTTCGCCGTCCGCACCCTGGGCGGTCTGATCGTCTGCCAGCCGCTGCGTTCTTTCAGCCTGCGAGGGGAAGAACACGTCGACGGGTCGCTCACCCTCTGACGCCTGCGGAATCAACGCACCGATTCCGCGGCCGAGGCCTCCGCGCTTCTTCGTCGCCATCTCTTAGGCTCCTTCGTTCGTGGTGTTGCTGTTGCTGCGCAGTGCGATCTCTGCCGCTGCTTCGAGATACGCGAGCGCCCCGATCGATGCCGGGTCGTATGCGTGCACGGTCTGGCCGTAGCTCGGGGCCTCTGACACCCGCACGGAACGCGGAATCACTGCGGAGAGCGTCTCGACGGGGAAGTGGTCCCGCACCTCGGCTGCGACCTCGTGCGCGAGATTCGTGCGTGCGTCGTACATCGTGAGCAGGATCGTGGAGACCCGCAGCTGCGGGTTGAGGTGCTTCTGAATGAGCTGGATGTTGCCGAGCAATTGACTCAGTCCCTCGAGCGCGTAGTACTCGCACTGAATCGGAATGAGCACTTCCTGCGCTGCCACGAACGCATTCACCGTGAGCAGGCCCAGAGAAGGAGGGCAGTCGATGAAGACGTAGTGGAAGGTGCGCCCGGACTCCCTGAGGAAGTGCTCGAGCGCGGTGCGCAGACGCTGCTCTCTGGCGACGAGGGAGACGAGCTCGATTTCTGCACCCGCGAGGTTGATCGTCGAGGGTACGCAGAAGAGGTTCTCGTGGTCCGTGCTCTGCTGGATCGCCTCGCTCATGGTGTGATCGCCGAGCAGTACCTCGTAGACGCTCGTGATCTCCGGGCGGTGCGCGACACCCAGCGCGGTCGAAGCGTTGCCCTGCGGGTCGAGGTCGATGACCAGCACATTCGCCCCTCGACGGGCAAGCGCCGAAGCGAGGTTGACCGTGGTGGTGGTCTTGCCGACCCCGCCCTTCTGATTGGAGACGGTGATCACCCGGGTCTGCTCGGGCAGCGGCGAGGCGTTCGCCTCGAGCATTCGGCGGCGGCGAACCTTGTCGACCAGGTGGTTGCCCACCAGCGCGTTCTCGGTTTCGGTCATCGGATCCTCGGTCGTGCAACAGGTGATACGACGCGTCGAAGAGTCACCTGACGCGCGCTCTCAATACTCTAGTCGTCTCTGCGAGCAGCCCCTCGCCGAGTACTTCCGTGCTGATGTCGTGCACTCGGTGCTTGCGCAGCACCTTCTGGGCGGCGTCGATCTCATCCTGCACCGAGTCGCCCTTGAGGAGCAGGAGTTCGCCTCCGTCCCGTACGAGCGGAGTCGCGATGGGCACCAGCTTGCGCAGTGCCGTGACCGCCCTCGCGGTGACCTGATCCACTTCGAACGCATCGTGAAACTCTTCGGCGCGTCCGCGCTTGATCTCGACGTTCTCCAGGCCGAGACGCTCGACCTGCTCGCCCAGCCACGCACATCGGCGGGCCATCGGCTCGATCAGCGTGAAGGCCGCGTCGGGTCGGACGATCGCGAGCACCAGACCGGGCATGCCTCCGCCGGTTCCGATGTCGGCGACTCGTGCACCGGACTCGATGAATGGTGCGAGGATCGCACTGTTCAGGAGGTGCCTGGTCCAGAGCCGCGGCGGCTCGAGCGGCCCGATCAGGCCCAGGGTTTCACCGCGCTCACCGAGATCTGCAGCGAAGGATCGCAGCACATCGATGCGGTCGCCGGCGATCGCTGCGGCAGCTTCGGGCTCTGTCTCGATATTCACACCCACATCCTCTTCAATCGACCGGCCGCATGCACCGAGGGCTCACGTCAACCGCAGCCGAACGCGTCGGCGGCCCCTCGCCGCGGGAGCGCCCGCACCCCGGCCGTTCCGACCTGGGTTTCACGTGAAACACCGGTCCCGTTCGCTACGCGGCAGTGACCACGAGACGACGGTCGCGGCCCTCGCCCCGCGATTCGCTGTAGTGCCCGAGCTCGGCAACGATGTCGTGCACCAGCTTGCGCTCGTAGGAGGACATGGGTTCGAGCTCGACCTCTGCACGCCCGGCGGCGATCTGTGCGATGGCAGCGTCGACGAGGCTGCGCAGTTCGATCGCGCGCGCGTCCCGGGAACCTCCGATGTCGAGAATCAGACGGGAGAATCGTCCGGTCTTGTTCTGCACCGAGATACGAGTGAGGTCCTGCAGCGCTTGGACCGTCTCCGGCATGGCGAGACGATCGAGATCCTCGCCTCCGCCCGTGACAGAGAGATAGGCGCGGCCGCTGGCAACCGAGATGTCGAGATCGCCATCGAGATCGGCGAGGTCGAGCAAGCCCTCGATGTAGTCGGCCGCAAGGTCTCCCTCTGCTTCGAGGTCATCGGGCGTCGCCGTCTCCGCGGATTCTTTCAGCTGGTCTTCGCTCATAGTGCGCTCCGTCACTTCTTCTTCTTGGCGCGCTTCGCGCTCACGGGCTGCTGACGCTGGCCCTGCGATGAGGCCGTTCCTTCGATCCTGTCGATCTCAGCGACTTCTTCCTCGCTGAGCTTTCCCTTGGCCTTGAGCCTGGCCTGGCGGTTGCGCCATGCTTCGCTGCCCGGTGTCGGCATCGTGTTGATGACAATCGCCTGCTGACCCATCGTCCACAGGTTCGACGTGAACCAGTAGATGTTGAGCGCCAGCGGGAAGGCGACACCCGAGAAGAGGAAGGCGAAGGGGATGATGTAGAGCATGATCTTCTGCTGACGGTACATCGGCGAGGCCTTCGTCTCATCAGAGACGTTCTTCGACATGATCTGCAGCTGCGTGAAGAACTGCGACGCGATCATGAGAACCATAATGGTGCCGAGCAGGATGACCACGACCCAGTTGCCCGAGGACCAGCCCTGGGTGAAGGTCATGCGCAAGGGGGCGCCGAAGATCGAGGCCTCGTAGAAGCTGTCGGTCAGCGCCTGGTTCATGAAGCCGATACCGGTCTTGCGTTCCGCGGCGTGACGCAGCACGTAGAAGAGCGAGAAGAAGATGGGCATCTGGAGCAGGATCGGCAGGCACGAGGCGAACGGGTTGGTGCCGTGCTTCTTGTAGAGTGCCATGGTCTCGCGGCTCATGGCCTCGCGAGAGAACTGGTCGTTCTTTCCCTTGTACTTCGCCTGGATCTTCTTCATCTCCGGCGCAAGATCCATCATGCGCCGCTGCGACTTGATCTGCTTCACCGTGATCGGGATCAGCGCCGAACGGACAACGATGACGAGCCCGAGGATCGACAGGACCCAGGTGAGGCCGGAGGCCGGATCCATGCCGATCCAGGTGAAGAGCTGGTGCCAGAGCATCAGCACCAGCTCGACGAGCCAGCGCAGGGGCCACAACAGTGTTTCGATGAAATCCACCGTGATCAGGCCTTTCGTGTGTTGGGGCGAACGAATCCGCGAGCATTAATGGAAAAACTTGGGCGCTTTCGCTCCGGAGCATCGTCGATGCCGCCTGATGAAAACGGATTGCAGCGAATCAGGCGCCAAAGAGTGAGCAGCACGCCTCCTGCAAATCCTTGGCGCTGGAATACTTCCAAAGCGTAGCGCGAACAACTTGGATAGTACCTGCAGACTTGTCCGTACAGCGGGGAGATCACGCGTCGATATCCGAGCATGAATGCGATGGCTGCGTTCCTGGGCATCAGCCAGAGCTCCTGAGCGAGTCGGGTGATCATGTCGACTCCGACCGCATCCGCTCCACCCGGTCGAGCGCACGATTGGTGTCCTGTTCGAGCTGACCGAACGGCGTCGTTGCCGAGAGGGGGAGCGCACGGAACACAACGTCTGCGCCGACGAATCCCGTGGCGAGGCGCCGCTCCACAATGGATTTGAGCCGGCGTCGAACCAGATTGCGGGTCACCGCGTTGCCGACCGCCTTCGAAACGATGAACCCGAAGCGCGCCGGACGATCCTCGTCCACATGCAAAACCGCGTGGGTGATGCAATTCGCACCTCCCACGCGGTTGCCCTTGCGAACGATGTGACGATAATCATCTCCCCGAGTAACTCGGTGATGCTTCGCTGGCACAGTCGCCCGCAGAGGTAAGGAAATTACGCAGTCAGCTTTGCGCGGCCCTTGCCACGACGAGCCGAAACGATCGCGCGGCCGGCGCGGGTGCGCATGCGAGCGCGGAAGCCGTGCACCTTGGCGCGACGACGGTTGTTGGGCTGGAAAGTACGCTTGCTCATGAAAAACTCCGTGAAATCTGTGCCGGTGGCACCGGAAAGTCGGCAATGGGCACGCTGGTGCGCCCATACAAGAGAGAAAGTCTACGCCCAAAGCCTGCGGGAAGTCAAAGGCCCGGCTCTCGACGGCTGATTATCGTCGTGCAGGGCACCTCATCATGACATTCACCCCGGCGTGTCCGCAATGGGGAAAACGGTTTCGACTTGCCTGTGGACAAATCTGTGACTAGCGTGAACGGAGACGTTGCAAGGCGCGAAAACATTGGGATTTCCGGGCTTTTGTCGACGATTGCTCGCTGTGGGCAATGCTGTGGGAAAACTGTGGATAGTTATCCACGCGAGCCGAGGGACTCATGACTGAAGAAGAGGTAATGCGCGTTTGGGCGCAGGTCACCCATTCAGTGATGGGCGACCCCGCGGTCGGCCCGGCAGTCGGCGCTCAGTTGGCGCTGGCGGTGCCGCGCGGGATCGGTGCTGGGATGCTGTACCTCGCCGTCCAGCACGATTTCACGCTGAAGCTGCTCGAGAACAAGCTGCGTCCCGCAATCATGAGCGCGATCGCTTCCATCCCCGAAGCCGACGGCATCGAGAGCTTCGTCGTGGTAGTCGATCCAGATGCGCAACCCGCGATCGATCCCGAGCCCGAGGAAGTCCCGTCCCCCAAGCAGTCCATCGCGGACTCGAGCTCCTTCGGAAACGACTCGATCTCCTTCGGAGGCGATTCCTCGCGCCCCGTCCATGAGCCGATGGCGAAGCACGGAGCGATGGAGACGGTCGACAGCAGACTGAACCCCAAGTACCACTTCGACACATTCGTGATCGGCCAGTCAAATCGATTCGCGCATGCGGCGGCAGTCGCGGTCGGAGAGGCGCCCGCGCGTGCCTACAACCCGCTGTTCATCTACGGCGATTCGGGTCTCGGAAAGACCCACCTGCTGCACGCGATCGGTCACTACGCCCGAGAGCTGTATCCCGAGATCCGCGTGCGCTACGTCAGCTCCGAGGACTTCACCAACGACTTCATCAACTCCATCGCCAACAATCAGGGAGCCGCGTTTCACGCGCGCTACCGGAGCATCGACGTGCTGCTGGTCGACGACATCCAGTTCCTCGAGGGGAAGGCCGAGACGCAGGAGGCCTTCTTCCACACGTTCAATACCTTGCACGGGCACAACAAGCAGGTCGTCATTACGAGCGATGTGCAGCCGAAGCAGTTGCGCGGATTCGAGGAGCGCATGCTCTCGCGCTTCGAGTGGGGCCTGCTGACCGACATCCAGGTCCCCGACCTCGAAACCCGTATCGCGATCCTGCGCAAGAAAGCCCAGCGAGAGCAATTGGAGCTCGACCATCAGGTGCTGGAGTTCATCGCGTCGAAGTTCACCTCGAATATCCGCGAGCTGGAAGGCGCACTGATTCGGGTGACCGCCTATGCGAGCTTGAATCAGCAGCGGATCGATCTTCCGCTCGCCCAGATCGTGCTGAAGGATCTGATCACCCTCGACGAGGACAACGATGTGCAGCCGGCTGACATCATCAGCCGGACTGCCGAGTACTTCGATCTGGCTCTCGATGAGCTGTACGGTCCCTCGCGAGCGCAGCAGATCGCCACCGCTCGTCAGATCGCGATGTATCTCTGCCGAGAACTCACGTCACTCTCGTTACCGAAGATCGGTCAGCTTTTCGGCGGTCGGGATCACACCACCGTGATGTATGCGCACAAGAAGGTCACCCAGCTCATCGCTGAGCGCAGGTCCATCTTCAATCAGGTCGCGGAGCTGACTTCGCTGATCAAAAGCACTCGCTGAATGAACGGACGGCCGCCGCCCGCGGTCAAGTTATCCACAGGCACCGCCTTCCATGTGAATAACTGGGGACAACCAGTGCCTGCCTGTGGAGAAGTCCGGTTGCCCTGTGGACTCGCCCCTGATCGGTAACTTCGGCGTATTCCTGCGGAAACCTGGTTATCCACGGCCCGCCAACAACTCACAAGGTTGTAGTTCCCTGACAAATATTGGGATGCGTGGAGTTATCCACAGTTTCCACAGGCCTTATTACTATTAACAATCTATTTACCTTCTCTCTGGCCTCTCGATAACGCTTTGCGCCGAAACTCGACCGCTCCGAGAATCACCACATTCGCGTCTTCGCCCGAGTATGCAAAGATTGTCAGACGAGCATGCTGCCCATCAGCATGTGCTTCACCGTCCCCGAAGGAGCCGTCATGCGTTTCACCGTCAATCGAGACGTGTTCAGCGAGGCTGTCTCGTTCGCGGCCAAGTTGCTGCCGCAACGCCCGACTCAGCCACTGCTGAGCGGTGCCTTGATCGAGGTGGACAACGGCGAGCTCACGATTTCCTCGTTCGACTACGAGACTTCCGCGCGCACTGTCGTCACCGCTGCGATCAGCGAGCCCGGCCGGGCTCTGGTGTCGGGGCGCTTGCTCGGCGACATCGCTCAGCGACTTCCGCACTCGGACGTTGAGGTGTCGCTCGCCGAAACGCGGGTCCAGATTCGCTGCGGTTCGGCCTCATTCAGCCTCCCGGCGATGCCGGTCGAGGAGTATCCGCAGGTTCCCCGCATCGACTCGGTCACGGGGGCGGTTCCCGCAGATGCGTTCGCGGAGGCAGTCGCTCAGGTCTCGCTGGCCGCATCGAAGGATGACGTGACTCCCGTGATCACCGGCGTGCAGTTCGAGGTCACCGAGAATGCGCTCACGCTGACCGCCACCGACCGCTATCGCGTGGCCACTCGGCGCATCGACTGGGAACAGCTCGATGGCGGGCAGGAGCTTTCGGCACTCATCCCGGCGAAGGTCGTGATCGAGGTGGGGAAGACCTTCGCGAGCGATGGAATGGTGCAGGTTGCGATCGTCAAGGATGGCGAGCGAGAGCTGATCGCCTTCACGGGCGGGAACAAGACCGTCACCTCCTTGCTCATCAAGGGCAACTATCCGCCCGTGGGACGGCTGTTTCCCGAGAACATCGACAACTACGCGGTGATGAACACTTCCGACTTGGTCGAGGCAGTCGGACGTGTCGGCCTGGTGCTCGAGCGTGAAGCGGCGCTTCGATTCTCGTTCTCCGAGGGTCAGGTCACCCTCGAGGCAGCCGGAACCGAAACAGCGCAGGCCGTCGAAACCGTCGACGCCCACCTCGTGGGGGACGAGATGGTCGTCTCGCTCAAGCCGCAGTTTCTGCTCGATGGACTGCGCTCGACGCATTCCGAGTACGCACGCATCGGATTCACCCGCACAGAGAACGCCAGTAAGCCAGGTCCGGTACTGATCACGAGTCAGCGCAGCAAAGACGACGTCGACCAGCAGAGTTTCCGCTACCTGCTGCAGCCGAACCTGCTGCTTCGATAGGCACACGATGCGGGTGACGCATCTCTCCCTGAGCGATTTCCGCAACTACCGGATCGCGGAAGTGCCGTTTCGCGCGGGACCGAATCTCATCGTCGGGCGCAATGGCCAAGGAAAGACCAATCTGGTCGAGGCGATCTCCTATTTCGCCTCACTGGATTCGCATCGGGTGAGCACGGACTCGGCGCTGATCCGCGCAGACGCAGACGCAGCGGTGGCTCGCATGAAGGTCGCGGTCGAGGACCGGGACGTGCTTCTCGAACTGCAACTCAACCGGGATCGCCCCAATCGGGCGCAGGTCAATCGCAACGGAGTGAAGCCTCGCGAACTCACTCGCTGGTTCAGTTGCGTGCTATTCGCCCCCGAGGACCTTTCGCTCGTCAGGGGAGATCCTGCGACACGGCGCCGGTTTCTCGACGATGCGGTAGTCGCCCGGAACCCGATGTTCGCCGGGGTGATTTCGGACTACGATCGGGTGGTGCGCCAACGAACGGCGCTGCTGAAGTCTGCTCGCACAATTGGTAACCGTTCCGCCGTGGAATCCACCCTCGAGGTGTGGGACGCGCAGTTGGTCGAACTCGGGGCCAGGATCATGCTGGCGCGACGCTCGCTCGCTCTCGCTCTGGCGGATCCGCTCCGTACGGGATACATGGCGATCGTGGAGCACGATCACCATCCGATTTTCACCCTGAGCGAATCGGTGGGACAGGCCATCGAGAAACGCCGCGTTTCACGTGAAACATCTTCAGAGCCCGGTGGGCCGACAGGTACGCCGCAAGCATCGGCCGAGGAAGCCCACCTCGGCGATGTTTCACGTGAAACCCTTGAGCGAGAGTTTCATGAAGCCCTTGCGCTCATGCGCCGCCAGGAGCTTGATCGAGGGGTCACCCTGGTTGGTCCGCACCGGGACGACGCGGTCTTCTCGCTGAATCATCTTCCAGTGAAGGGTTACGCCAGCCACGGCGAGTCCTGGTCATTCGCCCTCGCATTGCGACTCGGCGTGGCCACGCTTCTGCGAGAGGAGTCTCCGTCCGGCGACCCGGTGATCATTCTCGACGACGTCTTCGCAGAGTTGGACGTGCGCCGCAGGAACGCGCTGATGTCTGAGGTCGCCAGATTCGAGCAGGTCATCGTCACGGCCGCAGTCGAAGAGGATGTTCCCCAGGGTGACTGGCATCGGGTTCGCATCGAAGCCGGCACCGTGCTGGGAGACGAGGTGATCCATGTCTGAGTCGCAGAAGGGATTCGCCAGCGAGGCCTACCTGCAGGCCAAGGCAGTGTGGAAGGGACTTCCCCTCAGGCGGAGCGGAGCAAAACGCGCGAGGAAACCCGGGTCTCCGTTCTCGAAGGGGCGCGATCCGAAGACCCTCGGCACGGTCCTCGCCCTCGCGAGCGAGGACATGGGATGGACGGTGGAACTCGAACAGGCCAAAGTGATCTCGGAATGGCCTGAGCTCGTCGGTGAAACTATTGCCCCGCACACCAGCGTGGTCGAATTACGCGACGGAGTGCTCATCGTTCAGTGCGATTCGACCGCCTGGGCCACTGAATTACGTCGAATGCGGGCAGAAGTGCTGACGCGCATCGTGGAGAAATATGCCGAAGCAGGGATCGAGGACCTGCGATTTCTCGTTCCCGGCGCACCGAGTTGGCGTCACGGATCACGCGTCAGCCGAGGTCGCGGACCGCGCGACACCTACGGATAGGCACTGCGATTCGGGTCATTTCGACCCGGATTCGGCCCCTCACCACGTTCGTCTGGCCGCGGGAGCGCGCACGAGAAGCGGGGATCGCCCATTCCATGAAATCTCGTGGGACGATCCTCGCGCAAGAATAGCGCTGAATCGCCTCAAAAGGCCGCTTCTGAGGCCGATGATTGATAGGCTAGGGTGCGGAAGTGTCAGGTGCAGAGTTCTGCCCTGAAATGCGGGGTTACGAATTCACACAGCAGAGAGATACATCAGCGGATGACTTCAGAACAGGCGGCCAGTGCCGAGGAGTACGGTGCCGGCGCGATTCAAGTGCTCGAGGGACTCGAAGCAGTTCGCAAACGACCCGGCATGTATATCGGCTCGACAGGCCCGAGAGGTCTGCACCACCTAGTGTACGAGATCGTCGACAATTCGGTGGACGAGGCGCTTGCTGGTCATTGCGATCTGATCGACGTCACCATTCTCGAAGACGGAGCGATCCGCGTCATCGATGACGGCCGAGGGATTCCGGTCGACATGCATCCGACCGAGGGACGTTCGACAGTGGAGGTCGTTCTGACCGTGCTGCACGCCGGTGGAAAGTTCGGCGGCGGCGGATACGCCGTATCGGGTGGTCTGCACGGTGTCGGATCCTCGGTGGTGAACGCATTGTCGACCCGTTTCGAAGTGTCGGTGAAGCGTCAAGGTTTCACGTGGAACATGTCCTTTACCGGGGGTGTGCCCGATGCTCCGCTTGCGAAGGGGGAGCCGAGCGAAGACACCGGCACCACGATTACCTTCTGGCCGAGCGAGGAGATCTTCGAGACGACCGAGTTCGACTACGAGACCCTTCGCACCCGTTTCCAGCAGATGGCCTTCCTCAACAAGGGCCTGCGTCTCAAACTCACGGATCTCCGACCGCAGGAACAGGTCGAAAACCAGGCGGGCGAACTCGTCTCTCCCGAGCCGCGTCACGACGAGTTCATGTACGAGAAGGGTATAGAGGACTATGTTCGCTACCTGAACTCGGCCAAGCGCGCGGAAATCGTGAACGAAGAGATCATCTCCTTCGAGTCAGAAGACACGACGCGTCAGATCGCTGCCGAAGTCGCGATGCAATGGACGACGGCATACACCGAGAGCGTGCATACGTATGCGAACACCATCAACACGCATGAGGGCGGCACGCACGAAGAAGGATTCCGCGCCGCACTGACGACACTCGTGAACAAGTACGCACGAGACAAGAACCTGCTTCGAGAGAAGGACGACAACCTCTCAGGCGACGACGTACGCGAGGGACTCACCGCGGTCATCTCCGTGAAACTGGGGGAGCCCCAGTTCGAAGGCCAGACGAAGACCAAGCTCGGAAACACCGAAGCGAAGGCGTTTGTGCAGAAGGTCGTCGGTGACCAACTGGGCGACTGGTTCGAGCGCAATCCGAACTCGGCGAAAGAGATCATCCGCAAGGCGATTCAAGCGGCAACAGCACGGCTCGCGGCGCGAAAGGCTCGTGAAACCGCGAGGCGCAAGGGTCTCCTCGAATCGGGTGGAATGCCCGGAAAGCTCTCGGACTGCAGCAGCAAGGATCCGACACTCTCCGAGATATTCATCGTGGAGGGCGACTCCGCGGGCGGCTCGGCAAAAACCGGCCGCAACCCCGAGACCCAGGCGATTCTTCCTCTCCGAGGAAAGATTCTGAACGTCGAGAAGGCACGTCTCGACCGCGCGCTCGGAAACACCGAGGTCCAGGCCATGATCACCGCGTTCGGCGCGGGAATCGGCGAAGACTTCGATCCCGAGAAGGCCAGGTACCACAAGATCGTGCTCATGGCCGATGCCGATGTCGATGGGCAGCACATCACGACCCTGCTCCTCACCCTCCTGTTCCGTTACATGCGACCGCTGATCGATCTCGGCTACGTCTACCTGGCGCAACCGCCTCTCTATCGAATCAAGTGGACCAACGCGGAGCACGAATACGTGTTCAGCGACTCCGAGCGAGACCGCAGCCTCGAAGCAGGCGCCGAGAACGGACGTCGTCTCCAGAAGGAGAACGGCGTGCAGCGCTACAAGGGCCTCGGTGAGATGAACTACGAAGAACTGTGGGAGACCACGATGAACCCAGAAACCCGCACACTGCTGCAGGTGACCCTCGACGACGCGGCGAAGGCCGATGAGATCTTCTCCACCCTGATGGGCGAAGACGTCGAAGCCCGGCGCAGCTTCATCCAGCAAAACGCGAAGGACGTGCGTTTCCTTGACATCTGAGAACGAGACCCCAGAAAACGGCGAAATGCCAGATCAGAGCGATTTCTCGACCCACGGCAGGATCGATCAGGTCGACCTGCAGCTCGAGATGCAGCGCTCCTACCTCGACTACGCAATGAGCGTGATCGTCGGGCGCGCACTTCCGGATGTCCGAGATGGACTCAAGCCGGTGCACCGCCGAGTGATCTACACGATGTACGACGGCGGGTATCGACCCGACAAGGCCTTCTCGAAGTGCACGCGCGTCATCGGCGACGTGATGGGTCAATTCCATCCGCACGGCGATAGCGCGGTCTACGATTCGCTCGTTCGGCTCGTCCAGCCTTGGGCGCTCCGATATCCGCTGGCGCTCGGACAGGGCAACTTCGGCTCTCCCGGCAACGACGGCGCTGCTGCCCACCGTTACACCGAGACGAAGATGTCGCCGCTCGCCATGGAAATGGTGCGGGACATCGACGAAGACACGGTCGACTTCCAGGACAACTACGACGGCCGTACCCAGGAACCGACGGTCCTCACCGCGCGGTTCCCCAACCTGCTCGTCAACGGATCCGTCGGCATCGCCGTCGGCATGGCGACCAACATCCCGCCGCACAACCTGCGTGAAGTCGCCGAGGCGGCGACCTGGCACCTGGAGCATCCCGACGCGAGCCGTGAAGAGCTGCTCGAAGCGTTGATGGAGCGTGTAAAGGGACCCGACTTCCCGACTGGTGCACAGATCCTCGGCACCAAGGGAATTCGTGACGCGTACCGCACGGGCCGCGGCTCGATCACCATGCGCGCGGTGGTGAATATCGAGGAGATCCAGGGACGAACCTGCCTCGTCGTCACCGAACTGCCGTATCAGGTGAACCCCGACAACCTCGCGGTGAAGATCGCAGACCTGGTCAAGGAGGGTCGCGTCCAGGGAATCTCGGACATCCGAGATGAAACGAGCGGGCGCACCGGCCAGCGACTCGTCGTCGTGCTCAAGCGCGACGCGATCCCCAAGGTCGTCCTCAACAATCTCTACAAGCACACGCAGCTGCAGGAGAACTTCGGCGCGAACATGCTCGCGATCGTCGACGGAGTGCCCCGCACCCTGGCGCTCGACGGCTTCATCACGAACTGGACGAAGCACCAGATCGAAGTCATCGTTCGGCGCACCGAATACCGGTTGCGGAAGGCCGAGGCCGAGGCGCATATTCAGCGCGGATACCTGAAGGCGCTCGACGCGCTCGATGAGGTCATCGCCCTCATCCGTCGGTCACCGACCGTGGACGAGGCCAGAGAAGGCCTGATGGGGCTGCTCGGGGTGGATCAGATCCAAGCAGACGCGATCCTCGGATTGCAGCTCCGACGCCTCGCCGCGCTCGAACGTCAGAAGATCCTCGACTACGCAGCAAAACTCGAAGCACAGATCAAGGACTACGAGGGAATTCTCGCCTCGCCGGGAGAGCAGCGCTCCATCGTCGTCGAAGAACTCGGCGAAATCGTCGCCAAATACGGCGACGAACGTCGCAGCACGATCATGCACGGCTACGACGGCGACATGTCGATGGAAGACCTGATCCCCGAAGAGGAGATGGTCGTCACCATCACCCGGGGCGGCTACGTCAAGCGCACCCGCATCGACAACTACCGCTCGCAGCATCGCGGCGGCAAGGGAGTCAAGGGCGCCCAGCTCCGTGCAGACGACATCGTCGAGCACTTCTTCGTCACCACGACGCACCACTGGCTCCTGTTCTTCACGAACACCGGTCGCGTGTACCGGGCGAAGACCTACGAGATCCCTGAGGGCGGTCGGGACGCGAAGGGCCAGCACCTTGCCAACCTCCTCGCGCTCGCTCCCGAGGAGAGCGTCACCCAGGTGCTCGACCTGCGCGAGTTCGATGAGCGCTACCTGCTGCTCGCCACGCGCGACGGCCTGGTGAAGAAGACCGCACTCACCGAGTACGACACGAACCGCACGGGCGGCATCATCGCCATCAAGCTGCGTGAGGGTGACGAGCTGGTCTCGACACTGATCGCCGACTCCGACGACGATGTGCTCCTGATCTCACGACAGGGAATGTCCGTGAGATTTACCGCCTCTGATCAGGCACTTCGACCGATGGGCCGATCGACCAGCGGCGTTCGCGGAATGAACTTCCGCGAGGGCGACTCCCTGCTCGCCGCATCGACGATCACGGAGGGCGGATTCGTCTTCATCGTGACCGAGGGTGGCTACGCAAAGCGCACCGCGGTCGGTGAATACCGAGTGCAGAACCGCGGCGGATACGGCATCAAGGTCGCGAAACTCGACGAGGCGCGGGGCGATCTCGTCGGCGGATTCATCGTGGGAGACACCGACGAAGTGCTCGTCGTCCTCGCGAGCGGAAAGGTCGTCCGCTCTCGTGTTGACGAGGTTCCGGCCAAGGGACGTAATACGATGGGGGTCGTATTTGCGCGATTCCCAGAGGGGGACCGTATCATTGGCATCGCACGAAACACGGAGCGTGGTCTTGACGACGACGAGTCCGAAGATGCCGACAGTGTCGAGGGTGGCGAAGAGCAGCGGCCCGTTGAGAGCCCCCAGACGGAGAACAAGGAAGACTTGAATGAGTAATACAGTCGCCGACAAGCTTGCGAAGAAGACCCGCAAGAAAGCGCCGGCCAAGCAGGTACGCCTGAAGCTGGTCTACATCGACTTCTGGTCGTCGGTGAAGTTCTCGTTCCTGGTGTCGCTCTGTGCTGCGATCGTCGGCGTGGTCTCCATGCTGCTGATCTACACCGTCCTGCTCTCGACCGGCGTGCTCGCCAAGATGAACGAGCTTGTCATGGACATCGTGGGCGATCAGGTCAGCCTGCTCGAGCTCTTCAGCTACGGAACCGTCTTCACCTTCGCAGTGGTGGTCGGCGTGCTCAACCTCATCGTCGGCACCGCTTTCGGCGCCGTCGGCGCCCTCATCTACAACCTGCTCGTGCGCATGCTCGGCGGGTTCCAGCTGGGATTCACCAGCAACTAAGCCTGGCCGATCCGGAAGTCGCGCGTTCTCGATTTCGGTTTTCGCGCGATTTCCGGTAGAGTCATTGCTTGGTCAAGGGGCTATAGCTCAGGTGGTTAGAGCGCTTCACTGATAATGAAGAGGTCCCAGGTTCAAGTCCTGGTAGCCCCACCACAATGAAGGTCATGAGAAGCAATTTCTCACTTCGTTTCCGAGATCCACGCCAGAGATTTCTCCGTGAGCGGGCGCGAAACTCAGAGCGGCAGAGGGCGGTCGAGAAATCGGCCGCCCTCTGGTGTCTCCGCAGATTCCGAGCGTATTCGCGCGCGGAACTGATGAGTCGGAGTCATTCTGAGGAGTCCGGGCCTCGTTTTGCGATGAACGAACGATCCCGCTATAGTTGTACAGTCGAGGCCGGCGGCGCAAGCCAAAACGCCTCTGAGAGACACCGCAAGATGTTTCTCGGGTCCTTAACTCAGTTGGTAGAGTGCCTGCTTTGCAAGCAGGATGTCAGGAGTTCGATTCTCCTAGGATCCACCACAGAAAGCCTCCAACTCATTGCGAGTGGGAGGCTTTCGGACTGTTCGGGGGTTCTTGCGCTTGGAGCGTCACCCCGGCAGAGGGAGGTCGAGTCCACTGGAGATCCGCTCCCGGGCACGCTGCGTCAGTCGTTCGTCGGCGTCGAGGTGCGCGCCCAGGTGAGGGATGTGCTCCTGAAGGCAGTTCTCGGTCCACCGATTGATCCGCGTGGGGAAGCACCTCGTGAGGATTTCTCGCGCGATGGGCACCGCGGTCGAGGCACCCGGGGAGGCGTCAAGTACCCCCGCGAGCGTGCCTTCAGCGGAGGTGATCACCTCCGTTCCGAACTGCAGAACTCCGCGTCCTCCGGCTCCCGGCTTCACTATCTGCGCGCGCTGTCCGGCGCGGAGGATCCGCCACTCTTGCGGCCGCGTCAGAGGCGCGAATTCCCGGAGCGCCGTCACTCTGGTTCGATGGCTCGCAAGCGCGTCTCGAGCCAAGAGCGAAACGAGGCTGAGGTTCCTCACCCGCACGCTCGCCAGCGGAAAGAGGTTGTGCAGGCGGAGTGATCCTGCGAGTGGTGATGGGGGACTACGCTGCGGAGGCGGCCGGGTTGTCGATTGACGAGTTTCCTCACCTTCTCGGGATGAGCAGGCTCATTCACGAGGCGAGTGAGATCCACGACTATCGCGAAACGGCGATCAGGGTGCTGTCGGGCGGTGTGCGGGCTGCTGCCGCCTCAGTCGGCAGCAGCAGGTAGCTTTGCGAGGTGGAACAGCCGCGGCGTCCATCGCTTGGCTCAGGCGGCCACCGAGTCCAACGCACCGGTGAGGCCCCGAAACGATCCGGGACCCCACCATTGCGCGCGTCCTGAACGCAGTTCAGGGTCGCGGCGCCTTCGGCGTGTGCTCACGCGATGACCCGGACGGAAGGCGACCGAGGCCTGCGGCTCGGGTGGCTGCCGTGAGCGTCGCGGTGAGGACGGACTGGTCCCGGCCCGCGGTCCACCGCACGTCGTCGCCGATCCGGCACTCCAGCAGGGTCAGCGCCTCGGAGTCCGCACCCGTGCGCACGGAAGTCTGATGGAGCGATAGCACTTCGAGGTCGATGCCGTGCGGACGGAGCGCGGTGACGAACGCCTCCACGGGACCCATATCGTGGTGCTCGGATCGGTGGTCGGTCCCCTCGACTCGGGTGACGATCCTGGTGACCGCCCCGGAGTCGGCCGTCTGGTAGTCCACGAGTTCGATCCCGGCTGCCGAGTCGAACAGGTAGGTGGATTCGAAGATCCCCCACAGCTCGTCAGCGGTGATCTCATTTCCAGTCCGATCCGCGTGCCGCTGCACGTGGCGCGCGAGATCGATTTGAATGCGCCTCGGCAGTTCGACGCCGTACTCGGTGTGCAGCAGGTAGGCGATGCCGCCCTTTCCGGATTGGGAGTTCACCCGGATCACCGCATCGTAACTGCGCCCGATATCGGCGGGATCGATCGGCAGATAGGGGACTCGCCAGCCGATCTCGCGCTCGTCTCGCTGCTCCGCGTGCGCCCGCGCCCGATGCTCGGCGAATCCCTTCTTGATCGCATCCTGGTGGGTGCCGCTGAATGCGGTGTGCACGAGGTCGCCGACGTAGGGGTGGCGCGGATGCACGTCGATGCGATTGCAGTACTCGACGGTTCGGCGGATTTCGTCGATGTCGGAGAAGTCGACCATCGGGTCGATGCCCTGTGCGTGCAGGTTCAGGGCGAGCGTGGCGATGTCGACGTTGCCGGTGCGCTCCCCGTTCCCGAAGATGCAGCCTTCGATGCGCTGCGCTCCGGCGAGTACGGCGAGTTCTGCGCAGGCGATACCGGTTCCGCGGTCGTTGTGCGGGTGCACCGACAGGATCACGGAGTCCCTGCGGGCAAGGGTGCGGTGCATGTACTCGATCTGATCGGCGTAGACGTTCGGGGTCGCGATCTCCACGGTGGCGGGCAGGTTCAGGATGACGGGGCGCTCTGGCGTCGCCTGCCACAGCTCGGTCATCGCGTCGCAGATCTCGATGACGTACTCGGGTTCGGTCAGGTTGAAGACCTCTGGGCTGAACTGGAATCTCACGTTCGGAAGGTGTCCGGCGAACTCGAGCACGTCTCGCCCGCCGGCGAGGATCAGCTCCCGCAGTTCCTCCCGGTCGCGCGAGAGCACGACGTCGCGCCACGTCGGCGCGGTGGCGGTGTACATGTGGATCACGATGGGGTTGGGGATGTCCCGAATGGATTCCACGGTGCGCTCGATGAGGTCGCGTCGTGCCGGCGTGAAGACGACGATGGTCACGTCTTCGGGGGCGATCTCGGACTCGGCGATGAGCCGCACGAAGTCGTAGTCGGTTTGCGACGCGGACGGGTACCCGACTTCGATCTCTTTGTAGCCCATCGCGACCATCAGTTCGAAGAAGCGACGCTTGCGTTCGGGATCCATCGGCTCGGCGAGCGCCTGGTTGCCGTCGCGCAGGTCGACCGGGACCCAGAGCGGGGCTTCAGTCAGACGGCGGGATGGCCACTCTCGGTCGGTGAGGGGGACATCGACGCGCGAGTACGCATCGAGATAGCGATGGGACGGCATCTGCGAGTGTCGCTGCCGGTTCCAGTGAGGCGCAGTGCGCGGGATCGAGCCGGCGGGCGTGGAGATACGGGGGAAAACGGAGGGGGTCATCTGGTGCTTCTTCCGGTTGTTGTGAGCAGACCGGCGCAGGATGCAGCTCCACGACAGGGAGCCGGTCCGGCTACGCCCCGTCGTGGCGGAGAAGGAGAAGCGACGAAGAAAACATGGCTAGACTGTAGCACAACTCCTCAGACAAGTAGACAAAAGGATCGCTGATGACAGAGGTCAGGAGAGCACCGCTCGCGGATCAGGCAGCCGAGCTTCTGCTCGGCCGCATTCGCGCCGGGGAGTGGAAGCTCGGAGAAAAGCTTCCCGGAGAGACAACGCTCGGGCCGCAACTCGGCGTCGGTCGTTCGACCGTCCGCGAAGCGATTCGTCAACTTGCGGGCAGGGGAGTCCTCGCCTCCCGACAAGGCGCGGGGGTCTTCGTCACCGCACTCGACGCCCCCGAGGAGTGGGATGCGGTACTCCGACGGTCAGGCATCGTCTCCGTCATCGAGGCGCGCATCGCGATCGAGAGCGAGGCGGCGGCACTGGCGGCAGCGCATCGGACCGCGCACGACCTCCACCTCATCCGTCGTGCACTGTCGCAACGAGAGGAGCATCGCTCCGCACTCGAGCCCCATGTCGACGCCGATACGGAATTCCACCGGGCGATCGTCGCCGCATCGCACAACCCGATCCTCCTCGAACTCTTCGACACCTTCACCCCCCGGCTCCGAGCAGCGATGATCGATATGCTTCGAATCCGGCAGGCGTTCGGGGGCCGCGCCGACCACGAGGCGCATATCGAACTGGTCGAGGCCATCGCCGATCGTGACGCCACGGCCGCAGCAGAGCGCAGCCGAAACCACCTGGCATCGATGAAGGAGAACCTGACGTGACCGGTACCGAAGTCCTGCAGATGGAGCACGTCTACTTCGTCCGCGAATCGCGGGAGATCCTCGCCGACATCACTCTCGACATCCGTTCCGGCGAGCACTGGGCCCTCATCGGACCGAACGGTGCGGGGAAGAGCACCATCCTGAGCCTCTGCGGTGCGACTCAGCACCCGACCCGCGGCATCGTGCGCGTCCTGGGCCAGCAGCTCGGTCGCGTGGAGATGCGGCAGCTGCGCGAGTCGATCGGCCACGTCAATCCACGGCACCAGCTCCGCTCCCCGTTGACGGTGCGAGAGGTCGTCCTGACCGGAGCGACGGCGACCACCGAACTGATGATGCGTTGGCAGCCCTCGGAGGAGCTCATCGAGCGGGCCGATCAACTCATCGACACGCTCGGCCTCGGCGACGTGAGATCCGCCAAGTGGCCCACGATGTCGCAGGGCGAGCGCGGCAGAACCCTCATCGCCCGGGCGCTGCTGACCGAACCGCGGCTACTGCTGCTCGACGAACCCTCCACGGGTCTCGACGTTGCGGCGCGCGAGCAACTGCTGGAAACGATCGACCTGCTCCACGAGACCCAGCCCGAGCTTGCCACGATCCTCGTGACCCATCACCTCGAAGAGCTGCCCGAATCCACCACCCACGCCATGCTCATCGCGCACGGAAGGCTGCTCGCCGCCGGGTACGCGAACGAGGTGCTCACGACGGAGCTGGTCACCGAGAGCTTCGACTACCCGATCGGCATCGAGCATCGCGACGGAAGATGGCACGCCCGGGCTCGGCGGCGCCGCACGCTCGCGCACTCGTCGAGCGCCGGTCGCTGACGCCCGCGCGACGGCGGACGGAGCGGTCTGAGCGGTCGGGCAACCCCGACGGGCGTGGGTCTGCCGCTGCTCGCCTCGCTAGGCTGGTCGCATGTCATCGCTGCCGAACGCCGCACCGACCTTCCGTGAGCTCGGCGCCTGGCCGCTTCGCACCGCCCGTCTCGAGATCCGGCCCGCGGAACTCGAAGACGGCCCAGCCCTCTGGGGGCATCGTCGCCTTCCCGAAGTGGGGAAGTGGCTGGGATGGCACCCGGTCGACCGAGCAGACTGGGACGAGAGCTACGCGAAGAAACACCTCGACTCCCTCGTCGTCGAATGCGACGGACGGATCATCGGCGACCTCATGCTGCGCGTGGGCGACGGATGGGGGCAGCGAGAGGTCAAGGATCAGGCGATCGGGGTGCAGGCGGAACTCGGGTGGACGTTCTCTCCCGAGAGCGGCGGTCACGGATACGCGACCGAGGCGGTTCGCGCACTGATGGGATTCTGCTTCGACCGGCTGAGGCTGCGTCGAGTCGAAGCGGGGGCGTTTGCAGACAACGAGCCCTCCTGGCGTCTGATGGAGCGGGTCGGGATGCGTCGGGAGTCCTACTCGGTCAAGGAGTCGCTGCACCGCGAACTCGGCTGGATCGATGGGGTGCTGTACGCGATCCTCGCTGAGGAATGGTACGAGCGCGCCGCGCATCGGCCGAACGGTTGATCTTCGGTTCACCCGCATTCACGATGCCCCGCGGGCCGTGCGCTGCTGAAGTGGAGGTATGGTCCGAACGAACCCCCGAACACGCCTCATCGCATTCCTGACGTCCCGGCGAGGAGCCGGGGCATCGCTCTCGGTCGGGCTGCTGGTCATGATCGCCCTGTTCGGGGCATTCGGCGCGGCGGAGTCGCCGGCCCGAAACGCGCAGGCGCCCGTCGACTCCGAGTCGGCGCGAGCGGCCGAACTGCTCGAGGGGTTTCCCGGAGCTGACCAGCAGTCAGTGCTGATCGTCGCGACGCGCACGGGAGGGGGAGACCTCACCGCATCCGACACCGATGCCCTGCGAGCGCTCTCGTCGCTGCTGCGCGCCGGCGAGGACGCGGGTGCGGACACGCTGCCGTCGGAGCCGATGGTGAGCGAGGACGGCCGGGCAGCGGTACTGGTCACCCCGCTCGTCGTCGGGGACAGCAACGCCGAGACGGCGCGGACCATCGAGTCGTTGCGGCTGCAGGTCTCGACGCACGCACCGGAAGGCCTGCGCCTTCAGGTCACTGGCGGCCCCGCCTTCGGTGCCGACATCGCCGCCTCCTTCGAGGGTGCCGACTTCACCCTGCTGCTCGTCACGATCCTGATCGTCGCGGTGCTCCTGATCGTCACCTACCGCTCGCCGGTGCTCTGGCTGCTGCCGCTCGCCGTGGTCGCGCTGGCCGACGGCCTCGCCGGGCGCGTGACAGCTGCCGCCGGAGCGGTGCTGGGATTGCAGTTCGACGCGGGAATCATCAGCGTGCTGGTGTTCGGGGCCGGTACCAACTACGCGCTGCTGCTGATCTCCCGCTATCGGGAAGAACTGCGGCGCAACGAGGATCACCGCCGCGCGTTGAGCCTGGCCTGGCGCAAGACCGCTCCGGCGATCCTCGCCTCCAACGCGACGGTGGTGCTCGCTCTGCTGACGCTGGCGTTCGCGGTGATCCCCGGCACCCGAGGTCTCGGCATCTCGTCTGCTCTCGGCCTGCTGATCGCGGTCGCAGCGGTGCTCCTCGTGCTGCCGCCGCTGCTCGCGGTGTGCGGGAGGCGCGTGTTCTGGCCGTTCGTGCCGCGCCCCGGCGAGATGCGGCAGGAGGGCCGCGTCTGGCGCTCGATCGCCTCCGGTGTTGTCGGACGTCCCGCACGGAGCCTCCTGCTCGGCGCGGTGCTGCTGGCTGCCATGTCCGCGGGCCTCTTCGGCACCTCTGTCGGTCTCGATCAGGTCGAGAAGTTCCGGGTGCAGTCGGAGTCGGCTGCCGGGCTCGAAGTGCTCTCGAAGCACTTTCCGCCCGGAGAGGCGCAGCCGATCCTCATCGTCACCAAGAGCGAAGCGACGGAAAGCGTGCTCGACGCGGCGCGAGAGGTACCCGGTGTGGTTCGAGTGCGTGCGGCAGGTACGACGGAGGACGAAGCACTGACGCGGGTCGTGGTCACGAGCGACTTCCTGCCGAGCTCCGAGCAGAGCCTCACGCAGATCACCGAGCTGCGTTCGGCCCTGCAGCAAGTGGAAGGCGCGGATGCGCTCGTCGGCGGCGCGGTCGCGACCGACGTCGATGCGCGGGACGGAAACCTGCGGGACCTGCGAGTGATCGTCCCGCTCGTCCTGGCGGTCAGCTTCTTCGTACTGCTTCTCCTGCTCAGATCGCTCGTCGCCCCACTCCTGCTGCTGGCCATCAACTGCGCGAGCGCGATCGCAGCGATCGGCGCGGGAGCGTGGCTGAGCCGCGTGGTGCTCGGTCAGAGCGCGCTGGATCTGCAGGTCCCGTTGCTGGCCTTCCTCTTTCTCGTGGCCCTCGGAATCGACTACACGATCTTCCTGGTGCACCGTGCGCGGGCGGAGGCCGCGATGCGCGGCACGGGAGCCGGGATGATCGAGGCGGTCGCGCACACGGGCGGGGTCATCACCAGCGCCGGGATCGTGCTCGCCGCGGTGTTCGCGGCGCTCGGTGTGCTGCCGCTCGTGACGCTGGGCCAGCTGGGGCTCATCGTCGGGGTCGGTGTGCTCATCGACACGCTGCTCGTGCGCGTCGTCATCGTCCCCGCGATCTTCAGCCTCATGGGAGACCGCATCTGGTGGCCGGGGCGCCTGCGGTCCGGGGCGTGGAGAATGGACGCATGAGCCTCGTGAACGCACCGCTGACGCGCCCGACCGGACGGACGCCCTCCCGGGCCGGTCTCACCGTGCGGGCGATGGAGGTCGGCCAGCACCTCATCGTGCTGCTGCTCACCGTGGTCGGAGTGATCCGTGCCGTCGGGGAGGGCACATCGATTGCCGCGGCCGTCGTGTGCGGCCTGGCCGTGCTCGCCTGGCACACTGCCGGTACGATCCTGCCGTCGAAGACCCGGTCCAGTCGGGCCGTGGTCTGGTGGCTCATCGGATTCGCGGTGATCTGGGTCGCAGTGGTGGTCGTCTCCGCCGAGTTCGTGTGGCTGGCATTTGTGCTCTGGCTTCTCGCCGGGCATCTGCTCGCGCTTCGGTGGGGGCTGCTCTTCTCGTCACTCGTGCTCGTCGTCGTGCTGGTGGCGCCAGTCGTGCATCACGGCGCGACGAGCTATGCGAACGTACTCGGGCCGGTGATCGGGGGAGTATTCGCCTTCGGCATCTCGCGCGGATACCTGCAACTCCTGCACGACGCGACGGAACGCGAGCGGCTGGTCGCCTCGCTCACCAGCGCGCAACGAGAGACGGCAGAGTTGCAGGACGAGCTCGCGCTCGCACAACGTCATTCGGGAGTCATTGCCGAGCGCACAAGGATCTCGCGCGACATTCACGACACGATCGCGCAGGGTCTGTCCTCGATCCGGCTGCTCTCACATGCGGCCGGGAATCGGAGCGGCGACCCCGAGGCGGTGCGGACGCTCGCGCAGATCGAAGCGCTCGCGAGCGACAGTCTCGCCGATGTGCGTCGGATCATCGCCGAGCTCGCGCCGGCCGAGCTCGAGAACAACGCCCTCGCCTCGGCGCTCGACCGCATGCTCGACCGTGCTCGTGAGGAATCCGGGCTGCACGTCGCACTGCATGCCGACGACTCGCTTCCGCTGCTCCCCACACAGATCGAGGTCGCCCTCCTGCGGACCGCCCAGTCCGCGCTCGCGAACGTACGACAGCACTCCGGAGCGACTCGAGTGGTGGTGAGCCTGATCGATGCGGAGGACACGGTGCGGCTCGACATCATCGATGACGGGGCCGGGTTCGATGCGGAGGCGTGGGAACAGGGCACCGACGAGCGTGCCTCGAGCTACGGGTTGCGGTTCATGCGTGCCCGACTGCGAGAACTCGGCGGCGGTCTCGACCTCGAAAGCTCGGTGGGCGAGGGCACCGCCGTCTCCGCGCACCTGCCCCTCCACCTCGATCCGACCGTGACTGCGTCGAAGGAGCCATCATGACCATCACCGTTCTCCTCGTCGACGACCACCCGGTCGTGCGCAGCGGGCTGCGGGCCGTGCTCGACTCCGGCGATGCCGTGCGGGTAGTCGGCGAGGCAGCGACCGGCGAAGAGGCGGTCTCGCTCGCCGCGCACCTGCACCCGGAGGTGGTGCTCTGCGACCTCCGTCTCGGCGCGGGAATCGATGGGATCCAGACGACCGCTGCGCTGCGGTCCCTCGACCGGGCGCCCGCAGTGCTCATTCTGACCACCTTCGATCGCGACGCGGAGATTCTCGGCGCGATCGAGGCGGGAGCCGCCGGCTATCTGCTCAAGGACGTCGATCCGGGCGCGATCCTCGAAGGGATCAGACGAGCAGCGTCCGGCGAAGTCGTGCTTTCCCCCGATCTTCAGTCGCGGGTCCTCAAGGGGATGCGCGATCCGCTGCCCCGCCTCACGGAACGCGAAACCGAGGTGCTCCGATTGCTTGCGACGGGCTCCGCGAATCGCGATATCGCACGCACCCTCTTTGTCTCCGAGGCGACCGTGAAGAGCCACCTCGCCCACATCTTCACCAAGCTCGGAGTGGACAGCCGAGCGAAAGCCATCCATCGTGCCCGCGAGACCGGACTGATCTAGCGCCGAGTCGCACCCCGAGCCAGCCGACCGCTGCGCACTCGCGTCGCGGGGTCCCACTGCGCCCCGCGGGACGATCCGACATGCCCGAAATCACTCATCACCGAAAGGAACACCCAATGAAACACCTGCTCAATGCTGCTTTCCTCTACATGCTCGTCGGAGTCGGCTCCGGCCTGTTCTACCGAGAGTTCACCAAGCTCAATGATTTCCCCGAAGGACAGTTCACACAGCTCGGATTGGCGCACACCCACCTCCTCACCCTCGGGTTCATCGTGCTGCTCATCGTGCTCGCACTCGAGAAGGTCTTCGCGATCTCGCGCAGCCCGAAACTCTTCGCGTGGTTCTTCTGGCTCTACAACGCCGGAGTCGTGCTCACCTCGGCGATGCTGATCTGGCACGGCAGCCTGACGATGCTCGGCGAGGAGTCGAACAAGATGATCGCCGGGATCGCCGGGCTCGGGCATATGCTGCTCACTGCGGGAATGATCGTGCTGTTCGTGGCGCTGCGTCGCGCGGTTGTGCGCGGGGATGCCGATCCGGTCGTCGACGCCCAGCGCCGAGCTGCTCGATAGACTGCGCTGATGGGTACAGGATCGCACGCGAAGCTGCAGTTGGAGAACGACGTCTTCCGGGTCACGCAGTGGACGATCGAACCCGGAGGAGCGATCCCCATGCACCGGCACGAGCACGAGTACGTGGTGATTCCGCTCGTCACCGACACCATGCACGTCGTGAACGCCGATGGCAGTGAGTTCGATGCGTCGCTCACGATGGGTGAGAGCTACACTCGTCCGGCGGGAGCCGAGCATCGAATCGAGAACCGGGGATCCGCGGACGCAGTGGTCTTCGTCGAGGTCGAGCGGCTCGCTTGAGCGCTGCGCTCCGGGCCCTGCGCCCATCGCCCGCCGCCCTGCCGAGACGCTCGGATCGGTGACTGTTCCTGTACTGGAGGGCGTGCCGTTTCACGCGGTACGCCCTAGCATCGAGGTATGGCACAGACGTCGTTGATCACGGGAGCGAGCTCGGGCCTGGGCGCCGAGTATGCGAGGCAGCTGGCGGCACGGGGCGATGCGCTCGTGCTGGTCGCGAGGGACGAGCGCGCGCTCGACGCGCTCGCGACCGAGCTGCGAACGGCTCACGGCGGCGAGGTCGAGGTGCTTGCGAACGATCTCCTGCGCTCGGAGGGTATCGATGCGGTGGTGGCGAGGCTTTCCGATCCTGCGCGTCCTGTGCACACACTCGTCAACAATGCGGGATTCGGCCTTCCCCTCGACTTCGAGAACAACGACGTCGAGGCCGAGGCGGACCACTTGAGACTGCACAACGAGGTGCCGATGCGTCTGACGCACGCTGCGCTCCAGGGCATGCTCGAGCGGGGCACCGGGTGCATCATCAACATCGCCTCGGTCGCGGCCTTCATCCCGCGCAGCACCTACTCCGCGGTGAAGCAGTGGCTCGTGGTCTTCTCGCGCTGGGCGAATGTCCGGTACGCACCGCGCGGGGTGACGGTGACCGCAGTGTGCCCCGGCTACACCCACACCAACTTCCACGAGCGTCTCGGCCTGCCCCCGGGGCAGGAGGGGATCCCGAACTGGATGTGGCTCGATGCGCCGCGAGTGGTGGCGGACTCGCTTCGCGACGTCGAGCGCGGCAAGGCGGTCTCGATTCCGTCGTTCAGGTACCGGGTGCTCGCTCGCCTCGCGAGCGTGGTGCCGAGCTCGGTGTCGGCGAGGATCGGGGAGCGCGGGCGCTGAGCGGGAACTGCTCCGGTCGACACCTCCCCAGCCGAGCCTTCAACGCGCAGACGGTCGGTAGATGTCGCGTAGGCCCGGTTAGGCGACACCTATTGTCCGCTTGGCATGAAGCACACGCGAGCGTTCACGCGGTGTCGTAGAGTCGTGTCACCGATTCGACGAGTGCTGCGATCTTGTCGGGGGGATCGCTCCGCCACCACGCGATGCGGACGGGTATTCGTGGCGCGTCGGTGATCGGGCGGAAGCTCACTCCAGGACGCGAATGCTGTGCGGCAGTGGCCTCGGCAGTCGTGCCGACGGCGACCCCGGTGGCAATGCTGTTGAGCCAGTCCTCGAGATCTCCGGACTCGACGAAGCGCTCCGGTGAGGGCCCACCGTCCCAGAGCGCGCGGCTCGTCGTGCCGGTGCGCGGGTCGGAGAGCACGGTGCGTGAGACGAAATCGCGCATGCGCAGGCTCCGGCGTCGGGCCCACAGCGGATCATCACTCGAGAAGGCCGCGAGACGTCGTTCGAGCCCGACAACGGCGGTGGCGAACCGCTTCGGATCCGGTGCGACTCGCACGATCGCCGCGTCGCACCGACCCTCGGCTAGGCCGGAGGTCGGGGTGAAGTGGCGGATGAGCTTGAGCTCGGTCTCCGGGTGGGCCGCTGCCCACTGCCGCTGGAACACCGTGGTGTGCCTGCCGAGCGCCGCCCATGCGTAGCCGAGCACGAGCTGGCCGTGCTGCTCGCGCGCGAGTGCGTTGAGCTGTTCGGCTCCCGCGAGGATCCGCCTCGCCTGCGGGAGGAGTGCCTCGCCGAACGCGGTCGGCTCGCAGCCGTGCCTCCCGCGGTGCAGCAGCCGCTGTCCGAGCGCCCGCTCGAGGCTCGCGATTCCGCGCGAGACCGCGGCTTGCGACACGTGCAGCACCTCGGCCGCCTCGGTCAGGGTGCCCGCTTCCGCGGCGGTCGTGAAGCAGCGGAGCTCTTTCAGCGACCATTCCATACGTCAAGCGTATGCAAGGGAGAAAACTTGCACAAGACGTATGGAATGCGCACGGCTAGGGTGGATCCGTGACCACCCAATCCTCGACCGCAGCGCACGATGGCTCAACCGCCGCGCACAACGCCCCGACGGTCGAATCCTCGGCCCGGTCGGGAATCGGAAAGGGCATCACGCTCGCGCTCACCGCATCGGCGAGCAGCCAGGTCGGAGCAGCCATCGGGGCGTTCGCGTTTCCCTCGATCGGTCCGCTCGGTGTGGTCTCGATCAGGCAGCTGATCACCGCGGCCGTGCTCGTACCGCTCGGGCGACCTCGTTTCCGTAGCATGACGTGGGCTCAGTGGTGGCCGGTGCTCTGCCTCGGTGTCGTCTTCGGGGTGATGAACACGAGTGTGTACATGACGATCGATCGCCTGGGCCTGGGCCTCGCCATCACGCTCGAGTTTCTCGGACCCTTGGTGATCGCGATCATCGCGTCCCGCCGCGCCATCGATCTCTTCTGCGGGCTGCTCGCGGCAGTCGGTGTCGTCGTACTGGTGAACCCAAGTCCCAGCACGGATGTGATCGGGGTCGGGTTCGGCCTGCTCTCGGCCGTCGGATGGGCGAGCTATGTGCTGCTGAACCGTAAGATCGGGCAGCGCATGCCGGGTTTGCAGGGTGCCGGAGCGGCGAGCCTGGTGTCGGCGATCATGTGGATTCCTATCGCGATCGTCTGGTTCTCGGCCCACCCGCCTGCGCTCTGGGCAATCGGGTTCGCCGTCGTGTGCGCACTGCTCTCGTCGGTGGTGCCGTTCTCCATCGATCTGTTCGCTCTGCGGCGCGTTCCGGCCGGACTGTTCAGTACGCTGCAGAGCATGCACCCGGTCTGGGCGGCGATCGTCGGTCTGGTCATGCTGCAGCAGATGCTCACCGTTCAGGAGTGGATCGGCATCGTGCTCGTGGTGCTCAGCAATCTGCTCGTCACTTCGGCGAGCATGCGCCGTGCGAGGTACCCGCTGCTGTGAGTCGGCGACCGAGACCTTAGACTGGCGGCATGACGGACTGGCGACTCGATGTGCTCGGCGACGAATTCGAGTGCGCCGACATCGATCTCGGCGAGGATGCCGAGGGGCCGCTCATCGCGACACTCGTGCGCGCGCTGCCCGAACGGCTCGGCTTCTGGGATCGTCTGCTCGGGCGCGCGCGCGAATTCGAGGACTGCGACGTGCTCTACGTGCACGGCTGGAGCGACTACTTCTTTCAGAAGGAGCTCGCGAGATTCTTCACCTCGCGAGGTGCGAGGTTCTTCGCGCTCGATCTGCGCAAGTACGGGCGCAGCCTGCGCGACGGCCAGACCTTCGGGTACATCGAGGATCTCAGCGAGTACGACGATGACATCAACGCGGCGATCGTGATGCTGCGGGAGGATCCCGCGACCGGAGAGACCCGTGGAGGGGACGCGGCGCAGCAACGGAAGCTGGTGCTGCTCGGTCACTCGACCGGCGGACTGATCCTGAGCCTGTGGGCGGATCGGCACCGCGGTGTGGCCGACGCGCTCGTACTGAACAGTCCCTGGCTCGAACTGCAGATCAGCGGTACAGCGCGACGCGCCCTCGCCCCGGTGATCAACCTGCACGCGCGGTACAGCCCGCACGAGATCACGTTGCCGCAACTCGATCTCGGCTTCTACACTCAAGCGCAGCGTGCGAACTGCTCACCCGAGGAGATCGCGGCGATCAACCTGAATTGGCGGCCTGAGCACACGATGCCGGTACGCGCCGGTTGGCTCCGGGCGATCATCGCCGGACACGAGAGAATCAGCGCCGGCATCGACGTCGGCGTCCCGGTATGCCTTCTGCTGTCGGCGAGGTCCGAGTTCGGCCTGAGCTGGAACGACGCCATGTCTCGAGCCGACACCGTGCTCGACGTCGACGCAATTGCTCGTGCGTCGTTGCGCATCGGCTCGTCGGTCGGGATCGAGCGACTCGACGGCGCACTGCACGACGTCTTCCTCTCGGAGCAGAGCGTGCGAGCTGAGGCCTACCGGCGAATGGAGCGCTGGCTGCTCGGCTGGCATTCGAGCGTCTCACCCGTCACGCGGTAGGGCGCGTTCGCAACGTCCCCGTTCTTGTGAGCCGATAGGCTCGGTGTATGCATGACGGCGCGCGAAGTGGGGGCTCTTGCAGACTTCATGCGCCGAGGGGGTCGCTGCCGCATACGGTCGCGACAAAGGATTCACGGTCGGGAGGTGAACCATGGAGATGCGGGTTGCTGCGTATGCAGTGGTGGAGCGGCGCGGGAAGCTGTTGCTGACCCATTGGCGCCGCGGACACCTCCACGGATGGACCCTGCCCGGGGGCGGTCTGGATCCGGGTGAGGATCCTCGCGATGCCGTGGTGCGCGAAGTCCTCGAAGAGACCGGGCTGGAGGCCAAGGTCGGCAAGCTCATCGGAGTCGATTCGCGGGTGATGATTCGCGAAGAGGTGCCCGAGGGCACCGACCCCGAATTGCACACGATTCGCATCATCTACCGCGCAACGGTGAAGGACGGTCCGTTGCGCAACGAGGTCGACGGAAGTTCCGATGAGGCGCGCTGGGTGGCGATACGCGACGTCAAGGGTTTACGCACCCTCTCGCTGGTCCAGGCGGCGCTCCGCATGGCCGGCATCGATCAGCGAGGGCGCGGTGGTCAGCGCAGGCCGGGAAACCGGCAGAACAAGCCCAGCAAGCCGAGCAAATAAGCGAGGTCGCAGGCGCGACGCGGTACTCCATCCCTGCGGCCCGCGTCGACGCCGATGCATCGGAGGCGAGTACGCGGGACGCAGTGCGAGTCTCGGAGTCTTAGGCGCCCTGATCCTCAGGTGCGACCCACAGCTCGTCGTCGCTGCGGAATGCCTGCCACAGCGTGTAGCCGATTGCACCGGCTGCCGCGACGCCTGCGCCGATGGCGAGAACCTTGCCGAAGCCGAACTTCTTCCGAGGCGCCTTCAACAATCCCTGCTGCACGCCGAACGCCTGCACCTGACGGGCTGCGTCGACGTTCTCCATGCGCTCCAGCCCACGAACGGTGCTGGCGAGGGCGCTCGCGAGCAACGGAGCCACAAAGAGACGGGCCTGCGTTGACGCGCGGCGTGCGGTCTGCACTCCGCGGTCGATCGTGGGGCGCACGCCCTCAAGTGCATCGTTGACGCGCGGAACGACGTATTCGTTCCCGAGGTGCTTCGCCTGACGGCCCGCTTCCTGAGCGAGCAGACCCGCGTGTCCGAGGATGTCGCGCTGCTCGTCGAGCAGCACCTCGGCCTGCGAACGAAGCTTTTTCAGTTCGCGCTTGCGCTTACGTGAGAGTGACATGAGAACCTCCGGAGCAATCCGATCTAGGGCGTGCCTACCTTCACCACGCTACACGATGTGCCTGGGGGCGCACCCGCACCATGTAGAGATGACACAGTGCACACTCAGTGAGGTGGGGGCGGTGCCTCTACAATTGCAGCTATGACTCTTCATACCGCAGTTGCGACCATTCACACGAACCACGGCGATATCGTGATCAACCTCTTCGGCGATCATGCTCCGAAGACGGTCAAGAATTTCGTAGACCTTGCGCAGAAGGGCTTCTACGACAATGTGATCTTCCACCGCATCATCCAGGATTTCATGATCCAGGGCGGCGATCCCGATGGCACCGGCATGGGCGGCCCGGGCTACACCTTCGACGACGAGATCCATCCGGAGCTCGTGTTCGACCAGCCCTACCAGCTCGCGATGGCGAACGCGGGCAAGCGCCGCGACATGACCGGCAAGATCTCGGGGACGAACGGTTCGCAGTTCTTCATCACTACGATCGCCCCGGCCTGGCTCAACGGCAAGCACACGATCTTCGGCGAGGTCGCCGACGACGCATCGAAGGCGGTCGTCGATGCGATCGCTGCGGTTCCGGTGGGCGCGCAGGATCGTCCGAATGACGATGTCGTGATGACCGGCATCGACATCGCAGAGGTCTAGTCGTGTCGTTTGGCGGTAGCGGAACGCCGCAGTTCGGAGAACGAGCCGAACCTGGCCCAGAGGATTTCTGTTACCGCCACAAGGATCGCCCGAGTTTTACGCTCTGTCAGCGTTGCGGTCGCACCATCTGCTCCGAGTGCCAGACGATTTCCTCGGTCGGGGTGCTCTGCGCGGAATGCGTGCGGGCTGCGACGCCGAGCACGGCGGCTCGTGCTGGGCGCAAGGCTCGTGTGATGACGCGGAAGCTGAGCGATCAGGATCGCCCGATCATCACCTATGCGGTCATGGCCCTCTGCGCGGTCGTGTTCGCCGCGCAGATGGTGGGCAAGTGGTTCTTCGCCGATTCCGCTACCGGTGTCGATCCGGTCACGTCGACGCTCTGGTACGTCCCGATCTACTCGCTGCCGCAGGTCTTCGAGCCGTGGCGTCTGCTCACCGCGATGTTCACGCATTCCACGGGCTTCCTGCTGCACATCCTCTTCAACATGTACGCGCTGTGGCTCTTCGGGCCGAGCCTGGAGCGAATGCTCGGCCGTCTCTGGTTCACTGCGCTCTACCTGCTGGGCGGCCTCGGGGGTTCGCTGGGTGCGATGGTCTGGGTCTACTTCGCGCCCGACACGATGATGGCGCTGAGAACGGCGACGGTCGGGGCCTCCGGCGCGATCTTCGCACTGCTCATCGCTACGCTCGTGGCGATGAAGGCGCATCGGGTGAACGTGACCTCGTTGGCGGTGCTCATCGGCATCAACTTCGCGATCGGACTCATGCCGGGAGCAGGGATCTCGTGGCAGGCGCACCTGGGCGGCATGGTCGCCGGCGCCCTTGCGATGTGGATCCTCCTCGCAACACGCGGTCCTCGGAAGAGGAACACTCGCGCGCTCGCGATGGTCGGACTGACGGCGGTGCTCGTCGCGATCTCGCTGCTCTATTTCGTGCTGCCGCCGGTGCAGGTGGTCTGAGAAGGTTCGCGCGTCGGTGCGCGATCACGTGAGAAGCCGCCTCGCGGCATCTCATCGTCAGACCCTGCCGCGGCTGAAAAGTTATCCACAGGGTTATCCCCACCTGGGGAGAATTACACCCGTGTGATTTGCCCGAGCGGCGTTACTTCCACCAGGGCGTCATCATGAACCCCACGAGTACCAGGCCGAATCCAACGAAGATGTTTCCCTGGCCGAGCGCTGGAATGGGCAGGGCGAGCGACGATGTCGAACTCGTGATGTAGAACACGATGATCCAGACGAGCCCGAGCAGCATGAACCCGAACATCAGCGGCTTGAACCACACGGGGTTGGGTGCTTCGCGGCGCAATTCTGCCGCCTCAGCCTTACTGAGGCGATCAACCTTCTTCGCGTTCTGCTTGCTTACGTCTTTTCCTACTGCAGCCATGGGAATGATTCTACCGTCAGCTTGACTGGGACGCGCGCCCCCCGTGCGCCCGAGCCCTGGCAACGCACATTCCTGATTCGAAAGTCTCACAGCCTCGATGCCTAGAATGTGTCTATGACAGGTCGGCACTCGCGCACGAAGCGCGGCAGGGCGAGACTGAGCCCGTTGACGGTGATCGGCGAGCTGCTCTTTCTCAGCGGACTCATCGTGGTCGGATACATCGTCTGGCAGCCCTGGTACACGGGCACCGTCGTCGTGGCCGAGCAGGCCAAGCTGTCGACGGCGACCTCTGCACAGCTGAAGGCCGCAGCTCCGACCGAACCATACGACGGCGTGATCCCGGTCGCAGCGAAGGTACCCGAGAACCAGGACTTCGGGGTGATGTACATTCCTGCGTTCGGCGCGACCTTCATGAATGTCGTCTCCGAGGGAACCACCCGCGCCGGCGTGCTCAATCTCTCTGAAAAGGGCATCGGTCACTACGACAAGACGCAGATGCCTGGCGAACCGGGCAACTTCGCGGTTGCCGCGCACCGATCAGGGCCGCGCACGACGCCCTTCAAGGAGATCATGAACCTTCGCCTCGGCGATTCGATCTACGTGCAGACCGCCGAAGGCTGGTACACCTACAGCTTCCGCTCGATCGAATACGTGCTGCCCGAGGAGAGCGACGTGCTGCTGCCCTTCCCGAGGCTGCAGGGCACACCGGGGGTCGATCAGATTCTCACGCTGACCACCTGCCACCCGAAGGACTTCGGTTCCGACGAGCGGGCGATCGCATACGCCGTCCTCGACGACTTTCAGCCGACAAGCGCGGGTCCTCCGGACGGGCTCGCGCAGGTGAACCCGGAAGTAGCAAAGGCGTAGCGATGTTCTCTCTGATCTGGCGTTTCCTTCCCGGTCCGGCCTGGGTTCGCATCATCATCATGCTCGCCGTCCTGGCGGGCCTCGTCTATGCGCTCGTCTTCTACGGATACCCGTGGGTGGCCCAGTTCATCGACGATGACGCAGAGATTTCGACGGTGGGAAGCTGACATGACACGTGTACTGGTAATCGACAACTACGACAGCTTCGTCTACACGCTGAACGGCTATCTGCAGCAGCTCGGCGCCGAGACACGCGTCGTGCGCAACGATGAGGTGTCGATCGGCGAGCTCGAGCAGCTGATCGCCGACTACGACGGGGTCCTCATCTCCCCGGGTCCTGGCACACCCGCGGACGCCGGAGTCTCGATTCCGATGGTGCACCTTGCGATGCGCACCGGAGTCCCCCTGCTCGGCGTCTGCCTCGGGCATCAGGCCATCGCGGAAGCGATGGGAGCCACCGTCACGCACGCCGACGAGCTCATGCACGGCAAGGTCTCACAGGTCATGCACCACGGGGACTCGTTCTTCGAGGGAGTCGAGACGGAGTTCCAGGCGACCCGCTATCACTCGCTCGCGGTCGTGCGCGATACCGTGCCCGCCGAGCTCATCGTCACTGCCCAGACGGAGAGCGGGATCGTCATGGCGCTGCGCCACACCGAGCTTCCGATCTACGGGGTCCAGTATCATCCGGAGTCGGTGCTCACCGAAGGTGGATACCGTCAGCTGGGCAACTGGCTCGTCGCCTGCGGCGCACGGGGAGCCGCCGAGATCGCGGCCACCCTCTCGCCACTGCTCAGCGCGAAGTGACTCGGAGGCTCCCCGCCGGATGCGCACGACCGAATTCCGGTCGTGCCGCCTCGACCCGCTAGCCGGAGCAGTAGGCGATCGTCACCTCGGAGCCCTGCGGCTGCTGCCCGACGACGGACTGCTCGATCACCGGGAAGCCGGCGGAGTGCGCGCAGTCGTCGCGAGGAACCGGGTTGACGCTGACCAGCCCGTTCAGCAGCGAACGGGCCACTTCGAGTGCCTGCCCGCTGACATCGGGAACGTTCACGAGGCCGGTCGAGATGGTCACGTCGATGGTGTCGCCGCGCTTGAGCGCAGTCCCGGGATCGGGCGTCACGGTGAGCACGCGATCCGCAGGCGCGCGCGGATCATCGGCCTTCGTGACGCTGCCAACGGTCAGCCCGAGCGCTTCGACCGCCTTCGTGTACTCCTCGAGCGACATGCGCTCCGGGGTCGGCACCTTCGGGTTCTCGGGTCCGATGGAGATGAAGACGGTGATCTCGGTGTCGACAGCGACGCGTTCTCCGGCCTCGGGATCGGTGCGCACGACCTGCCCGGCATTCGTCTCGTCATCGGTGATCTCCTGGACCACCGGCTTCAAGTCGAGATCGAGAAGCTGCTCCACGGCAACCGACTGCTCGATACCCGCGAGGTCTGGGATCGCGCGGCTGTTCTCCGGCATGAAGCTGCTCGGCACCATCGTCACGACCCAGAACGCGACCGCGGCGATCACCGCGGTGACGGTCAGGATCGAAGCCCAGACCCACATGACCGGCGGTCGGCTCTGCGAGCGGATCGATCCTCCGGTCTCGGAGAGCCGACGCAACGCGAGATCGGATTCAGAGACGTCTTCGCTCGTGTTGAAGAGCACTGAGGACTGCTCTTCTTCTTCGCTCAGCTTCGGCATGACGCCCGAAGCCGCGAGGCGAAGGGCATCGCGGAACTCCGAGGCCGTCTGGAAGCGCCGATTGCGATCCTTGGCCAGTGCGTGCAGCACGACCCGATCGATCGGGGCAGACAGTTCTGGATTGTGGGTGCTCGGCGGTTGCGGCCGCTCGCTCACGTGCTGATAGGCGACGGCCACCGCGGTGTCACCGCGAAACGGGACCCCGCCGGCGAGCAGCTCGTACAGGAGCACGCCCGTGGAGTAGAGATCGGTACGGGTGTCGACCGTCTCGCCCTTCGCCTGTTCAGGGGAGAAGTAGGCTGCCGTGCCGAGGATCGCGGTCGTCTGCTGCACCGTAGAGGAGGTCTCGGACACCGCACGCGCGATCCCGAAGTCCATCACCTTCACCTGGCCGGACTTCGTGATCATGATATTCGCCGGCTTGATGTCGCGGTGCACGATGCCCGCACGATGCGAGTACTCGAGCGCGGTCAGCACCGAGTCGACGACTCGGCATGCCTCCGCCGTTGTGAGCTGCTGCTCAGACGTGAGCTCGCGCAGATTCTGACCGTCGACGTATTCCATCACGATGAACGGCAGTCGCTGCGGGCCTGCGGCGGACTGGATCAGATCATCGCCGGCATCGAGCACGCGAACCACGCTCGGGTGGGCGAGACGCGAGGCCGACTGCGCTTCCTGGCGGAAACGCGAGCGGAACTGCTCATCGTCGGCCAGGTTGGCTCGCATGATCTTGATCGCCACCTGGCGACCGAGCTTCACATCGGTACCCTTGTAGACCGTGGACATGCCGCCTTGCCCCAGCAGCTCGTCGATCGAATAACGACCTGCGAGCATGCGCTGAGGGCCCTGCGCGGCAGTCTGCGACATCTACTACTCCTGTTGGTGGCCGATTCTTCTAGTCTAGGGTTTGTACGCGACTCTTCGGTTCATTACCCGGCGGCAGTTCCCGAAGCAGTGCCACTTGCGCTGCTGGTGCTATCGCTCGGGTTCGGATTGGGAGCCGGGGGCGCCTTCACCGTGATCGAGGTCGTCGCGGAGGCGGGGGAGACCCGCTGCACGCCGTTGCCCTCGCACGTAACGGTGTAGCTGATCGTGAAGACGTCATCGGGGGCACCCGGATCGAGCGTGCCTGCCTTCAGGTTCATGGTCGATCCGGACACACTCGCGACCGTTCCAGCCCCGTTCGAAGCCGCAGTGAAGGCGACCGCGCTCAGGCCTGCAGGGCAGACGCCCGACGAAGACATGTTCGCAGTGAACGAGTCACCCGAGTTGACCTGCGCCGTGGCGACCGTGGGCGCCGCGGGTGCCGCCGCATCGCCGTATGGCACGTTGAAGATCACTGTGATCTTCTGCTCGAACTTCACCTTCTTACCCACCGGGCTGACATCGGAGACGAGGTTCACCTGATCGTCGGGGGTGGGGTTGCCGGGCTGCTTCTCGATGTTCTCGAAACCCATCTCAGTGAGCATCCCGACGACCTCGTCGACGTTCCTCCCGACGAGCTTGGCCGAATCGATCTCGGCGTAGTCCTTCTGCTCGGTCGTCGGCTTGGTCTGAGTCTTCGTGGTCTCGGTCGGCTTCTCGTCGCCACCGTTCGCGAGCAAGGCGATCGCAGTGCCACCACCGATCAGCAGCAGCAGCGCCGCGAGCGTGATCAGCGGCCACGTCCACGGGCTGCGCTTCTTCTTGCCTTCCTCGGGCTGCTCGGCATCCGGCTCGCCGTTCGAGGCTGGCTGGCCCTCCGGCAGCATCGTGGTCTGCGGGAGCGCGGTCGTCGCAGCATCGTCGACCGGGCGGGTCGCGGGCATGACGCGAGTCGCGTCCGCCTGCGGAGCCACCTGGGGAACATAGCTCGCAGCCAACTGCAGGTTGCCGCGGTGCAGTGCGGTGGCCGCCTGCGCGAGCTTCGCCGCGGTCTGCGGGCGGGCCGCCGGATCCTTCGCCAGGCATGCCAGCACGAGACGCTGCACGGGCCCGGGAATGTCGTCGGGAAGCGGAGGAGGCGTGTCATTGATCTGCGCCATCGCGATCGCCACCTGCGACTCGCCCGTGAACGGGCGCTTGCCGGCAAGGCACTCGTAGGCGACGATGCCGAGCGAGTAGACGTCGGTCGACGCGGTCGCGGTGTGGCCGCTCGCCTGCTCGGGGGCGAGATACTGCACCGTGCCCATGACCTGGCCGGTTGCGGTGAGCGGCACCTGATCGGCGATCCTCGCAATACCGAAATCAGTGATCTTGACGCGACCCTCAGGGGTGATCAGGAGATTGCCCGGCTTGATGTCGCGGTGCACGAGGCCGGCATCGTGGGCGGCCTGCAGCGCGGTCGCGGTCTGCGCGACGATGCCGAGGACCCGGTCCGACGGCAGACGTCCCTCGCGCTCGATGATCGCGGACAGCGGCTCGCCGGGGACCAGCTCCATCACGATGTAGGCAGAGCCCTGCTCCTCGCCGTAGTCGAAGACGTTCGCGATGCCCTCATGATTGACCAGGGCAGCGTGACGGGCCTCGGCGCGGAAGCGCTCGAGAAAGCCCGGGTCGCCCATGTACTCATCCTTCAGGATCTTGATGGCGACCGTGCGGCCGATGATTGCGTCGCTGGCCTTCCATACCTCACCCATACCGCCGACCGCGATGCGTGAGATGAGTTCATAGCGCCCGCCGAAAGTGATTCCTGCTGAAGGTCTCATTGGTTCAACACCGCTTCCATTATCTGTTTTCCGACTCTCACGGGAAGATCCGAAGAAGTCCCCGCAAATCCATATGCTTCGCCGCCACCGTCTTCGATGACCACGGCGATCGCCACCTGCCTGTCACCGGCGTAGGCGTACCCGGTGAACCAGAGAGTGAAGGGCAGTGCGTCGCCGTCCTCATCGAGGCCGTTCTCGGCAGTACCGGTCTTGCCGCCGACACGCGCTCCATCGATCCGCGCCCCCGAGGACGCACCCTCGGCGGCGTTGACCCCGTTCTCCATCATGCTCTGGAGCGCTTCTGCCGTCGACTTCGAGATCGGCTCCGCGAAGGGCGTCGGCTCGTACTCGCGCTCCGTGCGCAGATCGGGAGTGATCACCCGATCGACGAGCGAGGGGGTCATGACGACACCGCCGTTCGCAATACCAGCCGACACCATCGCCATCTGCAGCGGCGTGGCGCGAACGTCGAGCTGGCCGATGGAGGAGATCGCGACCTGCGCATCGTCAGTCGGGTTCGGCGCAACGCTGGGGGTGACCGCGAGCGGGATCGAGAGATCCTGCTCGAAACCGAACGCCTTCGCCATCTCGGGCACCGCGTTTCGATCCATGCTCATCGCCAACTCCGCGATCGGAATGTTGCACGACATGGTGATCGCCTGCATGAGCGTGGTCTGCACGCCGCTGCCGCAGGCACCGCTCCAGTTGTTCTTGATCTCGTGCGAGGTCCCGGGGAGTTGCAGGGCGGTGGGGTTCGCGAAAGTGCTCGACGGGGTCGCGGTTCCGTTCTCGATCGCGGCCGCTGCCACGAGGAGCTTGTACGTCGAACCGGGATGATAGAGATCGCCGCCGATCGTGCGATTGAAGAGGGGATCGTTCGGATCCTCCTCCAGCGCGGTGTAGTTCGCGATGACATCCGAGTCGTTGTTCAGCGAGAGCAGGCTGGGATCGTAACTCGGATTCGAGACCATCGCCAGAATCTTGCCCGTATCGGGTTCGATCGCGATCGCCGCGCCCTTGAACTCGCTCATCGCCTCGGCGGTCGCCGCCTGCACCCCGGCATCCAGGGTGGTCTCGACCGAATTGCCCTGCGGCTCCTCACCCGTGATCGTGCGCATCAGTCGCGTGAAGAACTGCGAGCCGGACATGCCCGAAAGGTCCTGGTTCATGGCTCCCTCGAGCCCCGTCATGCCCTGGCGACGCGAGAAGTAGCCGGTGACGGGCGCGTACAGCGGGCCATCGGCGTACTGCCTGATGAAGCGGTACTCGTCGTCGGTCGGGGTCGAGAACGCGATGGGATTGCCATCGACGAGGATCGATCCTCGTTCGATCTTGTAGCTGTTCTTGATGCTGCGCTGGTTGAGTTCGTTATCGCGCAACTCGTCTGCCGAGACGAACTGAATCATCGTGACGGAGAAGAACAGCACGATGAACATGCCGAAGACGGTCCGGGAGAGGAACTTGAGCTGTTTGTTCATGCGCGGATCACCAGCTTCGGCCGGTTCCGTACGGAGTTCGACATGCGAAGCAGGAGGGCGATGATGATCCAGTTCGACACGAGAGAGGATCCGCCCGCTGCGAGAAACGGCATGGTCAGACCGGTCAGCGGAATGACGCGCGTCACTCCGCCTGCGACGATGAAGACCTGCAGGGCGATCGCAAACCCGAGACCCGAGGCCAGCAGCTTGCCGAAGTCGTCCTGTCCCGCAAAGCCGATGCGCAGGGCACGGCCGATGAGCAGCAGATAGGCGGCGAGGATCACGAAGAGCCCGACCAGGCCGATCTCCTCACCGAGGCTCGCAAAAATGTAGTCGCTGCGGGACTCCGGGGTATCGCCCGGGAAGCCCTGACCGAGTCCCGTTCCCGTCATTCCGCCGTTCGCCATGCCGAAGAGTCCCTGCACGAGCTGGTAGCTCGCGCCGAGCGGATCGGAGAACGGATCCAGCCAGTTGGCGAAGCGGTTGCCGACGTAGTCGAGCGCCTGGCTGGCGAGGATGCCGCCGGCCAGGAAGAGGCCCACACCGAGCACGATCCAGCCGATCCGCCCCGTTGCGAGGTACAGCATCGACAGGAAGAGGCCGAAGTAGAGCAGCGACGTGCCGAGATCTCGCTGGAACACCAGCACGGCCATCGCCACGAGCCAGAACACGATCAGCGGGCCGAGATCGCGGCCGCGCGGGAAGCGGATCCCGAGCACCTTCTTGCCCACCATCGACAGTGCATCCGCGTTGCGCACGAGGTAGCCGGCGAAGAAGATCGCGAGGAGCACCTTCGCGACCTCGCCCGGCTGGAAGGAGAACCCGCCGACGTGGATCCAGACACGGGCACCGTTGATCTCCTGCCCGATGAATGGAAGCATCGGCAGGAGGAGGAGCACGAGCGCGCCCAGGCCAGACACGAAGGTGTAGCGGTACAGAGTGAGGTGGTTGCGCAGCAGCGTGAGCACGGCGATCGCGATCACGATCGCGATGACCGACCAGACCAGCTGGCGCACCGAGTACGCCTCCCAGCCGAAGTCATTCTTCGACAGATCGATGCGATAGATCTGCGCGACGCCGATGCTGTTCAGCAGCACGGTGATCGGCAGGATCAGCGGATCCGCATCCGGAGCCGTGAGCCGGATCGCGACGTGCATGCCGAGCACGGCGATCACGAAGGCAATGCCAGGGACCAGCAGATGGGCGGTCAGGGACTCGTTGACCGTCAGGTCGACGATCACGACCGCGGCGATGCCGATCGCGAGTGAGAACAGCACGAGGGAGAACTCGAGGCCGCGAAGCAGGCGGGGAGCACGAATCGCGGTGATGCGCTGCAGCACCGTCTCGCTCGTCCGGGGATCGTTCTGGCGGGGATCGCTCATGTGCCGTCCACCCCCAAGCGCGTCACGATGTCGCGGGCCTCGTCGAGCGACGAAGCGCTCAGGGTGCGCTCGATCTGGCGCCGCTCGAGCCCGTCGAGTGCGGTCAACGGAATACCCGTATCCTCGGCAACCGAGTGCAGCGAAAGCGAACCGATTCCCTGCTGCACACCCTGGTAGATGATCACGGTGCTTCCATCGGTGCCGACGAAGTAGCGGGTCTGCGTCCACTCGTAGGCGAGCGAGATGCCGCCGATGATCAGCGCGATCACGCCGAGCAGGCCGAGCATCCAGAGGAGCCGTCGTCGTCGGTTGCGCCGACGGGTCTCGGCGATGAGCTCGTTCAAGTACTCGTCGACGCGAGGCTCGAAGTGGCTCTCCTCGACCGGCTGCGCGCGCCGACCCCGGCGGCGACCCATGAGGCGGATCCGGCTGGTGCTCTCCGGCTCCTCATCGGCCTCGGTCTCGGCCGAGCCTGCGAAGCGCGCGACCCCCGGCTCGCTGTTCGACGCGGGTCCCGGTTGCGTCTCGACGAGCACCACGGTCACATTGTCGGGTGCGCCGAAGGACAGCGCCTTGTCGATCAGCGCGTCGACCGCTCCCTGGAGCGACGGGCGGCGCAACAGGATCTTCTCGATGTCGTCCTCTTCGACGTAACCGCACAATCCATCGGAGCACAGCAGCCAGACATCGCCGACCCGGGTATCGAGCACCTCGGTATCGATATCAGGAGAACTGTCGACATCGCCGAGCACCCGCATGAGCACGGAGCGCCTCGGATGCGTCTTCGCCTCTTCCTCCGTGATGCGACCGCTGTCGACCAGGCGCTGCACGAACGTGTGATCCTTCGTGACCTGACGCATCTTGCCGTCACGCAGCAGATACAGGCGCGAATCGCCGATGTGCGCGAGCGCGAGCCGGTCGCCGACCGTCATGAAGCCGCTGAAAGTCGTGCCCATGCCCGACAGCTCGGGCCGCTCGCCGACCGTAGCGCGCAGCATCCGGTTCGCCTTCAGCAGGGCATCGGCAAGATGCTGGGCGACGGACGCCGGATCTGCGGAGATCGCGCTCGCCGCAGGCGTCTCGCCGGTGCCGGGCTGCGGATCCTCGACACTGTCCTTCGGAAACTCGTCCAGACGTGCGATCGCCCTCGTCGTCAGGGCCGAGGCGACATCGCCACCCGCATGCCCGCCCATACCGTCGGCGACGAGGAACAACCGGTTGCCGGCATACCCGGAATCCTGATTGTTCGAGCGCACCATACCGACATGGCTGCCGATGGCACTCGTGTAGCCGACCGACACGTCTAGGGCCTCAGCTCAAAGGTGGTGGTGCCGATCGTGACCGGCGTGAATGTCGGTACCAGCACGGTCCCGCTGACGCGACTGCCGTTCAGCTTCGTGCCGTTCGTCGAATCGAGATCGGTGAGGAGCCACTGATCGCCGCTGCGGGCGAGCTTCGCGTGGTAGGTCGAAGTGTATTCATCGACGATCGCGAGCGTTGAATCGGTGCTGCGGCCGATGGTGATCACGTCGTCGTCGAGTGGAAGCGAAGTGCCGGCTGCGCTGCCGGAGACGATCACGAGCGTGCGGGCCTGAATCGACGAGCCCGCTGACGGGAGCGCACCTCCTGACGGGGTGATCGGGGGGGCAGCACCCTGAGCCGCCGCTGCAGCCGCGACCGGGGTTGCAGGTACCGGAGCCGCCGCCTGCCGGGGGCTGCCGCCCGCCTCGCCGCTGCTCGGCAGCTTGCGAACCGGTGCGCCGAACAGGTCGCTGCGAAGCGCGTAGACGATCGCGAAGATGAAGAGCCAGAGCAGCAGCAGGAAGCCGATGCGCAAGATCATCAGGGTGAGTTCGCTCACAGGCCCCTCCAGAAATCTTGTTCGATGCCCGGCTGCGCTGCCTGGTGCGGGTTTCCTGAGTTGCTCGGGGGCTGCTGCGCCTGCGCCTGCTGCTGCCGCGGTTGCGGCGACGAGGATCGCGGCTGCTGCGTCGCGGCCCGCGCGCGTTGGCCCGAAGCTGCGCCGGCAGCAGCACGACTCGGCACCAGCTGGAAGCGGAGAGGCGTCTGGCCGATGGTGAGCACGGTGTCCGGGCTCAGGGCAGCCTCGCGGAACCGCTGGCCATTGATCTTCGTGCCGTTCGTCGAGCCGAGATCCCGCGCGATGCCAGCCTTGCCGTCCCAGATCAGCTGCAGATGCTGGCGCGAGGCGGCCGAATCGGAGACGCGAATATCGGCGTCGCTGCCGCGGCCGACAATCGTCGTGCCATTGCGCAAAGGGTGCTGCACACCTTCGACCTCGATCATCGGGATCCACGATACCGCGCCTTCGACCTGAGACGCATCGATCTGGAGCACACCCGTCGTGAGGGAATCGTCCCGGCGCAATTCGACATCGGGTTCGCCCAACAACTGATAGCCCTGTCGCTTCGCATGCTTGCTCACGACGCCGATGAGCTCCCGCTCAAGCGTGCCGCCCATGCGCGTGAGCCGATCCGCGTCGGCACCCGCCATGCGCACGATGAAGCGGTTGGGTGCGAGCACGCGATCCCGGTCGACCACTACCGAGCCGATATCGAGTTCGCGCTTGAGGCCGGCCGCGATCTCGACCGGCTGCACGCCCGAACGAAAGGTGCGGGCGAACGCGCCGTTTACCGCGCGCTCGAGACCGCGTTCGACGCTGTCGAGAATACCCATGGCGTTCGCCCTCCTTCGCGAATATGCTACCCGGCAAGACTGCGCCCAGGCCGAACACTGGCCGTACTGCACCAATTTGTGAGCTCGGGGTGCGATTCACGGGCAGCCGGGAGCGCTCCGGGAGCGGCCTCGGGGAGCGCTGGATCTCCTCGTGAGGCCACGGGCCGCCGAGAAAACCCGGCGCCCGCGACCGCCCGGCCAGACCGAGGGCCCCGCGCAGGCCACCGGTTTTTGGCGTAGCGGCGTGTTGTTGCTAAGCTGAACGGGTTGTACGGTGCTTCGGTAACGAACAGCAGACTCGCGCGAGTGGCGGAATTGGCAGACGCGCTGGCTTCAGGTGCCAGTGCCCGCAAGGGCGTGGGGGTTCAAGTCCCCCCTCGCGCACAAAGAGTAAATGGCCTCTGGCCCGGAGCTTTCTGCTCTGGGCCGGGGGCTGTTTTCGTTGGAAGTGGGAAGAGAAGCGCTGAGCGTGGATCTAGAAGACCAATCGAATCGTGGGTCCCAGGCCCGGTGCAGAGGCGAGGCCCGAGCCTAGACCTGGTCGGTGGCGTGGACGGCTGCGCGGCGTGAGGTGACTCCGAGCTTGCGGTAGATGGCTCGGATGTGGGATTTCACCGTCGGGTACGCCACGCCCAGGTGAGTCGCGATCTCGTCGGCGGTCATCGTGGTGCGCAGGCACGCGAGTACCTCCTTCTCGCGATCGGTGAAGATCCCGGCGACCGCGGTTCCGTGCAGGCCGCGCTTCTCTAGGATCGCGTGCAGGAAGTCCTGGTGATTCGAACCCCAATGCGCGTGGGCACTGAGCAGATCAGCGACGACGGGGTCGTCTGAGAGGAAGGGGGCGAAAATGCGTTCTGCGGCCGCGTTCTCGAGCGCGTGATCGAGCTGCTCGTGCGCGTGATTTCCGCGTCCCGCTGCCGAATGCAGGGCAGCTGAGGTGACGAGCGTGCTGACGCGGGCGTATCGGGGCAGCCCAGCCGCCGCCGCAAGGCGGAACGCCTGGCCCGACATGACGGGTTTGCCGAGAGCGCGGAACAGCTCGGCGAGGATGGCGTGCGCGACCGCCGCGCCGGTGCGGGTGAGCGCAGGGCCTGCGAGTGCCAGCGCCCGTTCATCCTGTCCCTGCGCGTGGGCGAGGCAGGCGGATACCACCCGGCGAAGCGTGTCCCAGGGGATGCCGTGCTTGTCCGTCTTGCTGATGCCCTGGAGCAGGGCTGCGGCGGCGTAGTAGCGTTCCTCCCGCCGGAGCGCGACGAGACTCATCACGTAGTAGAGACGGGCCAGCGCCTCGAAGTTGTTGCCCGGGCTGTCCTCGACGATCGCGGATTCGAGCAGGGCGGCCGCCCGCTCGAAATCGCCGCGCCAGTAGGCGATGCATCCGCGGTTGGCCGCGGGGAGCCCGCCTTCGAAACGGTCCCAGTCGGACTGGTCCGGGGCCGGCGGGAGCGACTCGAGGAGGCCTTCGGCCTCGGTGAAGAGGCCGGCCTGGGTGAGCGCGAATGCGAGGTTCGACAGCGCGAGCCGGTGAGTTTCCGGGCGATCACGCAGTTCCGCTTCTGCCGCGGCGGAACGCAGGAGCGCGATCGCTCGCGCGAAGTCCCTGCGGAGTCTCACCTCGGTCCAGCCGAGGAGGAACAACGCCGAGGAGTAGTCGTCATCGGGCTCGCACTGCGTGAGTGCGAGATGGGCCCGATCGGCGACTGCAGCCTTCGTCGCGGTGTCGGGGGCGAGCAGGAGGTCGGTGAAGCAGGCGACGAAATCGTCGGGGGCGACGCGCAGCCCCTGCCCGCGAAGGTACTCGGCGCCGTAGGAGTCGCCTGAGAGATCGCGGCAGCATGCACGGATGAGGAGAATGTGCGGCTCGTGCGGGTCGGGGTAGGTCATGCAGAGCCGCTCGAGTTCGCCCGTGTGGGACTCGATGATCAGCCTCAGCCAGTTCCTGCGCAGCAGTATGCGCGCAGTGTCGGGAGTCGTGGAAGCCATCTCCCGGCGTATGGCATCGATCATGTTCCCAAGATAGCCCGACCATGTGTTCGGTGGATGAAACTCGCACGCAGGCTCATCCCTGGAGGATGAGACCCGGATTCTCGTGGGTTCCGGTGGGAAAAGCTGGCAGCGATGAATCGTTTGCTTCCCGGCCTGAGTCGCCGGAATCTGGGCCGTGAGCTCCTCGCGGGAGTCACGTTGATCGCTATCGCGATCCCGATCAACATCGGTTATGCCCAGATCGCAGGCCTCCCGCCGACCGCGGGACTGTATGCGCTGGTGCTGCCGACGATCGTGTGGGTGCTCCTGACCTCCTCCCGGCAAGTCATCGCGTCTCCGGACGCTTCGGCTGCCGCGCTCGTGGCAGCCTCGGTCGGAGGGCTCGCGGCGGCCGGCTCTCAGAACTATGCCATGATGGCGCTCGCGCAGGCGATTATCTGCGGGGTCCTGTTCATCGCCATGGCGGTGTTCAAACTGGGGTTTCTCGCGAACTTCCTCTCCCGCCCGATCCTGATCGGATTCATCGCCGGGCTCGCCCTCGACGTGTTCGTGTCGCAGGTGGCGAAGATGCTCGGTGTGCACATTGACTCGGGCAGTGAGTTCACCGAGAAGCTCGCCCAACTGTTCACCGGTCTCGGCGCCGTGAATCCGTGGTCGGTGCTGATCTCGGTCTCGGCGGTCGCGATGCTGCTGCTCGGGCGCAAGTTCGTCCCGATGGTGCCCTGGGCATTGGTGGTGCTGGTGGTCGCCACGGTTGCCGTCGTGCTGACTCACGCAGGCGATGCCGGGGTGAAGGTGTTGGGGGAGGTGCCCGCCGGTCCACCGGTGCTGACCTGGCCGATGCTGGATTGGCAGCAGTGGCTGGCGCTCGTGCCGTCGGCGATCGCGTTGACGGCCGTCTCGACGACCGAGGGCCTCCTCGTCTCCCGCTCCTACGGCGAGAAGTACCGGTATCCGACGAACGCGAATCGCGATCTCTTCGCCTTCGGAGCGGCGAACCTCGCCGCCGGTGCGTCCGGCTCATTTGCGGTCGGTGCTTCGACGAGTCGGACCGCGGCGATGGATCAGGCCGGCTCCCGCACACAGTTGCCGTCGCTCGTCCTCGCCATAGGCACGATAGTGCTGCTGGTGTTCGGAACCGCGCTCCTCGCCGAGATCCCGTCTCCGGCGATCGGCGCGATCGTGGGCGTCGCGGTTCTCCCGCTCTTCGGTATCGGCGAGTTTCGGGAGCTGTGGAAGCTCTCGCGATTCGAGTTCTGGATCGGTGTCTCCTGCCTCGCAGTGACGGTGCTCGTCGGTGCGATCGCGGGCATTCTGGTGGCGTTCCTGCTCTCCCTGATCAACCTCGCCCGGCGCGCTGCCAGCCCGGCGATTGACGTGCTCGCAGAGAACGACGATCCGACCGCGTCACTCCTGAGTGATGCCCCGGTGGGCGAAGTCACCGCTGACGGGGTGATCGTCGTGCGGATGGCGGCGCCGCTCTTCTTCGCCAACGGGACCGTGTTCGCGCAGGCCGTGCAGCACGCCGTCGAGTCCGCGGGTATCGATCGGGTGCGTCATCTCGTCATCGACCTGGAGGCCATCACCGATGTGGATGTGACCGGTGCGCGGGCCTTCGGCGGGCTCAGAACCTGGCTCGATGACGCGACGGTCGATCTGGCCTTCAGCCGCCTCCGAGCCGGCGCGCACGCTCGCCTCGCCCATTTCGATGTCATTCGGGACGGTGATCCCGTGTACGAGACGAATCGGGCTGCGGTCGCCGCGCTGTCATCGGCGGTGCTCGGCACCGCAGAAAGGAGTCGATAATGCTCAGCCAGGTCATCGGGGAGATACTGCCCTTCACGCTCGCCATCGCGATCAGCCCGCTCACCATCGTGGCGGTCATCCTCATGCTGCTCTCCCCCAATGCCCGTCGCACCGGCCCCGGCTTCCTGATCGGCTGGAGCATCGGAATCACCGGGCTCGCAGCGGCCTTCGTGCTCATCGCCGGCGCCCTGCCGCCCCGCCCGAGCGCGGATGGGCCTGACATCGTCCGGGCCGTCGTGCAGTTCATCCTCGCCGCACTGCTCTTGCTGCTCGCGGTGAAGCAATGGCGGAGTCGACCAGTACCCGGTACGGATCCGGTGCTCCCGAAGTGGATGTCGGCGATCGACTCCCTCACCTTCGGCCGCACGCTCGGCCTCGGGCTGCTGCTCTCCGTACCGAGGCCGAAGAATCTGCTGATGGTCGCAAGCGCCGCCATGACCATCGGCGGCGCCGGACTCCCCACCTCCTCCGTGGTCATCGCGACCGGCGTGTTCGTCCTGTGCTCCATATCCACAGTGCTCATCCCCGTGGCGGCCTACCTTTTCGCGGCCGGCCGCATGCGCGGGCCGCTTGAAGCCTTCCACGGATGGCTCGCCCGCGAGAACACCGTGATCACTTCGGTGCTGCTCCTCGTCATCGGCGTGCTCATGCTCGGCAAGGGCCTCGGCTCCCTCTGATCCTCACTCCTCAACTCTGCCCGCGCCTTGCGGACTTGGAATATCAAGAGAAACGGAAACAACAATGACTTTCTGGAATGACGTCTGGGCGATCCTGGTTTGGATGCTCTGGGCCGTGGTGTTCATCGGCTATCTCTTCGCGCTGTTCGCGATCATCGGGGACCTGTTCAGGGATCGCAAGCTCAATGGCTGGTGGAAGGCGCTCTGGATCGTCTTCCTGATCTTCCTGCCCTTCCTCACCGCACTCGTGTACGTCATCGCTCGTGGTGAGGGCATGGCAGAACGCAGCGACCGGGCCGCCCGCGACGCCGAGACGGCCGCGCAGTCCTACATTCGCGAGGTCGCAGGGAAGAGCCCTGCCGAGGAGATCGCCGCGGCGTCGGCACTGCTCGAGGCCGGCTCCATCAGCCAGGACGAGTTCGCCCGGCTCAAAGCGAAAGCTCTCGCATGAGCGACTCCAGGCATGAAGGCTCGCAGTTCGGCCCGGTCGACCTCTACCTGCTGGCACTTCCTGCCGAGCAACCCGACCCGGCAGCCATCGCTGCGTTGAGCGATCTCACGCAGGGCGGCCTGCTGCGGCTGCTCGACCTGCTCCTCGTCTCCCGGTCCGTCTCCGGCGAGACGACGATCATCGAGGCTGCCGAGATCCCCGGAGGGTTCGAGATCGACGTCGTCCAACTCGGCGCGACCGGCCTGATCGGACACGAGGACGTGGACAGCCTCGCCGAACTGATACCGGCAGGCGGAGCCGCCCTGCTCGTCGCGGTCGAACTCGTGTACCAGCGCGACCTTGCGGAGAGAACTGCGGCCTCGGGTGCGGAACTGCTCGCCTACGAGCGAATCCCGGCCCCAGTCGTGAACGCAATGCTCGACTCACTCGATGCAGAAGCGGGGCATTGAGATGCCGTTCATTCCGAGAGTCGGCCGCCCCGGCCTGCTGGGCCTCGCCGCCCGCACCGCAGTCGTCGCAGGCACCGCCACGGCGGTCAGCGGCGGCATCATCTCCCACCAGCAGAAGAAGGCACGAACGCAGTTCGAGGCCGCCGGATACGAGGCCGAGCAGCAGCAGATCGCAACCGCGTCCGCGCCCTCGGTGCCAGCTGCCCCGGTCACTCCAGCCGGCGATCTGGTCTCCGAACTGCAGCGCCTCGGCGACCTCAAGACGCAGGGCCTGCTGAGCGAAGCCGAGTTTGACGCCGCGAAATCCAGGCTGTTGCAGTAGACGACGCCTCACCCCCACGATGAAGGAACTGAAATGACCCCTATTCCCGTCAACGTCCAGAATTTCAACCGGGCCGAGACCGACCTCATGTTCTCTCGCCTGGCCGCACCTCACGGTGTCGGCCAGTGGAATCACACCTACGAGGTGACTCCACTCGACCACCAGCCGGTGATCCGGCAGAACCGAGACACGCTCTACAGCATGGCGATCCTCGATGTCCGAGAAGACGTGACGCTCACGCTCCCAGACACGGGCGACCGCTATCTCTCGGCCTTCGTGATCAGTCAGGATCACTACGGTCAGGCGATCCTCAGCGAACCGGGCGACCACCTCCTCACCCGCGACCTCGTCGGCACGGACTACGCCGGAGTGATCGTGCGCATCCTCGTCGATCCTGCCGATGCCGACGACGTGACCGAGGTCAACCGGTTGCAGGATGCGCTCCGCGTCGCTGGCGGAGGCTCGGGAACCTACCCGATGCCCGACTACGACGAGACATCCCACACCGAGACCCGCAACTCGATCCTCGAACTCGCCCGAGGCGTGAGCAAGTACGATCACGCCTTCGGCACCCGGAATGAGGTCGACCCGATCCTGCACCTGCTCGGCACCGCCTCCGGTTGGGGCGGCCTCCCAGAGTACGAGGCCACGTACATCAGCGTCGACGAGAACCTTCCGGTCGACGAGTACCGGCTGCGGCTCAAGGACATCCCGGTGGAGGCGTTCTGGTCCGTGTCGCTGTACAACGCGGCCGGCTACTTCGAGGAGAACGCACTCGGCGTGAACAGCATCAACAGCCTCACCGCGATCCCGGACGCGGATGGCGGGGTCACAGTCCGCTTCGGCGTCCAGGTCGACGAGATACCGAACGCCCTCCCGATCATGCCCGGCTGGAACTACGTACTCCGCCTCTACCGCCCGCGCCCCTCCGTGCTCGACGGATCCTGGGTCGCTCCGCGTCCCGAAGTGATCTGACGCATGGGGCGGGGCATCGGCCCCGCCCCATCAGGCTCCGACAGCCGGCCCGGACCCCCTTCGTCAGCATCTCAGGAGAAGCACATGGCACAGTCCCATGCCGATCAGCTCGCCGCAGAAGTCGCCGAGCTCAGCGCAGCAAATGCGGAGCTCACGCGCGCACTCGAACGTGCACGGGAGGCGGCCGGCCCCGGTCGCACGCCTGGAGGGGAACCGCGCAGGATGCGGTCTCGCCGCTGGGGGCGGGCCTCACTCGCCACGGCCCTGATCCTGACCGGGGTGATCCTCGCACCTGTCGCGGTCGTGTCGACCTGGGCGCATCACCAGCTCACCGACACCGACTATTTCGTCGACACCTTCGCGCCCCTCGCCCAGGAGCCGGCGGTGCAGAATCTCGTCGCCGATGAAGCCGTCGCCGCGATCGAATCTCAGATCGACATCGATCAGGTCGCCGGTAATCTGTTCGCCGGGCTCGGTGACCTCGACCTCGATCCGCGAGCCGTGGAGGCGCTCGATCTTCTCGAAGCACCAGCCATTGCCGGCGTCAAAGGTCTGATGCAGAGCACGATCCACGACTTCGTCGCATCCGATGCATTCGCGGCAATCTGGAAGGACTCCCTCGAGATTACGCACCGGCAGCTCGTGAACACCGCCACCGGCCAGAAAGACGCGGCGATCACGATCGGGGAGAACCAACAGATCCAGCTCGAGCTCGGCCCGATCCTCGATGCGGTGAAGAAGGAACTCGTCGCAGACGGCATCCCCCTCGCCGATCGCATCCCCACGATCGACCGGTCGATCGTGGTCGCCGAACACACGTCCATCGGCCTCTATCTGATGGTCTACCAGATCGTCGTCGCCACTGGTGTGTGGCTACCGTGGGTCATGCTGCTCGTGCTCGCCGGAGGCGTGCTCGTGGCACCCAGGCGCGCGCTCGCGCTGGCCTGGGCGTCGGGCGGGGTGCTGCTGGCGATGGTGCTCGCAGGCAACGGCGTCGACCTCGGCACCGACGTCTTCGCTCTGGCTGTCGCCGACACCATCCCGCACGATGCCGCGGTCGTGCTCTACTCCGGTGTGCTCGGATTCGTGTCGAATATGCTGGTGGCCCTCGGCACCGTAGCCGCTGCCGTGCTCGTCGTCAACCTGCTCGCGGGACCCTGGAGATGGGCGAGGAATCTGCGCGGGCACGTCCTCGGGCTGATCGCAGAGCTCCGACGAGGCGCGGAGCGGCGCGGCATCATCACTGGGGCCTTCGGTGAACGGCTCGCACACTGGCGGAAACCGCTGCGATTCTGCATCGGCACCGCATGCGCAGCAATCATCCTCCTCGTCCGACCAGTCACTCCCGGAATGACCCTCTGGCTCACCGTCATCGGCATCGGTGCCATCCTCATTCTCGAACTGCTTTCCCGCCCGAAGACCGGATCAGCAGAAGCAGAACCGAAGGAAACCCGCGCATGAACGACTCATTCCATCGCACCGTCTCGATCATGAGCGCACCGAATCTTCGCGACCTCGGCGGGCTGCCAAGCGTGAACGGAAGCGTGAAGCAGGACTGATCTACCGATCGGCGACGCTCTCCTCACTGACCGATACCGACCAGGCCTGGTTCGCCACTCTCGGCAGTCAGACGGTCTATGATCTACGCACGGCAGCCGAAGTCGCAGCCTCGCCGGACAAGCTCCCCACGGGAACCGACAGGATCAATCTCGACGTGCTCGCAGACAACTCGGCCAGCGTGGCGGCAAGCCTCGGACAACTCACCTCCGACCCGCAGGCTTTCGTCGCTTCACTTGCCGACGGCCAGGCCGAGCGCCTCTTCGAGGACTCGTATCGCGACTTCGTCCGGACCCCGTCAGCGCTGAGCGCCTACCGAGCGTTCTACCTCAGCCTTGTCGACGAGCATCGCGAAGGCGCCGCGCTGTTCCACTGCACCACCGGCAAGGATCGCACCGGGTGGGCGGCCGCCTCGCTCCTCACGCTGCTCGGAGTGAGCGAGGCGGACGTGTACGAGGACTACCTGCAGACCAACACCGACCTGCTGCCCGCACTGGAACCCGTGCTGCAGCAGGCCGAGGCCCACGGAGTCGAACGAGAGGCGCTGATGCCGGTGCTCGGGGTCCGCGAGAGCTACCTTGCCGCCGCGTTTGAGCAGATGCGTGAGCAGTTCGGCAGCATCAACGAATACGCAGCAGACGGGTTGGAACTGAGGAGTGAGCACCTGCACCGCCTGCGCGCGCTCCTGACCTGAATGGTACAAACGAGGTGCCGCCCACAGCCTTCGGCTCAGATGATGCCGCCAACGGCTGACCTCGCGGGCCTGCGGAGCGGTCATCGGTTTTCGGGCGGAGACGAGTACGCGCAGAGAAGGGCATGCTCCGTCACGATGGGAGGGGCGGACCTGTGCTTCTTTAAGCGGGAGTGCGGCGGCGATGCGATGCGTTGCGCGTCGAGAGGACCCACCGCCGAGCGGGGTGAAGGCGTAAGTCTGGGGGAAGGTGCTCCCCTCGGGGCTGATGCGCGAACCGTAGGGGTCTATCATCTACCGTTAACAGGAATTGCAGCGATGCGTGGTTTCCAATGGTGGCGGGGGAAAGCAGTGGGTGAAACAGTGTTGCCCGATTCGGGGACGCATCCGGATTCCGCACAAGGACTGGCGGCTGACGATGCATGGTCAGCTGATCCGCCCGCAGGGGAACTCTCGGACACCACGCTCTGCGAGATCGTGCGGTCAGGAACGAACACGGCCAGGGGCAAGGCGGCCTTCGCTGAACTGTTCGGAAGGCATCGGGCTGCCGCAATGGCGCAGGCGTATCGGATGGTTCAGGATCGAGAACGCGCGGAGGAGTGTGTTCAGGAGGCCTTCGCCCGGGTGCTCCGCGCGTTCTCGCGGGGCAAGGGCCCCACTGAGTCGGTGCTGGGATACGTGCTCGTCACGTTACGCACGGTGGTGATTCGCAGTTCCCGGATCGATGGACAGTCGATCCCGGTTGCACCCGGTCAGCTTGCAGAGCTTCTTGAAGATCTGGCACCGAGGGCTGGAGCGCTTTCTGAAGCCGACCGAATGACGAGCGCATTCCTCGAACTGCAGCCCGAGGCGAGGGAGACGCTCTGGCTGCTTGAAGTCGAGCAGGTGCCGATAGCGACGCTTGCTGAGCAGTTGGGAATCACGGAGGGCACACTTCGTGTGCAAGCTCATCGCGCACGCAAGCGCCTCGCGACGCGCTACCTCTCGCAGCATGTCGAAACGAGTGGCCCCGCTTGCAGTCCGGTACTCCCGATGCTCGCAGACTATGTTCGCAACGAGCTCGGCAAGCGCGACGCTCGCACCGTCACCGCCCATCTCGGAGGATGCCCCCACTGCACGAAGCAGGTCCGTCTGCTGGGAGAACTGAGTTCGAAGCTGCGCACTGTGGTTGGACCGGCACTCGTCGGCGGCAGCGTCGTGACGGGTGCGGGGGCTGCTGCCTTCCAGACTGTGCCTGCACAAGCAGCAATGATTCCAGCTGATGGGGCAACCGCCACGGCAGCTTCGACGTGGGTCCGCGCAGGCGCGTGGGCACTGCTCATCGGCGCGGCAGTCGCGATTCTCCTCGGCGCATTCAATCTTCTGTCAAAAACCGGGGGAGAAATCACGACCGTTCCACCGTCCCCGATCGTTCAAGGATCCGAAGCGTCAGCAGCGGCGCAACCCTCCTCCTCGACCGAAGGAGAAGCAGAAGATCGTGGGGAGCCATCTTCAGACGCTCCCCCCGCTCCGAACCCATCCCCGGAGGATGACTCGACACCGTTCTGGATCCTCCGAAACTAGCCGACCCTCGGCCCGCAAAATGACCGGAATCGAACTTTTTCTCAATCCTCTGTAACACCCGAGGTTCCTGTTGATCTTTATTTGCGTGGGGGAAGTGCACGTCAACTCGGCGTGCAGCACATGCAAGCGAAGACATCGTCGATAGCGACGGGTCAATGGGGAGTGAAACCATGAGAAGAAGTAACGAACGAACAGGGCTGTCTCCAACTGTCAGCCCTGGCCATAGGCTGCGCAGGGTTGCAGCCGGGGCTGTGGCCGGCCTCCTGGCGTTCACGATGATCCCGGCACAAGCTTGGGCCGAGGAACCGGAACTTGCCGAGGCGCCAGCGACACAGGAAGCCACTCCGCCCCAGGCGCCTGGGCAGCAGACCACAGCGGATGACACTCCCGTGGTGCCTCTGGACATCGACGACCCGGATCCCGCGCTCCCGAGCCTCGCCCTGGACGTTCGGATCAAGGCTGATGGCACCCCGAGCTGGGACGGTGACAGTCACGCAGGCAATGACTCGGGCCCGAACAACGGCGTCGTCCGAGTGAATGACACAGTCACGTACGAGGTCGAATATGCGGTGCCGAGCGGTACGGCGAACAACACGACCTTCACGATCAAGTTCCCCAAGGGCATGGAGATCACCGATCTGCCGGGCTTCTGCCAGGCAACCGGTTCCTCGATCACCCCTGCGACCGCGGGCACGCCCGCGATTCCGCTGACAGCGACCTCGATCGACGAGCTCTCCGAGCAGACGCTCGTCTGCAACCGCGGCACGATCATCTCGGGCACCGACATCGTCGATGTGACCGTAAAGGTACTGAACCTCGCGCACCAGGGTCAGGATCTGGCGGTTCAGCAAGCGGAGATCGTCGCGGACGGGTACAACGGCGCGGCCGCACCGACGCTGCCGAACGTCAAGGCATCGGCGCGACTGAAGTGGGACATCTCGAAGAACGGTGTCGCGCTCGACGAAAACAGCGGGTACGTGAGCGGACCTGCAGATCTCGCCTGCCCTTGGGACAGCACGCTGGTCTGCAAGGTCACCTACTACTCGGTGTTGTTCTCTGCCCCTGCAGGAGGAAAGGGCGCGATGCCCGCCGTCGGCGATGTGACTTTCGTCGACGACCTCTCTCCCGAGGCAATGTACCCGAGCCTCAGCCCGGCGCAGCATGCTGCGATGAACGCCGACCTGAGCAAGTATGGCAGCCGCATCGTGTTCGCGAACGCAGACACGAACTACAACCGCCCGGGCCACAAGATCGGCAGCGCACTGGTGAACCCGCTCACCGCGGTGAATTCGGTGCGCGATTCGGGCAGTATCAACATCGATCAGCCGGGACCCGGCGAGTCAGCGGAGTTCACCATCGCGAACGCGGACTGGTCGCTACGCACCTATCCTTCTGAGGTCTCGTATCCTGCCGGGAATGCGCTTCCGGGAAATGCGGCCTATGCGGTTTCTAGCGCATTCAGGGTCTACACCCCGGTCGCTGTTATCCGTGACTTCGGCGTCGAGTCGAACAACTCTTGGACGCTCAGCACCTACAACTCGTTCACCGATCTCGATATCCGGGGTTTCAATCAGGCGACCGACGTGCAGACTTCTGCCAATCAGCCTGGAATGCAAGCAGCGAACCTGCCCGGGGGAGTGGCGGGTCCGGTGAACTGGAACGACTACCGCACCACCACCCCGATCATCAAGCTCCCTGGTGGCTTCGACAAGTTCTTCATGGGCTTGCCCGGGCTTGAAGGCAACATCAGCCCCACACTGTTCGCACCCGGTAACACGGCTATGGGTGAGGGACCGCCCGGCGGCGCCACCCGAATGAGCGGAGGCATCACGGTCGCTCCTACGCAGTTGGTCACCTCACAGCTCGCCGTCACGGCATCGACGCCCTCACTCCCTGCTGACGTCAGCTGGGTCGGCTGCGATGCATGGGATAACAGCAAGCTGAATCTTGCCACAGGCGAGTTCGGTCCGGGGCAGTTCAATGGCGCTATGCAGCGTGTCCCCTCGAACGGCGAGGGCGTATGGGTTTCGGGATATAACAATGTGCCCGAGCCGAAGTACTATGCGACCGACGAGTCCGAGGTGCCCGATATGACCGTGCAGTACTCGGCGCAAGCCGGCGCTGCCGGGGCTGCTTCCACATGCGGCGAAAGTATGGGCCCCTGGTACAACGACCCCTCTCAGGTTCCTGGCAACGACCCCTCTCTCGCTGCTCAGGGCGTCTACACCGCGGTCGCTCGAGTGCGGGTGCACATGGTGATTCCTCCCGCCGTAGAAGCCAACCCCGCGACGGGACTGGGCGTGCGAGCCTCCGTCTCCATCGCGCTACGTGTAGCCGACAGCGGAATGGCGACCGGCACCATCCTGCCGAACTGGGCGAGCGAGAAACGCGTCAACTTCGACGACCTTACGCTCGACGAGGTCGTCGCCGCGCCCGGCACCTGGTGGCAGAGCAGCTATGCCCCCGAGTCACACAGCGGCAGCCCTGGTGACCGCCTGATCCTCGCTCAAGCGCAGGCCCGCATCGACAAGCAGGTGCGCAAGGGCGACAGCGGCTCCTTCTCGGATACGCCGCCGCAGACCACCGGTGGCGATCTGGTGCAGTACCGTCTCCAGCCGTCACTCACCTCGGGGGCAGCGACCCCCGGCATCCTGAAGGATGTGTGGGTCGAGGACTGCCTGCCGGGATCGCAGATCTACGCGTCTGCATCGCTGACGCCGGTGCTGGTGCAGTCCAGCACGCCGGCGGACGCGAAGCGTCCCGCTTGTGACGCTGGCGAAACCTATATTCGGTGGGTAGTGCCGCAGCACGAGGTGAACCGAGTGATGGATCCCATCATCATGTCGGTGAACGTCGACCCGACCGCTGAGGACGGCGTCTACGAGAACACGGTCGTGGTGTGGGCGCAGGACGATGCGTCGACGCTCGCGCAGCGTTCCGATGAGGCGCAGATCCAGATCTCGAACATCCGCGGCGTGCGCATCACGAAGCAGCCGCTCACCCCGGTGGTGCAGGTCAACCGGGCCGGTCAGACGTACAACGAACTGAACGAGTGGTCGGTTCGATTCTCGAATCGTCTGCCTGGCAATGCTCCCGTGCCGAACGATCCCGACATCATCGATGTGCTGCCCAAGCAGGGTGCGCTGGGATCGGACTTCCACGGATCGTTCACCTTCCACTCTGCCGAGGTGACCGAGGGCAACGTCGCCAATCAGGTAGTACGAATCCTGTACACCAAGGCGGTGAATCCCTCGGATCTCCCGACGGCGGCGTCGAACGGTGCAGCGGGCGTCACGGTCTGGTGCGACGCAGCGACCGGAGGCGCGGTGGTGTCCGGAAGCGGTACCTCCGCAGCGTGCCCGGCTTCTGCATCGGAAGTGACCGCGTTGCGGGTGCAGCGCCCCGGCCCGTTCTCCACGGGTTCTGCGATCACGTTCACGATCAGGATGGTCGGTGTCGACAACCGCGGCGGTGACGTCTACGTCAACCGGGCCACCGGTCATGCGACTGGGCTGGAGAACGTGGTCCGCTCGGCAGAGTCTCCTGAGGTGGCGATCGAGTCTTCGGTCGGCGACTATACCTGGTGGGACTTCAACCGGGACGGTATCCAGAACCAGTGGCAGGGCGCTGCAGAGCAGGCCGCGACCGGGATCCCGGTTCGGATCACCGGCATTGACGATCTGGGCAACCCGGTCGATGTCGATACCAATACCGGCAGCGACGGCAAGTATCTCTTCACGCAGCTCCGGTCCTCGAACGGAGACGGCTACACCGTCGCATTCACCAAGCCGAGCGGAGCCGAATTCACGGTAAAGGGCGCGGGGGATGACCGAGCGGTCGATTCCAATGCAGAACCCTCGACGGGAGTATCGGACCTGATTCTTCTCGGACGCGACACGCACGACCTCACCGTCGATGCCGGCTTCCTCCCGCTGGGTGGCCTGCAGATCAACAAAGCGCTCACTGGTGTGGGCGCAGGTGAGTTCGCAGCAGACGACACACTCACGTTCGAGGTTGTCTGCGCTTTCGATCCACAGTTGGACGGTGTCGATCCGATCGAAGTGCTGAATGAACTGGTGTCGCTCGAGGTCGAAGGTGCGGATGCGGTGACGAGCGATATCCTCGGACCGTTGCCGGCGTTCACGTCCTGTACCGTCACGGAAACCGATTCCGGGAGCGCTGACGAAGCGGCGGTTCCAGTGACTGTCACGATCCCGTGGAACTCGACGACCGAAGCCTCGGGAACCGCGGCAGCATCGCTCACGAACTTTTACTCGGCCGGCAGCGTGCAGCTGACCAAGAGGCTCGATGGAGATCGCGAAGCGATGGACGCGGCGAAGGACAAGGTCTTCGAGGTGCTCATCACCTGCCAGGTCGAGGAAGAGAACGATCACGCGGAGACTGTGCTCGTCGACGTGTATTCCGGGATCGTGAAGATCAAGGGTGGGCAGACGAAATACCTCGCGGACGAAAGCGACCAGCCTCGAGTGCTTCCGCTCGGAGCTCGTTGCTTCGGTGAGGAGGTGAACACGGGAGGTGCCACGAAGTCGGTGGTCGATTTCGATTCGTTTGAGAACGGTGTGGCCGTGACCACGGGCACTCCGGAGGATCTCCAGGTACTCACCATCGCCGCGACGAATACGTTCAAGAACCCGCCTGCCGCGCTGCAGCGCACCGGTGGTGCCGCGCTCTGGAACCTTGCTCTCCTGGGCGGCGGGCTCCTGCTCGGCGGTGTCGCACTGGTGCTCCTGAAGCGAAACCGTCAACGCGAGGTGCTGGTGACGCGGAACAGCTGAGGTGGCCACCGTCGCGTCGGTCCCGGGGAATCTCGATTCTCATCTCACGGGGGGAGCAGTTGCTCCGGAACCGGCGCGATTGGCAGCCCAGCGCATTCTCGCCCGAACAATCGAACGTCGGCCTCGGGCCACCCCTGAAGCACTGTCTCCTTGGCAGGAGAGCCGCCCGGGGCCGACTCCCCCATGCAACTCACCGCTTTCATTCAGTCGGAGAACGTTTGATTGAATGCGTCCGGGCGGAGGCGCCCGGACGGCAAGAACGCTGACTCATATCGATTGTGATGACATCTGATCTCCCCCAGTAGAGATGTCATCACCTTGCGATCGAATGCGTCGGCTCGCTGCCAGCCCGTCACCTTTTCACTCAGGGTCATGACACCCCTCCTCGGTCGGGCTGGCGGCACTCGGGTGGTCCCGGACGCTCCGCTGTGGAATACGCGAGGAGATCCGGGACCGCCCCCTCTTTCGGGGCCCAGAACACCACTTGAGCTTGGTCGGTCGTGATTCGTGCCCACAGGCCTTTCCGGAGGTCCATGATTTTACACTGGGTGCATTTATGCACGTTCCGGTGCTCCGGACTACCCTTGAGGATATGAGTACTGATTCGTTGTCTCGGTCGGGTGGCCGGCAGGATCGACGGAAGGCTGCGACACGGGCGAAGATCCTGGCGGCGGCCGAGGGGCTGTTCGACGAGCGCGGGTACTCCGAGACGTCGATCGAGGATATCTCTGAGTCGGCAGATGTTGCGGTGCGCACGATCTATACGCATTTTCCGACGAAGGCCGCGATCATGCTCGCGTATTTCGATCGTTGGGTGGATGCATTCTCGCTTGAGATCCAGCACCGTCCGGTGTCGGAGCCAGTGGTGGAATCGGTGCGCGAGGCCCTTCTGGCGATGGAGCGGGCCGGTTGGGTGGATCGGGTGGAGAACGAAGCGGTGCGGATTCATCCGATCGCCGAGCATCTCGATTCCGGGGCTCCGGATATCGCGGGGCATATTCTGCAGCGTTGGATGCGAGAGATGATGGTGCTCGCGGAGGATGCGCGGGATCGCGGAGACTACCCCGATGGCTCGCTCGAGCCCCAGGCCCGGGCCACCGCGGTCTTCGCGTCATGGATCGCGGCGATGTCCGTCGCCCGCCAACGAGCGCTCGCGGAGGGTGGCGTCACGATCGAGCAGGTCGATAGTGCGGGCCTCACCGTGCTCTCCCACCTGATGTCCGGCAGGCTCTAGTCTCATCTGCCGTGAATCAGGGGGGCGAGGATCGACGCTTCGAGCCCGACTCTCACCGGGCCGATGCCCTTCTCGCCCGATGCGGTGACACCGATTATCTTCTTCCTTGACACGGTTTCTTTCTGGCTCACCACGATGGCGTGAGCCTGCGGTCGAAGTGATCGACCCGGATCACCGCTTTCGATGGGAAGTGCGTGTAGATCGTACGCACGGCGACATCGGCCACCTTCGAGATGTCCTCCACCGAGGCCTCCTGATATCCCTCCACCGCGAAGAGCTGGTGCGCGGCTTGCGTGATCTTGGAACGCGTCGCAGCCTTCCTGCGCGTGTGGCGGGAAACCGGAGGGGTTTCGCCGCCAGCATCGGACGAATCCATCAGCCTCCTCGCACGGGCGTCAAATTGATGCACGCATTCTAGTTTCCTTACTATTGCATAATGAGAAGGGGTGCCAAACAGTGATGCTGTCTCCCGCCCCACCGGAACCAATATGAGGGAGTACCCATGCCAGAACCCGTCGGCGCCGCC
>JBEBSS010000008.1:0-89087 GCA_040394175.1 Leucobacter soli | reverse complement strand
CAACGTGTACATGCGTGGCGGGAGATGGGTAGCCGAGAAGGGGAATCATCTCGGTCCGGATGAACCCCAAAGAAGGAACTCTTGTTGAAGGTCTGGACGGCTGGGTGTATGCCGCTTGGGCCTGTAACTCCGTGTGGGATGACGCGCCTCGGGCGCTTGTGAGCACAGCGAGCATAGGACTCATCGCGGAGTTGCTTTTCGAAGGTCTCATGATCCCCGGTGATGTACGCGATGACGGGCATCATCCAGGGAATGGATTGCAGAATGGCCGGACCGGCCGACCGCATGCAGGTGAGAGTGTCTGGCTCGCGGCTAGGCAGGAAACGAGGACATGCCGGTGTATCCGAAGTCGGAGAGCAGGGTGTGCCCGTTGACCGCGTGCGCACGGCGACTCGAGAGATAGGCGACCGACCAGGCGATGTCTTCGGCGGACTGGAGCGGGAAGTTGGGGTTGTCCATCAGCTCGTCGCCCAGGTCATGGCGAGCCATGGGAGTGTCGACGATCGAGGGAGCGACGCTGTTCACTCGGATCCCATGCGTGTCGTAGAGTTCCACCGCGAGGGCACGGGTCAGCTGCACGATTGCGCCCTTCGACGCGTTGTACGCCACCATTCCCGGTACCGCCACGAAGCCCGAGTCCGAGCCGATGATCGTGATGGTGGCGCCCGCTGACTCGCCGAGGTACGGGAGTGCCGCCTTCGCTGCGACGAACGCACCCAGTACGTTCGTCTCCAGTGTGTCGCGGAAACTCTGCACGGTCGCCTCGGGTACGAGAGCGCCGGTTTCGAGCGCCACGCCGGCGGAGACGACGAGCGAGTCGATTCCGCCCAACTCGGCGGAGATGCGCCCGAAGGCCGCGTTCATTGCGGCTTCGTCGGCGACATCGGAGGTCACGGTGACGATGGCGCCGCCCGCCGACGTGTTAAGCGTCGCGGCGGCGGCGTCCAGCTTTGCCTGCGAGCGGCCGATGAGGCCGACGCTCGCGCCAGCGTCGAGGTAGAGCTTCGCGCACGCCAGGCCGATCCCCGACGCGCCACCGGTGATGGCGACGCGTCGGGGCAGGCCGAGCGAGACACGCTCGTCCGGGTGTTGCATGCTGTGGCTACTCCTTGGCCTCGGCGGCGGCTTCCGCGAGTTCCTCGTCGAACTTCTCGAGGTCGTCGGAGAGGCCGGCGTAAATCTCGGGCTTCTTCGACTTGAGGAACATTCCATAGAAGATGCCGCCGATCACGGCGACGACGAGGATCCATGGCAGCACCACGACGTACGGTTCTTCGGAACCCGCGACGAGCGGGAACTGCACGATCGCCATGATGCTGAACACGGCGAGCGCGAGGAATCCGAGGCCCGGAGCGATCAGCGTGGTCCAGATGCGGGGGTCCCGCTTCTTGCGGAAGTAGACGACGACCGCGAGCGCCGCGATGGCCTGCACGATCATGATCGACAGGGTTGCGAAGCCGAGGCCGACCGGGACGAGGGTCAGGATCGACGGCAGGTCGGGGAAGGTGAAGCGGAAGATCGCTGCGATCACGAGGCCGAAGATCAGGTTGACGAGCAGTGCACGCTGCGGCGAGCCCTTCGAGTTGGTCTTCGCGAGCCAGTGGGGCAGGACCCGTGCGCGGCCCAGCGAGAAGAGGTAGCGTCCGGCCGAGTTGTGGAAGGCGAGCTGAGCTGCGAACAGGCTCACGACGACGAGCACGAGTGCGATGACCACGAAGGCCGGGCCGAGGTGCTTGTCGATCAGCATCTGCGTGAGGTCACCTGCTTCGAGGTGCTCCTGCGCGGTGACCTGTGCGATGTCGGGGCCGATGGAGCTGACGATCGCCCATGCAGCGAACGCGTGCATGAGGCCGATGATGATGATGGCTGCGTAGGTGGCCCTCGGAATGGTCTTCCTGGGCTCCTTGGCCTCCTCACCGAAGAGTGCGGTGGCCTCGAAGCCGATGAAGGCGGTCGCAGCGAGCAGCAGACCGATCCAGAGGGAGCCGCCCATGATGATCTCAGGGGTGAACACCGCGAAGCTGAAGCCCTGCTGGAACAGCACGGCAAAACCGAAGACGAGCACCATGATGATCTCGAGCACGAGTGCGACGCCCAGCACGACCGCGCTGACGTGGATGCCGGAGCTCGCGAGCAGGAAGACGATCACGAAGAGCACGAGACCGGTCCAGAACCAGTCGAGCGTGACTGCGCCGCCCGTCAGCTCGGGCACGACGACCATGCCGGCGAAGAAGCCGATGGTGCCGAGTGCACCCGCGACGAATGCGTTGTAGCCGATCGTGGCGATGATGCCTGTGATGAGTCCGGCCGTCTTGCCGAGCCCCTTGACCGCGATTGCGTAGAAGCCGCCGGCATTGGTCAGCTCCTTTGTGATCTGCGCGTATCCGACGGCGAAGAGCAGGAGCGCTGCTGCGACCAGCAGGATCGCGACGGGCACGCCGCCGCCGTTGCCGTTCGCGATGGCGAGCGGCAGCACGACGATGAGCACTGTGACCGGGGCTACGGCCGCAAGAACCAGGAAAACGATAGAACCGACGCCGAGCTTGTTCCGGGCGAGGTCGGTAGTTGCTTCTGCCATAGAAGTCTCCTTCGTTGGAGTGTCCACTCAAGACATGAGTTGTCGAAAGTGAATCACACTGATGCCTCGAACGTCTATACTCCGTGTGCAGAATTGCGCGGAGAGACTAGCCCCAGCACTCTGAGGCAACCCTGAGGCTCGGCCGATCCCGTGAATGATGGTCGGGTGGCGTGGGGCGACCGCTCAGAGGCCGTTGACGACACCGCTGAGCTTCTCGATCAGCAGCACCGCATCCTTCTCTTCGAACGCCAGCGGCGGGCGGATCTTGAGGACCTCGTCGTTGCGACCCACCCTGCTGATGAGCACGCCGTTCCGATACATCGCCTCCACGACGCGCTTGGCGGTCGTCGGGTCGGCCTCGCCGGTGTCCGGGTCGGTGAATCGCATGCCCGCGAAAAGGCCGTCGCCGCGAACCTCATCGATGCGCGGGTTGCCGGCCAGCTCTCGCGTGAGTTCGCTCTTCAGGAGTGCACCGTTGGCTGCGGCCCGAGACATCAGCTGCTCGTCCTCCATTACTTGCAGTACGGCGTGGCCGGCCGCCGAGGACACGGGGTTGCCCGCGAAGGTGTTGAAGAACATGTTCTCGGCGCCGAAGGATTCGAGCAGGGCCTCTCCCATGACGGTCGCGCCGAGCGGGTGTCCGTTGCCCATGGGCTTCCCCATCGTCACGATGTCGGGAACGGCGTCGAAGAGCTCGTGGCCCCACATGAGTCGACCGATGCGGCCGAATCCGGACTGGACCTCATCGGCGATGTAGAGTCCGCCCGCGCGATGCACGCGCTTCACGAGCCCCTCGATGTACCCAGCTGGGACCTTCACGAGGCCTTCGGTGGAGAAGAGCGGATCGAACAGCACTGCCGCCACGCCGAACCCTGCCTGCTGCAGGGACTCGATCGCGGTGTCGATCTCGGCGAGAGACGCGGTGAGGAGGCGTTTGGCCGCCGTTGCGCTGAGTCCGGTGGCGTCGGGGATGCGGATGGTCCGCACGTTGTCGCCCATGGGTTCGCTGGTTTCCAGGCCGGTGGTGGCCTGGGCGAGCGTGATGGTGGTGCCGTGGTAGCTGTAGTCGCTCATGAGCAGGCCCGTATTGCCGCTCGTGAAACGCGCCATGCGGATCGCGAGCTCGTTCGCCTCGGATCCGCTGTTGCCGAACGCGACGCGATCGAGCGAGGGGTCGAAGGTCGCGAGCAGCGCCTCGGCGTAGTCGACGACCCGGGTGTTGAGGTAGCGGGTGTTCAGCGCGAGTTTGCGCATTTGCTGGGAGACCGCATTGGCGACTGCCGGATGTGCGTGACCGACGTGCGGGACGTTGTTGTAGGCGTCCAGGTAGCGCTTCCCGTTGGCGCCGCGGAGCCAGACTCCCTTTCCGCTGACGAGCTCGAGCGGGGTGTCGTAGAAGAGCGGGGAGTGGGTGCCCAGCGTGTTCCTGCGGCGTTCGAGCAGGGTGGGGGTGCCGTTGGCGGGCGCTGCAGACATGTGGGCTCCGTTCGGGAATCGGAAGAGGTGATCCTTGATAATTATATTTGTTGATCAAAAACTAGACAAGCAGTTTACAAATTTGTCGAGGATCGCTACTCTCATTGCAGACGTTCTCGCTCAATTGAAAGGCGATCATGGTTCTCGACGAAGTGAACTCGCTGGTACTCGCAAAGCTCGCCCTGGCGGAGTTCGGGTTCGACCCCGAAGCCGTACCGCTGACATTCGTGAAGATGCGCGAGAACACGGTCTTCCGCGCGGACACCCCTGACGGCCCCATCGCGCTGCGCCTGCACCGCCCAGGATATCGCGGTCAAGAAGAAGTCGCTGCCGAATCGGAGTTCATCGAAGTGCTCGCCGAACGCGGATTCCCGGTCGTCCGACTCGTGCCAGCGCTCTCGGGCGAATACACGGCGGTAGTGAACGATGGAAAGACCGAGGTCATCGTCGATGCGCAACGCTGGCTCGAAGGATCTCGCCAGCTCGGAAACACCGAAGCAGAAGACGGCGACGCCGGCCTCGACGACACCCATTTCGCGGAAATGGGCCGAATCGCCGCCCGCATGCACCATGTCGCCGAAGAACTCGCTGGGAGTCGGAGCTTCGCCCGCACGCCCTGGGACGCCGAGGGGCTGATCGGCGAGGAGGCACTCTGGGGAGACGCCCTCACCGTGCCCGGCCTCGACGACGCAGGCAAGCAGCAGCTGCAACGCACGCGCGAGGTCATGCGCCGCAGGCTCGCCGAATACGGCACCTCGCCCTCGGTCTATGGCACCATCCACGCAGACTTCACTCCCGAGAACGTGCTGGTGTCTGGCGACGATCTCGTCGTCATCGACTTCGACGACTTCGGCGACGGCTGGTACCTCTTCGACCTCGCGACGCCGCTGTTCTTCTTCTACGATCACCCGGACTTCGCCGCCTTCCGCGCGGCCCTGCTCAAGGGCTACCGCTCCGAGCGCCCGCTCAGTATCGAGGAGGAGCGCCTGCTCGACCTCTTCCTCGTCGCGCGCGGCTACACGTATCTCGGCTGGGCTGCGACCCGCTCCGAGACCGAGACCGCGCAGTTCCTGATCGCCGAGATCGTTCCGCTCGTCCTTCGACTCGCGGCGGAGCTCGAGCGCGCTGGGTGAAGCTCAGCGAACAGGCGCGGGGAACAGCGCTTCGCAGGCCTTTCTGAGCGTCTGCAGCAGTTGCGGTGCGCGGTCGGGCTCGCGTGCCGCAGTCGCTCCGATCTCCCGCAGTGCGCCGGCGACGAGCACCACGGTGTCCTCCACCAGAAGTTCGGGGGAGAGCTGGCCCTCGAGCTTCGCGTGACCGAGATCCTCGGTCAGCATCGTCCGGAAGCTGCTGGAGGCCGTCCCGGTGACACCGCCGAGCGGCCCGAACAGCGCTGAGCCGATCATGCCGTAGAAGCGCCCTTCGGGTGTGATCGCAACATCGACGAGCGCGGTCGCGAGTCCGATGATCCGATCGGTCACAGTGGTGTGCTGCGCCCGTCGTTCTGCCCCGGTCGCCGATACCTTCTCGGCGATTCGCAGGTACGCGTCGCGCACCAGTTGGTCGCGTCCATCGGGGAAGTACGTGTAGATCGTGCCGCGCGAAACCCCGGCGCGCTGCGAGACGTCGTCGATCGTGATGCTCTCGAACGAGCGTTCACCGAGCAGCACGGACATGGCGACGAGGATCTCGTCTCGGGTGCGCAGACGATTTCGCTCGCGCAGGCCCAGGGGTTGCTTCGTCACGGAGTTGAGCTTTCGAACGTATTTCGGTTGAGAGTTGATGTAAGTCAATCACACCATGTGAGGAGGGCTCGGGAGGATCGGCAGCGTGCCTCGCTCCGGGAGTCCTGCCGAGCCCTCGATCGGTGCCGGGCTACGCCGCCTCGTGGACCAGTCGTCCCGCGAACCAGGTCTGCTCGACCTTGGTGCGGTGCACCTCGGATGGGTCGATCTCGAAGAGATTGCGGTCGAGCATGATGAAGTCGGCCGCCTTGCCGACCTCGATCGATCCGGTCACTGTTCCGAGTCCCATCGCGGTCGCTGGACCCTGCGTATAGGCGCGAAGGACCTCCTCGAGTCGCAGTGACTGGTCGGGGTTGAGCGTTCCCGGATACGAGGGGTCGGGGTTGGCGCGCGTCACCATGGTCTCGATGCCGACCCAGGGGTCGGGCGTGGGCATTGCGCACGGCCAGTCGGACCCGGCGGAGAGCAGCGCGCCTCCGTCGACGAGTTCCCGGAGCGGCCACATGCGGGTCATCACCTGCTCGTTGATCACGGCGTCGATCGCGATCGACATCGGGCTCGGGAACCACATCGCCGGCGACACATCTGGCACGACGTCGAGTTGCTTGAAGCGCGCCACGTCTTCGCGCGTCACGAACTCGACGTGCGCGATGTGAAAGGTCGGCCCAGGGCCTCGCAGTGTGCGCACGATCTCCACGGCGTCGAGGATCTCGTGTACGCTGCCGTCGCCCGTAGCGTGCATCTTGCAGCCGAGGCCGCGGGTGTAGCAGTTGTCGAGGAGTTCCACGAGCTCGGGCATCGTGAAGTACGAGACCCCGCGGTAGCACGCATCGTGATGGTGACCAGGCTTGTACGGTTCCAGGAAGGTCGCGGTGTACGACATCGGGATGCCGTCGATCACCGCTTTCACGAAATCGGGGCGCACATGCTCGGTGCGATACTGCTCGGACTTGTCGAGCAGCGCATCTCCGACGTCTCCGACGCCGACGACGAAGTCTCTCGCCGGCATTGACGCGACCACCCACGCATTGAGATCGTTCGAACGGTCGAGGTCGCTGAAGGCCTTGAGCGCGGACTCGAAGGTCGCCGCCTCCTGCGTTGCGGTGACGCCGTAGGAGTTCATGATGCGGATCGACTCGGCAGCGGAGACCTGATTGCGGTGGTCCTGCCCGGGAATCGCCGCGACCGCCACTTCCTCGGCGTGTCGTGATGCCAGTTCCCACATCACACCGGTGAGCCGGCCGTCCGCGTCCCGCACGTACTCCCCGCCTTCGAGGTCGGGAGTGTCCTCGCCGACGCCCATGAGATCCAGCGTGACCGAGTTCACCCAGCGGTTGTGCTGGGTGTCGTCCCGCAGCAGGACCGGACGGCCACCGGCCGCCGCGTCGAGGCGCGCGAGATAGGAGGCGTCGACGATCTCGTTCATCGCCAGACTGCCGACGATGCCTCCGATGATCCAGGAGTCGGACGGCAACTCGCGGGCGGCCTCGGCGACCGTCTCGAGCACCTGTTCGATCGTCCAGGTCGGTTGGATCGGAAGCTCCCAGGCCGCCTGCTGGCCGCCCAGGATCAGGTGGGAGTGCACGTCGACGATGCCGGGCATGATCATGCGTCCGGCGGCGTCGATGCGTTGGGTGCGCGGCCCTGCAAGCCGCTCGATCTCGACGGTGGTTCCCGTGGCGACGATCGCCCCGTCGGCGATCGCGAAGGCTTCCACCCACGAGTCTCGATCATCTACGGTGAAGACTCTCGCGTCGACGACGATGGTGTCGGGGGTCGGTGCGGTCATGAGGATTCCTTTCGGGGATCAGCGGCGCGAGGTGCGTCGTTGCTCGTTCAGATAGTTGAGGCCGGCGGCGAGGACGAGCACGGCGCCGGTGGCGATGTTCTGCCAGAAGCTCGGGATGCCGATGAGCGTCAGGCCGTTCTGGAGCGTGCCGAGGAAGAGCACGCCGATGACGACGCCCACGACGCTGCCGCTCCCGCCGGTGAAGCTGATGCCGCCGAGGAGCAGTGCGGTCAGCACCGTGATCTCGAAACCCACGCCGAGGCTGCCGGAGGACGCGCTGCCGAGGCGGCTTGCCCCGATGATCCCGCCGAAGCCGGCGAAGATCGCGACGACGATGTAGAGCACCATCGGGACGAGGCGCACTCGCAGCCCGGAGAGGTACGAGGCCGCGGGGTTCGAGCCGATGGCGTAGACGTGACGACCGGCCGCGACCTGGGAGGCGAACAGCCACCCGAGCAGGGCGACGACCGCGGCGATCACCACGGGGATCGGAACTCCGGCGATCGCGCCGCCGCCGATCATGCGGAAGTCGGCAGGGAATCCTGAGAGGGGCAGCGAGCTGACTCCGCGGGTGATCCCGTACGCCAGGGAGAGCGTGCCGAGCGTGACGATGAGCGGGGAGAGCTTCGTGACGGTGATCAGCACTGCGTTCAGGAGCCCGACTGCGGCGCAGGCGAGCAGCGCGACGAGGATCGCCGCCACGGTCGGCACGCCCTGAGTGAGGAGTGTTGCCGCGGTGATTCCCCCGAGGCCCACGACGGAACCGATGGACAGGTCGACGTACCCGGAGATCAGGAGCAGCGCGGCGGGTACGGAGACGATGAGCAGTACGGCGCTGTCGAGCAGGATGCCCCGGATGTTGCCGGAGTTCAGGAACACGCCGGTGAGCAGCTGAAAGACGAGTCCGAGGGCGAGGAGTCCGAGCAGCAGGATGTGCTGCATGGCTCCCGCTCGAAGCCGGCGGGCGAGCGGGATTCGTTCGGTCTCCGATTGAGACGGGGCGGGCGAGTGAGTGGTGAGGGTCATGATGTTCCGGCGTTCTCAGTAGCTGGGGGAAGAGGGGGTTCGTGGGCATCCACGGGCGCGCCGTGTGAGGCAAGTGCGATGATCTGCGTATCGGTGGCATCGCGAGCGTCGAGTTCGGCAACGATCGAGCCCTGCCGCACGACGAGGATGCGATCCGCGAGGTCGAGCATCTCCTCGGGGTCTGTCGAGGAGAAGAGCACGGCGACTCCGCGCAGTTCCGCGAGTTCGCGCAGGCTGCGGTAGATGTCGGCTCGGGCGCCGACATCTACTCCCTGGGTGGGTCCGTCGAGCAGCAGCGCCATGGGCTGGGCCGATGCATATGCGGCGCGTCCGAGCATCACCTTCTGCTGATTGCCGCCCGAGAGCGTCCCGATCATGGAGCGCGCGGTTGCGCGAAGGTCGAGCGCGCGCACCGCCTCGTCGTAGAGATGACGCTCGGCGCGCGGCGTGCGCAGACCTCCGCGGCTGAGCCTCGGAAGCGCGGCGACGAGCAGGTTATCGAAGACGCTCATGCCGTGCAGCACTCCGCTGCGCGCGCGGTCGGCTCCGACGAGGTGCACTCCCGCGCGCGCGGCCCGAGCCGGTGACGAGAAGGAGGTGCGCCTGCCTTCGTATCCGATCGCGCCGGAGCTTGCCCGTCGTGCGCCGCCGAGCGTCTCGAGGAGCTCGCCGCGCCCCGACCCCAGCATTCCGAAGAGGCCGACGACCTCTCCCGGGGCGATCGCGAGATCGATGGGGCCGAACCCGTCTCCAGAGAGTGCCTCGGTCTCGATGGCTTGCGTGCCTTCGGCGCGGGCCACGACACGCAATTGTGCGGTTTCGGTCAGCACCGGGTGCGAGACCCGGTCTCCCGAGATGAGTCGCACGAGATCGTCCCTCGTGAGGTTCTGTGCGGATCCCGTATGCGACACCGTGCCGTCTTCGAGCACGGTCACATCGTCGGCGAGTCGCTCGACCTCCTGCAGGAGGTGCGTGACGTAGATGATGCCGAGACCCTCGTCCCGCAATTGCAGGATGAGCGAGCCGAGGCGCTGCGATTCGGTGTCGGAGAGCGCCGCGGTCGGTTCGTCCAGGATCAGGAGCCGGGTGTCGCGCCTGAGCGCCTTCGCGATCTCGACGAGTTGTCTCTGCGCTGCCGAGAGCTGGGCGACGAGGTCTTGCGGTCGGCAGTTCGCGCCGACGCGCTCGAGTGCCCGTTGCGCTTCGGCGACCTGGTCTCGACGGCGCAGCAGTCCCATGCGCGAGATCTCCTCGCCGAGAAAGATGTTGTCGGCGACCGTGAGGGAATCGACGAGGCTGAGGTGCTGGTGGATCACCGAGATGCCGAGAGAATTCGCTTCGCGAGGGCTGCTGAGCTGCAGCGGCCCGTCCTCGAACTCCATCGAGCCTTCGGTGAGCTGGTTCGCCCCGCCGATGATCTCGATCAACGTGGACTTGCCTGCGCCGTTGTGCCCGAGGAGTGCGTGGATCGATCCTCGGCGAACGGAGAGATCCACGCCCCGCAGGGCCGCGAAAGCGCCGTAGCGCTTCACGGCCCCGCGGACGGTGAGGATCTCCTGTGTCCTGGTGGACTGGGAGCTCTGCGTCATGATCAGTCGAACTGTGCGATCAGCTCGTCGAGTTCGGGGGAGTCCTTCGTCGCGAGCACCGGATTGGTGACGTAGGTGGTTTCTCCCGTGCCCTCGATCGCGGCGATGGATACCTTGACGAGTGCTCGACCGATGTCGGAGAGGTTGAGTGCGATGGTCGCCTTGACGTATCCGTTGCCGTCCTTGATGTCCTTCAGCACGTTCGGGGCGCCGTCGTTCCCGGCGATGAACGTGGTGGCCACATCCTTGCCTGCTTCTTGGAACGCGATGGCCGCACCCACCGCAGTGTCGTCGTTGACGGCGATCACGTAGTCGATCGTGGGATCCGCGACGAGCTTCGCCTGTGTCACGGCGGCGCCCTCGTCGGAGCCGAGCGCCAGCTCCTCGACGACCTTCAGGCCGGGGGCGTACTTCTTCAGACCCGCTCGCATGCCGTCGGTGCGCTGGCGGCCCAGTTCGACGGTGTCGTTGCCGAGCACGAGGACCGTGCCGCTGGTGATGCCCTGCGCGTCGAGCCAGTCGCCCAGCGCCTGTGCGGCGAGCTCGCCCGAGGCCGTGTTCGCGAGATCGAGTGAGCCGTCCTCGCCTTCCATGTTGCCGCCGTAGGTGATCCACTTTGCTCCGGCACCCTGGGCCTGCTGTCGCACGGAGTCGAGTGCGCTCGTCTCGATCGGGAAGGAAACGACCGCCCCGACCCCCCGCGTGATGAGCGTGTTCAGGTTCGCGACCTGCTTGTCGAGCGATCCCTCGTCCTCGGTGGTGAGCAGTTCGTAGCCGGCGGCGTCGGCCTCCTCTTGCGCTGCGGAGAGCACGACCGGGTAGACCGGAAGCATTGTGTAGGGGTAGTCGAAGACGATACTGCGGTTGATCTCGCCGTTGCCGTCGTTCGCGGGAGGTGCGGCATCGGGTCCGGTGCAGGCGGCGAGCGAGAGTGCGGCCGCGATGGCCACCGTGCCTGCTGCGAGGCGTTTCCCGGTGCGTCGAGTGAAGAGCATGAGGGTTCCTTTCGGCATTGAATGGATCGCTCGAGGGCGAGCATTCGAAAGTGAATCACACTCCAGATTCAATGTCTAGACATTGAGTACAGAAAAAGTATTAATGAAATAAATTTGTGATGCGATAGTCATGTTTCAACCCGAACCGATCGGAGCCATCCCGCTCGCGAGGGTTCGCTGTCCGACGCTCGCGGAGGCCGCTCACCGCCTCGCCTTGTCTCGGAGCGAGGGAGGCTGTGCTCAGGGTGCAGGGCATCGGGACGGGCGCAGTATCGACTCGGGGCATCGGGCATGATGAGAGGAACGAGTCCGACAGCGGCGCCGGTGCCGCGAGCCTGAGGAAGTGCGCATGTTTCCTGTCGCAGGTCTCGCGATGGTGGGCGCCGGGGCAGTATGCCTCGGGGGAGCCTTGCTCGCCCGCAAATGGATCGCGGTGATCTCAGCGGCGATCATGTTCGCGGCGATGCTCGACCTCGCCTTTCTCGGTCTGCTTCCCGCACTGTTTTGGGCGCTGCTGCTCATGTTCGCCGGGTTGCTGCTCGGGCTCGAACTGCGCCTGAACGGAAAGCCTGGCACCCCCGACGAGTCGGACGGCGCGACAGCGTTTCGGGAACAGCGGGCCGCGATGACTGCGTCCGCTCTCGCGTATCCGATGACCGCGTGGCTCATCCTCTGGCACGGAGCCTCCCCGGGCCCTGCACCAGAAGGCGCGCATGCCGGACACGGCTCCACCGGCTTGCTCTCGGCGGCTCCTGCTCTTCTCGCCTGGCTGCTGCTCGCCCTCCTGCTTGCGATCGGTGCGCGTGCAGTGGTGCGGAAGCGGGTGCACAGCGCGGTGGAGGCAGGTGCGATGGCGGTCATGATCCTCGCAATGCTCCTGATGCCGCACTGAACCGCGTCGTCCCCCGGTCGTTGCCACGCGAAAGGTCCGGGGCGCAGCGGCCCCGGACCTGACTTCGAGAGTGTGTTCGACGTCTCGTGCGTCGTGTATGTCGGTGTCGATCCCGACGGCGACTAGAGCGTCTCGCCGAGCTTGAAGCCCTTCACATCGTCGCCCTCGCGGGTGTACGAGAACCCGTCTGCGCCGATCGTCACCGCCATCTCGCTGCTGTCGGTTCGAGCGACGACCGGCTGCGGATTGCCGTCGAGATCGAGCACCAACGAGGCCTCGGTGTACCACGAGGGGACCACGGGGTTGCCCCACCAGTCCCGGCGCTGATTGTCGTGCACGTCCCAGGTGACGACCGGGTTGTCCGGATCGCCCGTGTAGTAGTCCTGGGTGTAGATCTCGACGCGATGGCCATCGGGATCGAGAATGTACAGGTAGAACGCGTTCGAGACGCCGTGGCGGCCCGGTCCGCGCTCGATTCGGTCGCTCATGCGCAGTGCGCCGAGCTTGTCGCAGATCGCGAGGATGTTGTGCTTCTCGTGCGTAGCGAATGCGACGTGATGCATGCGGGGCCCGTCGCCGCCGGTCGCGGCGGTGTCGTGAACAGTCGGCTTGCGACGCAGCCACGCGGCGTACACGGTGCCGTCCTCGTCCTGGATGTCCTCAGTGACGCGAAAGCCCAGATCCTGGTAGTGGCGCACGGCGCGCGGGACGTCCGGGGTGACCTGGTTGAAGTGGTCGAGGCGAACGAGTTCGCCCGGCTTGTGCAGGTCGTAGCGCCACGAGAGTCGTTCCACGTGCTCGGTCTGGAAGAAGAACTCGTACGGGAAGCCGAGGGGATCCAGGACACGCACCGAGTCGCCGATTCCCTTGACGAAGCCCTCGGAATTGCGGCGCACCTCGCAGCCGAGCTCCGAGTAGAAGGCGACGGCTTTGTCGAGGTCCTCTTCCGAGCGGACGCGGTACGAGAATGCGGCGACCGCAGCGATCGGCCCCTTGCGCAGGACGAGGTTGTGGTGGATGAACTCCTCAGTGGAGCGGAGGTAGATCGTCTCGTCGTCTTCCTCGGTCACGTAGAGTCCGAGCACGTCGACATAGAAATGCCGCGAGGCCGCGAGATCGGTGACCACGAGCTCCATGTAGGCGCAGCGAAGAATGTCGGGCGCGGGCGAGGTCGGGGTGGCGACTGGATTGTCGGACTCGATCGGGGCCTCTTTCGTGACCCAGAAACCCGACGACGTCTTGTCGCTCTGGTTGAGTTTTGCCATGATGTGCTTCCTTGCGTTGAGTATGGGATGGCTGCTGGGATGAGGGCGGCGGCGCATTCGAGCCGCCGCCCCGATGGCTTACTTTCCAGTCGCACCGAAACGAGGACTGTGCGCCTCGTTGAGCGTGATCTGGATCGACTGGGCCGTGGTGTAGAAATCGACCGAGCGGTAGCCGCCCTCGCGACCGAGCCCGGAGGCCTTCACTCCGCCGAACGGAGTGCGCAGGTCGCGGACATTGTTCGAGTTGAGCCAGACCATGCCCGACTCGATGCCATGCGCAAAGTTGTGCGCGCGCTTCAGGTTCGACGTCCACACGTACGCCGCGAGGCCGTACTTGGTGTCGTTCGCGAGCTCCAGCGCCTCTTCATCGGTGTCGAACGGGGTGATCGCCACGACCGGCCCGAAGATCTCCTCCTGGAAGATGCGGGCACCGGGAGCCACGTCCGCGAACACGGTGGGGGCGACGTAGTTGCCCTCGGGGAAGCCCTCCGGGCGACCGCCTCCGGCGACGAGACGCCCCTCGGACTTCCCGATCTCGACGTAGCTCATGACCTTCTCGAAGTGACTTGGGTGCACGAGCGCACCGACCTCGGTGGCGGGGTCGGAGGGGAGCCCGATGACGATGTTCTTCGCGCGCTCGGCGTAGCGGGCCACGAAATCGTCGTAGATAGAACGCTCGACGAGCACACGTGAGCCTGCGGTGCACCGCTCGCCGTTCAGGCTGAAGACGCTGAACACCGTGGCGTCGAGCGCCTCCTCGAGATCCGCGTCGGCGAAGACGACAGAGGGGCTCTTGCCGCCGAGTTCGAGCGAGAGGCCCTTGAGGAAGGGTGCCGCGTTGGTCGAGATCATCGCACCGGTCGAGCTGTCTCCGGTGAAGGAGATCAGGGGAACGTCGGGGTGCTTCACGAGTGCGTCGCCTGCGACACCGCCTGATCCGAGGATCAGGTTGAAGACGCCGTCGGGAACCCCCGCCTCGCGGAAGATCTCGGGCCACAGTGCGGCCGAGAGGGGGGTGTAGCTCGCGGGCTTGAGCACCACCGTGTTTCCGGTGGCGAGCGCCGGGGCGAGCTTCCAGGACTCCTGCATGAACGGCACGTTCCACGGAGTGATGAGGCCCGCGACGCCCTTGGGCTTGCGGTTGACGTAGTTGATCTGGCGACCGGGAACCTTCGTCACATTGTCGTGCTCGGCAACGATGAGATCGGCGAAGAAGCGGAAGTTCTCTGCGGCACGACGCGCCTGACCCTTCGCCTGGGTGATCGGCAGACCGGAGTCCCAGCTTTCGAGAAGGGCGAGCTGATCGTCGCGCGACTCCACGATATCGGCGACCTTGTGCAGGATGCGGGACCGTTCGCGGGGGAGCATCTTCGGCCAGGTGCCCTCGTCGAACGCGCGCTTCGCAGCGGCGACGGCGAGGTCGACATCGGCCTTGCTGGCCGAAGCCGCCTTGATGTACACCTCGTTCGAGACGGGTTCGATGACATCGAACTGTGCGCCGTCCTCGGCGTCGACGAAGGCGCCGTCGATGAAGAGCTGGATCTTGTCGGGCAGCCCTGCTGGCTTCTGGTGGGTCATGATTTCTCTCCAGTCGTGTGAATGGTGGGGATGTGAAAATGTGCGGTCAGGCGGCGGGAGCGGCTTCTCGTTCGCCTGCGTGACGGTGCTCGTCGGAGTAGGCGAGCACCGCGTCGAGGGTGGCCGTTCGGTGCGCGCGGGCGACGGCTTCGATCTCCGCGGACGGCGCGCGATCCTCGATCATCCTGAGAATCGTTTCATGCTCTTCGACGGATTCCTGCGCTCGTCCCGGAACGAAGCTGAACGAAGAATTCCGCAGTACTTTCATGCGATTCCATCCGCGGTGCACGAGGTCGAGGATGTGAGGGTTCGGGCAGCTTTCAAAGAGGACGCTGTGGAAATCCAGGTTCAGTTCGGTGAATCTGCGAGGATCGAATGCACTCAACGATTCGCTCATCGTCGCATTGATCTCTCGTGCGCGACGGATCTGGTCGGCAGAGATGCTCGGCGCCGCGAGCGCGGTTGCCGCGCCCTCGACCAAGGCGAGGGTCTGCATCGTGTGCAGGTACTCGGTCTCCTTGACGAGGGACACCTGGGCTCCGACGTTGCGCTCGAACGTGACGAGCTGTTCTGCTTCGAGGCGTCGGATCGCCTCGCGCACCGGCACCACGGACATGTCGAGCTCTTGCGCGATGGGCGCGAGCACGAGACGGAAGCCGGGCACGTACTGGCCACTGTCGATCCTGCTTCGGATCAAACGGTAGGCGCGCTCTGACTTCGACTCGGAGGACACGATTATCCTCGATCTCCGCGCGCTGAGCGCTCGGCATCGTACCGTGCCCGCCACTCGGCGTTCATCGGGAAGAGTCCGTCCACTGGCGCGCCGTGCGCGACCTGATCCGCCACCCAGGCGTCTGCGTGCTCCTGCTCGGCTGCTTCCCGCGCCACCTCGTCCAGCAGGGACGGGGGAATGACGATCACGCCGTCGCGATCGCCCATGATGATGTCGCCTGGCTGCACTGCGGCGCCGCCGCAGGCGATCGTCACGTCGACCTCCCACGGTACATGGCGACGGCCGAGCACACTCGGGTGCGCGCCCTGCGAGAAGACGGGGATCTCGAACTCCTGTACGGCGGCGAAGTCGCGCACTCCGCCGTCGGTGACGATGCCTGCGGCCCCACGGTACTGCGCGCGCAGGGCGAGCACGTCACCCACGGTGCCTGTGGAAGGAATGCCCCGTGCCTCGACGACGAGTACCTCTCCCGCGTTCACGGTGTCGAAGGCGCGCTTCTGCGCGTTGAATCCACCGCCGTGCGCCGTGAAGAGGTCAGGGCGGAAGGGGATGAAGCGCAGGGTCTTCGCGGTTCCGAGGATTCGGTCGTTTTCGTGGTTCGGGTGGACCCCGTCGATGAAGATGTCGACGTACCCGCGTTTGCGCAGTGCCGCCGAGACCGTGGCGACAGCCACGCCGTCGAGCAGTTCCCGGATTTCATCGGTCAGCGGACTCGCGGCCTCCAAGCGGCTCGCACGACCCGCCTCGACCGCTGCCGCGTGTGCTTCTTCGCTGCCCCATGCTTCGATGCGCTGCAGATCGTCGACTCTCGGCCTGTTGCCGAAATCGCCGAATGCGTGCGTTCCCTGTGTCACGGTGGTGACCAGTCGGCCGGTGGTCGGCGCACCCTCGACGGCGGGCGCATCGACCTCGACCTCGACGACGTCTCCGGGGATGAGGACGGAGCTGCCGGCGGGAGTGCCGGTCAGGATCACGTCGCCGGTCTCGAGCGTCATGTGCTGCGAGAGGTCGGCGACGAGCTGCCCGAAGGGGAACTTCAGAGTGTCGCTGGTGTCGTTCTGCACGAGTTCGCCGTTGACCCAGGTGCGCACGCGCCACTGGTCTTCGCCGATGCCTTCGGTGCTGATGGCGACCGGGCCGATCGGCGTATAGCCGTCTCCGCCCTTGTTGCGCACGTTCGATCCCTTGTCTGCAGCGCGCAGGTCATAGAGACCGAGGTCGTTGGCCGCGGTGACCTGTGCGACGTGCCGCCACCCGTCCTCTGGCGAGACCCAGCGTGCGGGTGCGCCGATGACGAGTGCGATCTCTCCCTCGAAGGCGAGCAGTTCGGTGCCTGCGGGGCGCTCGACGGCGCCTCCGGTGGGGGCGAGCGAACTCGACGGTTTGAAGAAGTAGCTCGGGAACTCGGGCGTGCGACCTCGCTGGGCGATGCGCGAGGGGTAGTTCAGGTGCACGGCGATGATCTTGCCTGGCGTATCGATTCCCAGCCGCTCGTTCTGGTGGCTCATATCCTGCTCTCGTCTACTCCGTTGTTATATCTGAAATGATATACGATCTGTGTGGTTTTGGAAAGGGTCCATGAAGGCCGTTCCCCGAAGGATTCCCGGGCGTCCGATCAACGCGGTCTGCGGCTAGTACGAAGCGCGTGGTACCGCAGGCGCATCGTCGCTGCCTGGCGACGGAATGAACCGGTCCACGATCGCCTCGGTCTGCCGTGCGAGGATCGCCACATCGGCCCCCACTGCGACGAACGAGGCACCTGCTTCGAGGTAGCGATCGGCATCGGCCGGCACGAAGGCGTTGACGCCGACGGGCTTGCCTGCGGCCTGGCCGGCAGCGATCGTGTGCAGCACCGCCTCGGTCACCTCGGGGTGCGATTGCTGACCCAGATAGCCCATCGAGGCTGCGAGGTCCGCCGGTCCGACGAAGAGTGCGTCGACCCCCTCCGTGGACACGATTCCCTCGACGTTCGAGACCGCGGTCGCCGATTCGATCTGCACGGTGAGGCTGATCGTCTTGTTTGCACGCGCGAGGTAGCCCTCCACCCGGTTCCATCGCGCCGAACGGGCGAGCGAGGATCCGACGCCGCGCACGCCGTCCACCGGGTATCGCACTGCGCGCACGATCTCCGCCGCCTGTTCGGCCGAATCGACCATCGGCACGAGAAGATTCTGCACTCCGAGATCGAGGACCTGCTTGAGGATCACCGTGTCGCCGTAGGGTGGGCGCACGACTGGAGAGACCGGATACGACGAGACCGCGTGCAGCTGGGCCAGCAGCGACTCGAGGCTGTTGGGGGAGTGCTCGGCATCGATCAGCACCCAGTCGCAGCCGCTTCCGGCGACGATTTCGGCGGTGATCGCGCTTCCCGCACATGCCCAGAGGCCGATCAGGGGTCGATCCGTGGACCGCATGCGATCCATCAGGGTGGGCGGAAGATCTAGACGAACCGGCATGTAACTGACCCCAATCCACTGTATTCGGCGTGTACGGTATCCCCGCGCTCGACCCACATCGGCTTGGTGAACGATCCTGCGAGGATGATCTCCCCCGCATCGAGCGACTGGCCGTGCTGCGCGAGCTTGTTCGCGAGCCAGGCGACGCCCATGGCGGGATGGCCGAGGATCGCGCCGGCGACGCCCGAGTCTTCGATGGTCTCGTTGCGGTACAGAAGCGAAGAGACCCAGCGAAGGTCGACCTCGTCGACTCCGACCGGGCGACCACCGAGCACCATCGCGCCCATCGCGGCATTGTCGCTGATCGTGTCAACGATGGTGCGCCCCTCCAACTCGAGATGCGAATTCAGGACTTCGAGCGCGGGCACCACGTAGGCGGTCGCATCGAGTACATCAAAAATGGTCGTATTCGGACCCGACAGCGGCTTCGCGAGCACGAAGGCCAGTTCGACTTCGATGCGCACGTTCGAGAAGCGGTCGAATTCGAGCACGGAGCCGGATTCGAAGACCATGTCGTCGTGGATCACTCCGTAATCCGGTTCGGTGATCCCTGTCGCCACCTGCATCACCTTCGACGTGAGCCCGATCTTGTGTCCGACAAGGCGCGCGCCCTGCGAGATGCGCCGGTCGCTCCAGATCTTCTGGATCGCGTACGAGTCCTCGATCTCCATCTCCGGGTATCTCGCGGTGAGGCGGGGGAGCACGGTGCGGTCGCGGTCCGCCTGCACCAGCTCTTCGGCGATCGCCTCGCGGGTTGTCTGATCGAGCACTTGGCCTCCGTTGCGTCGAGTGGATCCGTGATCCGGATGCGAACCGGGTCTGCTTCAGATCGTATACGATTCGGGAGCGATTGCGCCAGGATTCGATTTCGCCCCTTGGTTTCCGCAGCGGATCAGCGCTCGCCCGGCCGGGCATCGCGCCTCTCGCGAGACCATTGACGTTCCCCGCACGGCAATTGTTCCGTGCGGTACAGTGCCCGCGGAGCGCTTGATCGCGAACATCCTCGTTGTGGAGCATGAGAAATGCACGCCTCTCGGCGTCGCGGGAGACGCCAGAGTATGTGTCAAGGAGGACACCACATCATGAAACATCGATTCAACACCCGAAAGGGCGTGAAGTTCGCCGCGATGACGGCGATCGCGCTCTCACTCGTGCTCACCAGCTGCTCCCCACCCACGAACGGCGGGGCGGGCGGCGGCGAAGGCGGCGGTCAGCTGACGATCGGCATGGTCGGCAGCACGGGCGACACCACCAACCCCTATCAATTCCAGGGATCCACCTCGAGCAGCGCGCTGTTCCGTCAGATCTACGAGGGGCTCGTGGAGCGAGACAGCGACGGTTCGGTCAAGTACGTGCTCGCGGAGACGATCGAGCCGAACGAAACGAACGAGGTCTGGACCGTCAAGCTGCGCGAGGGTGTGAAGCTGCAGAACGGCGAGGAGTTCATCGCAGAGGATGCGGCGGAGAGTCTTCGATGGATGATCGATCCCGAGAACGCGTTCACCTACGCGACTCAGGTCGACTGGCTGAAGAGTCCGGACGACATCGAGGTGGTCGACGATCACACACTGAAGCTGAACTTGCAGGAACCGTTCGGTCTCGTCCCTCAGATGCTCGCCATGGAGCGCATCAGCATGCGCAGCATCCGCGACGGCGGCACTGTCGAAAAGCCCTGGGGCACGGGGCCATTCGTGCTCGATTCATTCACGCCAGGGCAGGAAGCGAAGTTCACCCGCTTCGAGGACTACTGGGGCGAGAAACCGAAGATCGAGAACCTCACGATCGCCTACTTCACTGAGCAGAACGCCGTGACCAACGCGGTCAGGGGCGGCCAGATCGACGTGGCTCAGGGCATCCCCTTCCCGGAGATGCCGGCGCTCGAGAGCGACCCGAATCTCGAGTTGCTGCTCAGCGACACCGCGGCATACCCGATCATCGCCATGAACACGCAGGAAGCCCCGTTCGACGAGCAGCAGGTGCGGGAGGCGCTTCGGCTCGCGGTCGATCGCGAACGGATCGTCGACAATGCCTTCGGCGGCTACGCCACCGTCGCGAACGACTTCATCGGCAAGAACACGGCATGCACCCCGCCCGACGTGCCACAGCGCACCCAGGACATCGAGGGCGCCAAGAAGCTGCTGGCCGAAGCCGGTGCGGAGGGAGCCTCGATCGAGCTCGTCACCGACGGAGCGTTCCCGGGCATGATGGAAATGGCCCAGCTCATCGCCGATGATGCCTCGAAGGCCGGACTGAACATGACCGTGCGGAAGCTCGATGTCGGGACCTTCCTCGACCGGTGGCTCGAGTGGCCGTTCTTCATCAGCTTCACGTCGAGCCCCTACGAGACGACCGCGAAGGCTCACTTCATGCCCGGCGGATCGGAGAACGGCACATGGTTCGACGACGCCGAGTACAACGCACTCGCGACCGAACTCTACAAGACGGCGGATCCGGTGGCGCAGTGCGACATCATTCAGCAGTTACAGACGATCGAGTACGAGCGCGGGGGCTACCTGATCCCGGTCTTCGGGCAGAACATCACCGTTCACCGCTCGAACGTCAAGGGCCTCGAACCCGACCTCTACGGCCGCACGGCCTACATGGTCACCAACGTGACGGTCGAATAAGCCGCACGGACGGGAAATGGGGCGGAAGGCGACTTCCGCCCCATTTCCCGTCTCCGGGAGCGTCAGGCAGATCGCTCCCGCAGCGTCGCGAGACCGATCACGAGCACGACCGTGCTGGCGGAGAGCATCGTGAGGCCGAGCGCGGTCGCGGTGATCCCGCCGACGGACACGAGCGGAGCCACGATCGGTCCGACGATCAGCGATGACATGCCGAGGAGTGCGGCAGCAGAGCCCGCGCGGTCGCCATGGCGATCGAGCGCGAGCGTGTGCTGATTCGGAAGCGAGAATCCGGTGGAGACGAGATAGAGACCGAGCCCCGCGAGAAACGGCCACATACCGAGCGTGAGGATCGCGCTCAGCGCCGCGAGAAGTCCGCCGACGAACGCGATCACGATGCCCGCCCGATAGAGCTGGAGGGGTGAGAACCTGCCGACGAGCACCCGATTCGTCTGGGAGCCGATGACATTGCAGATGGAGCCGGACGCGAAGAGCACGCCGAAAATCTGGGGCGACACCCCGAAGCCGTTCTGCAGGACGAAGCTCGACATGGATAGATAGGCAAAGAACGCGATCCCCGATACCGAAGAAATGATCAGGATGTATCGGAAGTATCCGGGCTGGAGCAGCACGCGCGCGTCGCGGAGCAGCATGCCCCCGCGGCTCGTTCGCGCCCCGGGAGGATGCGACTCAGGCAGACCGAAGGTCGCGGCTGCGAGCAACGCGGCACCAAGCCCACCCAGGACCAGGAAAATGCCTCGCCAGTCCATGAAAGCGGCGAGCCAACCACCGAGAAGAGGAGCCACGATCGGCGACGTGGCGCCTACCAGCGCGAGCCAGGAGAGCATGCGAGAGAGTTCGACCCCCGCGTAGAGATCGCGGGCGATCGCAAGCGTGATCACCATGCCCGCAGCCCCTCCGACTCCCTGCAACGCCCGAAACACCAGCAGCCACTCGATCGTGGGCGCGAGCGCACAGGCGACGGAGAGCACCGTGAACGCTACGACCCCTGCGAGCAGGGGCCGTCTCCGACCGAATCTGTCGCTGAGCGGACCGGCGATGAGCTGACCGACCCCGAGTCCGATCATGCACACGGCCATCGTCATCTGCGCGAGCGCATCGGTGGTTCCGAGCGACTGCGCGAGTTCGGGCAGCGCAGGCATGTACAGGTCCATCGAAAGCGGACCGAACGCTTCGAGCAGGCCCAGCAGCAGGATCAGACCCGGTCCACGCTTGACCTGCCTAGGCATCGTGGCGGAACACTGCACGACCCCTGAACCACGTCTCCCGGACGCTCGTGTCGACCAGCATCAGAGGGTCCTGCTCGAATGGGTTCCGATCGAGCAGGATGAGATCAGCCGAGTAGCCCGGAGCGACCCGGCCCGTCACCTCTCCGAGGCCCATCGCCTCAGCGCCGTTCGAGGTGCAGATGCGCAGCGCTTCGGTCAGAGTGAGCGCCTGTTCGGGCCAGAGAGTGCCCGGGGTCGTGCGAAACGGGTCTGCCCTGGTGACCAGCCCGTGGATGCCCACCCACGGGTTGGGCGTCGGGCTGACCGGCCAGTCCGATCCCATTGCGAGCAACGCCCCCACCTCGGTGAGGTCGCGGGTCGGTTGGATCCTCGAAGCGATGTGCGCGGGCAGCACCTGGGTGAGCGCTGTGGGAATGATCCCTGGGAACCAGATGAACGGGGACATGTCCGCGGTCACCTGCAGCTTCGCGAGTCGCGGGATGTCGGATTCGGCGAGGATCTGCCCGTGAGCGATGTGGACGCGCGTTGAGGTGTCTCCCGAAGCCCTGAGCCGCTGGGCCGCGTCGAGCACCGCCCGCGCGGAGGCATCGCCGGCGCAGTGCACTTTCACGCCGAACCCCTGAGCGGCGAGCTCCTGCACGAGGTCGCTGAACCTGTCATGCGGAATGGTGAGCGATCCGGTGAACTCATGCCCATGCGCATCATCGGGCAAGTACGGTTCGAGGAAGGCGGCGGTTCTGGCCGGCGGCACGCCATCGAGGAAGATCTTCACGAAATCCGGCCGGTGATGTCGGGTCCGGAACGGTTCCGCCACATCGATCAGCGCCTGCCCGATGGGGGAGAAACCGAAGATGTCGTCATTGATCGTCAGCGACGTGACCACCCACGCGTGCAGTTCGTCGTCGTCGTCCAGGGATTTCAGCGCCCGCAGGATCGGGAGCGACGCGGCCGCATCCTGAAAGGCGGTGACACCGAAGCTGTTCAGGATGCGTATTCCGTGTTGCGAGGCGGCGCGATGCTGGGCGTCGCTGACACCACCCTCTCCGGCGAGCGCTCGCTCGGCGAGCAGTCCGGCCCCTTCGAGCAGGATGCCGGTGGGAGCGCCCGAACGCGGGTCGAACAGGATGCCCTCATCTTTCGCGTGCGGGCCGCCGATGATGCCCGCTCTGCGCATGGCCTCGCTCGAGACCCAGCGGTTGTGTCTGCTGTCCTCGACGAGGATCACCGGGCGCCCGCCTGCGGCCTGGTCCAGGCGGGCGAGCGATTCGGGTGTGTGGAGCTGCGCGAGCAGATTCGTGCCCCATGGCCCGCCCGTGATCCACGCATCCTCAGGCAGTCCTGCCGCATGCCCCGCCACCGCGGAGAGGATCTCGTCAACCGATGCGCCGATCGGCAAGCGCAGTTCGAAGAGCTCTGCGCGTCCCGCGACGGCGTGGTGATTGTGCACGTCGACGAGCCCCGGCATGATGAACCCGCCCTCGAGGTCTCGTCGCACCGTGCCCGGCCCCGCGAGGTGATCGAGCGGCTCCTCGCTCACCGCGATGATTCCGCCGTCGGCGACGGCGATGGACACCGGGGAGCCCGCGAGCTCGTTCCCGTCGAAGAGAGTTGCCCGTTCGAACAGCAGCTCAGCCTGCATGGCGTTCCTTTCGTGCGCGGGTGACCGCGTGAGCACCGAGATCTCGATACTCGGTGGGGGTGCACCCGACTTCCCTTCGGAAGAATCGGGAGAAGTAGGAGGCCTCGTTGAACCCGAGTCGGCTCGAGATCTGCGCTGCGCTCATCTCAGTACCGCTCAGCATGCGCTGGGCCTCCCGGGCGACGGCGGTTCGCAGAATGCGGCTCGGAGTCGATCCGGTGTCGGCGACGACCTGCTCGGCAAGGTAGCCTGCCGTGACGCTCAGCAGCGCCGCGCACTTTGCGACCGTCAGCCGGGCGTCCGGTTGACGCAGCACTCGCCGCAGAAACTCGCGGGTGAGCGAAGAATGGGCGAGGATCTGGCCTCGACCGTCGGCCGCATCGGCGCAGTCGTGCAGCAGCGCCGCGAGCAGGTGTCGGGCGCTGTGGATCGAGGCGGTTCCGGCCAACGCCTCGAACAGACGATGGATCTGTGCGAGCCCCTCCGCCGAGGGGGCGATGGGCGCTGACCCCAGGAGGAGCAGCTCTCGCAGCCGGTCAGGGAGCACCCCGATCGGATCGAGTACGTCCTCGGAGAACATGAGCGCCGTGCACTTCAGGCCGACTTCCGCATGCCACTCGTGCACCTGACCCGGTGCGAGCAGATGCAGTTCACCCGCCCGGATCGGTACCGGGGTGAAATCGATGTGATGAGTCCCGGCGCCGGCCTCGACGAGCACCAGCTGCGTGAACGCATGACGGTGGGGCATGCGGAAGGCCTCATCGTCGATGGATTCCACGAGCAGCATCGGCGCTCCGCTCGATCCCTCTCGCGGGGTGATGTCGTGCACGGGAAAGATGGAGACCGCAGAAGCGGGCTGCGTCGTCTGATCCATGATTCCTCCGCGACTCCACTCGAATGCTCGCTGTCCGTCCCTCTAGCTTTGTTGTCGGTGTGGTTCGGCAGTTTGTCATCGCGAGCATGCTGATTGACGAGGCGAGCAGGATGGGGGTGCCCGCGTTGTGCGGGCACGTCGACGTGAGGACGATAATGATGGGTCGGGTGACACACACGATTCGGGTTCGTCGCAGTGGGGCGACCAGCCAACGGAAGGAGTCAACTGCGCATGACTGAGATGATTGCCCTTTCCTCCGAGCGAGGAGGAGACCGAGCCAAGCGCGCGTCGCGCGTTCGAGCCTGGCGGAAGTGGGGCGGAAAAGCACTGCAGGGGGTGCTCACCCTGTTTCTCGTGTCGATCCTGATCTTCTTTGCCACGCAGGCGATGCCCGGTGACGTGGCGAAGGTGATCCTCGGAGTGAATGCCACCCCCGAGCGACTCGAGGTGGTCCGCGAACAACTCGGCCTGAATCTCCCGCTCTGGCAGCAGTACGTGAACTGGCTGCTCGGAATCCTGCGCGGCGACTGGGGCAACTCGCTGACGAACGGGATCCCGGTCGCCGATACGCTGACACTCCGCCTGCGCAACTCACTCACGCTCGGCGTGCTGGCCCTCGTCATCATGCTCCCGATTGCGCTCGTGGTGGGCGTGGTCGCCGCGCAGCTCAAGGACAAAGCCTTCGACAAACTGTTCATGGGGACGTCGATGGTGATCAACGCGGTTCCGGAATTCGTGCTCGGGACGGTCCTGATCGCGCTCTTCGGCACCACCGTCTTCCGAATCTTCCCGCCGGTCGCCTTCATCCCTCCTGCGGACATGCCCTGGTGGCACCCGATGGCGCTCGTGCTGCCGGTCGCGACCCTCATCATCGGCGGCGTCGCCTATCTGTCGCGACTCGTACGCGTCTCGTTCATCGACGTGATGAACAGCGAGTACATTCAGACCGCTCAGCTCAAGGGGCTGAGCACCCGACGCATTCTCTACCGGCACGCACTGCCGAACGCGCTCGCCCCGATCATTCCAGCGGCCTCCCTGGTGGCCGCCTTTCTGATCGGCGGCACGGTCGTGATCGAGTATCTCTTCTCCTACCCCGGAATCGGTCTCACCCTGGTCGAATCCGTCGGCAACCGGGATCTCCCGCTGATCCAGGCAGTGGTCCTCATCATCGCCTCGGCGTACTTCGTGTTCAACTTCATCGCCGACCTGTTCTCCGGTTCCGGTGCGAACGGCCGAAAGGGATAATCATGTCGCAGCAGAACGAAGCCCTTCCCGATCTCGTGCAGCCGGAGCGCGAGCGGTCGCGAACGCTCACCCGGTTCCTCTCCTCGAAGCAGGTGCGATGGGGAATCGGACTCGTCGTGGTCACTGCGCTGCTCGCAGTGTTCGGGCGCATTCTCGCCCCGTACGCGCCTACGGATCCGATCACGACCCCGTATGCGCCGCCGGGAAACGGGCTGCTGCTCGGGTCGGATCAGCTCGGCCGCGACGTGTTCTCCCGGGTGCTCTCCGGAGGGCTCTATCTTGCCTGGATGGCGCCGCTCAGCGCAGTCCTCTCCGTGGGAATCGGCGCCACGATCGGCATGGTCTCCGCATACTACCGAGGCTGGGTCGATACGATCCTGATGAGGTTCATGGATGTGCTGCTGGCCTTCCCGGGCCTGCTGATGGCACTGATGTTCGTCTCGGTGCTCGGACCGAGTCCGACACTGCTCGTCTTCCTCGTCGTCCTTGCGCTGATCCCGGGGGTCGCGCGGGTGATCCGCGGTGCTGCGATTCCGATCTGCCATCGGGAGTTCGTGCTCTGGGCGCAGTCGGTGGGAATACCGGGCCGGAAGCTCATCGCCCGAGAGATCTTGCCGAACATCACCTCCCCGCTGCTCGTCGAACTCGGGGTGCGCCTCATGTGGGCCGTGGGAATTCTCGCGTCGATCAGTTTCATCGGATACGGCATTCAGCCGCCGACGCCGGACTGGGGTCTGATGGTCAGTGAGAATCGTACGGGCCTCGCGACCCAGCCCTGGGCCGTGCTCGCACCGATCGTGATGATCGTGCTGTTCACCGTCGGCGGCAATCTGATCGCTGAGGGTGGCGCGCGCGTCATCGCTCGCACCGAGGGGAAGTAATCATGGCAGCAGTAACCGTTTCCGATCTCGAGGTGACCATCGAGGCGACCGGCACACCGATCATCGAGCATGTCGGCTTCTCACTCGAAGCCGGTGAAGTGCTCGGGATAGTGGGGGAGTCAGGCTCGGGGAAGAGCACGCTCTCGCTCGCCCTGCTGGGGTACGCCCGGCCCGGTGCGCGCATCACGAAGGGCTCGATCGACATCGAGGGCACGGACATTCTCGCGCTCGACTCGGCCGGTCTCCGAACCGCGAGGCGCAGCATCGTGAGCTATGTGGCGCAGGATCCGGCCACCGCGCTGAATCCGTCGATGCGGTTGTCGACGCAGCTTCTCGAGACGCTCGATCTGCCGCGAGACCAGGCGATCCAGCAGATTCGTGAGGTGCTTTCGGCAGTCGGCCTCCCGAACGACGACGCGTTCATCAGACGTCGGGCGGGGGAGCTGTCCGGCGGACAGCAGCAGCGCATCGCGATCGCGATGGCGGTGATCGCACGTCCGAGGCTCATCGTGCTGGACGAGCCGACGACCGGCCTCGACGTGTCGACGCAGATGCGGGTGCTCGAACTCGTGAAGAAGCTGTGCGCGGAGTATCAGATCGCGTCGATCTACGTGACGCATGATCTTGCCGTGGTCGCCGAGGTCGCCGACTCGACGATCGTGATGAAGGATGGGCACATCGTGGAGACCGGTCGAGCCCTGAAGGTGCTGCTCGAACCGGAGCACCCCTATTCGAAACAGCTCATCGCGGCGACACCGTCGACGAAGGTGCGCTCGCCGTGGGAGGGCGACCGGCTGTCCGATGCCGGAGCAGCCGATGTTCCGCTGCTGCGAGTGACGAACCTCAATGCCTCCTACGGGCACACGCAGGTACTGCACGAGATCGACCTGACTGTTCGCTCGGGAGAGTGCCTCGCGATCGTCGGCGAATCGGGCTCGGGGAAGAGCACGCTCTCGCGCTGCCTGATCGGCCTGCATCACAACTGGGAGGGAGAGGCGCAGCTCAACGGGTCAGCGCTTGCGACATCCTCGATGAAGCGCAGTCACGAGGACCGACGCGCGATGCAGTACATCTTCCAGAACCCCTACGGTTCGCTCAACCCCAGGCACGATATCGAGACAATCCTGCGCACCCCGCTGGCGCTGTTCCACGACGTGCGCGGCGGCGCGGCCAAGGCTCAGATCGCCGAGGCCCTCGAACGAGTGGAAATGCCGGTCCGGATGGCGAAGATGTACCCGGCCGAGCTCTCGGGCGGGCAGCGCCAAAGGGTCGCTATCGCCCGAGCGCTGCTTGCGTCGCCCGATCTGCTGATCTGCGATGAGGTGACATCTGCGCTCGATGTCCTGGTGCAATCCTCGGTGATCGATCTGCTCCGGACGCTGCTGAAGGACGGACTCGGAATGATCTTCGTGACGCACAACCTTGCCGTTGTGCGCAACATCGCGCACAACGTCGCCGTGCTGAATCGCGGCGAGATCGTCGAGTACGACGATGCGGACACCGTGCTGGACCTTCCGAAGGATCCGTATACGCAGGGGCTGCTCGCGAACACCCTCGATCTGCCCGTCGCGTAGTCGCAGGGCACAGCGAAGAGGCGTGCGATCCCGGTGAGGCTCGGGATCGCACGCCGGTGCTCGTGAGAGTGCGTTGCATCGCGTTGCGATGCCGCGCACTTGAACGCTATTCGGCGAGCAGCGCCAGGACCTGGTCGTGCGGAAGACCGTAGCGGGTCGCGCCGTTGATGCCCACCATCGTGTCCGAGGCGAGCATCGCGTTGACGATCGCCTCCTCCGTGGCCTCGATGGCCGCATAGAACAGCGGGTCGATGCGATCATTGCTGAGCGCAGTGAGCGGATAGGTGAGCGGGCCGTCGCCTCCGCTGAATCCCGCCGGAATCTCGCCGGAGCCGGTCGAGAAGCAGAAGCTCAGGTCGCCGCTGCCGTTCTCTCCTGCGCCACCGATCCGAGCGATGCCCAGCGTCGCCCGTTGCGCCAGGCGGGCGCACTGGTGCGGAAGCAGCGGGGCATCGGTGGCGACGATGACGATGATCGAACCGCTTCCCTCGGGGAGCCTGGTCGTGAATCTCGCATCGCGCACCTCGCCTCCGGTCTCCTCATCGCTCGGCAGGTGGATCCGCGGCCCGACGAGCGTGCCCTCGATCGCGAAACGGTCGCGACGACCATGATTCGCCTGCACGAGGACTCCGACGGTGTAGCCGCCGTCCGAGGCGCTCACTACACGGGATGCCGTGCCGATGCCGCCCTTGAACCCGTGCGCGATCATGCCGGTACCGCTGCCGACACTGCCCTCGGGCACGTGACCGCCATGAGCGTGCTCGATGGCCTCGAAGACATGCGTCTCGCGCACGTGGAAGCCGTTCAGATCGTTGAGCGCGCCGTCCCAAGTCTCGCCGACCACCGGAAGGGACCAGTACTCCTCGCCCGCCGGTCGTGTCGTGCCCTCATGAGCGACCAGCGCATCGCGCACCACCCCCACGGAGTGGGTGTTCGTGAGCCCGATGTAGCTGGTCAGCTGGCCGGACTCGCGAACCCACTCCAACCCGGTCATCTCGCCATTGCCGTTGAGACGGTGCGGTGCCGCGTACAGCGGATGCTTCCACGGTTCTTCACGAGGGATCACCACCGTCACACCGGTGCGGACCGGCCCCTCTCCTGTGACGAGATCGCCCTCTCCCGAGATCAGCGTCGTATGCCCCACGCGCACTCCCTCCACATCGGTGATGGCATTGCGCGGCCCGTTGGCCAGCGTCCCCATCCTGATGCCGAGATCTCGCGCTTTGCGCCCGGAACGGAACCCGGGGTACTCGTCGGTCGTGGTGTTCATGCGGCCTCCTCGCCTTGACCTGCCGCCTGAGCGACGAGCAGGGTGTCTGTGATCTGTTCAAAACCGATGATCCTGTTGCCCGAGAGACGCCAGATATGCACCGTGCGCGCATCGAGTTCGCGCCCGGTGATGCGATGAGTGCCACAATACTGGCCGAGCGCGATCACGGTATCTCCGCACTCGAAGAGTTCGTCGACCCGCATACCGAAGCCCTCCCATTCCTCGGCGATTGCCGCGAACACCCGATCACGGACCTCGTTCGTCCCGTGGTACTCCCCGGCGAGCGGGAAGCCTCTCGCCTCGATCCAGGTGATCCTCGCGTCGAATCCGGCCATCATGGCGCTGAGGTCGCCGCGCGCACCCGCCAGATAGTGGGCGGATACCAGCTCGAGATTGCTCACGGTGCACTCCATCTTCGCATTGACTGGGTTTCAGTCTGGGAGATGTTCTGCTCGCACTTCAAGGGGGAGTGCTGCGCATGCCAAGGGCTGTACCCGCAGAAACAAGTCGGAGTAGCGCAGAAGTCGGTAGCCTCGAAATCTGACCCCGAAAGCTACGGCGCCGCGCGAATGGAGAAGATTCATGGAGAACGAGGATCAGCGACCGGACGACGCGGCGCTCGACGCAGCTCTGCGACGGATCTCGCGGCGCGCCCGCGCGATGGATTCGCAGCTTCCGGAGCCTGCGTTCGAGCAGGGAGGCGACCACGACGCGTTGGTGATGCAGCGCGATGGAGTCGTGCACGCGCTCGCCGCGGTCAGCCGCACCTCGATCGCGCCGGACCATCCGGATGCGCTGTGGGGCGCATGCACCAGATCCGAGATGAGGATCGCCTGGGATGGCGAGGCCGAGGCCGCTTCCGAACTGCTGAGCCGGTGGATCGCCGAGTCCCTGGACGCGCGCGAGGATGCGGGGGACTGGGAGACGAGTCTCGAAGTGCAGGTGGCGAGCAGAGACTCGGACCTGGTGCTGCCGCTGCTCCAGCGCGGCTTCGCGCAGGTGGGCGTCACGGCGATCCGGGTCGGCGGGAGGCGCGCCGACGAGCGATCGGTGCTGGCGCATCTGTCGCGCGCCGGAATCGAGTTGCGCCGGGCCACCCCTGCCGATGCGCGGCTGCTCGGGGAAATGGACGCAGAACTGCTCGCGCACGATGCCCTGCACGGCGCGGTAGAACTCCGAGCGGGTGCTGCGGGAGTGCTGCAGCGGGGCATCGAGGAGCGTCTGGCGCTGGATCCCGAGTGGACCTGGGTGATCGAGGGGACCGGCGGACCGGCGGGGTACCTGAGCCTCGAGATCGATCGAGCGCAGCATCGTGCGAAGTGTGCAGCAGGTGGACCGCTCGCCTATATCCAGGCGATGTATCTGCGGCCGACGGTTCGCGGGGGCGGCATCGGAGAAGCGGTCGTGGGCTTCGCGCACGCGAGGGCCGCCCTGGCCGGGTACGACCGGATCCTGCTCGGTTATGCGGCGCTCAATCCGCGCTCCGGGCCGTTCTGGTGTCGTATGGGGTATCGCCCGTTGTGGACTTCGTGGCAGCGCAGGCCGGCACGGCCTGCCGCCTAGTCTCCACGTCGCGCACTCCTCTTGACGCCGCGGGCAGTGACCCTCGCAATCCGTTGTATGGTTCGGGGGGCCGCCGTAACGTCGAATATGGCGGCATCGATGCAGATGCCGCAGACGAAAGGAACAGTATGTCGAGCGAGTACCAGCGTCTCTTCGTGAGCGATATGCCCGTGATCCAGTCGGGCCAGATGAGCAACGAGGGAGAGGCTGCCGGACTGGTGCAGCCAGAGAACCTCGGTGAGGGCTTCTGGCTCATGCACAGCGATATCGTGCCCGAGAGCCAGATCAACATGAGCCACATCTGGGTGAAAGAAACCGATGAGCCGGTGCACTGGGTGAACCCGCATGTGCACGACTACGACGAAGTGCTGATCTGGACGGGTTCGAACCCCGAGGATCCGCGTGACCTCGGTGCCGAGATCTACATGGACATCGATGGCGAGCGGCACATCATCACCACTTCCGGGTGCGTATACATTCCGGCGGGCACGGTGCACTGCCCGCTCGGGTTCAATCGCGTGGACCGCCCGTTCCGTTTCAGCGCACTGTCGCTGGCGCCGAAGTACTCCAGCCACGACTGACCGGGCACGTCACCGTCTGAGGCTCGCGGCCGCTGATCCCCCTCGGGATCCGCGGCCGCTTTGCGGTGTCTTGTCGCGGATGCTCGTCGCAGACGTTCGCGGCCCCGGACTTCTTCTCGAAGACCGGGGCCGCGAACGAGTGCGCGATGGACGGGCTACACCGTGGTGAAGACCTTGCTCGTGATGCGCCAAGTCCCATCGATTCTGACCAGGCCGAAGTGGTTGCGGAAATCCGCGCCCAGATACGCCCTCTCGTCGAGTATTGCCGAGGCGATCTCGCCGAACACCTCGATGCTGTGGATCTCATAGCGATATGCCGGGTCCGGTGCCGGAGCCGTGGCGACGACATCGTCGGCGAAGGAGGAGGCTGACTGCGTGAGATAGTCGGGCCCGAGGTAGCCCCACATCACCGCGTCCTCGCTGAATGCACGTTTCACCGTCTCCGCATCATTCGCGCGCACCCCGGTGACGTACAGTTCGACGGCCTGGCGCACCTCGTCCTCCATCAGAGCTTTCCCTCGGCGGCGAGCTGATCGATGAGGCCGGCGTTCTCGTCCGAACCGTAGCTCGGGCTCAGCGACAGTGCGCTGAAGTTGAACGGACGAGTCACCTTGGTGAATCCGAGCGGACAGTGGCGCACCCCCGCGGGGATGTAGACGGATCCCGAAGTGGTGACCGTGTGGCGCACGCCCTCGATGTCGAAGTAGAGCTCCGCTCCGAGGTCGGTCGGGTTCTCGGGGTCGGTGCCGGTCCAGATGAGCATTTCGTCGTAGTCGTGCTCGTGCTCGTTCACCCAGTGCTGGGCTTCGTCGGTTTCGAAGATCCAGGTATGACTCATGTGGATCTTGCTCTCCGGCACCTCTTCCTTGCGGACCAGGCCGAGCGGTTCTCCGGTGTTCGTCGGAGTCGGAAGGCCGGCGGCGTCACCCTCATTGGTGAAGTCCTCGCCGATGTTCGGCATGTCGGTGACGAAGAGGCGGTCGTACGTGTTGGTCATGATTCCTCCGAAAAGATGAGTGAACGGGCACGCAGGCAGCATGCTGCCGCTGCTCCTCAGGTTACGGAGAGCGCAGGTGAACGGCGAGGCACGGATGCCGGTGGCGCTGGGACATTTGCCCGAGGTGCGATCGACTAGGAGGTGCGGCGAGCCCTGACCTCGGTGGGGGTGGTGTCGAAGTGCGCCCGGAAAACCCTGCTGAAGTGGGCCGCGTCGATGAATCCGTAGCGCGCCGCGATCGCCGAGACCGGCTTGTCGGCGAAGAGCGGATTCATGAGGTCTTGGCGGCAGCGTTCGAGTCGTCGTGATCGGATGTATCCCGACACCGTCGTTCCCTGGCTTCGGAAGAGTCCGTGCAGGTGCCGGGTGGAGATGTGGTGCGCCGTCGCGACCTGATGCGGATCGAGATCCGGCGAACTCATGTGTTCATCGATGTATTCGCGAATCTTGCGCAGCAGCACCTGATGAGGATCCTGTTCGAGTCGTTCCGCTCCGAGCGCGAGGGTGAGCAGCGTCTCGACGAGATCGACCGAGGTGCGCGCCATGCGCATATTGACCTCGTGGAAGGACTGGTTCAGCGCGTGCGGCACTTGCAACAGGAACTGGGAGGCGAGCGCACCCGTGCGCGAATCGCCGGGCAGTCGAGTCGCGGTGAGTTCGCCGATCAAGTCCTGCGGCAGGCCCAGCATGTCCTTCGGCAGCAGAATCACGAAGTTCTTGGAGTCGCTCGCGAAGTTCAGGGAGAAGGGCTGCCCCGTGTCGTAGATGGTGATGTCGCCCTCTTGCAGCACGAGTTCACGACCGCCCTGGACGAGCAGTCCCGAACCCTGGAGCATGATGCCCACCATGTAGTGATCTCCGCCCTGCGAGATCAGATTCGGAGTGCGTTCGACCTCGTGCGCCGAAGCGTAGAGCTCGGTGAAGGCGAGACGGTCGATTTCCGCGGTGCGCAGATACCCGCGAAATGCCCCCTGCTTTTCACTGTTGATCGCGAGCGGCACGAACGCCGATGAAGCGACCGCCGAGAACGAGTTGAAATTGAGCAGGGGCGATTTTGGGCTGACGTCTTGCGCCGTCTGCGTAGTAGAACTCATTGCCACCAATTCCTCGTTGAAGATGATGCCAGGGGTGCCCCAGGAAGGATCGCTTTCTACGATACCCGCACCCTGCAATTCCGGCGGACTGCGCAGATCACAGAGAGGTAACGAGCCGTGCATGTCGAGGGAGTAGAATCGTATGATGCAGACTTCAGATGCCGCAGCAGGCGACGACCGCACGGCAGACCACAACCCCTCCGATATCTCGGAAGAGGGAGCAGTTCACGCGGATCTCCACGATCCGGCACCCACCGACGCTCCCGCCGAGGAGCACGCCGAAGACTCCGCAGTCGAGGAGCCCTCTGCCGACGAGTCGTCCGCGGAGGTCGTGGTCGACGAAACCGAGGCCGTGGATTCGGCCGAGGTGCCTCTCGCGGAGGCTGCCGTAGATGCGCCTTCTGAGGACGCACCTGCCGCAGCGCCCGAACAGGCACAGGCAGACGCACCCCGCAACGGCTTCGAGAAGCTCGGCCTCGATGCGCGCGTGCTCCGTGCCATCAAGAGTGTCGGATACGAAACGCCCTCCGCCATTCAGGAAGCGACGATCCCGGTACTCCTCCAGGGTCGCGACGTCGTGGGCCTGGCGCAGACGGGCACCGGCAAGACCGCCGCATTCGCCTTGCCGATCCTCTCCCGTATCCAGCCGGGCAAGGGCGTGCCGCAGGCGCTCGTGCTCGCCCCCACGCGCGAGCTCGCGCTGCAGGTGTGCGAGGCATTCGAGAGCTATGCCGGCCATCTGCCCGAGGTGCACCTGCTTCCCGTCTACGGGGGTCAGGCGTACGGTCAGCAGCTGAGCGCGCTGCGGCGCGGCGTCGATATCGTCGTCGGAACACCGGGTCGCATCATGGACCACATGAAGCGCGGCTCGCTCGATCTCACTCAGATCAAGTATCTCGTGCTCGACGAGGCTGACGAGATGCTCAAGATGGGTTTCGCCGAGGACGTCGAGACGATTCTCGCCGACACTCCGGACGACAAGCAGGTCGCCCTGTTCTCCGCGACGATGCCTGCTCAGATCCGTCGCATCTCGCAGCAGTACCTGAACGATCCGCAAGAGATCAAGATCGCAGGCAAGACGCAGACGAGTGCAAGCATCACGCAGCGTTACATCGTCGTCTCCTACATGCAGAAGCTCGACGCGCTCACCCGCGTGCTCGAGGTCGAGGACTTCGACGGCATCATCGTCTTCACCCGAACCCGCGGCGACAGCGAAACCGTCGCCGAGAAGCTTCGTGCCCGCGGGTACTCCGCGGCAGCGATCAACGGTGACATCCCGCAGAACGTGCGCGAGCGCACCGTGCAGTCGTTGAAGGACGGCAAGCTGGATATCCTCGTCGCAACCGATGTGGCGGCCCGAGGGCTCGATGTCGAACGCATCAGTCACGTCATCAACTACGATCTGCCGATCGATACCGAGAGCTACGTGCACCGCATCGGTCGCACCGGTCGTGCGGGCCGCACGGGTGACGCGATCAGCTTCGTCACTCCTCGTGAGCGTCGCATGCTGAAGTCGATCGAGAAAGCGACGAAGCAGCCTCTCACGCAGATGCCGTTGCCCGGTGTCGACGAGGTGAACGCTACTCGACTCTCGCGCTTCGACGACGCGATCACCTCTGCGCTCGATGAGACGCATCGCGTCGAAGCCTTCCGCGACATCATCGCCCACTACGTGCGTCACCACGATGTCCCGGAGACCGATGTGGCGGCCGCTCTCGCGGTGGTTGCTCAGGGTGACACCCCGCTGCTGCTCAACGAGTCGGACGACGAGAAGTTCGCTCGAGATCGGGCACAGGCGAGACGCTTCCTGGAGGACGAGGACGGTCGAGGATCGCGTGATCGTGATCGCGGGGACCGTGGAGACCGGGGCGACCGTTACTCGCGCCAGGACCGCGATGAGCGCGAGCCGCGCGGTCGACGTGACGACCTCGCCATGTATCGGATCGACGTCGGTCATCGGCAGCGGGTCAAGCCCGGGCAGATCGTCGGGGCTCTCGCGAACGAAGGCGGCTTGTCCCGCGACGATTTCGGTCGCATTCAGATCCGCGACGACTTCTCGCTCGTCGAGCTGCCGAAGAGCCTGTCGCCCGAGGCGATCGAAGCGCTCGCGGCGACTCGGATCAGCGGTCAGCTGATCGGTCTGAAGCTCGACCGTGGCCCTGCGCCTCGCGGCAAGGGCTGGGAGGACCGCGGCGACCGGGGCGGTCGCGGCGGCTACGACCGGAACGACCGGAATGATCGCGGCGGCAACGACCGGGGCGGTCGCGGCGGCTACGACCGGAACGATCGGGGCGGCTACGGCTACGGCCGCGATGACCGCGGTGGGTCGGGGCGGAACGATCGGGGCGGCTACGGTCGCGATGACCGCGGTGGGTACGGTCGTGACGACCGCTCTCAGCGCGACGATCGCCCGCGGTACAACGACCGCGGCGATCGTGGGAATGATCGCGGGGACCGCGGCGGAGATCGAGGCTTCGATCGTCGCGACAGCGGCCCGAACCGTGCGGACGGCAAGCGCAAGCCTCGCTGGTAGACGGTTGCCGCGTGTGTGAATAGCGCGGCACAAACAGGAAGTCCTCCGACCGCTGTGCGGCCGGAGGACTTCCTGTTTCTCAGACGATCAGCCCTGGATCACCTGGGGCTGTGCGACAGCCTTGAGGCCTGCGGTGCCGAACTCCTGGCCGTAGCCGGACTGCTTCGCTCCGCCGAAGGGCACGAACGGGTTGATAGTGCCGTGCGAGTTGATCCACACGGTTCCGGCCTGGATCCGGGCAGCCACGCCGCGCGCACGGTCGCGGTCCGAGGACCAGACCGAGCCGCCGAGTCCGACCTCTGCCTCGTTCGCGAGGCGGATCGCCTCTTCGAGATCGGTGTAACGGATGATGGGCAGCGCGGGCCCGAACTGCTCCTCGGTCACCAGATCGTTCTGCGGATCGATGTCGGCGATGAGGGTGGTCGGGTAGAAGTAGCCGGTCGCGCCACGATCGGGGTTGCCGCCCATGACGACGCGGGCGCCGGATGCCTTCGCGGATTCGACCAGACGATCCACGACGTTGAACTGCATCTCGTTCTGCAGCGGGCCGAGCACGTTCTGCTCCTCCAGACCCGGACCCATGGGCATCTGAGCGGCGAACGCGGCCAGCTCGTTGACGACCTCGTCGTAGATCGAGTCCGGGACGTAGAGGCGCTTCAACGCCGCACAGGTCTGCCCGGTGTTGATGAAGGCACCCCAGAACAGGCCTTCGGCGATCGCCTTGGGGTCGACGTCGTCGAGCACGATGCCCGCATCGTTGCCGCCGAGCTCAAGCGTCAGGCGCTTGATGTTGCCTGAGCTCCCCTCGATGATCTTCTTCCCGGTGCGGGTCGAGCCGGTGAACATGATCTTGGCGATCTTCTCGCTCGCGACCAGGTGCGCGCCGAGATCGCCTGCGCCCACAACCGTGTTCAGCACGCCCTCTGGGAGCACCGTGTTGATGATGTGGTTCAGTGCGAGACCCGAGAGCGTGGTGTACTCCGAGGGCTTGGAGACGACCGTGTTGCCCATGCGCAGCGCGGGAATGATCTGCCATATGGCGATCATCATCGGCCAGTTCCAAGGGGTGATCGCGCCGACGACTCCAAGCGGACGGTAGTGCATCTCGGCATAGGTCTCGCCGTCATCGAGCACGACCTCGACGGGCAGGGGAGTGCCTGCGGGCACGCGGGTCCAAGCCACGCATCCGCCGACCTCGAAACGCGCGTTCGGGCCGTTGAGCGGCTTGCCCTGCTCGCGAGAGAGCAGCTCTGCGAGCGCCTCCGCGTTCTCCTCGATCGCGTCGGCGATCTTGTTCAGGTATCCGATGCGCTCGTCGTCGCTGAGCGCGGCCCACGCGGGCTGAGCGGCTTCGGCGCGATCGATTGCGGCGTCCACGTCGGCGGTGGTGTTCACCGGAACACGGCCGATGAGTTCGCCCGTGGCGGGATTGTGAACCTCACGGCCGTCGGCCACGGTGATTGCTTCGAGCAGGCTTTCGTAGGTGTACATATGTTCTCTCCTTCGAGATCTGAAGAACGGATGGGTGGGGTGTGTCAGTGAAATGCGAACGCCGCGAGCGGACTACTTTCCGCAGCCGCAGTTCTCGCTGCCGCAGTTGCAGCCGTTGGAGCAGCAGCCGCAGCCGCCGTTGGAGCAGCAGCCCGCCTCGTCCATCGCACAGGCCGAGCGAGCATCTTCGGGCAGATTCATCGTGGGATTCTGATCGAGGAAGCCGTGCGGCTTGAACCAGAAGCCCGAGTAGTCGACGGGCATGACCGGCCAATCCTCCGTGCGCGGGAAGTGCGTCGGGCCGAACTGGTGCCACAGCACGATGTCCTCACCATCCAGGCTGCGGTTCTGCTTGGTCCAGGTGGGCAGTCCCTGCCAGCCAGCGCTCTGGCTCGGGAAGGTGCCGGCCGGGTACAGCTCGCCCTCGGCGAATTGCGTGCCCCACAGATGCTTGGTCGCAAAGTTCGCTCGAGCGTAGACCGTGGAATCCGGCTGGGCGAGCAGGACCGACTTGCCCTCGGGGATCAACCAGTACGCGGTCGGCTTTCCGGTGTGGTTCGTGCGATGCGCGCTGCGCACCTCCCAGACGCGACTTGCGAGGCCGTTTGCCATGCGTTGCGCGGATTGCTCGTCCTTCAACTGGGTGTTGGACCAAGTGAAGGCGTTGCCGCGAGGGTTCAGCGGACCGCGGGGAATGGACACTGCCTCGATCTCGTGGAGGGTGTTGTCCTCGCCGTCGATCGCGACGTCGAGGCGCGCCGAGAAGATGTGCTGGTGCACGGGAGCGAGGAGCCCGGGGGCCATCTCGGTGTTGTGCGCGTTGGCAGCACCGGGGATGCCCGCTCCAGCGAAGACCACGCCGGTCGCCTTTGCTTCGACCTGGATCGAGCCGTCGAGGTAGAAGTACCAGAAGAAGCCGTAATCGTAGTTGCCGACGGTCGCGAAATAGCTGATCACGAGGCGACGGCTGCGACGGGTATCGGGGTTCCCGTCGAGATCCGTGTGCTTCCACTGGATGCCGTAGTCCTCCTCGTGCATGCAGATCACCTGATCGAGCTTGACCGGGTTGCCGAGGTCGTCGTTCACGAAGCCGTCGAAGTAGTGGATCACTCCGAGGCAATCGCACCCGAGTGACAGCGGATTCGCGTTCCTGCCGAGCAGGTACTCTCCAGCATCGAAGTAGCTGACCCAGTAGCGGGTCTCGTCGACATCGCCGTAGGGGACCACCATCTCGGGAACGCTGGCCCGTGTCAGAACCGGACGATCCTCGTCGCCTTCTGCCCAGGAGACGTTGCTCAGGACCAGGCCCTCGCGAGAGTTGAAGCCCACGTGCAGCTTCCAGTTCTCCCACTGAACGTTGTTTCCGTCCACGGAGAAGCTGGGGCCCTCGGGCATGGTGATATCGATCGGCTTCAGGCTGGTGCGAGCCGGCCCCTGGGCATCCATCGAGTAGTTGCCGTGCGCCATCGGAGAGGCAGGCGCGTTGGGATCGTCGTACACCTTGAAGACCTTGCGGGCCGTCATATCGACCTTGACGATGAGGCCCTCGACGGGGTGCGCCCACGGGCTGTCGCCCTCGTTCGGAATCAGATAGGTGAGCGATCGGAGGTAGCGGCGGCCCTCGTCCTCGGTCTCATCGGGGAAGTAGCCCGGTGCGAGAGGCGAGCAGAAGGCGGTGTCGATGTACTCGCCGTATCCTCGGCGCTCCATCGAAGCGCGCCACTCGGGGTTGGCTTTGACGAGATCGCCGACCTCGAAGAACTCCTCCATCAGGACGGCGGCCTGGCCCCGTTCGGGGGTGTTCGGCAGCACGGTCGACTTCACGACCTTCTTCTTCGTGATCGAGACGATGACCTCGGTGTGCGTCGCGTCTGAGCGATCGAGCAGCGTGACGATCGCTTTGCGCTCGAATGCCTTCCCAGGCTTCCACTTCGCGAGCGTCGCCTTCGTCGGGTCGAGCGGGAGCAGCATTGCCATGCGAACGTGCTCGGTCATGAGGCCGGCGGCGTCGAGCACGTCGCGAACGGTCGCGATCTCGGCTGCGTTGAGCGGGTCGAGCGGATGATGCGCCTCGGTGGGCGTGCTCACGCGCTTTCCTCGAGTGTGCGTGGTATCCGGAGTATGCGTCATTGAATTCCTCACTTAGCGACTGAGTGGCCGTATTGGCTCAAGTATCGCCGAGGCTTCTGGGGAATTGCGGAAAGAACGAGTGGTCGTGCACGGGCAGACAAGCCTCCGGCGCTGAGCGACGCATGGCGCCCCCCGGCGACATCGACATCGAGGCCTCGGGGCCGGTCAGCAGCTCGGTGTCTCGGGTGCGCGCGAGCCTGCAGCGTCCGCCGCACCCGGTGCTACAGCGAGCGCAACTCGCTGGGGGAGACGCCGTAGCTCTGCTTGAACACCCGGCTGAAATGCGCCGCATCGACAAACCCCCAACGTCCCGCGATGGCGGCGACGGTCCGCGTCGCGAACGCGGGATCGGTGAGGTCGGCCCGGGCATGCTCCAGTCTGCGCTGGCGGATGATCGTCGATACCGTGGTGCCGTGCTCGGAGAAGAGGGCGTGCAGATGGCGGATCGAGATGTAGTGGGCCGCGGCGATGCTGCCCGGCGAGAGCTCGGCAGAGGCCAGATGCGCATTGATATAGGCGTAGATCTTCTGCAGCAGTACCTCGTGCGGATTCCTGGGCGTGCTGTCGACGTCGAGGATCGCGGAGAGCATCGTGTTGATCAGCTCGAGGCTCGTGTGCGCGAGCTTGGTCCGTGCGACCGAGGGGAGCTGTGGAAGCTGCGGCGAGGCCTGCGCGATGAAGGGCGCGATCGCTTTGGCAAGATCGTGCTGTTCGCGCAGCGATACCGCGGTCAGCGCGTCGGTAAGGATCGCTGGAAACTCGAGGCGATCCTTGGGGAACATCATGATGAGATTGCGGAACTTCTCATTGAAGAGCAAGGAGTAGGGTCGTGACGTGTCGTAGAAGGAGAGGTCGCCCGGCTGCATGACGATCTCTCGGCCGTCCTGGATGAGGATGCCGGTGCCCGAGAGCAGAAGGCTGACCTTGTAGAAGCCGCTCCCACCGCTTTCAATGGTCTCCGTCGTCCTCCTCACGAGCTGCGGCTTCGCATTCACTTCGGTGAAGACGACCCCGTCGGCGCCCGCTGCCGAAAGCGTCGCCTGGAACGGGCCGTCCGCATCGGAATCGACCTGCAAGGGCACGAACGAGGAATTCACGGCAGCTCTGAACGAGTCAAGACTGTCAACGTGCGTCACGCTTGGCGCTACATCGAGCGGGAGCTGCATGAATATCACCTCGTGGCTGAGCCGAACTTCTTCGAGCGGCAAACTGAACATCCGTTCGGTTATCACAGGATGCTAACCGATCCGGGCGTTCGCAGCAAACACGGGTGTGCCTCGACCATAGAACGAGGCTGGTCTCCGGCCAGAAACGACCGGAGACCAACAGCCCCTCACCCGGTGCTAGTCGACCGTGACTCCGGCGAACCGATAGGCCGTGCGGCCGTATAGGTCTGGTGTCAGTCCGGACACGCGATCTCGGTACGCCGTCACCGACTGGGAATAGGTCGGCACGATGTCGCCTCCGCGATCGTGCTCGATCGCCTGCAGCTGAGCCACGTACTCGCACTGCGTGGCCGGATCGGTGCTGGCGTAGAGCTGTGCCGCGATCTCGTTGTATTCGGCGTCGTCGAAGTTCGTCGCGTTCTCCTCGCCGCCGGGCAGGAAGTGATTCGTCGCGGTCACCAGATAGGGGTTCGAAGTGAACCCGATTACGAACGGCCACTCCCGCCAACGGTTGAGGAAGGTGGCGACATCGAGCTTGCGCACGTTGATGGTGACACCGGCCTGCTCTGCTTGATGCGCGTAGAGCTGCCCCACTTCCATCATCCCGGGAAAGGCCCCGTCGGTCACGAGCTCGAGTTCGAGGTTCTCCGCTCCGGCCTCGGCCAGGAGCTGTGTTGCGCGCTCCAGGTCCTGTTCGCGCTGCGGCACCTCCGGCGCGGCGCAGGCAGTGTTGTTCCCGATGTAGTCGTTCGCGACGGAGGCGAATCCAGCGTACGCGTTTTCTTTGATCTGCTCGCGGTCGACGATCAGGCGCATCGCCTCTCGCACTCTCGGGTCGTCGAACGGTGCGACCTGGGTGTTCATCTCGAGCAGCATGTAGCTCGCGCTCTCGCTCGTCAGGATGTTGATGCCCGTCTCCTGTTCGAGGGAGGAGACATCCGTGAACGGCACCGAGTATGCGATGTCGATCTGGCCGCCTCTGAGTGCGTTCGTGATCGCCGGCTGTTCGGGGAAGAACTGGATCGTGAGCTGATCGAAGCCCGGCTGCTCCCCCCAATAGTCGTCGAAACGGGTCAAGCGAGCCTGCTGGCCCGCAGTGAAGGAGTCGAGGGTGAACGGGCCGGTGCCCACCGGCTCCTCAGGGGTCGCGCCGCGAACGCTGCGGAACACGATACGGTCGTCGGCGAACGCATCGGGGACCGGCCCGTACGGCTGCAGCAAGCGCATCTCGATGGTGTGGTCGTCGATCTTCTCGAGTCCATCGGGGTCCATGAAAGCGATCTGGCTCGCCGGAGCGTACGCGTTCTCCGGGTCGATCATGTACCGAATGCTGTCGATCACGTCATCGGCGATGAACTCCTCCCCGTTGTGCAGGGCAACGCCTTTGCGGAGCGTGATCGTCCACACGTCGAGCGCGTCATTCGGACTCATCGACTCCGCGAGGTCGTACTGGACCGCGCCCTCCGCATCGAAACTCGTGAGCCCGTCGTAGACCTGTTGAGAGACGGCTTGAGAGGAGACCGAGTTGCCCTCGGCATAGGGCTGCCGTTCATCCTTGCTGTTGCCGATCATCCCCAGAGTGAGGCTTCCGCCCGCCCCGTCTGCCCCGTCAGCAGGTGGGGCGCAGGCGGTCAGCGGCCCCATCGCCACGACTCCCGCGACCAGAATTGATGCTGCCGTCCGGAAGAGACTCCGGCGGCGCAGATGTGTGTGCTCCATGATGTTCCTCTCTGAACTCTCGAGCCCGCGGGCTCGGACTAGTGAGCGCGCCCGTTCTCCGGCAGATAGTGGCCGTCGCCGCTCAGCGCGATCGCCATGAAGCGGAAGGGGCGATCCACGCGATTGAATCCGAGCGGGCAGTGCTTGGTGCCCGCCGGGATATAGACCGATCCGGATGTCGTGACGAGATGACGCTCGCCCTCGATGTCGAAGTAGACCTCGGCTCCGAGATCGTGCTCGTTCTCCGGATCGGAGCCCGTCCAGACCAGCACCTCGTCGTAGTCGTGCTCGTGCTCGTGCACCCACAGCTGCGGTTCCTCGGTGGGGTGCACCCAGCTCATCGTGATGTACGCCTTGGCCTCGGGCACGTCCTCCGCTCGCACGATGGCCCACGGCTCGCTGAGATTCGGGGGGAGGGGCTTGCCTGCGGCTTCGCCCTCGTTGATCATGTCATCCCGGCATTCCTGCAGTCGCCGGGTGAAGAGGTGTTCGTAGGTGTTCGCGGTCATGATTGCTGATCCTTGTCGTTCGAGAGAGGCAGTGGTGTGCCCGGGCTCAGTCGTCCTCGCCGGAGGAATAGTTGCCGTTCAGCGAGAGCGCGCTGAAGTTGAACGGCCTCCGCACGTTGGTGAAGCCGAGCGGGCAGTGCTTGGTTCCTGCGGGAATGTAGACCGAACCAGAGGTGGTGACGGAGTATCGCTCCCCTTCGATCTCGAAGAAGAGCTCGGCGCCCAGATCTTCCGGATGCTCCGGATCGGAGCCGGTCCAAATGAGGATCTCGTCGTAGTCGTGCTCGTGCTCGTCCACCCAGTGCTGGGGTCCCTCGATCGGGTGGATCCACGTGTGGCTCATGTGGATCTTGCTCTGGGGCACATCGACGGAGCGCATGAGGCCGAGCGGTTCGCCCACGTTCGTCGGATTGGGCAGGCCGGCGGGTTCGCCCTCATAGACGAAATCCGCGGCGCAGCTGCGCATGTTCCGTACGAAGAGGTGCTCGTAGGTTCCCTCTGTCATGATCTTCCTTTCGGGCAGGGTGGTGGGTCTCCGGGGGCCATCGACGGCCCGTTCGGGCAGGCGCGATGCGCCGGACCGGCGGGAGTCGCCGTGCGTGTGCCGCTCCGGGTGATGCCATAGTCGAACACTCGGTCGGCATCGACAAGACTCCGCCCAGAAGCGTTCTCAGTCGGGCAACTTGGCTGCCCGCAATGTCAAGTCCGGAGACTTAGTCGGTCGCGTGCGTGCGCAGCGTCCTCGGGCTCTGACCGAAGTGCGTGCGGAACGCTCGACTGAAGTGCGTCGCGTCCGGGAACCCCCAGCGGCTCGCGATCGTGGAGACCTGCTGGGAGGCCTGGAGGGGGTCGATCAGGTCGTCCCTGCAGCGCTCGAGCCGGCGAGTTCTGATGTAGGTGGAAGCGGTGGTTCCCGCGTCCTGGAAGAGGCCGTGGAGGTGGCGGGTCGAGATGTAGTGCGCGGCAGCGATGTCGCTCAGCGTGAGGTCGGCGGAGCCGAGATGATCCTCGATGTAGTCCTGGATCTTCCTCAGGAGGACTCGGCGAGGATCCTGCTGCACGCCTTCGGTTCCCAGTTTCGAGAGCAGGAGCGCTTCGAGGAGCCCCACCGCTCCACGGCTCACTCGGTGCTCCACGGAGACCTGGGAGGGTTGCAGCGAGCGCGGCGCGTGCAGAAGGAACTCGGCGACGGTGCGGCCCAGGTGCGAGTCGCCGAGGTCGGTTGATGCGGTGAGTTCGCCGACTGCGTCTTGCGGAAGGGCGATGAGATCCTTGGGCACCATCACGACGAAATTCCGGATGTCGCCGTCGAAGATCAGCGTGTAGGGCTCCGATGTGTCGTAGATGGCGACTATTCCGGGATGCAGGCTCATCTCTCGACGGTCCTGGATGAGCAATCCGCGGCCGGACAGCATGATGCTCAGCTTGTAGTGTCCGGCGCCGCCGTCCGAGATGAGGTCCTTGGTGCGGTTCACGTCGTGCGCGTTCGCCGAGATCTCGGCGAAGGTGAGCTGACCCGCGTCCTTGGTGCTGATCTCGCCGCGAAAGGGCCCGGTGCGCTTCGCGGAGACCGAGAGCGGCACGAACGACGACGACACCGCCGCGCGGAACTCCTCGAACCCGAACACGCGTCGACTGCGGCCGGTGGGAATCATGCGGTCAGAGCGGGTGCTCATAGCGTGCCAGGATCCTGCGTCATCGAAATCTCCCTGTGAGTGACGCCTCTCACTGTAGCGCGCTCTCCGTCGTCGGAGGAACGCGAGCATCGGTGCGCACCCGCGCTCACTGCGAGCGCAGCGCCTCCTCGACGAGTTCGGAGACGGCGTCGAACGCGAGGACCCGATCGTCGGGCACGAGTCCGATCCGGGTGCGTCGATCGAGGACATCGTCGACGTCGCGGGCGCCCTCCGCGCGCACGGCGAACGCGATCGCGGCTCGGGTCACGTCGATTTCCGGGACGACGCGGTCATCCGGTCGCGCACAACCTGAACGTCGGATCTCCGTCTCTTCGTTCGGGGGGAGCGCGGAGCCGGGTGCGCCGACGAGCGGGAGATGCGTGGTGACGCTCCTCGCAGCGGTGAGGCTCGAATGTCGGCAGGCGAGGTCGACGGCGTCCTCCGCCATGGCCCGGTAGGTGGTGAGCTTGCCGCCGAGCACATTGACGATGCCGAGAGCGGAGACCGCCACATGGTGACGTCGCGACAGATCCGCGGTCGAGCCCTCGCCTTCGGCGGTCGGAGCGGGAGCGATGAGCGGCCGAAGGCCGGCAAACGTGCCACGCACCTCCTCCCGGGTCAGGGGCCGCTCGAGCGCGTTCGAAACGGTCGTGAGCAGGAAATCGATCTCCGACTCCTTGGAGGAGGGCACGTCGGGGATCGGACCCGGAGCCTCCTCGTCCGTGAGCCCGACGATGACTCGGCCGAGCGGTTGTGGCAGGGCGAAGACGAACCGACTCGTCGAGCCCGGATGCGGGACCGTCAGGGCAGCGGTCGGATTGCCGAGCGTCGCGGCATCGAGGACGAGGTGCGTTCCACGGCTCGGCCGCAGTTGGATTCCCGGATCGATCTGCGAGGCCCAGACTCCGGTCGCATTGATCACCGCACGAGCGTGCACGCGCATCGTTTCGCCGGTGCGCGGATCGGTGAGGAGTGCCCCGTTGCCGTCGACCTCGCTGGCGCGAATACCGGTGAGGATCCGAGCGCCGTAGGCCGCGGCCGTGCGGGCGATGGTGACGACCAGTCTCGCATCGTCGTCGAGTTGACCGTCGTGGGAGAGCATCCCTCCGCGGAGCCCGTCTCGGCGAAGCGCCGGAGCGAGCCGGAGCGCTTCTTCGGCTCCGATCCTGCGAGGCGCGGGCAGTACTTCGGCCGGGGTTCCCGCCCATCTGCGCAGCCCGTCGCCGAGCGCGAAGCCGACACGGGTGACGAATCGTTGCGTGCGGCTCACGCCCGGGACGTGGGGAAGCAGCTGCGGGAGGGCGTGCGTGAGATGCGGGGCGATCCTCGTCATCAGCAGATGGCGCTCGCGCGCGCTCTCGCTCGCGACCGCGAAGTCGCCCGATGCGAGATAGCGCAGTCCGCCGTGGACGAGCTTCGAACTCCACCTGCTCGTGCCGAACGCGAGATCGCGGGCTTCGACCAGTACGACGCTGAGACCGCGACTCGCCGCGTCGAGTGCGACTCCAGCGCCGGTGACCCCGCCGCCGATGACGAGGAGGTCGCAGGGCCGCTCGTTGCGTCCCAGCTCATCGAGCTCGATTGCTCGTCTCGCCTCGGTCAGCATCGAGGAAGCGGTGGCGGGTGGGAGCGCGCCGTTGCGCGAGTGGCTCATGATCGCAGATACCTTTCAACGGCGATACGGAGTTGCTCGTCGAGCTCGGAGCCCCCGATCAGGGCAGCGACCGATCGGTGCGAGAGCGTCGCCGATTGCGCGATCAGGAGCAGCATCACCGCGAGATCGGCAGGATCCTCGTTCCGCACCGATCCATCGCGCTGTCCGGCGGCGACCGCCGCCGAGATCCAGCGGAGCATGAATCGCTGACTCGTGCCGATGCGTTCGAGGCTGTACCGGGTGAAGAGGTCCGGCTGCCGCTCCAGCAGCCCCGAGTAGAGCGGGTCGCGTCGAAACTGCGCGGAGAAGCGAACGATTGCGTCGGCGATCCCTGCGCAGCTCGACGGAAGCGGACCGAGCCGGTCGAAGATCGAGATGGTGGTGCGGAGCAGGGTCGCTCGCACGATCTCGTCGGTTCCCGCCCATCGTCGATAGATCGTCGGTCTGCTGACGCGTGCCTCCTTGGCGAGCCCGGTCACCGTGAGACCGTCGATGCCGCGTGCGGTGATGAGCTGCGCGGCGGCATCGAGAATGCGGAGTTCTGTTTCGTCCCATGCCGGCGGTTCGTAGGGAAAGGGGGCACCATCGTCCGTCGACCGAGCGGAATTCGGAGCTTGACGATTTTTCATAATGTGTCACACTGTAACGCATGAATGCCACTTCTGTCTCGGGTCCGAACGCACCCTACGGCGCGGCCGGTGCGCCCATCACCGTGCCGCCTGCCGAACCCATGAGATGGAATGGCTGGGGAGATCCCGCACTTGCAAAAGAGCTCCCGCTCGCGGTCCGCGCGCTCCTGCCAATGAAACTCGGCCGCACCCCCAAGGCGAAAGCCCCGGTCCCGATCGCCGAGGTCAAGGTCTCCGAGTCCCGGCTGACACCAGAGGACCTCGCAGCGCTCCAGATCGTCGTCGGATCGGCCCACGCCACGCGGGAGGCCGAGACCAGGCTCAGACATGCAGGCGGTCGCTCGACCCCTGATCTGCTGCGCCGACGCGAGCGCGAGCAAGGAGCCCCGGACGGCGTGGTGTCGCCCGACAGTCACGAGCAGGTGCTCGAAGTGCTCCGGACTGCCGCTGCACGCGACCTTGCGATCATCCCGTTCGGGGGAGGGACGAGCGTAGTGGGCGCGCTCGAACCCGAACGCGGTTCGCATCGGGCGGTGCTCGCGCTCGACCTGCGTCGTCTGAGCGGCCTGGTCCACCTCGACGAAGTCAGCGGAGAGGCGCGGATGCTGGCAGGAACCACCGGCCCCGAAGCGGAGAAGGTGCTGCTCGCACACGGATTCGAGTTGGGTCACTTCCCGCAGAGCTTTCTCTATGCGACGCTCGGCGGATTCGCCGCAGCACGATCCTCGGGGCAGAACTCGGCCGGGAACGGGCGATTCGACACGATGGTTCTCGGCATGAGAGTCGCGACGCCGACCGGCGAGCTGTCGCTCGGGGTCGCGCCCGGCACTTCGGTCGGGCCCGACCTCATGCGAGTCTTCCTCGGTTCAGAAGGAATCTTCGGAGTGATCACCGAACTTCTGCTCCGCGTACATCCGAGCCCCGAGACGCGCATCTGCGAGGGGTGGACCTTCCCCGATTTCGAGACCGGTGCGGAGGCCCTCAGGAAGGTCGCGCAACTCGGGACGGGCCCAACGGTCATCCGGCTTTCCGACGAGGCCGAGACCGGGGTGAGTCTCGCGCAGCACGGACGAATCGGCAAGGCGCTCGCTCGCGGCTGCAGCGCGGTGACCGTGTTCGAAGGCGGAGATCAGGACGCGAAGGAACGGCACGAGCGGACCGCAGAGGTGCTGCGCTCCGAGGGAGGGGTGTCGGCGGGTGCCGAGCCGGCCGAGTCCTGGATCCGAGGTCGGTTCGGCGCGCCCTATCTGCGCGATTCGTTGCTGGACCACGGAGTCTTCTGCGAAACGCTCGAAACTGCGACCAACTGGGCGAACCTCGAACCGTTGAAACGCGCAGTCACCGATACGATCGAGCAGGGTTTCTCACGCCGAGGAGCAAAATCGCTCGTGCTCTGCCACGTCTCGCACATCTATCCGAGCGGCGCCGCGCTCTACTTCACCGTTGTCGCCGGAATCAGGGACGACCCGCTCGACGTCTGGTCCCAGGTGAAGGCAGAGGTCAACGATGCGCTGGTCGAGCACGGTGGTACGCTCAGTCACCACCACGGAGTCGGACGCGATCATGCGCCCTGGCTCGAACAGGAGATCGGACAGACGGGCATGCGAATGCTGCGCGCACTCAAAGCGGAACTCGACCCGACGGGCATCATGAACCCGGGGGCCTTGGTTGGCTGAGCGCATCGGAGACGATGTCTGCGTCGCGGTGCTCGTGAATCCTGCATCGGGAAAAGGGCGTGGAGGCGCAGCCGGGGCCGCCGCAGTCCAGAGACTGCGCGAACTCGGAGCGACGGTGCGAGTGCATTCGGGCGACTCCGCCGACGCAACGCGCGCGCACGCCGCGAACGCCATTCGAGAGCGACCTGACGCCCTCGTGGTGGTCGGAGGAGACGGCACGCTCGCCTCCATTCTGGAAGAGATCGCGCACAGCGACGTGCCGATCGCGCTCGTACCCGCGGGAACGGGCAACGATTTCGCGCGGGCGATGAACCTGCCCTTCGGCAGTGCCCACTCTGCCGCTGAAGCCGCCGAACTCGCCTTGCGGGGAAAGGTGTGCGACGTCGACATCGCCACCGCGTCGAGCCCCGAGCAGAGCATCAAGTTCCTCACGGTTGCCGCGCTCGGCTTCGACGCGCTCGTGAGCGAACGCACGAATCAGCTCAGATGGCCGAAGGGTGCGGCACGCTACTATCTTGCGCTGCTGATCGAGCTCGTGCGGCTGCGCCCGCTGCGGTTCACCCTCCGCGTTGACGACGAGGACGCCACTGCACTGCCCGGGATCCTCGTCGCGGTCGGCAATACCCGAAGCTACGGTGGCGGCATGCCCATGTGCCCCGATGCCGACCCGAGCGACGGCATGCTCGACCTCACGCACGTCGCACCGCTCGGCCGAATGAAGCTGATACGCCTCTTCCCGCTGTTGCTTCGCGCAGGGCATACGGGCCGTGCAGAGGTGCTGACGCGCCGTTGCACCAGCATCGAGATCAGCGCACCCGGGCTCATCGTCTACGCGGACGGCGAGCGAGTGGGTACCGAATCCGTCCGCATCGGCGTGCTGCCCGGCGCGCTCCGCGTCTTCGTGCACAAGGAGGCCTCATGAGTGTCGATCACGACGTCGTGATCATCGGGTCCGGGTTCGGCGGATCGGTGGCCGCGATGCGCCTCACCGAGAAGGGGTACGGGGTGCATGTCTACGAAGCGGGGCGGCGCTTCGAAGACGCAGACTTCGCGAAGACGAACTGGAACGTGCGTCGCTACCTCTGGGCGCCGGCGTTCGGGTGTTTCGGCGTGCAGCGCATTCATCGGCTGCCGCACGTCATGATCCTCGCCGGCGCGGGAGTCGGTGGCGGTTCGCTGAACTACGCGAATACGCTCTACCAGCCGGGAACCGAGTTCTTCGAGGACGCCCAGTGGCCGGAGGGCGACTGGCAGAGCGAGCTGAGCTGGCACTACGTGCAGGCCAAGCGCATGCTCGGCGTGGTCGATCGATACCCTGCCGCTGGTCCGGTGGAGCAGATGATGCGCGACGCCGCGGCCGACCTCGGCGTGGAAGCGTCGTTCCGCCTCGCGCCGACCGGGGTCTTCTACGGAGCTCCTGGGGAAACCGTGGCCGATCCGTTCTTCGGCGGCGAGGGTCCCGCCCGTACCGGCTGCACCTTCTGCGGGAACTGCATGGTCGGCTGCCGGGTGGGCGCAAAGAACACGCTCATGAAGAACTATCTCGCACTCGCCGAACGCCGGGGAGCGACCATCGAACCGTTGCGCACCGTCACCGAGGTGATTCCCCGCAGAGGAGGCGGTTTCACCGTGACGACGGAGCGGAGCGGCGCGTGGTTCGGGCGGGACCGGAAGCGAGTGAGCGCTCGGCAGGTGGTGTTCGCCGGCGGGACCTGGGGCACCCAGCAGCTGCTGCATCGGATGAAGCAGGCGGGCGCGCTCCCGCATCTTTCCGACGCGCTCGGCAAGCTCACTCGGACGAACTCCGAAGCGCTCGACGGGGCCGTCGCGGTCGCGGTGCCGGAGCAGATGGGTCTGGCGAACGGTGTCGCGATCACGACCTCGTTTCACATCGATGAACGCACGCATGTCGAGAACGTGCGCTACGGTCCGGGCTCGAACCTGATGGGGATGCTCGCGACGGTGCTGGTGCCTGGCGGCCGTGGACTCGCTGCGCGCCTCGGGTCCCTTGTGACGCAGACGCTGCGCGCTCCGCTCACCTCGTTGCGTCTCGGATCGCTTCGACGGTGGAGCGAGCGCGGTGTCATCGCGCTGGTCATGCAGACGGCCGACAACTCACTGACGCTGTCCCTGAAGCGCCGACTCGGGGGACTGATCAGGCCAGCGTTGACCAGTGAACAGGGCGAGGGCGAGCCGAATCCGAGTTATCTGCCCGGAGCCCACCTGGCGTCGAAGGCGATTGCGGCACGGCTGCAGCAGGCTTCTGGGGTGCGGACGGAAGCGCGGGGATCCTGGCCGGAGGTGTTCGGCATTCCCCTGACCGCACACTTTCTCGGGGGCGCGGTCGTCTCTGCCTCGCCGGAGTCGGGAGTCGTCGATTCTTACCATCGCGTGTGGGGCTACCCCGGGCTGCACATCGTCGATGGATCCGCGGTGCCCGCGAACCCCGGCGTGAACCCCTCGCTGACGATCACTGCGATGGCTGAGCGCGCGATCTCGTACTGGCCGCGCAACGGTGACGCCGATGCGCGGCCTCCGCAGTGAGCCGAGGCTCAGTCCTCGTCGACCTCGAGCCCATTCACCTTCTGGATCTCACGCTGGTAGGGAGCGACCACGGTGCTCGACACTCGGCAGTCGAGCACGATCGTTCCGTTCGCACCGGCTTCGCGCCACTCGGCGAGCGCGTCGAGATCGGCGATTCGATCCACACGGACGCCCGTCGCGCCGAGCGCCGAGGCGACTCCCGCGAAGTTCACGTTCGGGATGCGCATGGGCTCTTCGTCGAGGCCCATCTTGCCGTAGAGATGCACTTCAGCGCCGTACGCCCCATCGTTCCAGACGACGACGACGCAGCGTTTCGTCGTGCGGATCGTCGTCTCGAGATCGGCGATCGCCATGAGCCCTCCGCCGTCCCCGGTGCTCAGCACCACCGTGCTGTCCGGCGCGGCAGCGGCGACCCCTGCGACCGTCGAGAATCCGAGTCCGATGCTCTGGTAGGCGGTGCCGACCATGATCTGTCGCTCAGGGGCGGTGACGGGCCAGAACATGTTCGCCCAGCCGATGAAGTGCCCGCCGTCGCTCGTGACGTGGCGATCCTCGGGGAGCAGTTCGGCGAGGCGCGATGCGACCGTACGAGGATCGAGCCTGCCATCTGCGCACAGGCCGTCGGCATCGAGCGTTCCGCGATCCAACTCCCGCAACCGGCCGCCGGGCTCGAGGCCCGTCACCCGTTCCCGCCAGGTCCCCGGGGTCGGCAGTGCTGACACGAGCCCTTCGATCAGGCCCCCCAGCACCTCTCGGGCATCACCTCGGAGCAGCAGATAGTCGATCCGGTGCGTCGTCTTCGGTGGGGCGACTTGATCGAGATCGACGCGCACGACCTTGGTGCCCTCGCCGAAGAGATCTCCGAAGCGCATCGTGAACTGGTTGAGGCTTGCACCGACGACGAGCACGACATCTGCCTCGGAGATGAGCTCCATCGAGGCTTCCTGGCCGAAGCCTCCGGTGACGCCGAGGTCGTAGGCGGCATTCGGAAAGATGCTGCGCCCGAGAGCGGAAGTCGCGGTGACCGCACCGAGGCGATCGGCGATCGCACCCAGTTCGGCGCCCGCGCCCGAGAGCCATGCTCCGTGCCCGGCGATGACAACGGGGCGCTGCGCACGGGCCAGCGTCTGCACTGCCGAGGCCAGTTCGGTCGAGGTGGCCGCGGTGAGCGGTCGATGCTCGGAAGGAAGCGGTTCGCTCGCTGAGGTGATCGGGCCTGCGTGCGCGGGTCGCGTCGCCGCCGCCATGTCGCGCATGGTCCTCGGATCGGAGAGATCGATGCCCCGATCCTTTGACGGTGCAGGGATCGACACCTCCGCCGTCACCAGGTCGTAGGGGATCGCGATGACCACCGGGATCCTGCGGCGAAGCGCCGCGGCTGCGGCCCGGTCGACGATCTCGTCCACGTCGTTCACGCCGAGCGAGAAGGTGCGCACTCCGACCGCTGCTGCTGCCATCTCCTGATCGACATCCCACGGACGCAGCCCGGTGGAGGGGGCGTCTCCGACGACGAGCAGCAGCGGGGTGCGTGCACGAGCCGCCTCCGCCAGCGCGGTGAGGGTGTTGGTATACCCGGCACCGTAGGTCGCGGTGGCGATGGCGAGTCGACCCGTGATGCGTCCGTAGGCGTCGGCTGAGGCGACGGTCGCGACCTCGTGACGCACCTCGCTGAACGGCAGTCCGAGCTTGGTCAGCGAGTCGATGAGGTGGGCGTTTCCGTTGCCCATCAGCCCGAAGGCGTGGTCGGCGTGGCGGAGGAGGGCGGAGGCGAGTGCGCCTGCGAGGGTGGTCATGTCTGATCCTTGCGAAGAGTTATACGTGTGCGGAACCGTATATGTCTCGCCGAGGATCGGCAGCAGCGCCCCTTTTTCGAGCGCCTTGAGCGGCAGCAGAACTGCTGTGCCGCGCTGGACGCGTGAATTCTATCATCGGCGATGGGCGCGGTGCAGTGTGTGCCTAGTGCGCGCTGCGCTCGATGCGCGCCGCGGTGTCCCGAAGGCTCTGCGCCAGTGCGTCCAGGCTCTCCGGGAGGCCGATGCAGACCACCGCGAGGGCGGCCGGCGGCTCGCCAGCGACCCTGAGCGGCACGGCGACGGAGGTGAGGCCGGGAATCACCTCGTCATGGCTGAGCGCGTAGCCGCGGGCGCGGACCTCGCTCGCGGTGTCGCTGAGCGGCGCTCCTCCGAACAGTGCGAGGTGCTCGCGCTGACTCAGCGAGGCCTCGATCGCGTAGCCGGGTGCTCCGCGGGAGATGGGGTGTTTTGCGCCCGGCCGCTGGGCGACGTTGGCGTGTCCGTGGGTGGGCTCGATGCTCAGCAGGGTGATCGCTTCATCGACATCGAGCATCGCGATGAAGGTCGTGAAACCGAAGGTGTTCGCGAGTTCTCCGAGCTCGGGCAGGGCCGCCTGCTGCAGCGAGCTCGCGGCGCTCCTGCCGAGTGCGGCGAGCTTGGGGCCGAGCTTGATCATGCCCGCCTCGTCGCGCAGCACGAATCGATGATCCTCGAGGGTGCGCAGCACCCGGTAGGCGCTCGACCGGTGGACCCCGAGTCCTTCTGCGAGGCGGGCGATCGAGATCGGGCCGGAAGCCTCGGCGAGGAGCTCGAGCGCTCGGAGGCCGCGATCCAGGGTTTGCGAGCCGGCGGTGCGATGCGGCTGGTCTGCGGGGCGGGAAGTCACCTCTCCATTGTGGTCTATCGCTCCGTCTTCGGGCGATGCTGCGCAGAATTCCGGACAAACGGCTGCCGAGGGTGCCGCCGCAGATCGTCGATGAGCGGGAGGCCGTCATCGCGCGGTGGTTCTTTGGCAGGGGAGCGGGGGAGCAGGGCGTCCCCCGGGTGTGGCGGTGCCGGGGTCGCGCGAGATCGCCTGCTCGCGTATAGTTGAAGGCTAAAGTAATTTGGTGCAGGAATCGGTGCTCGGCAGCCCGCCTGCGGAGAGGATCGGTGCAGTGAGCGAGATGAAGCAGCCTCGTTGGCTGACCCCGAACGAGCGCGAGATGTGGATGCGCCTCGTGGGAATCACCTTCCTGCTTCCAGGAGTGCTCGAGACCCAGCTGAAGCGCGATGCGGGGCTGACCTTCTTCGAATACCATGTGCTGGCGATGCTTTCGGAAGCCGATGAGCGCACTCGATCGATGAGCGACCTCGCCCGCTGGTCGAACTCCTCGCTCTCCCGGCTGTCGCACGTCGTGACCCGGCTCGAGAAGCAGGGCTGGGTGCGGCGCGAAGCGTGTCCGGACGACCGCCGAGCGACCAACGCCGTGCTGACGGAGGAAGGGTTCGCGCATCTCGAGGCGCACGCCCCCGGTCATGTCGATGAAGTGCGGCGTCAGGTGTTCGACGTACTCGACCAGGACCAGGTGCGCGCGATGTCAGAGGGCCTCGGGAGTGTGCTCGCGCAAATCGATCCCGGCAGTTCAGCCGCACCGAACGGGCACTGCGGCTGACCGGGCCGACCGAGAATCGCGACCCGCAGCCGCGACGCCTCGGCTCAGCGAACGGAGTGGATCGCGTGCAGCGCGGACTCGTGCAGGAGACCGTTGGTGGCGAGTGAGCTGCCGCCCCAGACGCTCGTTTCGCCCGAGATGTCGGTGAACCGGCCGCCGGCTTCGCGCACGATCGGTGCGAGCGCAGCGAGATCGTATGGCTTGACATCGAATTCGGCAACGATGTCGACAAGCCCCTCGGCGAGCAGCATGTACGACCACATGTCTCCGTAGGCACGATCGCGCCACACCTGCTGCTCGAGCGCGAGGAGGGAATCGAGGAACCCTGCGCCACGCCACTGCTCGATGCTCTGGAAGCTCAGCGAAGCATCCGCGAGCTCGCGCACTCCAGAGACCCGCATGGGTCGGGCGGGAGCCCCGCGATCCTCCCGCCACGCTCCGGTGCCGAGTTCCGCATACCAGCGGACGCCGAACGCAGGAGCGCTCACCACGCCGATCGTCGGTTCTCCCTCTATTTCGAGGGCGATGAGGGTGGCCCAGTTCGGTATGCCGCGCAGGAAGTTCGAGGTGCCGTCGATGGGGTCGAGGATCCACCTGCGGTCGCCGCCCTCGGTCCTGCCCGATTCCTCGCCGAAGAAGCCGTCGCCGGGGCGGTCGGACTCGATGCGTGCGCGCAGCGCATGCTCGACTGCGAGGTCCGCATCGGTGACGAAGGTGCGGTCGGGCTTCGTATCGATGCGGAGATCGGCGGACCGAAAGCGGGGGAGGGCGATCGAGTCCGCGAGTTCCGCCAGTTCGAGCGCGAACGTGAGATCGGGAGAGAGAAGGGGGGCCTCGGATGCCATCGGGAGCCTTTCGCAGTGAAGCATGGACGGAGACGGTGCTGATGCTGGAGAAGCGAAAAGGTCCGGGATCATGATGATCCCGGACCTTGCCCGTGCGCCCTCACGGGCTCGAACCGTGGACCCGCTGATTAAGAGTCAGCTGCTCTACCAACTGAGCTAAAGGCGCGCGCTGCCCGTTTGAGCAACGGATATAACCTAGCATGACTCTCGCGCGAGACAAAAATCGACCGATTCACTTCGGCGAGTCGAACGGAAACGCGCGGGCGGGATTGCCTCCTAGCCGCGCTTGCGAGCCGCTTTCGCAGCCGCTTTCTGATCGGCCTCGTGCTGCTTCACCTCGGCTTCGTACTGCTCGTCCTCCGCCTGCTTCGCCACGCCAGCGAGTGCGAGCGCGAGACCCGCGGCCCAGACCACCCAGAGCATGTAGCGCCGCCAGTCCTTCGGCATCTGCTGGGTCTGCCTTGCGGTGCCCAGCGCTCCCAGCAGTGCACCGATGACTCCGAGGTTCGTGAGGTACTTGCCTATCGACATGGGTTCAGCCTACTTGCTGCCGTACCCGGCCGTCAGGCCCAATTGCAGTCGATCCGACTTGCGGTACGCTGAGCACAGGAGTTTCGGGTGCACACCCGCAAGATGAATAAAGCAAGAAAGGTCGACGATGGCGAAGCAGAACGAGGCGCTGTTCGAAGAGAGCTCGCAGGGAGCGGTCAGCGCAGTGACCGCCCTCGTGTTTGTACTGTCGGTGGTGCTGGTGTTCGGTGGCATGGTGCTCTCGAGCTACGGATTCGGCGCAGGCGATGCCGACATCGCCATCTTCAGCTGGGGTCTGGTCGCCATGTTCCTCGGACTGATCCTGCCGTTCACCTGGCTGCCCGCCATCGGCAAGTAGCCGACGCGCATCGCGCACTGACGGAAGCCGATCGAGCTGCTGCTCGGTCGGCTTCTTTCGTATCTCCGGCGATGCATGAGGTCCGGCGATAGACTGAGTGACATGGCAGAGATCGATGTGAAGCCGCGCAGTCGCGACGTCACTGACGGAATAGAGAAGGCAGCGGCTCGCGGCATGCTGCGAGCGGTCGGCATGGGCGACGAGGACTGGGACAAACCCCAGATCGGCATCGCGAGTTCATGGAACGAGATCACTCCCTGCAACTTGAGCCTGGATCGTCTGGCGCAGGGCGCGAAAGAGGGCGTCCACTCCGGGGGCGGCTATCCGTTGCAGTTCGGGACGATTTCCGTGAGCGATGGCATCTCGATGGGGCACGAGGGCATGCATTTCTCGCTCGTCTCGCGCGAGGTCATCGCCGACTCCGTCGAAACCGTGGTGATGGCCGAGCGGCTCGACGGCACGGTGGTGCTTGCCGGGTGCGACAAGTCGCTTCCCGGGATGCTCATGGCGGCGGCCAGGCTCGATCTCGCATCGGTGTTCCTCTACGCCGGATCGATCGCACCCGGATGGGTGAAGCTCAGCGATGGCACCGAAAAACAGGTCACGATCATCGACGCGTTCGAAGCGGTCGGTGCCTGCAAAGCGGGGACCTTGAGCGAAGAGGACCTCAAGCGGGTCGAGTGCGCGATCGCGCCGGGCGAGGGCGCCTGCGGCGGCATGTACACTGCGAACACCATGGCCTGCGTCGCCGAGGCCCTCGGCATGAGCCTGCCGGGTTCCGCGGCTCCTCCGAGTGCCGACCGACGGCGCGACTACTACGCGCACCGCTCGGGCGAAGCCGTCGTGAACATGCTCCGTCTCGGCATCACCGCGCGTGACATTCTCACCAGGAAGGCCTTCGAGAACGCGATCGCGGTGGCCATGGTGCTCGGTGGGTCCACGAACGCGGTCCTGCACCTGCTCGCGATCGCCCGCGAGGCCGAGGTCGACCTGACGCTCGACGATTTCACCCGGATCGGCGACAAGACCCCGCACCTGGCAGACATGAAGCCATTCGGCCAGTACGTGGCGCAGGACTTCGATCGCGTCGGCGGGATGCCCGTCATCATGAAGGCCATGCTCGACGCCGGCCTGCTGCACGGGGACGCGCTGACCGTGACCGGCAAGACCGTCGCCGAGAACCTCGCCGATGTCACCACCCCCATCGACGGCAAGGTGATCCGCAACTTCGACGATCCTCTGCACGCGAACGGCGGACTCACGATTCTGCGCGGAAGCCTGGCTCCCGAGGGCGCGGTCGTCAAGACCGCGGGGTTCGATGCCGAACTGTTCGAGGGTCCCGCACGCGTCTTCGAGCGCGAGCGCGCGGCGATGGACGCCCTCACCGAAGGCAAGATCGGCCAGGGCGATATCGTCGTCATCCGCTACGAAGGGCCGAAGGGGGGCCCGGGGATGCGCGAGATGCTCGCCATCACTGCGGCGATCAAGGGCGCGGGGCTCGGCAAAGATGTACTACTATTGACCGATGGACGTTTCTCAGGCGGCACAACCGGCCTGTGTATCGGACACATTGCACCGGAGGCGTCAGACGGCGGTCCGATAGCCCTGGTGCGCGACGGTGACCTGATTCGGGTCGATATCGCCGCGAAGACGCTCGACATTCTGGTTGATCCCGCCGAGCTTGAAGCCCGCCGAGCAGCATGGGCTCCGCTTCCCCCTCGCTATACGCGCGGTGTACTCGCGAAGTACACAAAGCTCGTTCGCAGCGCCTCCGAAGGCGCGATCACCGGCTAACGTGATCGTGCGTCGGTCTCGGCCTGCGCATGAGCACATCGCGAGTCTCCGCGCAGTGCGAAGCGCTCCAGATATCCAGTCACAGAAAGTATGAAATGAACTCGGACACGAGTACAGAGCACCAAGATCCCTCCGGCCGTGGCGAGCGCATGACGGGCGCTCAGGCCGTCGTGCGCAGCCTCGAACTGCTCGGCGTCTCCGACGTCTTCGGGTTGCCTGGCGGCGCAGTGCTCCCGCTCTACGACACGCTGAACGAGGACAACGACCTTCGTCACATTCTCGTGCGCCACGAACAGGGTGCTGGACATGCGGCAGAGGGCTTCGCCGCGGCCGGCGCGAAGGTCGGCGTGTGCATCGCCACCTCGGGCCCCGGAGCGACGAACTTGGTCACCGCGATCGGCGACGCCTACATGGACTCGGTGCCGCTGCTGGCGATCACCGGCCAGGTGTTCTCCCACCTCATGGGCTCCGACGCGTTCCAGGAAGTCGACATCGTCGGAATCACGATGCCGATCACGAAGCACTCGTTCCTCGTGAAGAAGGCCGAAGACATTCCTCGTGCGATCGCCGCTGCCTACGAGATCGCAGGCACCGGACGCCCTGGCCCTGTGCTCGTGGACATCACGAAGGACGCACAAGAGGCCGAGTTCGACTTCGTCTGGGAACCCAGGGTCGACCTTGCGGGATACCGCCCGATCACGAAGGCGAACAGCAAGCAGATTCAGGCCGCGGCCGAGCTGATCGCCGAGGCCGAGCGTCCGGTCTTCTACATCGGCGGCGGTGTGGGACGTGCGGGAGCCTCGCGCGAACTCCTACAGCTCGCTGAACTCGTCGGCGCTCCGGTCGTGACCACGCTCATGGCCCGCGGAGTCTTCCCCGACTCGCACCCTCAGCATCTCGGCATGCCGGGCATGCACGGCACCGTGCCCGCGGTGCTCGCGCTGCAGGAGTCCGACCTGCTCATCACGATCGGCGCACGTTTCGACGACCGCGTCACGGGAAAGGCGGCGCTCTTCGCGCCCGACGCGAAGGTGATCCACGCTGACATCGACCCGGCCGAGATCGGCAAGATCCGTGCAGCGGACGTGCCGATCGTGGGTGACGCGGCCGAGGTGATCAGCGACCTCATCGCCGCGATCTCCACGGCGAAGATCGGTCGCGAGTTCGCAGACACCAGCGCATGGTGGGAGCGACTTCGCGAGCTGCAGCAGACCTACCCCCTCGGATTCGCACCGACCAGCGACGGCCTGCTGGCCCCGCAGCAGGTGATCCAGCGCATCGGCGAACTGACCGGTCCAGAAGGCATCTACGTCGCGGGCGTGGGCCAGCACCAGATGTGGGCTGCGCAGTTCATCAAGTACGAACGTCCCAACTCCTGGCTCAACTCGGGCGGCGCAGGGACGATGGGCTATGCCGTTCCCGCGGCGATGGGTGCGAAGGTCGCCGAACCCGATCGCGTCGTGTGGGCGATCGATGGCGACGGCTGCTTCCAGATGACGAATCAGGAGCTCGCGACCTGCACGGTCAACGACATCCCGATCAAAGTCGCGGTGATCAACAACTCGTCGCTCGGAATGATCCGTCAGTGGCAGACGCTGATCTACGACGGCCGCTACTCGAACTCTGAGCTGAACACCGGTCACGGCACCCGCCGCATTCCCGACTTCGTCAAGCTCGGCGAGGCCTACGGCTGTCTCGCGATCAGGGTGGAACGAGAAGACCAGATCGACGACGCGATCAAGCTCGCGCTCGAGACGAACGACCGCCCAGTGCTCGTCGAGTTCGTCGTGAGCGCCGACGCGATGGTCTGGCCGATGGTTCGCCAGGGCACGAGCAACAGCGATATCCAATATGCCCTTGAGCACGCCCCCCAGTGGGAGGAGGAGTAAACCATGAGTCGTCACGTACTCAGCCTGCTGGTCGAAGACAAGCCCGGACTCCTCACGCGAGTTGCCGGATTGTTCGCCCGCCGCGGCTTCAACATCGAGTCCCTCGCAGTGGGGCCCACCGAGGTTCCCGGCCTGTCCCGTATCACCGTCGTGGTCGACGAGGACGACGTGCAGATCGAGCAGGTCACCAAGCAGCTCAACAAGCTGATCAATGTGATCAAGATCGTCGAACTCGAAGAATCGCAGTCGGTCCAGCGCGAGCACATGCTCATCAAGGTGCGCGTCGACCATCAGACCCGGTCGCACGTGCTCGAGGCGGTGAACCTGTTCCGCGCGCGCGTCGTCGACGTGGTGACCGATGCGCTCGTGATCGAGGTCACGGGAGATACCGGGAAGATCCAGGCGTTCCTCCGCGTGCTCGAGCAGTACGGAATCAAGGAGATCGCGCAGTCCGGTCTGATCGCGGTCGGTCGAGGCTCGAAGAGCATCACCGAACGCGTCTACAAGAACTAGTGCTTCGCTCAGGATCGCCGGGGTTCTCCCCTCGCATCCGCTGCTCGGCACACCACACACCTACCCAAACCAACACCTAACCATTAAGGAGGCCACACGTGGCTGAGATGTATTACGACGGCGATGCGGATCTGTCGATCATTCAGGGCAAGAAGGTAGCGATCGTCGGCTACGGCTCGCAGGGACATGCGCACGCAATGAACCTTCGTGACTCGGGTGTCCAGGTCGTCATCGCGCTCAAGGAAGGCTCGAAGTCGATCGCCAAGGCCGAAGAAGCCGGCTTCAAGGTGATGACGGTCGACCAGGCCGCGGAGTGGGCAGACCTCATCATGATCCTCGCGCCGGATCAGCACCAGCGCAAGATCTTCAGCGAGCAGATCACGCAGCACCTGACCCCGGGCAAGACCCTCGCGTTCGCGCACGGCTTCAACATCCGCTTCGGCTACATCGAGGCCCCCGAGGGCGTCGACGTGATCCTCGTCGCTCCCAAGGCTCCTGGCCACACGGTGCGCCGCGAGTTCGTTGCGGGTCGCGGTATCCCCGACATCATCGCCGTCGAGGTCGATGCTTCGGGCACCGCCTGGGAGACCGCGAAGTCCTACGCGAAGGCGATCGGCGGCACGCGCGCCGGCGTCATCAAGACCACCTTCACCGAGGAGACCGAGACCGACCTGTTCGGCGAGCAGAGCGTGCTCTGCGGCGGCACCGCGCAGCTCGTGCAGTACGGTTTCGAGACCCTCGTGGAAGCCGGATACCAGCCCGAGATCGCTTACTTCGAGGTGCTGCACGAGCTCAAGCTCATCGTTGACCTCATGTGGGAGGGCGGCATCGCCAAGCAGCGCTGGAGCGTGTCGGACACTGCCGAGTACGGCGATTACGTCTCGGGACCGCGCGTCATCGACCCTCGCGTCAAGGAGAACATGCAGGGCGTGCTCGCCGACATCCAGTCGGGGGCATTCGCGAAGCGCTTCATCGAGGATCAGGACAACGGTGGCAAGGAGTTCCTGGAGCTTCGCGCCAAGGGCGAGCAGCACCCGATCGAGATCACCGGTCGCGAGCTGCGCAACCTCTTCGCGTGGAAGCAGGAGGACAGCGATTACGTGGACGGCAGCGCTGCGCGCTAACGGACGCGGCATTCACGCGCGAAGGGCCCCGGGAGCAATCTCGGGGCCCTTCGCGCGTGGTGCGTCACGACCGCGCACTTTTTCCTGGCTGACAGCGCCGGGCACCGATAAGCTGAACCCGTTCACAGTCAAATGCCGTTGCGGCGTACGGTGAGGATGTACACATGGGACTCATTCAGGCAGCGATCGGTGCGCTCGGCGGCACCCTGGCGGATCAGTGGAAAGACTTCTACACGGTTCCGAGCGGACTGACCCCGACGGCCGCGCTGTTCGCAGCGGTTCCGCAGGGTCAGAATGCGGGGCGAGGATCGAACACCAAGGCCTCTGACGGCATCATCTCCAATGGGAGCAAGATCCTCGTGCCCGAAGGCTACGGTCTCGTGCTGATGCAGGACGGCGCGATCACCGGATTCGCGGCAGAAGCCGGTGCCTACGAGTGGAACTCCGAGGCGCAGGACTCGCAGTCGATTTTCGCCGGCAACGGCATCGTGAGTCCGCTCATCACGACATCGTGGGAGCGATTCAAGTTCGGCGGTCGTCCGGGTACCCAGCAGCGCGCATACTTCGTCACGCTCAAGGAGCTGCCGAACAACCGCTTCGGCACCCAATCCGAGATCTACTGGGACGACGCGTACATGAACGCGCAGGTGGGTGCCGTGACGCGAGGCACCTACACCCTGAAGATCCTCGATCCGATCCTCTTCATCAAGAACTTCGTGCCGGCGAAATACCTCGAGCCCGGTCAGGTGTTCGACTTCACCGATCTCGAGAACGACGCCGCCTCGCAGCTGTTCAACGAGGTCGTCGGATCGCTCGCCCCCGCCTTCTCGTTGTACACGAACGATCCGTCCAAGGGCAACCGGATCACCAAGATTCAGCAGGACTCCCTCGGGTTCGCTCAGAGCCTTTCGGCGGCGGTCGAACAGAACTACCAGTGGTCGACGGCTCGCGGCCTCAGCATCGTGAGCACGGCGATCATCGCGATCGAGTACGACGAGAACACCCGAGAACTGCTCAAGAACGTGCAGCGCGCCGATGCGCTCGCCGGTGCCAGGGGCAACTCCAACCTGCAGGCCTCGGTTGCAGCGGGCTTCGAGTCTGCGGGCGAGACCGGAGGCGCCGGCGGCATTTTCGGAATGGGCATGGCGGCCGGATCGACCGGACTCGCTGGCCTCCAGCAGCCGGTGCCGGGCGTGGGCGCGCAGAGTGCGCCGCAGCAGGCCGCTCCCGCCGCTCCCGCCGCTCCTGCCGAGGATCCGATGGCCAAGCTCGCGAAGTTCAAGGAGATGCTCGACGCGGGGCTCATCTCGCAAGAGGACTACGACGCTGCGAAGGCGAAGGCACTCGGTCTGTAGCCAGGAGACTGAACGACGATGAATGATGCCGCCGGGGAGGCGCCCGGGGGGCAGTCGGCGGGACAGGATCAGGACCTGCAACCGCCGCTAGCCGCTGCTGCGCCCGCCCAAGATCCCGCCGCAACGTCCGCGGCCGAGCCTGTGCCGTCGCCGCTGCCCGGGCAGGGCGATCCGAACGAGCCCGTGCTGGTGGGTACTCAGAACCAGCGGCTTGGCGACGGTGTGAACCGATGCCCGAGGTGTGGTTCGACCGAGATCCAGCTCCGTCCGGCAACCGGCATGCTGATCTGCCTGTTCTGCCGTTACGAATGGTCGGAAGCCGCGGTCGAGGGGCAGATCTTTGCGGAGCAACCGCTCACGGAACTGCAAGGGACCGTTCTCGGGAGCGGCGCTTCGAACATCGATGCCTCGGTGGAAGACGTGCTCACCCTCAAGTGCGGTGCGTGCGGCTCAGAGGTGATCGTGAACGTGGCGAATGCCATGTCCGCGCGCTGCCACTGGTGCCGCAATGTCCTCACCGTCAACAATCAGGTGCCCAACGGCGCGGTTCCGGATGCCGTGCTGCCGTTCGCGCTGACGCACGACCAGGCCGTTGCAGCGATTCGGGAGTTTGCGGGCAAGCGCAAGACCTTCGCCCATCGACGGTTCGTGCGCGAATTCAGCCCCGAGAACGTCGTCGGCGTCTACCTGCCATACATGGTGATCGACGGTAATGCCAGCGCGGACGTCTGGGGGTACGGCGAAGTGCAGACCCGCAGCTACACTCGCGGGAGCGGCGACGACCGAGAGACCTACTACGACGCCGATGTCTATCAGGTGCAGCGTCATGTCGACTACACGGTCGACGATCTCACCATCGAGTCATCGGCAGAGCGGGCGAACATGGACGTGTTCGTGAACACGAACAACGTCATCAATGCCATCCTTCCCTTCGACACGAAGCATGCGGTCGAGTGGAACGCGAGCTACCTCACGGGTTTCACCTCCGAGAAGCGCGACCAGAACATCGAGGCGATCCGGCCCATGCTGGAGAACCAATTGCTCTCGATCGCCCGTTCAGAGGTGCAGCCCTCCGTCAGCGGATACGACCGGGGAGTGCGCTGGGAGCACGAGAAGCTCGAGGTGCACGGCACCCGGTGGGTGTCGATGTATCTCCCCGTCTGGCTCTACTCGTACTATCACGAAGAAAAAGGGCGCGGCATGGTGCACTACATCGCGGTGAACGGCCGAACGGGGGAGACGATGGGCAGCGTTCCGGTATCGCGAGCACGGCTGCTGGCGGCTGCGCTCACCACCGGTACGGTGATCGAGGCCATCGTGATCGGATTCTTGGTGGCCACCGCATGATCATCTGGCTCATCAACACCGTCGCGCTGCTCGGTCCCGTCCTAGCGGAGTCGAATCCGCAGGACGAGGACGGCGGAGGCTGGCTGCTGCTCGCGGGCCCCGCTGCGGGGGTCGCGCTCTACGGGATGCTGTTCCGCTATTACCGCAACACCGACAAGTCGCACTCCTTCGAGCGGGAGACGACCATCGAATCCCAGCCGGTGACCGGTACCGATGCGAAGGTCGATGAGGTCCGGGGAACGAAGCGCACCGCGATCAACGGAAACAATGTGAAGAAGTACCGCGATCGAGTGAACCGCGTCGAGTAGCGCGACCCGCACGCGGGCGTCCGGTCGAGGCACGCTTCCGCACTCACGTCGGGAACGATTCAGCGCGCTCCGGTCCGCGCAGAGACGAGCGGTGACGGACCGGTGTGAACCGGATCCGTCACCGCTCGTGAAATCGGGGTGCGAGAGTCGCAGCGTTGCCGCTACTCCTGCGCTGCAGGCTCCTCCTCCGAGGCGGCGTCTGCTTCATCGTCGGCTGAGGCCTCGTCCGCAGCGGGTGCGGCAAGCCCCGACTTCACGGCATCGACCTCTTCCTGCGTGAATCCGCAGTACTTGGTCGCCTCGCTCTCCCAGCGCTGAGTCAGGCGATCCTTGCCTGCAGCATGGGCTTCGGCCACGGTACCGACATAGATCTGGCCGTCCTGCGAGTCCTTGTTCACATCCGGCACGGCCTCGCAGACGTGGAAGACCTTTCCGCCCTTCACCCAGACGACTTCGTCCTTCCCGGTGAGCTGCACCATGATGTTCTCTTCTTCGGCGTACTGCTCCTGCGACGGCGGGCTGTAGTCGGCTCCGAATGCGAAGACGGCGACGGCGGCGATCACCACACCGATCGACCCCGCGATCGCCTTCTGCTTGCCGTCCATGTCCTTGTTCATGAAGATCAGGATGATCAGTGGCAGGAATGCGACGATCGACATGATCGCGCCGAGTTGATTCTGCACGAAGAATCGGATCGTGTCCTGCTTCGATGCGGGATCGAGGCGATTCGCCTTCTTCCAGAGCACGGAGCCCACGCTCGCGAGCACACCGGTCAGGACGATGCCGCCGATGAGCAGCCACATGTTCGCGGCGTCGCTCCGCTCCGCCCACTGGCGGAGTACCCAGAAGATCAACACGGCTTCGACGCCGATGGCGAGCAGCCAGCCGACCCAGGCGAAGATGCGGAGCTTCGTCGCCTGCGCCTTGGACTCCTCGGTCGGCTTCCATACGGGCTCCGAGGAGGTGCTCTTGGTCGCGGTGCCGTCGGCTGAGGTGGCCTTGGGCTTCGATTCGACCCTCACGACCTTCTTCTTCGGCGCGGTTTCGTCTGACATGATGCTCCTTCTGCGGCGCATGGTAGAAAATTCTCCCGGTCAGTGTATCCCGGATCATGGCCGGATCGAGGTCACAGCCCGGATAGATAGGCTGGTACCCATGGTCAACGAGAACGATCGGTCGGCTCGCGAGAGCTCGATTGCGAGCGGATGGACTGTCGAAGGGCAACCCGAGGCGGCTCCTGCGAAGGTACGCGCAGCGGACGAGGCGGGCGATCCTCGACCCGATGAAGACGGAGCCCCTGAGCGACGCGAACTGTCGAGTGGCGCACTGGTGCTCCTCGGCCTGATTGGCGGGGTCTATCTGCTCTACACCTATGTCTGGTTCAGCTGGGCGAACGCGGCATCGGTGGCGAACGCCGCCGTGGTCGAGACGAGCGGCTCGCTCGGCGGCGTGCTGCAGCAGTTGGTGTTCTGGGTCGCTCCGTGTGCGCCTGCGCTGTGGTTCGTGTCCGTGCTGGTGCTGTGCCGTGGACAGCGCGTATGGCGCATGACGGTCTGGCTGGCGCTCGGGCTCCTCGTCCTCGTGCCGCTGCCGATGTTCGGAGGAATGTTCTGATGGCGAGCAAGGTCACAGGCTGGGTGGTGTTCGCCTGCATCACCGCGCTGTACGTCTACATGGTGGTCGCCGCGGTCGGCAATCTGACGCAACTTCCAGTGATGGCATCCCAGCTCGGGCTCGGGCTCAACGCGACCGGCTGGTTCTGGCTCTGGTTCGGTGTGGGGCTTCCGGTCATCGGCTATCTGATCGCACTTCTGGTCGGCCGCCGTCGACGCGGCGGATCGCGCCTGCTGCTGCTCGCGACAGGCCTTGCGGTGGTCGCTGCGGTGCAGCTCGAGGTCTCCCTCGTCGTTCCGCCGACGTCGTTCTTCGTCTAGGAACGAGGCGGGACCGCTGTCCGAATGCACGCCTGCATTCCCGGCACCCTCGGAGTCGATAGTAGAATGCTGAGGGTGCCCAAATCTGTGCACCCAACTTCTCGCTCTCGGAGGACCATTTCCTGATGCCCGCGCCGGTCGTGCTACTCGCTGAAGAACTCTCACCCGCCACGATCGCCGCGCTCGGCCCGGACTTCGATGTGCGCAATGTCGACGGTACCGACCGTGACGCGCTCCGCGCGGCGCTCTCCGATGCCGAGGCGGTCCTCGTGCGTTCGGCTACGCAGATCGACGAAGAGGCGCTCGGATGGGCGCCTCAGCTCAAGGTCATCGCCCGCGCGGGCGTCGGCCTCGACAATGTCGACATCAAGGCCGCCACGCAGGCCGGAGTGATGGTCGTCAACGCGCCGACCTCGAACATCATCAGCGCAGCCGAGCTCACCGTCTCCCACATCCTCGGTCTGGCACGCCATCTGCAGCGCGCGCACGGCTCGCTGAGCGCAGGCGAGTGGAAGCGCTCGTCCTTTACCGGGACCGAACTCTACGAGAAGACCGTCGGGATCATCGGCCTCGGTCGCATCGGTGCACTCGTCGCCGAGCGCCTGCGCGGCTTCGGCGTCGAGCTGATCGCCTACGACCCCTACATCACCGCCGCCCGTGCGGCTCAGATCGGCGCCGAACTCGTCGAACTCGATGAACTCGTCTCACGCTCCGACTTCCTGACGATCCATATGCCCCGGACTCCCGAGACCCTCGGCATGATCGGTGAGGCGCAACTCAAGGCCATGAAGCCGACCGCCTACGTCGTGAATGTCGCCCGCGGCGGCCTCATCGACGAGGAGGCGCTCGTCGCCGCGCTCGATGCGGGAGAGATCGCCGGTGCAGCACTCGACGTCTTCGTCCAGGAGCCGCCGAAGGACGATTCGCTGACCGGTCACCCCAAGGTGAATGTGACTCCCCACCTCGGCGCCTCCACCGAGGAAGCGCAGGAGAAGGCGGGCATCTCGGTTGCCAAGTCGGTGCGTCTCGCGCTCGCGGGCGAGCTGGTCCCGGACGCCGTCAACGTCGCAGGCGGAACGATCAACGAGTACGTGAAACCCGGCCTGCCCTTGACCGAGAAGCTCGGTCAGATCTTCGCCGGTCTCGCAGCCGGTCCCGTCACCTCGCTCGACGTCGAGGTGCACGGCGAGCTGAGCGAGCACAACGTGCAGGTGCTGCGTCTTGCCGCGCTCAAGGGCCTGTTCTCGCAGGTGGTCAGCGATCCGGTCTCGTATGTCAACGCGCCGTTGATCGCTGAGCAGCGAGGGGTAGAGGTCCGGTTCAATGTGGATGCGATCTCGGAGAGCTACCGCAACGTCATCACGCTCCGTGGAACGACCGCCGAGGGCGCTCAGATCTCGGTGTCCGGCACGCTCACCGGACCGAAGCAGATCGAGAAGATCGTCGAGATCAACGGGTACGAACTCGAGCTGCCGATCAGCGAGCACCTCGTCGTCTTCAGCTATGAGGATCGTCCTGGCATCGTCGCGGCCTACGGCGGGCTGCTGGGCGAAGCAGGTGTCAACATTGCGGGCCTGCAGATCGCGCGCGATGAGAAGAAGGGCACCGCTCTCTCGGTGCTTTCCGTCGATGCGGCCGTGCCCGCGGAACTCATCGATCGCCTCGGCGAGGCGATCGGTGCGGAGATGCTGCGCACCATCGATCTCATCGAATCGTAGGTCTGGCTTGCACCATGCCTCGACCGCAGAGTCGGGGCATGGCAGGCGAGACAGCTTCACGCGCCCGGCGCGAAGGGCTGGAGTTCTCCGCGTTCAGGTCGCTCGCCCGGCTGGGCAATGAAGGCTGCGACGCCGTCGCCGATCCTCGATCGTTTCAGTGAGCGCTTCGTCACCCACAGCGCGACTGTTCGCTTCGAAAGCGGAGCGAACCTCCTACGGGACTTCGCGGACTCTCAGGTCGGGAGTGCGTTCGGCGACTGCACCGACTGCACCGGAACGCTCGCCGCGATGAAGATGTGCCTCGTGCACAGTGTCAAGCTGCGCGAGGGCTTGCGCAGATAGCGATTCACCCGCCTGATTCAGGGGGCAGGTGGTACCCTTGGGGTGCGGGCCTGTGTCTGTTACCGGACGAGGGGCTCGCATCAACGATGAACCGAGCACGTCGGCAGGCGGGCTGGTCTTCGGTGGTGGGTTTCTCTCGGCGCGGTTCATGCCAGCAGGGTGGTCTTCTACTGAACATCAGCATCCGCGATCGAATGCAGCATCCGCTTCGGCGGTCGGGACTGCCCTCCGCGTGCTCACGTCAGTAAAGGAGATCCCGTGGAGGGTCCTGAAATCAAGTTCGCCGAGGCAGTCCTCGACAACGGCAAGTTCGGAAAGCGCACTATCCGCTTCGAGACCGGTCGTCTGGCGCAGCAGGCACAGGGTGCCGTTGCCGCCTACCTCGATGAAGAAACCATGCTGCTCAGCGCGACCAGCGCTTCGAAGCACCCGAAGGAGCACTTCGACTTCTTCCCGCTCACCGTCGACGTCGAGGAGCGCTCCTACGCTGCCGGCAAGATCCCCGGCTCGTTCTTCCGCCGCGAGGGACGCCCCTCGACCGAGGCGATCCTGGTCTGCCGTCTGATCGACCGCCCCCTGCGCCCGTCGTTCGTCGACGGACTCCGGAATGAGGTGCAGATCGTCGTGACCGTGCTGTCGATCGCTCCCGGCGAGTACTACGACGCGCTCGCGATCAATGCGGCGTCTGCGTCGACCCAGATCTCGGGGCTGCCGTTCTCTGGCCCCATCGCAGGTGTGCGTCTCGCGCTCATCGGCGACCAGTGGGTCGCCTTCCCGAACGCCGAGCAGGTCTCGCAGGCCGTGTTCGACCTGATGGTGGCCGGCCGTGTGGTCACGAAGGCCGACGGAACCGAGGACGTGGCGATCATGATGGTCGAGGCCGAGGCCACTGAGGGTTCCTGGAACCTGATCAAGGCAGGCGCGACGAAGCCCGACGAGGCCGTGGTCGCACAGGGCCTCGAGGCTTCGAAGCCCTTCATCTCGCAGCTCGTCAAGGCACAGGAGCAGCTCGCTGCGCAGTCGGCAAAGGAGATCGCCGACTACCCGGTGTTCCTGCCCTACACCGACGAGCTCTACGCAGCCGTCGAGGCGCTCTCGGAGACCGAGCTCGGAAGCATCTACCAGATCGCCGACAAGGTCGAGCGTCAGGACGCAGATGACGCGCTCAAGACCCGTGTCAAGGAAGCCATCGCCGCGCAGGTCGAGGCGGGGAAGCTCGAGGCTTCCGTACTGGACCAGGTCTCGGCCGCATACAAGTCGGTGACCAAGAAGGTCGTGCGTGGTCGCGTGCTGACCGAAGGCGCCCGTATCGACGGACGACCGCTCGACAAGGTCCGTGCGCTCGATGCCGAGGTTCAGGTGATCCCGCGCGTGCACGGTTCCGCGATCTTCCAGCGCGGTGAGACCCAGATCATGGGCGTCACCACGCTGAACATGCTCAAGATGGAGCAGCAGATCGACTCGCTGTCGCCCGTCACGAGCAAGCGCTACCTGCACCACTACAACTTCCCGCCCTACTCGACCGGTGAGACCGGCCGAGTGGGCAGCCCCAAGCGTCGCGAGATCGGGCACGGCTTCCTCGCCGAGCGCGCACTCGTGCCGGTGCTGCCCAGCCGCGAGGAGTTCCCGTACGCGATCCGTCAGGTCAGCGAGGCGCTCAGCTCGAACGGCTCCACCTCGATGGGGTCGGTCTGCGCATCGACCCTGTCCCTGCTGAACGCGGGTGTGCCGCTGCGCGCCGCGGTCGCAGGCATCGCGATGGGTCTCGTGTCGGATGAGGTCGACGGCGAGCGCCGTTACAAGGCCCTCACCGACATCCTCGGTGCTGAGGACGCGCTCGGCGACATGGACTTCAAGGTCGCAGGTACCTCGGAGTTCGTCACCGCGCTGCAGCTGGACACCAAGCTCGACGGCATCCCGTCGGACGTGCTCGCAGGCGCCCTCGCGCAGGCGAAGCAGGCCCGCACTGAGATCCTCGAGTTCATGTCTCGTGCGATCGACGCGCCCGACGAGATGGCGCCCACCGCGCCTCGCGTCATCACGGTCAACATCCCGGTCGACAAGATCGGCGAGCTGATCGGCCCCAAGGGCAAGACGATCAACGGTATCCAGGACGAGACCGGAGCCGACATCTCGATCGACGACGACGGCACCGTGTACATCGGCGCGACCGACGGCGAGTCGGCTGAGGCCGCACGTGCTCAGGTCAACGCGATCGCGAACCCGCAGAACCCCGAGGTGGGTGAGCAGTACCTCGGCACCGTGGTGAAGAACGCCGCTTTCGGCGCCTTCGTTTCGCTCCTGCCCGGCAAGGACGGTCTGCTGCACATCAGCGAGGTGCGCAAGCTCGCTGGCGGCAAGCGCATCGATTCGGTCGACGACGTGCTCTCGATCGGTCAGAAGATCCTCGTGAAGATCACGAAGGTCGACGATCGTGGCAAGCTCTCGCTCGAGCCTGTGCTCGAGGACGGCGCTCCCGCTGAGGATGCTTCCGAAGAGGCGGCTGCCGAGTAGTTCTCGACGAGGATCGGGCCCGCACCCCAACCGGGGTGCGGGCCCTTTCGTCTTTGCGACCCTTTGCGGTTGGCTCGAATCGACCCGGGAGTCCGTAACATCGGATCGCGCATGTAACTGCACACGATTCTTGCGGATTCGTGTGCAGTTACATGCTTCCTCAGGTCGAAGGTACAAGGTCGTGGCTCCTCCCGTTCTTGTCGGGCAGCCAGAGTCTGCGAGACCTCTCACGCAGTAAGGTAGAGGCGTGCCAGAGCCCCTGAACCTGCCCCTCGACCTTCCCGACCTCGAAGCCGACCTCGGCGGTACGCTCATGCGCCGAACCGTGCATCCGAGTGGGCTCCGCGTGCTCACCGAGCACATGCCAGGCGCGCGCTCGGCCACGGTGGGCTTCTGGATTGGAATCGGTTCCCGCGATGAGCAGGCCGAGCGCGGCGATGCCCCCGGCAGCCTGGGGAGCACCCACTTCCTCGAGCATCTGCTCTTCAAGGGCACGCCCACGCGCAGTGCCTACGAGATCGCGACGAGCTTCGATCGCATCGGCGCGGAGAACAACGCGCTGACCGCCAAGGAGTACACCTGCTACTACGCGAAGGTGCGCGATGTGGACCTCGAGGGAGCCGTCGCGACGCTCGCCGACATGGTGACCAACTCCGTGATTGATGCGAACGAGTTCGAGACGGAGCGCGGGGTGATCCTCGAAGAACTCGCCATGGCATCGGACGACCTCGCCGATGTCGCGAACGAGCGCTTCTTCGAGGCCGTACTGCGCGAGCACCCGCTCGGGCGACCGATCGGTGGCAACCCGGAGACTATCCGGGCCGCTCGCCGCGACGACGTGGTAGCGCATTACCTGGCGCAGTACGACCCATCTACCCTGGTGGTCACTGCCGCCGGAGCGGTCGACCACGATCGACTCGTCGATCAGGTGATCGCGGCACTCGACCTCGCAGGGGAGCGCTGGAGCACCCGTGAGCACCGCGCGCCGAAGCGACGGACGGTGACTCCGGCATCGACAGGCGCCGATTCCATGCTCGCCGCCGCTGAGCGCCCGCTGGTGCAACTCACCGAGCGCGAGAGCGAACAGATCAATCTCATGATCGGAACGCCCGGACTCCGGGCGGGGGATCCTCGCCGCTTCGCCTTCGGGATCATGAATTCGGTGCTCGGCGGGGGCATGTCGAGCAGGCTTTTCCAGGAGATCCGCGAGAAGCGCGGACTCGCCTACACCGCCTATTCGTTCGGTGCGAGCTATAGCGACGGTGGGGTGTTCGGCATGTACGCGGGGACCATGCCGGAGAAGGCGGCTCAGGTGGTCGAACTTGCGCAGGCGGAGCTGCGCGGGATCGCAGGCGGTGGCATCAGCGAAGAGGAGCGAGACCGGGCGCTCGGTCAGATCGCGGGATCCTCGGCGCTCGCACTCGAGGACAGCGACACCCGGATGGGGCGTCTCGCGCGGGCCGAGCTCGGAACAGGTGAGCTGTTCACCCTCGATGCCTCTCTCGAACGGTTCCAGGCCGTGACCGCCGACGAGATCCGCGAGGTCGCGCATTTCGTCGCTTCGGGCCCGCAGAGCATCGTCGCCGTCGGCGACGTCTCGCGGAGCGCGCTGGGGAGTACGCTGAACGCATGAGCGCGAACTCCGACCCCTCTGTGCCGCCCGCCTCGGGACCCGTTTCGGTTGCCGTCTCCGGTGCCTCGGGACGCCTGGGCGCGTTCGTCTGCGAAGTGATCGACGCGCACCCGGACTTCGAACTGGCCGCCAGGCTGACGAGCGCATCGGCCCAGGACGAGGGCTCGGAAGCGCGGGTTCTCTTCGACGTGACGCATCCCGAGATCTCCCCGACGATCGTGGAGCGCGCATTGCGCCGAGGCCAGCGCGTCATCGTCGGAACAAGCGGTTGGTCCGCTGACAAGCTCGCCGATCTCCAGGCCGTCGTCGACGAACTGCCGGAAGCCGGAGCGCTCGTCGTCCCGAATTTTTCGCTCGGCTCGGTGCTCGGGACCATGCTCGCGACGATCGCGGGCAGGCACTTTGACAGTATCGAGATCATCGAGGCGCATCACGCCGGAAAGATCGACTCGCCCAGTGGCACCGCGGTTCGCACCGCGGAGCTGATCGCGAGTGCACGGGGAGATCGCCTCGACGCCCCTTGCGCCGACCAGCCGGCGCGCGGGCAGCTGATCGCCGGGGTGCCCGTGCACAGCTTGCGTATGCAGGGAGTGGTGGCGCGGCAAGAGGTGCGATTCGGAGGGGAGGGCGAGGAGCTGACCATCGCCCATGTCACGCACTCCGCAGACTCGTATCGGGCCGGCATCAAGGCCGCGCTCGAGGCGATCATCGACCTCGACGGTCTGGTCGTCGGTCTCGAACACGTGCTCGGTCTGGTCGAGGCCCCGGAGCCGCGCGCATGAGCCCGAGATCGCGGGCGATCCTCGGAGTAGCAATCATGAGCCTTCTGCTCGTGTTGTACTTTCTCTTCGCCGGGGTTCGTGCGTTCGCCCTGCTCGCATCGGGGACTCCGATCGCGGTGGCCATGGGGGTCGCGCTGCTCGTCCTCCCGCTCATCGGTGCCTGGGCGCTCGTGCGGGAACTCTGGTTCGGACTCAGATCGACCGCGCTCGTCGACCAGCTCGAGGCCGAAGGGCTGCTGCCCGACGATCTCGGTGAGGCAGGGCCGACGGGGAAACCGGATCGTGAGGTCGCAGACGCGGCATTCGGGCGCTATCGCGCCGAGGCCGAGGCCGATCCCGGGAACTGGAGGCGATGGCTGAGGCTCGGAATCGCCTATGATGCCTGCGGCGACCCGACACGCGCAAGGAGGGCGATTCGCGCAGCGATTTCACTGAATCGCAACGAAATTCGCAGTGGTTCCTCGAATTATTAGGCGATTTCCTCTCTGCTGACTAGAATCGGGCAGGTTACACAGTCCGAGAATGGAGCAGATCTATGGCAACGACGACGAACCCGCCGACACGGGCACTCGATTCGGTCACGGGTATCAGTCGTAAAGGCCTCCCGCAGGGTACGGTGGGCGTTCTCGGCGCCATCGTCATCGGCCTTTCAGTATGCGCCCCGGCCTACACGCTGACCTCCGCGGTCGGCCCCGCGGCGAGCGAGGTCGGGTATCAGACACCCGCGATCTTCCTCGCCGGCTTCCTGCCGATGCTGCTCGTCGCGATCGGATATCGCGCGCTCAACTCGGCGATGCCGGACTCTGGCACCTCGTTCACCTGGGCATCGCGCGCATTCGGCCCGTGGGTGGGCTGGATGGCGGGCTGGGGCCTCATCGCGGCAACCGTGCTGGTCCTCTCGAACCTTGCCGGAATCGCGGTCGAATTCCTCTTCCAGTCGATCGCGATCATGGCGAACGACCCCTCGATCGCAGACATCGCAGGCAATCGATTCATCAACATCCTGGTCTGCCTCGGGTTCATGGCGATCGCCACATTCATCTCCTACCGGGGCATGACCTCGACGAAGATCTTCCAGTACATCACCGTGATCTTCCAGGTCGCCGTGCTCGTCTGGTTCATCATCGCGATGTTCGTCGGCGCCGCGGATCCCGCGAACACCGAGGGCCGTATGCCCGAGCTGTCCTGGTTCAACCCGCTCGAGGTGTCCAGCTTCAGCGCGTTCGCCGCCGGGATCGCGGTTTCCATCTTCGTCTACTGGGGCTGGGACACCGTGCTCACTATGGGGGAGGAGACCAAGCCTTCGAAGGGGCGCATGTCGACCGAGAGCAAAGCCGCCATGATCCTCGTGGTGATCCTCGTCGTCATGTACGTCGGCACAGCTGCCGCCACGGTCGCGTATGCCGGCATCGGCGACGGCCCGACGGGACTCGGCAACTCCGCTATCGCGGAGAACGTCTTCGCAGCCCTCGCTCACCCGGTCATGGGACCGGCCGCGATCCTGCTCTCACTCGCGATCCTCGTCTCCGCAATGGCATCGATCAACTCGACGGCCATCTCGCCGGCGCGTACGCTGCTCGCGATGTCCCACTACGGCGCACTGCCGAAGTCGATCAAGAAGATCCACCCCACCTACAAGTCCCCCTACGTCGCCCTGATGTGGTCGTCGATCGTGGCCTCGGTGTTCTATGCGATCATGCGCTTCCTCAGCGAGGACGTGCTGTGGGACACCATCACCGCACTCGGCATGATGGTGTGCTTCTATTACGGAATCACGGCGCTCGCGAGCACTTGGTACTTCCGTAAGGCGGCACCCAGGGAAGGGTTCGGCGCGCTCTTCTCGAAGGTGATTCTGCCCGGTCTCGGCGGCCTGATCCTGCTTGTCGTGTTCGTCCAGACCACGATCGACAGCATGGATCCCGCATTCGGTTCGGGGAGCAACATCGGGGGCATCGGGCTCGTGGGCATCATCGGTGTGGTCGTGCTCGGTCTCGGCGTCGTGCTGATGATCATCCAGTCGCGCGTGTCCCCTGCCTTCTTCAGGGGCGAGGTGCTCAGTGTCGCCGATGCATCCTCGGACGCGGCGGAGATGGAACTCTTCGACGATGGACTCAGCGGCTAGGAGCGAAGCTCCGTCTCGTCGCGAGCCCCTCTGGGTTCTGGACGGTTCTGCCTCCCGCCTTCCCGCCTGCCGTGCGCGGGGAAGGCGGGGAGCATCCGCGCTAGGATTGTGCCCATGAGCGCCGCATCGATTCCGACCCCGTACGAGGATCTCCTGCGCGAGGTGTTCGAGCACGGAACGCCCAAGGGCGACCGAACGGGGACCGGCACTCGGAGCCTGTTCGGCAAGCAGATTCGATTCGATCTGTCTGAGTCGTTTCCGTTGATCACGACCAAGCGGGTGCATTTCAAATCGGTGGCGTACGAACTGCTGTGGTTCTTGCGCGGCGAGGGAAACACGAAGTTTCTGACGGATCATGGCGTCACGATCTGGGATGAGTGGGCCGATGAGCGTGGCGATCTCGGCCCGGTGTACGGTGTCCAGTGGCGTTCCTGGCCGACCCCGGACGGCGGGCATATCGACCAGATCGCGCAGGTGATCGAGCAGCTCAAGCGGAATCCGGATTCGCGTCGCCACCTCGTCTCCGCGTGGAACGTCGCCGAACTCGATGAGATGGCCCTCATGCCGTGCCACGCGTTCTTCCAGTTCTACGTCGCGGACGGCAAGCTCAGCTGCCAGCTCTACCAGCGTTCGGCTGACATGTTTCTGGGAGTGCCCTTCAACATCGCCAGCTATGCGCTGCTCACACTGATGGTGGCGCAGCAGACGGGCCTGGAACCGGGCGAGTTCATCTGGACGGGCGGCGATTGCCACATCTACGACAATCATGTCGAGCAGGTCGAGAGGCAGCTCGCGCGTGAACCGTACGCGTATCCGACGATCGAGATCTCGTCGCGCGGGAGCATCTTCGACTACGAGTTCGAAGATTTCGAGGTCGTGGGGTACCAGCACCATCCAGGTATCAAGGCGCCAGTGGCGGTATAGCGCGTGGGCCGTTTCATCACGACCACGGTCTATGTCGAGGGTCGGGTGCGTCCGGCGCTCGCTCGTGGCAACGTCTCCGCGATGTCGAAGCTCGTGGTGCTGCTCATCGCTGCCCCAGGACTGCTGCTCTGGGTGTGGATCCTGAGTACGGGCCTGGCGGTGATCCCGGTACTCCACGGACTGGTGCTCTGGGGCGCCTGCTCGGTGTACGCCGCGTATGTCTGCAGCGATTCGTGGGGAGGCTCGCGAGATCGCATCTCGGTCGATAGCCGGAGTCCGGGCGTGCGGTTTCGTGAGCGGCTGCCGATCGGAAGGACCCTGTTGCTCTGGGCTGGGGTGACGGGCGTGGTCGGCGGCGCGGTGCTCGGCCTCGTCGCGCAGGCCGATCGGGCCGCTCTGCATGAGGTCGGGCAGAGCGATCGGTTCGAAGCCGATACGCGATGGGCCGTCATCGGAGCAGTCGTGTGTCTGATGGGGCTGGCGGCGGCGGGGGTTTGGCTGATCTTGTCGCGGGTCCCACCGGGTGTCGAACTGTCGCCGGAGGGACTTGCGTTTCGGCGTGGTTTTGCGGAGGAGCGGCGTGCATGGGGTGAGGTTCGCTCCGTGCGCTGGAGCGGCGGTCATGGAAAGTTCGCACGCCTGCGGGTGGAGTTCTCGGAGGATCGCCCATTGCAGCGATCCTCGCTCAGCATCGCGTCGAACGTGGAACTCGTGGGCAGGCTCATCGACTTCTATCGGGGGCACCCACAGGCACGGAAGTCGCTCGTCGCCCTCGACGAGACACTCGAGACATTCGAGATGCAGCATTGAGTTCGGTGCGCCGCAGACGGCGTGTGCGTTCCCTCCGGGGACTAAGCTCGCGTGAGAACGCTGAATGAAGTAAAGGACGAGGATGTTTGCTACCGCGGTTGAAGAGCTCGTTGCTGCGCTGCCAGAAGGAACCGTTGTCACGAACGCACAGTCGCTCGAGGCGTACCGATGGGACAGGGCCGAGGATCCACGGGCAGCATTGCCGCTTGCCGTGGTGCGGGCTGAGAGCACTGAACAGGTGCAGACCGCGGTGCGGATCGCTGCGAAGGCCGGCCTGCCGATCATTCCGCGCGGCGCGGGTTCGGGGCTGTCTGCTGGTGCGACGTCCTCGCAGCCCGCGCTGGTGATTTCGCTCGAGAACATGCGGGGTATCGAGGTCGACACGGCGACTCGCATCGTCACGGTGCAACCGGGCGCCATGAACATCGAGGTCAAGCGGGCGGCTGCGCAGCACGGGCTGTGGTATCCGCCGGACCCTTCGTCCTATGAGTTCTGCAGCATCGGTGGGAACATCGCGACGAATGCGGGCGGCCTGTGCTGTGTGAAGTACGGGGTGACCGCGGACTACGTGCTCGGGCTCACGGTGGTGCTGGCCGATGGGCGTGCCGTGAAGCTGGGCGGTCCGCGGCTGAAGGACGTCTCCGGTCTCGCGCTCACGAAGCTGTTCGTCGGGAGCGAGGGCACGCTCGGCATCGTCACCGAGGCGCTGCTCAGGTTGATTCCCGCCCAGCCCGCGGTGACAACTCTCGTCGCCGTCTTCCCCGAACTTGCGGGCGCGACCGGCGCCGTACTCGACATCACTCGATCGATGCGACCGTCCATGCTCGAGTTCATCGATGGGCCCGGGATCAGAGCTATCGAGGACGACCGGCGCATGGGGCTCGATCGTGAGGCCGCGGCCATGCTGATCATGCAGGTCGATGACGGTGGAGCGGAGGCCGTCGCGGCGATCGAGGCGATCTGCGAGGCGCATCGCGCCAGCGAGTGCTACTCCACCGACGATCCCGACGAGGGGGAGGCCTTCGTCGCTGCTCGTCGTGCCGCCCTGCCCGCGCTCGAGAAGCTCGGGCATCTGCTGCTCGAGGACATCGGGGTGCCTGTGCCGCTGCTCGGGGAGTTCGTGCTGAGCGTCGAACGCATCGCTGCAACGCATCAGATCCTCGTGAGCGTGGCCGCGCATGCCGGCGATGGCAACACGCACCCCGTGATCGTGATGGACCGAGATGATCCGGCGCAGGCGCAGCGCGCCCAGGCGGCGTACGAGGACATCATGGAACTGGCGATTCGACTGGGCGGAACCATCACCGGCGAGCACGGCGTCGGCCGGATGAAGGCGCCCTGGCTGCAGCGGAGCCTGGGCGACGACGTGTACGAACTCAACCTGCGGATCAAAACGGCGCTCGACCCACAGGGCATCCTCAATCCCGGCGCGAAGTTCGAGACGGCAGCGGGGGAGGCATCGTGCGACTCGGAATGATCTGGGCGCAGGCCCGCAATGGGGCGATCGGCCGTGCTGGCGAGATGCCCTGGCATCTGCCGGAGGATCTGGCGCACTTCAAGCAGACAACGCTGGGTGCGCCTGTGATCATGGGAAGGCGCACCTGGGAGTCGTTGCCTGAGCGCTTCAGGCCGCTTCCCGGCCGAACGAACTACGTCGTGACTCGCGATCCCGCATACGTCGCGGCGGGGGCGGAGGTGCGATCCTCGCTTGAAGCCATTCTGGAATCCGCGGATGCCGCGGATGCCGAGATCGCATGGATCATCGGCGGCGGGGAGCTCTATCGTGCGGCGATGGGGCGCGCCGAGGAGCTCGTGGTGACGAGGATCGACCTCGATGTAGATGACGCCGACACGTTCGCTCCGGAGATCACCTCGGAGTGGGAACGTGCCGTTTCGGGTGAGGTCCGGGAGTCGAAGTCGGGGATCGGCTACCGTTTCGAACGCTGGCTGCGAGGCGAGCGTGGGGCGGCGCTTTCTCAGGCGGACAGCCAGTAGGTGTCTCCTCGGACATTGGGCACGGCATCTGCTGTCCGTCTCCGGTAGCTGCCCGTGCTCGTCGAAGCGGAACCGGCGGCGCGCGAGGCACGATACCCTAGACGAGTGACGACTCAAGAGAATCCTTTCGGCCAGGTGCTGGTCGCGCTCATCACTCCCTTCGACGCCGCGGGTGAAGTCGACTGGGCGGCGACCGAGCAGCACATCGAGAACTGCATCCAGAGCGGTGCGGACGGCCTCGTGGTCACCGGCACGACCGGCGAGACCTCGACGCTGACCGACCCCGAGAAGCTGAAGCTCGTCGAGGTCGCGAAGTCGGTGTCCTCGGGTCGCGCGAAGGTCATCACCGGAGGCGGTTCGAACGAGACCGCGCACGCGATCGAGCTCTACCAGGCCAGCGAAAAGGCCGGAGCCGATGCGGTGATGATCGTCACTCCCTACTACAACAAGCCCACTCAGGCGGGCCTGCTCACGCACTTCCGCATGGTGGCCGACGCGACGGACCTGCCGGTCATCCTGTACGACATCCCGGGGCGAACCGGCGTGCCGATCAAGTACGAGACGATTCTCCGTCTCGCGAAGCACCCGAACATCCTCGCCGTGAAGGACGCCAAGGGCGACTTCAGCGAGGTCAGCCGTGTGCTGAACCAGACCGACCTTCTGTACTTCTCCGGTGACGACGCAAACGTGCTGCCGCATCTCGCGATCGGCGCAACGGGGCTCATCGGCGTCACCGCGAACATCACGGCTGCACCGTATCGCACGATCGTCGATGCGGTGAACCGCGGCGACCTGCACACCGCTCGCGCGGAGCACATGCGCCTGGAACCTCTCGTGCGGGCGATCATGACGCATGTGCCGGGGACCGTCGCTGCGAAATATGTGCTGCACGGCCTCGGCCGGATCGGTAGCCCCCGTGTCCGCTTGCCTCTGGTTGGCCCCGAGGAATGGGAGGCAGCGCTGATCGAGGATGAGATCGCTCTCGTCCGCGATGTTCCGGGTGCCGACTTCTCGAACTTCCGTCCCGATCGCAACGCCGCAGCCGGCGGCGCACTTCCGAAGATCGCCGGAACGACCCGCTAGACCTTAAGGAGTCCATCCTCTTGACCACTCTGCATTACGCACCGCCGGAGCTCGAAGCCGGCACCCTGCGCATCACCCCGCTCGGCGGGTTGGGCGAGGTGGGTCGCAACATGACCGTCTACGAGATCGACGGCAAGCTGCTGGTGGTCGACTGCGGGGTGCTCTTTCCGGAAGAGACCCAGCCCGGCGTCGACCTGATCCTGCCCGACATCTCGAAGATCGACGATCGGCTGCAGGACATCGTCGGGATCGTGCTCACGCACGGTCACGAGGATCACATCGGTGGGGTGCCCTACCTGCTCAAACGACGCGAAGACATCCCGCTGATCGGCTCGAAGCTGACGCTCGCCTTCGTCACCGCGAAGCTCAAGGAGCATCGCATCCGGCCTGAGGTGCAGGAAGTCGCGGAGGGCGACCGTATCCAGCGCGGCCCGTTCGATCTCGAATTCGTCGCGGTCAACCACTCGATTCCCGACGCGCTCGCGGTAGCGATTCGCACCTCGGCCGGAATGGTGATCGGCACGGGTGACTTCAAGATGGATCAGCTGCCGCTCGACGGCCGCATCACCGACCTGCGCGCGTTCGCGCGACTCGGCGAGGAGGGGGTCGACCTCTTCATGACCGACTCCACGAATGCCGACGTTCCGGGGTTCACCCCGCTCGAGAAGGACATCGGTCCGGTACTCGAGCGCGTGATCGCGGGATCGACCGGAAAGGTCGTCGTCGCGAGCTTCTCGAGCCACGTGCATCGTGTGCAGCAGGTGCTCGACGCCGCGCAGGCCAACGGTCGACGCGTCGTGCTGCTCGGTCGCTCGATGGTGCGCAACATGAAGATCGCCTCGGATCTCGGCTATCTCGAGGTACCCGCGGGCGTGCTCGTGGATCTCAAGAAGAGCGGCGATATTCCCGATCACCGGATCGTCTACATGTCGACGGGATCGCAGGGCGAGCCAATGGCGGTATTGAGTCGAATGGCCAACCGTGAGCACCAGGTGGAGATCGGCCAGGGCGACACGGTGATCCTCGCGTCGAGCCTGATCCCGGGTAACGAGAACTCGGTCTACCGCGTCATCAACGGACTCATGAAGCTCGGTGCGAACGTCGTGCACAAGGGCAACGCCAAGGTGCACGTCTCGGGCCACGCGGCGGCGGGAGAGCTGCTCTACTGCTACAACATCGTGCGCCCGAAGAACGTCATGCCGATTCACGGCGAGTATCGGCACCTCGTCGCCAACGCCGCGCTCGCGATCGAGACCGGAGTGCCGCAGAACCGCACCATCATCGGCGAGAACGGCACGGTCGTCGATCTGGTCGACGGCGTCGCCCGCCAGGTCGGCCAGCTCGACATCGACTTCATCTACGTCGATGGCTCGTCTGTCGGCCGGGTGACCGACGACGACCTGCGCGACCGTCGCGTACTTGCCGAGGAAGGCTTCATCTCGGTCATCACGGTCGTGGAGACCAGCTTGGGGCAGATCGTCTCGGGCCCTGAGATCCACGCGAAGGGTGTCGCCGAGGACGATCATGTCTTCGACAAGATCAAGCCGCAGATCGCCGATGCGCTTGAGAAGGCGATGAAAGACGGAGTGGCCGATCACCTCCAGCTGCAGCAGATCGTGCGTCGCACGATCGGCCGCTGGGTGGGCACGAAGCTGCGCCGAAAGGCCATGATCGTTCCCGTCGTCGTGGTGGTGTAACCCCGGTGGCGGGTTCCGCGATCGCACGCGCGAGTGCGATCATGGCGTCGGGCACGGTCGTCTCGCGGCTGCTCGGCCTCGTCAAAGTCGTTGTGCTTGCCTATGCGATCGGTCAGGTCGGCTCGATCTCTGGCGACGCATACGCGAACGGCAACATGCTGCCGAACCTGCTCTACACGGTGCTGCTCGGCGGCATGCTGAACGCCGTGCTCGTGCCTCAGATCGTGAAGGCGGCCAAGAACGCGGACGGCGGCCGAGCGTACATCAACAAGCTGGTGACGTTCGTCGCAGTGACGCTGACCGCGCTGACGATCGTGATCATGTTCGCGACGCCGTGGATCGTCACGCTGTTCACCCTGAAGTGGGACCCGGAGCAGCGCGGGCTCGCCATCGCCTTCGCCTACTGGTGCATGCCGCAGATCCTGTTCTTCGGCATCTATGCCGTGCTCGGCGAGGTGCTGAACGCGAAGAGCGTCTTCGGGCCGTCCACCTGGGCTCCCGTGCTCAACAACGTGATCGCGATCGCCGGCTTCGGCGTGTTCATCGCCATGTTCGGAGCCGATCCGACCGGTCAGCGCACGGTCGAGGACTGGAGCCCGCTCTCGATCGCAGTGCTTGCGGGAAGCGCGACCATCGGTATCGCCTGTCAAGCGCTGATCCTCTTCGCCTTCTGGAGGCGAGCAGGAATCCGCTACCGCCCCGATTTCAAGTGGCGCGGGATGGGCCTCGCCGAGACCGGGCGTATCGCAGGTTGGACGCTCGGTGCGCTGCTCGTGACGAACCTCGGTGCGCTCGTCACGCAGAACGTGATCAACGCCGCCTCCGGTGAGGGAGTCTCGGCGCTCGCGCTCGACACCGCGTGGACGATCTACATCATGCCGCACTCGGTCATCACGATCTCGATCGCGACGGCGTACTTCACGCGACTCGCCGAGTGGCGGCACGCCGGTGATATGCGGGCATTCACTCGCGACTTCTCGGCGGCCGTCCGGCAGGTCATGCTGATCCTCGTCCTCGCCGCGGTCGTCGTATTCGCGGTCGCACCGTTCGTGAGCCGTGTCGTGAACCTCGGCGCGACGCTCGATCAGGTCGACCAGTTCAGTGTGGCGCTGCGGGCCTATCTCATCAGTCTGCCGGCGTTCAGCTTCCTGTTCGTCGTCCAGCGCGCGTTCTACGCCACCTCGGACACACGGACGCCGTTCTTCTACGCCTGCATGCGAATCGTGGTCACGATTCTGCTGTCGCTCGTCGCGCTCCAGCTGGTGCCCACGCCGCTGCTCGGAACGGCGGTGGCGCTGGTGATCTCGATTTCAGCGATCATCGAGACCCTCGCCGCGACCTTGCTGTTGCGGCGCAAGCTCGGCGGGATCGACGGGCGAAGGATCGTCGCGAGTCTCTCAAGATATCTCGGTGCCGGCGCGGTCGCACTCGGCGTCGGGCTTGCCGGCACATGGTGGGCGCGGCTCCTGCAGCCGGACTTCGGGCCGTTCTATTCAGTCGCGGCCTCGATCCTCATCGCGATGGTCATGGCTGGCGTGTATGTCATCCTTCTGCTCGTGCTGCGTTCGCCGGAGCTTCTCGCGGTGTTCGGCAGGTTGCGGCGACGTCGGTGACCGCAGGTCTCCTGATCGTCTGATCATGTCGCCCTCGACGGGCGCTTCCGTGATCTGCCGTGCGATCGTTTCCTGCGCCGCCACGCGGACGGGGAGCGGCGTTCGCTGAGGAGGCGTTGGTGGCCGAGTCGCGCAGACGGATTTCAAGGCGCGCCGCCCTCGCAGAGCCGAAATGTCACTGGTGCTTCGTAGGCTCATAGCATGGCCAGCAAGACTTCAGCCCGCTCGAAATCCGCGGGTTCCGGAAGGACCTCTCGAGCTGGAGCGACCGCGAAAACAAAGGTGCTCGAGCCCGTACACACCGAGAGCGTGATCGTTCGGGCCTGGCTGGGGCTCGCACACGCCGTCGGCGGTTCGGCTCGCGTGTTCAGGGCGGAGCCGGTGGCGCCAGAGGACCGGCGCGACGGAATGCCCTTCGCGCTCGTGTTGCTCGCGATCGTCGGTGCAGTGATCGAGTGGTTCCTGATCGGCAACGGCGTTGCGGCGGCGATCAGTTCGTACAGCTTCGGTGGGCTTTTCGGGCGTATCGCATTCGGCCTACCCATCGTCATGGTCGGCTTCGCGATGTGGCTCTTCAACCACCCGTCGAGTGTGCACGACAATCGTCGTATCGCCATCGGCCTCACCCTCGCGCTGTTGAGTGCGGCTGGCCTGGCCCACGTGTTCGGGGGGCAGCCGAGCCCCGGTGAGGATCTCGCTTCGGCAGGCGGGCTCTTCGGGTGGTTGATCGGAGCACCGCTGCTGCTGCTGACCATCTGGGTCGCGGTCCCGGTGCTCTCATTGCTGCTCGCCTTCTCGCTTCTGATCATCACGAAGACCCCGCCCGGACGTATCGTTGCTCGTCTCAAGGAGGGGTACCGCTATCTCTTCGGCGAGCAGCTCGATCGAGGAGCGGTCCCCGCAGAGTCGGACGACGCCGATCTCGTGGAACAGGCCGACCGCAACGAGCTTCCCTGGTGGCGCCGGAACGCCTCCGGGCGGGAGCAGGACCCCGATTACGTCTCCTCGAAGGACGCGGTCAGCGAGCTGTTCGACGGCAGTAAGAACGATGATCCCGGGTTCGAGTCTGCGCTTCAGACCGAGCAGGTGACGGAGCAGTTCGACGATGGACTCTTCGGGGACTTCGACCGCTCCGAGGCGCTGGCTGCGGCCACCGGCCAGGCGCGAGCCTCGGGATTGGGCGACGATTCGATCACGGAGGTGTTCGACGACTTCGATCTCGAGGAATCTCCGCAGCCGAGTGAGCATGCCCCCTTCCAGGTTGCGCCTGCGCATAGCGAAGCGGAGCGCCCGTACTCCCTGCCCGATCAGGGGGCGCTCTCCGCAGGTGATCCGCCCAAGGCCCGGACGCAGGCGAACGACGAGACCATGGCCGCGATCGACGCGGTCCTCAAGCAGTTCGGCGTTGACGCGAAGGTGACCGGATTCTCCCGGGGTCCGACCGTGACGCAGTACGAGGTCGAGGTCGGCCCCGGCGTACGTGTCGAGCGGGTCACCGCGCTGCAGAAGAACCTCTCCTACGCGGTCGCCTCGAACGAGGTGCGGATTCTGTCGCCCATCCCGGGGAGGAGCGCGATCGGAATCGAGATCCCGAACAAGGACCGCGAGAACGTGGCGCTCGGCGACGTGCTGCGTTCTGCGAAGGCGCAGCGCAGCAAGCATCCGATGACGATCGGTATCGGCAAAGACGTGAAGGGCGATTTTGTTGTCGCGAACCTCGCGAAGATGCCGCACCTCCTGGTCGCCGGTGCGACCGGCTCCGGGAAGTCGAGCTTCATCAACTCGATGATCACGAGTGTGCTGATGCGGGCGACGCCGGCGGAGGTGCGCATGGTGCTCGTCGATCCGAAACGAGTCGAGCTGACGGTGTATCAGGGCGTGCCGCACTTGATCACCCCCATCATCACGAATCCGAAGAAGGCCGCCGAGGCGTTGCAGTGGGTCGTGAAGGAAATGGATATGCGCTACGACGACCTTGCGAGCTTCGGTTTCCGGCATATCGACGACTTCAACGAGGCTGTGCGGCAGGGCTCGATCGTGCTCCCGGAGGGCAGCGAGCGAAAGCTGAAGCCGTACCCGTATCTGCTGGTGGTCGTCGACGAGCTCGCGGATCTCATGCTCGTCGCTCCCCGCGACGTCGAGGACTCCATCCAGCGCATCACGCAACTCGCGCGTGCGGCGGGCATCCACTTGGTCCTCGCGACTCAGCGACCCTCGGTGAACGTGGTCACCGGTGTGATCAAGTCGAACGTCCCGAGCCGATACGCCTTTGCCGTGGCCTCGGGAACCGACTCGCGCGTGATCCTTGACGAGGTGGGTGCAGAGCGGCTCATCGGCCAGGGAGACGGTCTGCTCCTCGTGAACGGCGACTCCTCGCCGATGCGTGTGCAGGGCGCCTGGGTCAACGAGAGCGAGATCGCCCGCGTCGTTACGCACGTCAAACAGCAGGCGACACCCGAGTATCGGGCAGATGTCGCGCAAGCGGCGGAGAAGAAGGAGATCGATGCCGATATCGGCGACGATCTCGATGTGCTTTTGCAGGCGATCGAATTGGTGGTGACCTCCCAGTTCGGTTCGACTTCCATGCTGCAGCGGAAGCTGCGTGTCGGTTTTGCGAAGGCGGGCCGGCTGATGGACCTCATGGAATCGCGCGAGATCGTCGGTCCCTCGGAAGGCTCCAAGGCGAGGGACGTGCTCGTTGCTCCGGAGCAGCTGGGTGAAGTGATCGCCTCGATCCGAGGCGGTGGACCGGCGCAGGCATCGTTCGGAGCAGTGCAGCCGGCCGCCCCTGCTGCCTCTCCACCGCAGGCTGCCGTCGCGCTTCCTGCGGCGCCGTCCGCACCTGCGGAAGGCGCCGTGACCGAAGTGCTCGAACCGCTGAGCGAATCGGCCGATCTCTTTGATTCGAGATATGACGATCCGATTGCGACGCATCAGTCGAGACTCGAAGCGGTCGACGGAGACGATGACGAAGATGCCTGGCAGTTGACCGGACGGGACTAATGCACTCATGACCGAGACGCCTGCGAAGCCGAGCAATTGGAACGCGCCGAACGTGATCACCGGTGCGCGGATCGTTGCCACCCCGTTCTTCATCTGGATGCTGCTCGCAGACCATGGTCAGATGGGCGCACTTCGGTGGGTGGCGGCAGCGTTCTTCGTCGTGGCGATCGCGACGGACGCGTGGGATGGGCATATCGCGCGATCTCGCGGGTTGGTGACGGATCTCGGCAAATTGCTGGACCCGATCGCTGACAAGTTCCTCACCGGCGGCGCGCTGGTCGGCCTCTCGATCCTCGGCGAACTGCCGTGGTGGGTCACGATCGTGGTGCTCGTGCGCGAGATCGGCATCACGGTGCATCGTCTCTTCGAGGCGCGCACCGTGGTCGTCGCTGCCGCCTGGATGGGCAAGCTCAAGACGGTGGCGCAGTCGGTCGCGATCGCTCTCGCACTGTTCCCGTTCGCTACTCTGTTGAGCGGGACGATGCTCAGCGACTGGGTGATCTGGCTCAACGTCATCACGATGTCGATCGCCGTCCTGCTGACCATCGCGAGCGGGGTCGACTATGTCGTGAATTTCTTGCGCATGCGGAGGAAGATCTCCGGAGCGGCAGGGTGACTTCCGATACCGGCTCCAGCACGATGGCCTCGCGGTTGGGTCTTGCAGCGGAGGCCGGGATCAGGCTCGCGGTTGCGGAGTCGCTCACGGGCGGAATGCTCGCCGACGCATTCGTGTCGATTCCCGGAGCTTCCCGGGTGTTCTCAGGAGCCATCGTCGCCTACGACACGTCGCTCAAGCGTTCTCTGCTCGGTGTCGACTCCGAGCTGTTGCGGGCGCGCGGTCCGGTCGATCCCGGTGTCGCCGAGCAGATGGCTCTTGGCGTTCGGCGCGCTTGCGCCGTGACGCGTGAAGGAGAAGCCGGGTGGCGTGCGGCGGACATCGGTCTATCCACGACGGGTGTTGCCGGGCCCGACGCGGATCCGGCGACGGGGCAGCCTCCGGGCACGGTCTGGGTCGGGGTGAGCTCGCGGAGGGGAGAGCGATCCGTGGCGGTGCTGGCGACGGGGGATCGCGCTTCGATTCGCGCGGAGGCCGTGCGTATGGCGATCCGGGAGTTCACCGTGGAACTGCGCGAGCTGATCGACGCAGCAGCCGGACTCGACTAAACTTGAGTCTTCTCGGCTCAAATTCAGGAAATGCTCAGGAATAACCGGGCTAAAGTGGCGGTTACTCTCAGTGACGCCAAGCAGAATGTATCCAGGTAGTCTGGACTGCAACAGCGGCTAGAACGAAAGCGCGACAGAGTTCGCGTGAGAGAAGGAGGATGCGATGGTACTGGTTCGTCAAGAGATCGGCGATGTGCTGCGTGACTTCCGGCTGCAAAAAGGTCGCACCTTGCGCCAGGTGGCCGGCGAGGCGAGCGTTGCGCTCGGGTACCTCAGCGAGGTGGAGCGGGGCCAGAAAGAGGCCTCCAGTGAGATTCTCGCGGCGGTGGCCGATGCGCTGGACACTCCGCTGTCGGTGATCATGGGCGAGGTGAGCGATCGTCTTGCGATCGTCGAGGGACTGAGCGTGCCGTTGGGTACGCAGGTGCCGGACACGGTGCCGGCCGACCTGGTCTCGGGATACCGTCCCGAACTCCTTGCGCGCGGCTAGATGACGTATTACCGCGAAAGCGCCGGGTCCATGCGGCCTGGCGCTTTCGCCTGTTCGGGGGCGGTTCGGTGAGAATCAGCGAATTTCGGCGGGCCATGCGCGAGGAGTTCGGGGATGTGTACTCGGGGGTGCTGGTGCGCGACCACTGGTTGACGGGTCTGAACGGGACCGCTCAGGACGCCCTCGATCGGGGTGTTCCCGCACGCGAGGTCTGGGTTGCCCTCTGCGACGAGTTCCAGGTGCCGCTTGCTCGGCGACACGGCCGGGGGCTGATCGATCCCCGCGACTGATTCCTCGGTCGGGAGTCCGG
>JBEBSS010000007.1:0-94266 GCA_040394175.1 Leucobacter soli | reverse complement strand
ATGGGGCTACTGGTGCAGGTGCCGTCAGCCGAATAGCCGGCACTCCCTCGGGGCCTCGGCGGCTGCGCAGATCGTCACAACACAGAACGCAACGCGTTCTTCGGCGATCCGCGGTGACGCCACCGCGTCAGCGGCACACGCTACGCGTCTGCCGCTCGCTCGAACCCGAGCACGCGCTCGGGGCCTCCGCGGTGGCGTCGGCGGCCGAGTGAGCGGCACACGCTACGCGTCTGCCGCTCGCTCGGCCATTTCAACCACGTTCTTGAGGAGGAGGGCCCGAGTCATCGGGCCGACCCCGCCGGGGTTCGGCGAAACCCAGCCCGCAACCTCGGCCACGGCAGGATCCACGTCGCCCACGACCCGACTCTTCCCGGTGTCCGGGTCGACCTTTCGCGAGACCCCCACATCGAGCACGATCGCACCGGGCTTCACATGCTCGGCACGAACGATCCCCTCCACTCCGGCCGCAGCGACGATCACATCGGCGCGGCGCAACTCGGAGGCGAGATCCTCGGTACCCGTGTGCGTCAGCGTCACCGTCGCGTTGTACTCACGACGGGTCAGCAACGGCCCGATTGGACGGCCGACGGTCACGCCTCGTCCGACGACGACGACGCGCTTCCCCGCCCAGGAGAGGCCGTTGCGCTCCACGAGCTCGATCACTCCGCGCGGGGTGCACGGCAGGGGCGAGGAGATCTCGGTATTCGCATTGAGCACGAGGCGCCCGAGGTTGGTCGGGTGGAGCCCATCGGCGTCCTTCTGGGGATCGATCTTCTCCAGCACGCGGTCGGTGTCGATATGTCTCGGCAACGGCAGCTGCACGATGTAGCCCGTGCAGGCCGAATCGGCGTTGAGCTCGTCGAGCACCGCTTCGAGCTCGTCCTGCGTGACGTGTTCCGGCAGCTCGCGCTTGATCGAGGCGATCCCGACCTCGGCGCAGTCGCGATGCTTGCCCGCGACGTACCACTTCGATCCCGGATCCTCGCCGACCAGCACGGTCGCGAGTCCCGGCACGATCCCCTTCGAAGCGAGCGCGGCGACGCGCTCGGTCAGTTCGGCCTTGATCTCGGCTGCGGCCGCCGTTCCGTCGAGCTTGCGTGCTACCACTGCTCGAGGCCGGGGTAGAGCGGGAACGCCTCTGCGAGCTTCGTCACGCGAGCGCGCAGCGCTTCGATGTCTCCGCTGCCCTGCAGAACCAGTGCGATGATGTCGGCAACCTCGGCGAACTCGGCGTCCCCGAATCCGCGAGTCGCGAGCGCCGGGGTTCCGATGCGGAGACCGCTCGTCACCATCGGGGGACGAGGATCGAACGGCACCGAATTGCGGTTGACCGTGATGCCGACCTCGTGCAGCGCGTCCTCCGCCTGCTGCCCGTCGAGTTCGCTCGTGCGCAGATCTGCAAGCACCAGATGCACATCGGTGCCCCCGGTGAGCACGTCGACTCCTGCTGCCTTCGATGCATCGCTCGTGAGGGCCGAGGCGAGGAGCTTCGCACCGAAGAGGGTGCGCTCCTGACGGTTCTTGAACTCCTCGGTCGCCGCGAGCTTGAACGCGGTCGCCTTCGCAGCGATCACGTGCATGAGCGGACCACCCTGCTGGCCGGGGAAGACGTTCGAGTTGAGCTTCTTGTAGAGCTCGAGGTCGTTCGTCAGGATAAAGCCCGAGCGCGGGCCGCCGATGGTCTTGTGCACGGTCGAGGAGACGACGTGAGCGTGCGGCACCGGGTTCGGGTAGAGGCCCGCGGCGACGAGACCGGCGAAGTGCGCCATGTCGACCCAGAGAGTCGCACCCACCTCGTCGGCGATCGCGCGGAAGGCGGCGAAGTCGAGGGTGCGGGGATACGCCGACCAGCCGGCGATGATCACCTTGGGCCGGTGCTCGAGCGCCTTCGCGCGCACGACATCCATATCGATCAGGAAGGTCTCGGGATCGACGCCGTACGACGCGACCTTGTAGAGCTTGCCCGAGAAGTTGAGCTTCATGCCGTGGGTGAGGTGGCCACCGTGCGCCAGCTCCAGTCCCAGGATCGTGTCGCCCGGCTCGGCGATCGCGCTCAGCACCGCCGCGTTCGCCGAGGCGCCGGAGTGGGGCTGCACGTTTGCGTAGGACGCGCCGAAGAGGGACTTCGCACGGTCGCGCGCGAGGTCCTCGGCGATATCCACGAACTCGCAGCCGCCGTAGTAGCGGCGACCGGGGTAGCCTTCGGCGTACTTGTTGGTGAGCACGGATCCCTGCGCCTCGAGGACTGCGCGCGGAACGAAGTTCTCGCTCGCGATCATCTCGAGCGTGGTGCGCTGACGGTGCAGCTCTTTGGCAAGCACCTCGGCGATCTCGGGGTCGACGACCTCGATGGGCTCGTTGAAGAATTCGGACTGGTTCGACATGTGCGTCTCCGTTGTGTGATGTTTCCAGGATCTGCGACCCAGGCGAGCGGCCTTTACTGTCCAGTCGCTCCCCGGTGGTACCCCACCTATTCGCCAGTCACGACCATGAACGACTGTATCAAGGAACAGTGCCCGAGGGCACCCGCTCCGAGAATCGCGTGAGGCGAGCAAGGCTTCGAGCGCGATCGTGTCGTCAGGACCCTGCGATTCTATCAACCCCGGGCCGGGCACGCGGCCATCGGCACCCGGAATCCACTACCCTGGCAGGGTGACTACAGCGAACGCCGAAACCCAGTGGGTTCTCACTCTCTCCTGCATCGACGGCCCGGGCATCGTGCACGCAATCAGCGGCGCGATCGTGGCGGCCGGAGGAAACATCGAGGAGAGCCAGCAGTTCGCGAGCCACGACACCGGCCGCTTCTTCATGCGGCTGCAGGTATCGGCGGTCGCGCAACCGGACACGTTCGACGCCCGTTTCGAGCAGGCGCTCGCTCCGGTCACGGAGCGCTACCACATGACGTGGCGTCTCGACCGAGTGGGTCGTCCGGTGCGCACACTGCTGCTCGCCAGCACGGCAACGCACTGCGTCAACGACCTCCTCTACCGCCAGCGCGGCGGACAGCTGCCCATCGACGTACCGCTGATCCTGTCCAACCACGACACGGTGCGAGACATCGCCGACTTCTACGGCATTCCATTCGAGCATCGCGCGATCATCGATCCATCGGACAAGGCCGCCTTCGAGCGACGCGTGCTCGAGGTGGTGGAGCAGGAGAGCATCGAGCTCGTGGTGCTCGCGCGCTACATGCAGATCCTGTCGCCCGAGCTGTGCGAAGCACTGGCCGGCATGGCGATCAACATCCACCATTCCTTCCTGCCGGGTTTCAAGGGCGCGAACCCGTACCGCCAGGCGCACGGGCGTGGCGTGAAGCTGATCGGCGCGACCGCGCACTTCGTGACGACCGACCTCGATGAGGGTCCGATCCTCGAGCAGGATGTGGTGCGAGTCGACCACTCCTACTCCCCGACCGAACTGATGCAATTGGGGCAGGACGAGGAGGCGCGCGTACTGCGCAGGGCCGTCGGCTGGTTCGCCGAGAATCGTGTGCTGCTCGACGGGGATCGCACGATCATCTTCAGATAGCGTCGATCGCTCGGGCTGCGGGCGGGCCGAGCCATCGAGCAGCCTGACCGGCCGAGGAGTCGCCGCCTAGGCGTCGACTCGCAGATTCCGATACGTGGCTGCGAGGCCGACGAGCATCGCGTCGAGCCCCAGTTCGAAGGCCTGGTCGGTCGGTCTCGCCCCGCTGTGCTCCGCCGCACGGGCGGTGAACGCGGCGACGAAGTGAGGCGCCTCCTCATCCGTGCCGGGATCGAGCATGTCGTCAGGAGCGGCATGGTCGAGTGCGGCGCCGAGAATGAAGCACTCGAGCGAGACGATCACGTCGAGCACCCGTTGCTCGGGCCAGCCCGATTCCATGAGTCCGCGGCAGACTGCCTCGTACATTCGGCTCGTCCGGGACTTCGGTACGAGCTGCCGAACGGCGAGCAACGCGATGGTGGGAGGGTGAGCTGCGAATGCGTTCCGGTACGACCTGGCCCAGCGACGAATCGCGTCCTCCCAGCCGAGGTCTCCGAATCCACTGACGTCGATGCGGTCGCTCACGAGCTCGCGAACGCCCGCGACGACATCGTCCTGGCCCCGGACATGGTTGTAGAGCGCGGATGGTCGCACGCCGAGTTCTCGCGCGATGTCGCGCATCCCCGCGCCGTGCTCGCCTCGTTCGTCGAGCAGTCGGAGCGCCGTCTGGAGAATGAGTTCACGGCTGAGCACCGCTACATGCGGTCGGCCGGTTCTTCGCGTCGTCGGTGACAAGGCACTCTCCTCTTCCTCGAGGCTATCGCGAAACTTGCGCTCGCATTTTCGAGCGGCTGTGTCTACAATAACGAACGCTGTTCATTTTTAGAATCGCGCACGACGGGGGTCAGCGCGACGACAGATCGGCAAGGATGCCGGGAGTGGAGGGAAAATGCGCCTCACAGTGTTCATCGGAGGCACGGTCATCGTGCGCGCAACGCGCGAAGGAGTCACGCATACCTCGACCGCGGTGGCGTTCGAAGGCGGCAAAGTGGTCGCGCTCGGCGGCGACGCCGAAGCTCTCGCCGCGCACGATGCAGCGAACGCGGAGATCGTCGACCTCGCCGGAGGCACGCTCGCCCCGGCACCGGGAGACGGTCACGCCCACCCGGTTCTCGGCGCCCTGGAGGCGGTCGGCCCGAACGTGCGCGCCGCAGCGGATCTGCAGGGCATCCTCGACGCCGTCGCCTCATGGAAGCGCGAGCACCCCGACGCCGAGTGGATCGTGGGCGGAAGCTACGACGCGACCTTCGCTCCGGGCGGCCTCTTCGACGCCAGATGGCTCGACGAGGTCACCGGCGATACACCCGCGATTCTGCGCGCCTGGGACTATCACACGGCCTGGGTGAACTCGGCGGCGCTCGCAGCCGGTGCGATCACGAATCGAACTCCTGACCCGGCCCTCGGCCGCATCGTCCGTCGCGAGGACGGATCTCCGCTCGGAACGCTCCAAGAAGCTGCCGCGAACGACTTCCTCGCCGAAGTGGCCCCGCCGTTCTCGCTCGAACAGCGCGTGACAGCGATCGAGCGGGCGACCCGCGAATACTCGGAGCTCGGGATGACCTGGGTGCAAGACGCCTGGGTCGAGCTCGCCGACATCGAAGCATACCTGGCCGCCGCCGAAGCGAACCGCCTGCACTCCCGAGTCAACCTCGCGCTGCGCGCCGATCCATCGTCGTGGCGGACACAGATCGCAGAGTTCGTCACCGCGAGAGCACGGGTTCGAGAATTCGCGATCGCCCTCCACGGCCCGTCCGCGGCCCGCCTCAACAGACTGACCGCAGAGACGGTGAAGTTCTTCATCGACGGCGTCATCGAGAACCACACAGCCGCGCTCAGCGCTCCATACGCCGATCGCCCCGACGACTCCGGTCTGCCGAACTGGCAGCGCGACGAACTGCACGATGCGGTCCGCGTCTTCTCAGAGGCAGGCTTCCAGCTGCATCTGCACGCGATCGGCGACGCCGCCAACTCGGCAGCGCTCGATGCGCTCGAAGCCGCCCACTCCACCCGACCCGATACCGGCATCCCCCACGTGATCGCCCATGTCGCCATGCTCGCACCCGGAGACGCGGAACGATTCTCGAGGATCGGCGTCATCGCGAACTTCGAACCCTACTGGGCGCAGTGCGACGCCGTGATGCGAGACCTCACGATCCCGCACATCGGCCACGACCGGGAGGGCTGGCAGTACCTCATCGGCAGCGTGCTGCGAAGCGGTGCGACCGTCAGCTTCGGAAGCGACTGGCCGGTCACGACGAAGGACTGGCGGCCGGCATTCTCGACCGCGGTCACCCGGCACAGCCACCTCGAACCCGATGCCGACGCGTGGCTGCCGGAGGAACGCATCAGCGCGGCTCAGGCGCTCAGCGCCTACACCCAGGGCATCGCGACACAGGCGATGGCTCCCGACCGGGGCACCCTCGACATCGGCATGACCGCCGACGCCGTCTGGCTCTCCGCGAACCCGACCGAGACGCCTGCAGTCGAGGTGCCCTCGATCGAGATCCGTGGCACCTGGCTCGCCGGCGAACGCACGTACTGATCCTCGGCCGCTCCCTCCCTCCACCCCATCAGCGTTCCTTCCCCACCACCGTTCAAAGGAGAATCGTGTCCACCACCACTCAGCAGCCGAAGCTCAGGCGAGCTCTCGGATTGACAGGCCTCACCCTCTTTGGGGTGACCTACATGACCGTCATCACGGTCTTCACCACCTACGGCATCGTCAACCAAGTCACCGACGGGCACCTTCCCGCCTCCTACGTGGTCGCCGTCGTCGCGATGCTCTTCACCGCCGCGAGCTATGGGGCGATGGTGCGCAAGTACCCGGTCGCAGGATCCGCGTACACCTACACCCAGCAGTCGTTCGGCGGGGGCATCGGCTTCATCACCGGCTGGGTGATGCTGCTCGACTACCTCTTCATCCCGATGATCAACTTCATGCTGATCGGCATCTACCTGAACACGCAGTTCCCCGCGATCCAGGCCTGGGCGTTCACGCTCACCGCGCTGCTGCTCGTGCTGCTGTTCAACGTGCTCGGCATCAGCCTGGTGAACAAGGTCAACATGGCCATCATCGCGCTCTCCGTCATCCTGGTGATCCTGTTCATGGTGCTCGCCTTCAAACACGCGTTCGGCGGCGACGAGTCCGTGAGCCTGATCGAGCCGTTCACCTTCGGCGAGGGCGGAATCGGGGCGATCGCATCGGGTGCGGCGATCCTCGCCCTCTCGTTCCTCGGCTTCGACGCGGTCTCGACGCTCTCCGAGGAGGCGAAGAACCCCCGCCGCGACATCCCCCGAGCCATCGTGCTCTCAACCCTCGTCGGCGGCTTCTTCTTCATCCTGGTCTCGTGGGCGGGCGCCCTCGCCTTCCAGCCTGACTGGGCCTCGCTCAGCGCCGGTCAGATCGACGCCGCCGGCGTCACCGTCATGGACAGCATCGGCGGCGAAGCCTTCACCGCGTTCTTCGTGGCGGTCTACGTCGTCGGCGCGTTCGGTTCTGGCATGACCGGCCAGGTCTCCGTCTCCCGCATCCTCTACGCGATGGGGCGCGACGGCATGCTGCCGAAGCCGCTGTCGAGACTCGGCCGCCGTTTCGGCACTCCGATCGTCGCAGCGGTGACGGTGTCGGTGTTCGCGCTGTCGAGCCTCTTCCTGAGCCTCGATGTCGTGGCCTTCATGATCAGCTTCGGTGCGCTCGCCGCATTCGCGCTCGTGAACCTCTCCGTGATTCGCACCTACCTCTTTCCGAAGGGCGGCCGCACGTCCCCGCTCACCGCGCGAGAGATCATCACGCACGGTGTCGCGCCGTTCATCGGATTCGCGCTCACGATCTGGCTGTGGACGTCCCTCGAAGCAGCCACCTGGCTCGTGGGCGGCATCTGGATCGTCATCGGCATCGGCATCATCGCCATCGTGACGCGCGGCTTCAGGAGGCCCGTCCCGAAGATGGACTTCTCCGAGGGCGATCCCTCGACCGAGATGATCGACGCGATCGCCGACGAATACCCGCTGGAGGGCGATCGGAAGTAGCGCGCAGCTCGCAGCGATCGGGTCGCGGCGGCTCGCCCCTCGACCGAGGGCCGGACGCCGCGACCCGAGGCGTCCGTGTCCCGTGCATCACGGGATGACCGAAGGCGGAGCGCGGTGCTACCGCAGGTGCTCGACGTCGGCAGCATTCACGATCAGTTGCCCGGTGGTCGGGCGGTCGACGATCAGCGCGCCGTCCTCCGCGAGGCCGACTGCCCGACCGTCGACGACGTCCCCCCCGGGCAGATGGACGCGCACTTCAGCGCCGATCGTCAACGAATCGCGAAGCACGCGCTTCCGAGCGGACTCCGGGTGTGTCGCAGCGAGCGCGACGAGCGCGAGCATCTCCGTCGTCGCAGCCTCCAGCACTCGGTCGGCAAGCGCTTCTCCTCGAGGATCGGCGAGCGACTCCGCCCCCATGACCTCGCCGCCGCAGGCCAGCACCGATCCGGCGCGTTCCGTCGGCAGCTGCCAGTCCTCGAGCAGGAGATTGATGCCGAACCCGACGACGATCTCCCCCGTGGGGAGCACTTCGCAGAGAATCCCGCAGAGCTTCGCCCCTGGGCGGCCCGTCATCGCCGTTGCCTCGTCCCGAACGTGCACATCGTTCGGCCACTTCACCCCGACCCGCATCGCATCGTCGGAGTCGGTGTCGAACAGCGGCTGCAGTGCGCGCGAGACCGCAGACCCGGCGAGCAGCGGAAGCCAGCTCAGGCCGAGTCCCCCCGCAGTGAAGCCGTCCTCGGGTCGGAGCAGCAGCGACGACGCGAGTGCAGTGTCCGGAGGGGTCTCCCAACCCCGCCCCGCCCGTCCGCGTCCGGCGGTCTGGTTCGCGGTGGCGAGCAGTGCGCCGTGCGGCAGTCGCGCGCCGCGCGCCGCGTGTTCGGCGACCAGTTCGCGCAGTGCGGAGTTCGTTGATTCAGTCGAGTCGAGCCACTGCACGTAGGGCAGGGCTTCGCTGGTGAGAGGCAGATCCACGCTTTCACCCTAGCCGAGGGCCGCGGCGGCGCTCGCCGGGGCGACGATTGCGAGAGGCACGACCGTCGATTAGAGGGTTTCATGAGCGAAATTCGCTTTTCTTTGGCGAATGCCTACCAGGAAAGGCATCCGGCCCGCGCTAGGCTGGCATGCGTGACCGCAGACACCGAAGCACACACCGCTCAGGCCTCGCAGGCGACCCCTGCCACGACCGCAGCGAAGATCGCCGACCACCGCCGCAAATACCAGGAAGCGGTGGGCGACCGCGACTCCGCGGCCGCGGCGAAGCAGCATCCGCGCGGCAAGATGACGGCGCGGGAACGTCTCACCACGCTGCTCGATCCGGGCAGCTTCGTCGAGTTCGACAAGTTCGTGAAGCACCGGACGCACGGCTTCGGCATGGAGAACTCGCGCCCCTTCGGCGACGCCGTCGTCACGGGCGCAGGTACGATCCACGGCCGTCAGGTCGTCGTCTTCTCTCAAGACTTCACCACGTTCGGCGGCTCGCTCGGCGAGGTCGCGGGCGAGAAGATCGTGAAGGCGATGGAGTTCGCGCTCAAGACCGGCGCCCCGCTGCTCGGAATCCTCGACTCAGGCGGAGCCCGCATTCAAGAGGGCGTGGTCGCGCTCTCCAACTACGCGAAGATCTTCCGGCTCAACACCATGTGCTCGGGCGTGATCCCGCAGATCTCGATCGTGATGGGGCCCTCTGCCGGCGGTGCCGTCTACTCGCCCGCGCTCACCGACTTCGTGATCATGGTCGACAAGACGAGCCACATGTTCGTGACCGGACCCGATGTGATCAAGACGGTCACGGGCGAAGAGGTCGGCTTCGAGGAGTTGGGCGGCGCGCTCACCCACAACAAGACCAGCGGCGTCTCCCACTACCTCGCGAGCGATGAGCTCGATGCGCTCGACTACGCACGGACGCTCATCAGCTTCCTCCCCGACAACAATCTCGCCGAGTCGCCGATCTACGACAGCGAGACGGCACTCGAGATCACCGACTCCGACCGCCGCCTGAACAGTCTGATCCCCGACAGCCCGAACCAGCCCTACGACATGGTGACGGTGATCGAGGCCATCCTCGACAACGGCGACTTCCTCGAAGTACAGCCGCTGTTCGCACCGAACATGCTCATCGGCTTCGGCCGCGTCGAGGGTCGCACCGTCGGCATCATCGCGAACCAGCCGAAGCAGATGGCTGGCACGCTCAACATCGACGCGAGCGAGAAGGCGGCGCGTTTCGTGCGCTTCTGCGATGCGTTCTCGATTCCCATCCTGACCCTCGTCGACGTGCCCGGGTACCTGCCTGGCACGGAGCAGGAGTTCAACGGCGTGATTCGCCGAGGAGCCAAGCTTCTCTACGCCTACGCAGAAGCCACCGTGCCGCTCGTCACCATCATCACGCGCAAGGCCTACGGCGGTGCGTATATCGTGATGGGATCGAAGCAGATGGGAGCCGACTTCAACATCGCCTGGCCCACCGCCGAGATTGCGGTCATGGGCGGCGCCGGTGCGGTGAACATCCTGTACCGCAAGGAGCTCGCCGCGGCGGCAGAGCGGGGCGAAGACGTGGAGGCGCTCCGCGCAGCGCTCACCGCGAAGTACAACGCCGAGGTCACCTCGCCGTTCCTGGCGGCAGAACGCGGCGAACTCGACAACGTGCTGGAGCCCGCAGGCTCTCGCCTCGCCGTGATCAAGGCCCTCCGCGGCCTGCGCGGCAAGCGCACCGAGCAGCCTGCCAAGAAGCATGGAAACATTCCCCTGTAGGCCCTCGGCACGCAGAAGTTCTATCTCATCATGGGAGCCAGTGTGACCGATTCATCCCTCGCCGGAGGTCTCCGCGCCGATACCAGCGATGCGACGCTGCCGCCGGACGCCGCGGCACGAGACGCTGCCAAACGCGAAGGCATCGGAGCCGACGGCTCCGTCGTGAAGAGCGAGGGCTTCGACTTCGCGACCCGCGGTGTCAGCGACGAAGAGCGCGCAGCGGTGATCGCGGTACTCACTCAGGTACGTGCAGAGGAGACCGCGCAGGTGCGCCGGGTCGAGCGCCGGGAGCACCAGCCGTGGGCCCGATCCCAGCGGGTGCCCCAGGCGTTCGGGGATCTGCTTCTCGAGGGCTGACCCGGCCTTTCTCATGAATCGTGCGGGACCGCGGAACGCGGTGCGATGCGTGAGGCAAATAACTAGGGTAGGTCGTATGAGAGCAAGCGCGGACCTGGCGAAACAGCAACTGCTGCGCGGGCTCGAACAAGGATTCCCGTCTCCCCTCACCGGGCAAGGCCTTCCGGCGCCCGGCCCGGACGTGCGCGACTCCGCAGTACTCGTGCTCTTCGGAGCACTCGACCGGGTACTGGCAGCGGGGGCGACGGGCGGCGCACTCGGCGACCCGGATGAGGTGCCGATCGCTCCCGACCTCGACATTCTCCTGACGCGACGATCGAGCGGCCTGCGCAATCACGCGGGCCAGATCGCGTTTCCGGGAGGTGGGGTCGAACCCGGAGATGCCGATCGCGCCGCGACCGCTCTCCGCGAAGCGAATGAGGAGACGGGTCTCGACCCGAACGGTGTCGATGTGCTCGGGCTGCTGCCCGACGCGCACATCCCGGTGAGCAACTATCTGGTCACTCCGGTCGTCGGGTGGTGGCGCCTGCCGAGCGATGTCGCCGCGGACAAGCAGGAATCGGTCGAGGTCTTCAGGGTTCCGGTCGCAGAACTGATCGACCCGGGTGCGCGCGGCACCTCGCAGCTCTCCTACCGAGGGCGAACCATGCGGGGCCCGGCGTTTCGGCTCGGGCCGCAGTTCGGCGGGCACGTGGTCTGGGGGTTCACCGCGATGATGCTGGAGAGCATCTTCGACGGCGTCGGCTGGACGCAGCCCTGGGACCGGGATCGCGTCTTCGAAGTGTCTCGATGAACGGTCCACGAGGCGCCGTACGACGGATGCACTCGTCGCCGGTGCGGCGGGATCTGACGCGTCGCGGCGGGGCCGCACCCTCGGAGTCCGCGAGTAGGCTGAGTGCATGAGCGCAGGGCAGGGCAACCAGACCAAGGCGGAGAACGTGCCTGCGATCGAGCGCGCGAGCGGACGTTCGTGGGCGGACTGGCTGGCGCTCTTCGAGCGCGAGAACGCCGGGAGGCTCCCCCACAACGAGATCGCCCGCATCGCACGTGCCGCTATGCCAGAGACGCTGAAGAACCCGGACTGGTGGGCGCAGGGCACGGCGATCGCGTTCGAGCAGCACATCGGGGTGCGTGTACCCGGCCAGTCGTCCACCGGCGAGTTCCGGGTAAGCGCAAGTCGCACAATGGGCTGCGATCGCGACGAGTCGATCGAGCGCTGGATCGCCCGCTTCGCGGACTTACCGCACCTCGGCCACGAGGTGCGGGCGGCGCGGCGCTCTCGCACCGAGAAACGCAGCTTCTGGCGCGCATCTCTCGAGGGAGCCGGCAAGATCGAAGTGTCTGCCGAGGCGAAACCCGACGGGAGATCGCTCGTCGGGATCTCGCATACCGGGCTCCCCCGCGCCGAGGTGATCGAGGAATGGCGAACCCACTGGAAGGCGTGCATCGGCGAGCTCTGAGTCTCGCGAGAAGGCGCGCACCGGCGAGACTCGATGCTCGCGAGAAGTCCGGGCGAGGATCGGTACACTGGTCCGCATGAGCGAATCGCAAGAGATCACCCCCCAGGCCCTCGCCGCCGAAGCCGCGCGTGTCATCGCCGAGAAGAGCGGTGTCGCGACGCACGATATCGCGCTGACCCTCGGCAGCGGCTGGGGCAAGGCGGCTACCGCGATCGGCGAGGTCGTCTCGGAGATTCCGGCGGAGGAGGTGCCCGGCTTCCATGCTGCGGCGGTCGTCGGACACGGTGGCAAGCTCACGTCCATCCGCATGACCGATGGACGTCATGCGCTCGTGATCGGTGCGCGTACGCACTTCTACGAGGGTCGAGGCGTGCGTGCGGTCGTGCACGGCGTACGCACCGCGGCGGCCGCCGGAGCCAGGACGATGGTGCTGACGAACGGTGCGGGCGGCGTGGATCCTCGCTTCACCCCTGGACGTCCCGTCCTGATCAGCGACCACATCAATCTGACGGCCGCCTCACCGATCGAGGGTGCGAACTTCGTCGATCTGACCGATCTCTACTCGCCGCGCCTGCGCGACCTCGCGCGCTCGGTCGATCCAACGCTGCATGAGGGGGTCTACGTCCAGTTCACCGGACCCCACTACGAGACCCCCGCAGAGGTGCGCTACGCGGGCATCATCGGGGGGCACATCGTCGGCATGTCGACGGCTCTCGAAGCGATTGCCGCCCGCCAGGCGGGCATGGAGGTGCTCGGCTTCTCGCTCATCACCAATGCGGCCGCGGGAATCTCGGAGACTCCGCTCAGCCACGAAGAAGTACTGGAGGCAGGGCGCGAGGCGGAGCCGAAGCTCGCCGCGCTGCTCGCGGAGCTGGTCCCCCAGCTGCCCTAGTTACCGCTCGCAGTTGCAGCGATCCGCCTTGGCGACTCCCGCGAGCGCCTCTTCGATATGTTCGCCGCAGCCAGCCCAGGTCGGCTTGCCGCACTGCTCGCATGTCACCTTCGCGCACATTCTGTTCTCCTGAGATCAATGGTGTCCACCGGGGGACCCGTCGAGTCCTGCCCGGCGATATTGGGCGGCCTCGGCGAGTACCGCACGCAAGAGCGAGCATACTGCCAGAGCGCAATGCAGACGAGTCGGAGAAGCTGTGGCGCTTGCTCGCAGGCTCGAGGGCGCGCTGCCGCTTTTCAGCACGCTGGTGGTAGTTTGGGGGAACGAAATCTCCCGTACGGGTGACGCGAAAGGTGGGCTATGACAGTCGACGCCACACTCGAGGCGCAGGTGCGCAACTGGATCGAGGCCGACCCCGACGCTCAGACCAGAGACGAGGCATCCGATCTGCTCGCCAGGTCGCTCGCCGGAGATTCAGCGGCAGCGCTGCGACTGCGCAGCGCATTCGCAGGACGTCTCGCATTCGGCACCGCTGGTCTGCGCGCCGAACTCGGCGCCGGCCCTGCCCGGATGAACCGCGTGGTGGTCTCGCAGACGAGCGCCGGATTCGCGGCCTATCTGCTCGAGCGTGCGGCACAGGGCGGCGCGAGCACCCCTCCGAGCATCGTCATCGGCTACGACGGCCGCATCAATTCCGATGTCTTCGCGCGAGACACGGCAGAGATCATGGCTGGAGCCGGCCTCATGGTCACGCTGCTGCCGACGCCCCTCCCCACTCCCGTGACCGCCTTCGCGGTTCGCTACCTGAACGTCTCGGCGGGCGTCATGGTGACGGCGAGCCACAATCCGCCCCGTGACAATGGTTACAAGGTCTATCTGGGCGACGCAGATGCCGGCTCTCAGATCATTCCGCCGACCGACGGAGAGATCGCCGCGCATATCGATCGCGTGGCTACGATGCCGCTCACCGACCTGCCTCGGTCAGACGAGTACACCGTCGCGGGGAACGAGATCCAGCAGGCTTATGTGACGCACGTGGCGGGTGCCGTGCGGTCAGGACTCCCCCGAGATCCTGCGGTCGACCCGGAAGCCGTTCTCGCCGCTGACGTGCCGCTGCGCATCGTCTACACGGCCATGCACGGCGTGGGTTCCGACACCGCGCATCGGGTCTTCGACGCGCTCGGACTTCCCGACGTTTCGCCGGTTCCCGAGCAGGATCGCCCGGATGGCAGGTTCCCGACCGTAGCGTTTCCGAACCCGGAGGAGCCCGGCGCGCTCGATCTCGCCTTCCGCACCGCTCGCCAGATCGATGCCGAACTGATCGTCGCCCACGACCCTGACGCAGATCGCCTCGCCATCGCACTGCCCGATCCGAACGCCGAGGGCGGCTACCGGCGTCTCACGGGCAACGAACTCGGTCTCCTGCTCGGTTGGCGGGCCGCCGAGCGCGCGCGCGCGAAGGCGGAACGGGAGGGCACGACCGCTTCGGGCGCACTCGCGTGCACCAATGTCTCCTCTCCAGCACTCAGCGCAGTGGCTCGCGCCTACGGCCTCGACTACGCAGAGACGCTCTCCGGCTTCAAATGGGTCTCTCGCGTGCCTCGGCTGCTCTTCGGCTTCGAGGAGGCGATCGGCTATCTGACCCATCCTGACGTCGTGCGCGATAAGGACGGGATCCTCGCGAGCGCAGATGCCATCGCAATGGCACGAGAAGCGAAACTCTCGGGCAAGACGCTCTGGGATCTGCTCGACGATGCCAGCCTGAGATTCGGGCACTTCGCCAGTACCCAGGTCGTCGTCCGTCTCGACGGAATGGCCGAAGCCACCGAGCTCGCCGAGCGGCTGCGCGCTCACCCGCTCACGGAGCTCGGAGGCGTCGCGGTCACGGGACTCCACGACCTGCTCGTCCCCGGCGTCGCCCCGGTGCCGGCGAATGTGCTCAGCTATGCGCTCGCCGACGGCACGCGGGTCATGATCCGTCCGAGCGGGACCGAACCCAAGCTGAAGGTCTACATCGACACCTTCGCGGGAGCGGGAACGCTCGAAGAGCGACGCCATGCCGCGGTGAGCGCACTCCACACGGTAGAAGCCTCCCTGCGAGCGCACCTGGGACTCACGGCGGAGTAGTCGCAATGTCCGCGCCGTGGCAGCAGGCCGATGCGGCCCAGCTGCTCAGCGCGCCCGGACCCGACTCGAACAAATACTCCCGCGGAGTGCTCGGCCTGCGGACCGGCTCTTCCGCTTACCCCGGCGCAGCGGTCCTCGGAGCCGAGGCAGCCTGGCGCACCGGCATCGGACTGGTGCGCTACTTCCCCCCGCTCGACGACGACCCGCCCGCGTTCGGCATGCCTTCACCGGCTTCGGCGATCCTCGCCATGAGACCCGAGACAGTCTTCTCCCACGATCGCGGAGAGGATCGCGAGCGTTGCGACGCATGGCTCCTCGGAAGCGGGACCGATCCCGCTGCGCGCAGCTTCGCCGAGCGGGAAGCGCTGCGCGAACTGCTGGCGGGCCAAGCGCCCGCCGTAGTGGACGCGGGTGCGCTCGACCTCGTCCCGCACCGCCCGGCAGCACCGGTCATCGTCACCCCCCACCGGGGAGAATTCCGTCGGCTCTGGATCGCAGCCGGGCTGAGCGGGTCGCCGGAGGACACGCCAGGCGCAGATCGCGCCGCCGCGATTCTCGCACGCGAGCTCGGCGTCACCGTGCTGCTGAAGGGATCTCGCACCATCTCCGCAGCGCCGTCGGGAAGCACGCTCGTCTCCGGCCCGGCGACGCCGTGGCTCGCGACCGCGGGTACCGGCGATGTACTCGCCGGTATTCTGGGAGCCCTGATCGCCGCGCACGCAACGGAGACACGCCGTAACCCCGAACTGCTCGCACAGCTCGGGGTTACGGCGTCTCTGCTGCACGATACTGCGGCGCGGATCGCCTCGGGCGACACGCGGATCGATCCCGACGATGATGCAGGGTGCGCTGGGGCACCGATAACCGCCCTCGACGTCGCGCACGCGCTCCCCCGGGCAATCGCGCTGCTTCGCGGGTAGTCGGTCCCACCGGAGCCGACTACCCGCTCCGCACTACTCGGCCGCCTGGCTCGTGCGACGTCGAGCGACGAGCAGCGCTCCGGCTCCTGCGAGCAGCAGGCCGATCGTCGCCGCGATCAGCGCCGCCAGCTGCACACCGGTGTTCTCGAGCTTGTTCGGCGGCACGCCGTCGAAGACGTTCGAGACCAGCGCGTGCGCGCCTTCCTCAGTGATGACGATCCCTTCGCGAATCGAGCCCTTCGACTCATCGCCCGCAATCGTAATCGAGGTCGACTTCGCTCCGCCATCGCGGATCTCGGTCAGGTTGCACCGCGCTCCGGCGGGCAGCTCGGACTCCTCGTGCTGCGCTCCGGCCTTCAGCGAGAAGGTGCGGATGATCGGATCGGTCAGCCCGTTCGCCTCGCAGACGAGTTCGAACTCGTAGGTGCCGGTGAGGTGGCCGTTCGCGACCGGGAACTGATCTGCGCTGAGCACTGACTTCTCGACGATCAGCCCACCGAGGGTGTACGTGTTGCTCAGGTTCAGCTGCGTCTCGTTTCCGGCGCGTTCGCGAATGAGGATCTCGGCTACGAGGCCGTCGGTCGACGGGGAGACGCCGGGCTGCGTCTCGATCGAGCGCCCGCTTTCGCCGTGCGTCCCTACGACACCCGCCTCAGTCGCGGTGCAGTCAGCACCGATCGGGAGTCCGGGCACCGTCACCGAACCGTTCTTCGGAACGGACAGCAGAGCCGAGTCGCCCAGGTCGAGCGGCACGCGCTCGGGGTCTGCGACGCCGCTCGGCACGGTGCACTCGAGTTGCACCGGGAACTCGGCCGGCGCGTTGTCGGCACCGGGTCCGACCACTGCCTTCGACACGATGAGCGGAGCGGTCTTGATCGTCACTCCCGCACGCTGCGGCGCCGATGGCAGGTTGACCCGGTTGCCCGAGGTGTCCCAAGCGATCACACCGTTCTGATTCCAGGCAAACTGCGGAGTCGCGTACTGCGCGAGCGTCGCCGCGAGGCCTTCATCCGAGTTGTCGACCACGCGGTTGACCGTCTCGAATTCGAGGATCACGTTGCCAGCTGGCTGCAGCGGCTCAGTCGCCATGTCGATGTCGACTCGGATACCTGCGATATCCGAGATCGCACCGGTATAGCTTTCAAGCGAACCCCACACGTTTGCCGGGTTGGCCGCGGTGTCCGAGCAAGTCGGGTCGGAGACCCAGAGCGAGCTCCCCGGCACCGCCCCGACGCAGGCCGCAGGATTCGTGGTGACATCGATCTTCACCACGGCACCAGCCGGCAGCCCCGAGAACCGGAAGAGGCTTGCGGGATCGTCGCCCACCAGTACGGGCTCGAAGGTCGTTCCACGAGCCGCGCCACCTGCGAGCATCTTGTCCCCGATGGTGGGCATCATGTCAACGATGACCATACGCGACAGCGGGTTGCTGCCCGTGTTGAGGTGCTGCAGCTTCCAGGTATCGGTCGACCCGACCGCGGTGTACGACGCGCACGGATTGCGCGTGTAGTCGGAACCGATGGGTCGGTAGCTTCCGGAAAGGCATTCTTCTCCGGTTCGCACATCGAGCGCTCCGTGCACGAGGTCCTCGCCGAGCGTCTCGACGTATTCGCCCTTCACGGTCTTCACAGCGCCGACCACGGTTCCCGCTCGGGGCTGCACGTAGTTGGTGTTCGAGCACTCGTTCGCGGCACCAGGCGCACTGGGAAGCTGGCCGAAGTCCGTCGGCTGCTCGCAGACATCGAGCGGCACGCCGGTCTCGACCACCACCTCGTTGGTCGCGCGCTGTCCCGTGGGGAGCGGCTGCAGAATGAGTCCGAGACCGATGGTCATCGACTCGCCGGGCTGCATGCGCTGACCGGCCGGCCAGACGAACTCGATCGACCGTCCATCGTCCGACGGCCTCGTGGTGATCTCGGCCGGGTCAGCGGTCAGACCGCTGATCCCGTTCGAGCCGGCTGCGCTCGTGAAGGTGATCGCTTCACCGTCCCAGCCGAGCGACTCGGGCAGGAGATCGGTGACGTTCGTGATCGGCAGATAGCTGTTGCCGGTATTCGTGAAGACGAGCTGCCACGGAAGGCTGACCAGCGGATCCACCTGATGCGTTCCCGTATCGTTCGGCGCGCGCTTCACGACCCGAAGCGAGTTGGTGCCCGCGGAGAACTTCACCGCAGCGTCATCATCGTTCGTCGCGCTGCCGTACTGCACGTTGTTCGCGTAGACGTTGGCCGTGTTCTGCTCGTCGTCGTCCTGCCAGTTCACCTGGGCTCCCTCACGAAGCTTCACCGTGAAGGGAAGCACCGCGGTGCCCCACGAAGCGCTCCAGGAGTTCGCACCCTGCGGGAAGAGCAGGTTGCCCGCGGCACGCGAGAACTCCACTGCCACGCCGCGGATCTCGGCGGGCTCACCCGCAAAGTCGGCGAAGGCCGTCCAGTCGCCGCCCACCTTGACCAGGAGCGTCGCCGTGTCCGCGTCGGTCGGGTTCGTCAGCGTACCGAACCCGGTGAACTCGAAGCGGTTCCAGAACGAAGCGGTGTCATCCTCGATGCGCAGCGTGTTCAGCGGCGCCGTCGACCCGTTCGAGGTCGCGGTCAGTCGGACGTCGACGGGTGCGGAGGGGTCCGTTTCGTAGACCGTGTCATCACTCGTCGACCCGTGCTGCACCGAGACATCCTTCTGCAGTCCCACGTTGACGGCGGCCTGCGCGAGCAGCACCTGCGCATCGTCGTAGTCGGTCTGCTGAGCGCTGGGGTCCACCACCGCGTCGAGACCTCGCACGACGGCCTGGTTGGGCACGATCACCCTCGAGACCAGGCCGGCCCCCTCGATGGCGGTGCCGGTGAGTCGGGACTGCTCGCGCAGCTGCACGTCGAGGTGCATCACCAGATTGTCTCCGACGAGGATCCGGTTTCCGTTGCGTTCGGGGTCGGTGCCGGAGAACGTCGTCGAGATTCCGATGACGTTCGGGAGCAGCGCGACGAACTCCGGGTCGGAGTCGAGCACCTGCTGCAGAGTGAATACTCGCTGCGATCCGGCGGGATTCGAGCCGTCGTACAGCCAGACCTCCACCCGGCTCTCAGCCAGATCGATGTAGCTCGGCAGCGGACCGTAGCCCACCGCGGTGAGCGTGAAGGTGTCGAAATGGTTGCCCACCCCTTCGACCTCGGTCCGATAGTTGCGGCCCTCGAACTGGCTCGCATTGATGTCCACCGAGGTATCTGGGTTGTACGTGTCGGTGACGCGGATCTTTGCGAGTTTCATCGCACCCAACGAACCCGAAGGGTCGGTCGATGAGTTCGTGGCTGTCAAGGAGTATCGTGCGCGGGGGTAGTCGCCTGCAGCGAGTTCGCCCGGGTTCGGGACCACCAGGTCGATGCTGTTGCCAGGGGTGCCGGTGGGCAGGCCGGTGGCGGCGTCGATGCGCTGCACCTGCTTGACCAGATCGACGTTCGTCGGACCGTCGAGCACCTGAATCGTGTCATTCGCGGTTGCCGTGTTCCTCGTGTTGTCGCCACGAATGCCGGTCGCCGCGAACACGTTGTCGACGCAGCCTTCAGAGGCACCGGCGCAGTTGAACGAGGTGTCCTCCTCTTTCACCCACTTGAGGCTGCCATCGGCGGTGCGAGCCACGTCCCGCAGCTGCCAGTCCAGACGGAAGCTGCGGATATCGGCCGATGCCGACACGCCGCTTCCCGCTGCGGGCGCCGTCAGATCGCCGGCGTTCGCGGCCTCTGTCCGAGCAGCAGAGTTCTCGGTGAGCACCAGGCGCACTCCGAGAGTGCTCTGCTGCTGCTCCGGGGAGAGGGTGTAGCCCTTGAATCCGGTCGAGTCCATCCAGCTGTCGCCGGGCACCGGGGTGACGCTGATCCAGTCGCTCCCGTCGTACAGCTGCACATCGGTCACCAGGTCCCAGCGAAGACGAGGATCGACTGTGCCGTTCCCCGCGGAGCCGCTGACCTTGATCGGGCGCACCTGCGTCAGGTTGAACGCTTCGAAGACCGTTCCCGCACCGCTCGCCGTCGGAGCCGATGGATCCTGCAACTGCACCGTGGCGAAACCGCTCTCGGTGGTCGCCCAGCGCTGGACCGTTGAGGTGCTCACACCGGACTGCGAGGTGAGCTGGTCGTGCGCCCATGCCTTCGCCGCCCACATGCCGCTGCCTGGCTGCGGGCCGGTGTTGCCGCTGTCGCCGCGGATTCCCACGTCTTCCGCGTCGTCGTCCTCACCGGTCACCACACGGTTGTCGAGTGTGCCGGTGCCATTCGCAGTGGCGACGTTCTTGTAGAGCTTCGCGGTCTCGAAGCTGTCGCCCGTCTTCTGCGAGGCATCGCTGCGCAGCGTCTCCCGCGAGGTGAACGAGATATTCGGCTTCACATAGGTGGTCTGCGAAAGACCATCGCCGTTCGTGTAGACGAAACGCACACCGGTCGCCCCACCGGGTACCGGAATCGCGACATTCTCGTCCGGGTTGGTCGCGAGCGGGGTTGCCACCCAATCGCCGGAGCCATCACGATAGTAGATCTTGAGATCCGCCTGGGAAGCGGGGCTCTCGTTGTTCATTGGCCTGCTGATGGGAGGGAGGATCTGCTTCGCGTTGAACGCGTCCCAGAAAGTGCCTGCTCCGTCCCACGCATCCTCGACGACGATCTCGGTCGGCTTGGTGCGGCCACCGCTGGTCTTGACCTCGGTGTCGAGCTGCACCACCACGTCCTGACCGGGCATGACGATCCCCGGGCCGACGCGCTTGTCGATCTGCACGTCGATGCGGGGCGCGACGAGCGAGAGGTTCGCTCCCGCCGAGACCGTCTTCTCCGGGAGACCGGCCTTCTCACCGGTCACTCCGATGCTGTTGTACAGCGTTCCGGGGTTCTGTCCGTCGTTCCCGGGACCCACGAAGTCTTCGGATGAACTGGTCTGCAGCAGATACCTGATCTCGGCGGCAGTGTTCGGCTCGATCTCACCCTCGAACGCGATGGTGAAGCCCGTGATGGTCTCCCCGCTCGGGGGCGCGGGAAGCGCCTCGCCCGCGTTCACAGTGACGGTCGTCTCCTCCGCGCCGTGCTTCCAGACGATGGTCGCCCGCTGCGCCCCGGTCGGCCAGATCGCACCGAGGTTGCTGTTGTCGAATCCGGCGAAGATGAGGTTGTCTCCGAAGTACTCGGCATTCGAGCCTTCCCCCGGCTCCACGATCGTGAGCCTGTCGAGGGTGGTGCTGCGCGGAGCTTCGGGGTTGATGGCGCGGAGCACCACTCCGACGGTGTCGCCGGCCGTCACCCCTCGGAGGTTGGTGGTCTCGACGCTGTCGCCCAACCGGTAGAAATGCTTCTGCGCAGCGACGTCGATCGACTCGGGCGCAACTTCGAGTGTGGCAGAGGCCGGCTTCGAGACGGGCTGCTGGCCCGGAGCCTCGACGGTCGCGAGCACCTCGTTCGTCGCGGTCCACCCCGCGGAGATCGAATCGCCGCTCGTGCGGTTGGTGGTTCGCTGTGCAACGGTGAACCCCTGGGAGACCACGGTTCCGGGAACGATCTCAGCGGCTGCCGAGGTGTACGCGGTACGGACACCTGCGATCTCGGTGTGGGGAATGCCTGCCGTCCAAGTCACCCAGTTCCAACTGGTGCCGTTGAACCGGTACACCTCCACTGAGGCTTCATCGACCCCTGCGGGAAGATTCGAAGTCGGATCCGCGGGTGCGGCGAACCCCGCGAAGTCGACGAAGTTGAAGGGGTTTCCGGCGGGGAGCACAGCAGCCCCGTCGGGAGCGAGCGCCGCATCCGACGGGTCCTGCAGACGCAGCGCACTCGCGTTCACGTTCGACGTCTGAGTGGCACCGATGGTGACGCTCGACTGCGCGCCGGGCTGGAAGCTCTGACCGGACGGGTTCCAGTTCTTCGCCGGAAGCACGTCGATCGAGATGGGATTGTCGATCTCGATGATCGCGCTCGAGGCGGTGCTGAGGGGCTGCGTTCCCGCCAGAGCAGTGAAGGTCGCGGTGTTCGTCAGATCGGTTCGCAGAATCGGATCCGACGGGCTCAAGCTGCTCGGCACGGTGAGCGTGTATTCGAGCACGCCCTGGGCTCCCGTGGGAATGCCGAGTCCGTCCGGGTTCCCCGCGCCCGCCTGGATGGGCAGTGCGACACCGACGGTGATGCGAAGGTCCGCCGGGTCTGTCGGCAACGTCCCGTTCATCGGGAGTGCCGGAGAATCGCCCGAGGTGATTCCAGGCAAGTCGAGTGTGACGCCCGTCCGTTGGCTGTTGAAGGTGGCGACGAGATCGCTGATCTGCCAGCCAGCGAACGCGGCCGGGAGCGCATCCACCACGATGGCGGGGCCGTCGGCATCTTCATCGTTCGCAAGGAATTCGACGCGGTAGGTGACGGTGTCTCCGGGGCGCAGATCGCGCACTTCCTTCTTCTCATTGACCGTCTTGCTGATCAGGATCGATGCGCCCTCAGCTGCCGTTGCCGGCAGCGCCGCGCCGTACGTCACGAGGACGCTGCCGACGAGCAGTGTGGCGAGTCCGCTCGCCACTGCTCGAATAAGCCCTCGCCCGCCGGAACGACGGTAACCTTCTTTTCGAAATCCCTTGAGTCGCATGAACATCCCACCCCTGTCTGATGAATCATTCGGACGTTTCCCCTCGCCCGAGTACCCGGCTCCTGGCACTGGGAATACTTCTGGGGGAAGCAGTGACAAGAGCCGGGCACTCATAACACGGGCAGATACGCGATTCGTGACGCGCGTTTGAACTTTTTTTGTCGACAATGCGACTCAAAGTGGACATTCAGAAGAAATCGCGCATAATCGAGGTGGGGAAGTGAGGCCGTTCGCGGCTTTCAATCAGTGGCAGTGGGGGGCCCGGGATACGCCCCTCTGCACACGACCAATCGGGGAGCTTGTTTTGGCGAGCGATCAGCACAACGTGCAATCTGATGCACAACTGCTTGCGCGCAGTCGCGACGGTGACAGCGCGGCGTTCGGCGCGCTCTGGGAACGACACCGGCTCGCCGGGATCGTTGCTTCCCGCAGCATCGCTCCGACGCTGGATCCCGACGATCTCGTCTCCGGGGCCTACCTGAAGATCCTCGAACTCGTCCTCGACGGCCGAGGACCCACAGGAGCCTTCCGGCCGTACCTCTACCGCGTCATCTCCTCGCTCGCGGTCGATACCTACCGCTCTCCAGAGCTCTCGAACTCGGAGCTGGAAGACATCCCCGATCTGACGGAGGCCGGCCCGTGGGAGGACGGCGCATTCGACCTGAACGCGGCAGCCCGAGCCTTCGAATCACTGCCCGAACGCTGGCAATCGGTGCTCTGGTACACCGAGGTCGAGGGACTTGCCCCGCGCCAGATCGCGCCCATGCTCGGGCTCTCGGCGAACGGCGTCTCCGCACTGGCCGTCCGCGCGAAAGAGGGACTGCAGTCGGCCTGGGTCGAGACCCACACCAACATGCAGTTGGCCGACGACCTCTGCCGAACCACTCGCGAGCAGTTGCAGCGCTACCAGCGGAACAAGCTCACCTCCAAGCGCAGCCGCGAGATCGCGGCGCATCTCGAAGAGTGCTCCGCGTGCGCCGCCGCCGCCTCGGAATCGATGATTCTGAACAAGCAGCTTGCCCTCGTGCTGGCGACGATCGTGATCGGCGGCGGCGCCTCGGCCGTGCTGCTGGAATCGCTCGGCGCAGGCGCGGGAATCGCGACTCTGGGATCCGCCGGGGCCGGTGCGGGCAACGCCTCCTCCAGCGCCACCTCTGGAGCCGCAGCCGGCGGCGCATCGGGCGGCGTGGGAGTCGGAATCATCGCTGCGGCCACCACGCTGGTGCTCGTCGCAGCGGCAGCAGGAGGTGTCATCCTGGTCAACGCGCTCGGCGACACGGGCGCACCCACGACCCAGTCGGAGCCGGCAGGACCCTCGGACACCGACTCCCCCTCCGCGGATGCGGAAGATGACGCGGAACGCACGTTGCAGAAGCCCGGATCCGACCAACTTGATCACTCGCTCCCCCTTGACGACCAGGCGGAAGCCACCCGCGCACGGTCGGAGACCGCGGGCCCTAGCACCCGCCCCGCGGGGCCGAAGGAACCGCCGCCGGTCATCCCTCCGATCACGCCGCCGCTCCACGTCGGCTATGAATGCTACGTCCCTCACCTCGACTCACGCTCCTTCGAACTCACCGGCCGTGCGAGCCGTCCTGGCACCGTCGACATCGGAGTGAACACCAGCGGTGGCACTTACCTCGTCCAGGTGACGGCCGGACCCGATGGGAGCTGGACCTCCGGACCGATGTCCGGAATCGACGCGCTGCTCAGCGGCTCGACCAGCGTTCAAGCCAGGCTCACAGTCGGCACCGCTTCCAGCCCATGGCAGGACATGACGGTCGTCCAGTGCCCCGGCAGCGGGCTGACGATCGATACGAGCCTGCAGACGATCGATGCGTGCTACTTGGATCCCGTCGACATCACGCTGTCAGGACAGCTCAGCGAATACGGGGTGCTCTTCGCGCGACACGTCCTGAACGGGTCAGCGGTGCCAATCTCGGACCCGCAATTCGATGGAACCCAGGACCCCCTCGATTCGAGCGTCATCTGGACGGGAATCCTCACGGGTTCGGACATCCTCCCGGACCACGACTGGTGGGCCCCGCTCCCGCTTGCACCGATTCTCGGAACCGTTGCCGACTACAACGCCGGCAACTCCGGCAGCCTGCAGTTGCGAGTGCGGACGCCGGACGGGCGCACCTCGACCTGGATGCCGGTGCCGCAGCTGACGACCTGCTGACCTGCTCCAGAGGCACGGGAAGCTACCCGGCGGCTGCGAACTCCGAGCGGGGCTCCGGTCGAACCGGCGGAAGACCCAGCCTTCGATCCACGCCCGTCGCGATCCATGCCGCCGTGAGCAGCAGCACTCGGCAGATGAAATTGAACCAGAGCAGCACACCGATGAACAGCACGAACGAGGTGAGCAGCGGGTTGTTCGTCGCTCCGCCCAGCAGTGAAGCCCCCAGGATCTTCAGCCCCAGCAACGCCGCTCCGCCGAGTGCGCAACCGACCAGCAGCCGCATCCTCGGAAGTCGCACCTCCGCGAGAAAGCGATGCATCGCCATCAGCACCAGCACGTCGAAGAGGTACATCGCCGCATAACGGGCGAGACTTCCCATCGTGCCGAAGAGCCAGGTGTCGCGATTCCAGTCGAACCAATCGAACACCGCATCCGTCAGGTTCGAACTCAGCACGGTGAGCGCTGCCGAGACGAGCAGCGCCACCCCGAAGACGATGGCGAGCACGAAGTCCCGGAGTTTCAAGAGGACGGCGTTGCGGTACTGCTTCACGTCGAGACCGAAGATGATCCGGATCGACCGGCGAGTGCCGGTGAACCAGTTCAGCGCCACCCAGAGCAACGAGACGGCGGCAATCACGCGGGTCCAGTCGAAGACGCGCGTCTCCAGGAGCGTGCTGACATCGACGAGCGCATTCTTGTCACCGATCAGACCCGGGATCGAGGCATTGATCTGCTGGATCAGCGTCTGCAGCAGCTCGGGCCGACTCTGCAGCACGATCCCGAATACGCCGAATCCCACCCAGAGCGCCGCAAACACCGCGAACAGGGCTTGATAGCTCATCCCTGCGGAAAGCACACTCCCACCGACATCCGTGAAATGCGAGAAGGTGCGATAGGGGCGCGTCCGCTGCACCCAGGCCCACAGCGACCGGCTCCGGTCCGCGACCCTGGCGATCGAACGGTCCGAGTCACCGTCGCGATGGGCGATCGCCTCGACGGTCTCGGATTTTGTCATGAAGCGAGTCTAGCGAAGCCCCCGCCGCACGCCGAAAGGCGGGCGGATCGCATCTTCGGGAATGATCCCTGGGGCATGCAGCAGCGCAGGATCCCGCATCTCAAGCGGAGATCCTGCGCTGCAGAACCTGCGGAACGGCCTGATCTCGACTACTTGGTCTTGCCCGAGCGAATCGCCGCCTTGACCTCGGCGATCGCCTTGGTGACCTGAATGCCGCGCGGGCAGGCATCGGTGCAGTTGAAGGTGGTCCGGCAGCGCCAGACGCCCTCGGTGTCGTTCAGGATGTCGAGACGCACCTGAGCCTGATCGTCTCGCGAGTCGAAGATGAAGCGGTGGGCGTTGACGATCGCGGCCGGTCCGAAGTACTGGCCGTCGGTCCAGAAGACCGGGCAGCTCGTCGTGCACGCGGCGCAGAGAATGCACTTGGTGGTGTCGTCGAAGCGCTCGCGATCCTCGATGGACTGCACGCGCTCCTTGCCCGACTCGGGCTTCGATCCTGCGACGAGGAAGGGGTTCACCGCGCGATAGGCGTCGAAGAACGGCTCCATGTCGACGATCAAGTCCTTCTCGAGCGGAAGACCCTTGATCGCTTCGACGTAGATCGGCTTGCTGATGTCGAGATCCTTGACCAGGGTCTTGCAGGCGAGGCGGTTGCGGCCGTTGATGCGCATCGCATCGCTGCCGCAGATGCCGTGCGCGCAGGAGCGACGGAAAGCCAGCGAACCGTCCTGGTCCCACTTGATTTTGTGCAGTGCGTCGAGAATTCGATCGGTCGGGTACATGGGGACGTCGAAGTCCTCCCAGTACGCCTCTCGGCCGGACTCGGGATCGTAGCGTCGAATCAGCAGCGTGACGTTGAACGGTTTCAAGCCCGCTTCCTCTGCGGGAGTGCCGGGAGAAGCGGAGGTGACGGCTGCGCTCATTCTTAGTACTTCCTCTCCATCGGCGGGTAGTTCAACTCGCCCTGCTCGTTCTTCGTGAAGACCACCGGCTTCCAGTCGAGCCTGATGTGGTCATCAGCATCGGCCGAATGAGGATCACCGGTCAGATAGGCCATGGTGTGCTGCATGTAGTTCTCGTCATCGCGCTCGGGGTAGTCGTCGCGCATATGCCCGCCGCGGCTCTCCTTGCGGTTGCGTGCGGCGAACACGAGCACCTCGGCGAGATCGAGCAGGAACCCCAGCTCGATCGCCTCGAGCAGATCCGTGTTGTAGCGCTTCCCACGATCCTGGATGCCGATGTCTTTATAGCGGTTGCGGAGGTTGTGGATCACTCCGAGCACCTCCGTGAGCGACTCCTCCGTGCGGAAGACCTGCGCACCGCGATCCATCGCTTCCTGCAGCTCCCGGCGGATGTCTGCGACGCGCTCGGTTCCGGTGCTGGTGCGCACATGCTCGACGAGTTCGCGGATCTCCTTCGAGGGATCAGCGGGCAGGTCGACGAACTGCGCGGTCTGCGCGAAGTCGGCCGCATTGTTGCCGCTGCGCTTGCCGAACACGTTGATATCGAGCAGCGAGTTGGTTCCGAGACGGTTCGAACCGTGCACTGACACGCAAGCGCACTCGCCCGCGGCGTACAGGCCGGGCACGATCGTGTCGTTGTCCATGAGGACCTCGGCATCGTTCGTGGTCGGGATGCCGCCCATCGCGTAGTGCGCGGTCGGGAACACCGGGACGGGCTCGGTCACGGGGTCGACGCCCAGGTAGGTGCGAGCGAACTCGGTGATGTCCGGTAGCTTGGTTTCGAGCACCTCGGCACCCAGGTGGGTGCAGTCGAGGTAGACGTAGTCCTTGTGCGGCCCGGCGCCACGGCCGTCGAGCACCTCCTGCACCATGCAACGGGCGACGATGTCACGTGGAGCCAGGTCCTTGATCGTCGGCGCGTAGCGCTCCATGAAGCGCTCGCCGCTCGCGTTGCGGAGAATCGCGCCCTCGCCGCGCGCGCCCTCGGTCAGAAGGATCCCGAGACCCGCGAGGCCGGTCGGATGGAACTGGTAGAACTCGATGTCCTCGAGCGGGAGTCCCTTGCGCCAGATGATGCCGACGCCGTCCCCGGTGAGGGTGTGCGCGTTCGAGGTGGTCTTGAAGACCTTGCCGAAGCCGCCGGTCGCGAAGATGATCGACTTCGCCTGGAAGACGTGCAGTTCACCGGTGGCGAGCTCGTATGCCACGACGCCGGCGGGCTTGCGGTCCTTCCCCTCTCCGGTGATCACGAGGTCGAGCACGTAGTACTCGTTGAAGAAGTTCACGCCGAGCTTGACGCAGTTCTGGAAGAGCGTCTGCAGGATCATGTGGCCGGTGCGGTCAGCGGCGTAGCAGGCGCGGCGAACCGGTGCCTTGCCGTGGTCTCGGGTGTGTCCGCCGAAGCGACGCTGATCGATCTTGCCCTCGGGGGTGCGGTTGAACGGAAGACCCATGTTCTCGAGGTCGATGACCGCGTCGATCGCCTCTTTCGCGAGGATCTCGGCCGCGTCCTGGTCGACGAGGTAGTCGCCGCCCTTCACCGTGTCGAAGGTGTGCCACTCCCAGTTGTCCTCTTCGACATTCGCGAGCGCAGCGGCCATGCCGCCCTGTGCCGCGCCCGTGTGCGAGCGGGTGGGATAGAGCTTGGTGATCACGGCGGTCTTGGCCTTGGGCCCCGCCTCGATTGCAGCGCGCATTCCCGCGCCGCCTGCGCCGACGATCACGACGTCGAACTGGTGATAGGTGACGCCGTCCTTGACGGTCACTTCCTCGCCCTCATGGGTGTTGGTAGTCACGGGTTTGCTACTCCTTCAGAAATAACGAAGCTCTAGTTGGCGCAGAACGATGCGACCAGGTCAGCGGGGGCACCGGCGGGGCACGGATCGAAGGTCAGCACGACGAGGGTGCCGAGGAGGATCAGCAGTGCGGCCGAGAGGAACAGTGCCACTTTGAGGCCCTTGGCGAGGCCGGGCCGGGTCACGTAATCGTTGACGATGGTGCGCATGCCGTTCGCGCCGTGGATGAGCGCGAGCCAGAGGAGCAGGAGATCCCATACCTGCCAGAACGGATTCGCGAGCTTGCCGCCGACGAAGCCGAAGTCGATCGCCGAGATGCCGTCGCCGACCATCAGGTTCGAGAAGAGATGTCCGAAGATCAGCACGACGAGCAGCACGCCCGATGCGCGCATGTAGATCCAGCCCCACTTCTCCCAGTTGGTGCGCTTCTTCGCGGGCGCCTGCGAGCGGGGGGGTTCGATAGTCATAGTCATGTCAGCTGCTCCTCGCCCTTAGTGCCCGAACACGTTCATCAGATGACGCGGAGTGAATCCGAGCATCACGACCACCCAGAGGGCGATGACGATCCAGAACATTGCGCGCTGGTACTTGGTTCCCTTGCTCCAGTAATCGACGAGGATGATGCGGAGGCCGTTGAGCGCGTGGAACGCAATGGCGCCGACGAGTCCGGTCTCACCGAGGCCCATGATGGGGTTCTTGTAGGTGCCCATGACCGCGTTGTAGGCCTCGGGGCTCACGCGGATCAGCGCCGTGTCGAGCACGTGGACGAGCAGGAAGAAGAAGATGGCGACTCCGGTGATGCGGTGAAGCACCCACGACCACATTCCCTCATTGCCGCGATAGAGCGTGCCGCCTGGGCGGCTCTTCTTCGCAACTGCGGGCGTCGCCTCAGCGGGCCTGGTTGACACGAGCATCCTCCTTGGATCGGGTTGCACCGACTATTCGGTATCCGGAGCGAGGATCGCAGCAACACGCGCACGCGTCTGATGCTGGGAACCTGCCGCGAAACCCATTATGACACTGTTCCGGCGGCTCCTTGCGCCATAGCTCGCCTCACCTTCATCAGATGATTGGCCGGGGTGTGCGCGATCCTCGGGCTGAATCCTCGGTTTCCGGAGACGCTTCGAACGGCATCCGGGTCCCGAGCCGTCGGCCACGCGGGCCCTGGGTGCCGGGAGAGCGCGCCCGGTAGGCTGGAGCGCATGAACGACACCCCGGCAATGGACCGCTTCACCTGCGTTATTCCCGCGGGTGGTGCCGGGTCGAGACTCTGGCCGCTCTCGCGCGCGAACGCGCCGAAGTTCCTCCTCGACCTCACTGGCAGCGGCAACTCCCTGCTGCGCACCACCTGGGACAGGCTGGCGCCGCTCGTCCCGACCGAGCGCATGATGGTCGTCACGGGCGTCGCCCATCGCGAATCGGTCGAACGGCAGCTGCCGGAGATCCTCGCCGAGAACCTGGTCATCGAGACCGAGCCGAAGGATTCCTCTGCGGCGATCGGTCTCGCGGCAGCGCTGCTCGAACTGCGCGACCCGGATGCGATCCTCGGTTCCTTCGCCGCCGACCACGTGATTCGCGGCAACGTCCTCTTCCAGCGCGCGGTGCGCACGGCCGTCCAGGCGGCCGATCAGGGATACATCGCCACGATCGGCATCCACCCCGGCTTCCCGGCGACCGGATTCGGCTACATCGCCTGCGGCCAAGCCCGCGGCGACCTGGCCCCGTTTGACGTCTACGACGTGACCGAGTTCGTCGAGAAGCCCGACGAAGCCACCGCCACCGAATATCTGGAGCGCGGAGGCTACCTCTGGAACGCCGGCATGTTCATCGCGAAGGCCGGCGTGCTGCTCGAGCAGATGGCGCTCGCGCAACCGGAGATGGTGGCCGCCCTCCGCGAGATCGCCGCTGCGTGGGACACCGACCGCGCCGCCGAGGTGCGCGAACGCCTCTGGCCCGCGCTCCCCAAGGTGGCCATCGACTACACGGTTGCGGAGCCCGCGGCCGAGGCAGGGCGCATGGTCTGCGTCACTGCCCACTTCGAATGGGACGACGTGGGAGACTTCGCGAGCGTCGCGAGTCTGCTGTCCCGCGGCCGCAAGGGGGATCTCGCCGTGCTCGGCGACGGTGCTCAGGTGCTCTCCGACCGGTCGAGCGGGATCGTCGTGAGCGAGAGCGACCGCCTCGTCGCACTCGTCGGCATGCAGGATGTCGTCGTGGTCGATACCGCCGATGTGCTGCTCGTCACCTCGAAGGAGCACGCCCAGGACGTGAAGGGGCTGGTCGAGCGCATGCGAGGCCGAGGGGGCAAGCACCTCCTCTAGCGCGTACGCCCGCGCTGCCCCCTGCTGAGAGAGGCTTCAGCTGTTGCGGATGTGCAGTTCGCGCCCGGTGTCGACACATTCTTGACATGTCAGCCGGATATGCGCGACGCGTCATCCGGATGCGCACAACACACCCGCCGGATGGTGACCGACGAGGATCAGCGCCCATCCGGCGCGTCGACCGAGCGCAGACCGCCGTTCCTCGCTGCATGCAGCCACGCGACCGCCGCTGCCGCAAGAATCGACAGCGCGATCATGGCCACCGTTCCGATCCAACCGGCTGAGGAGAAGGCAAGGCCACCCGCCCAGCCCAGCAGCGTCGACCCGGCGTAGTACGCGAGGTTATAGAGCGACGGCGCCAGGCTTCGCGCCTCAGGATCCGCACGCCGACTGACCAGCGTCAGCGCCACCGAGTGCGCCCCGAAGAAGCCCACCGTGAACAGCACCAACCCGGCGACGATGGCGATGAGCCAGGGCAGCAGGGTCAGCCCGAGGCCCGCGAGCATCGCGGAGATGCCGACGATCAGCACCCCCACCGGTGAGATCCGTGCGGTGAGCGCCCATGCCTGCCTCGACGCAACGGCCCCGGCGATGTACGCCAGGAACAGCCACGACACCTCGGTGAGGCTCAATCCGAAAGGCTCCTGCTGCAGCCGGAACGCCAGATAGTTGTAGGCGGCAACGAAGCCCCCCATGAGCAGGAACGCTTGGAGCACCATCACCATCACACCCGGATTGCGCAGGCTCGCGAGCGCAGAGCGCCAGATCGGCAGGCCCTGAGCGGCCGGGACCACGGTGGGCGGCATCAGCAGCAGAAAACCCGCGGCAGCGACGGCAGCGGTCAGCGCGACCGCAAACAGCCCCCAATGCCAGCCGAGCGCTTCGCCGGCAGCCGCCGCCACGATGCGGCCGAAGAGCCCACCGATCGTGTTCCCCGCGACAAAGGCGCCGACCGCTCCCCCGAGCGCAGCGGGGGTCACCGTCTCGGCAAGAGCAGTCACGCCGATCGCAGGCAGGCCCGCGAGCATGATTCCCTCGAGGAGACGGATCGCGACGAGCGCTTCGAAACTCGGCAGGAACGGCGCGGCCAGGCCCACGAGCACGGCGAGCACGATCGCCCAGCGCATCGCGCGAACCCTCCCGAGACGATCGCTGAGCCTCGCCCAGGGAAGCATGCCGAGCGCGAGGCCGATGGTCGTCGCCCCGATCGCCAGGGAGGACGAACTCTCGCTCAGACGGAATTCCCGGGCGATCTCCGGCAGCAGGGCCTGCGGCGAATAGACCTGCGCAAACGTCGCGACACCCGCGCAGAACAGCGCGATCAGCGCCCGCCGGTAGCGGGCGCTGCCCTTGGCCGCGCGCCGATCCTCGCCGCCGATGCTCACTTCAACCGGGCTGCCGGCACGGCGCGAGTCACGCGATGCGGCGAACAGCCGCGCAAAGGTGCGCCCGGACCGCGGCCGATCCCGACCGAGCTCATCGCCGGCATCGGCCGCTCACTTGACGAGCGGAAACAGGATGGTCTCGCGAATGCCCAGGCCGGTGAGGGCCATGAGCAGACGATCCATGCCCATGCCCATGCCACCCGTCGGGGGCATGGCGTGCTCGAGCGCCCGCAGGAACTCCTCGTCGACGCGCATCGCCTCGACGTCTCCGCGGGCCGCCTCACTGGCCTGCTGCACGAAACGCTCCCGCTGGACGACCGGGTCGATCAGCTCGGAGTATCCGGTAGCCAACTCGAAGCCGCGGATATAGAGATCCCACTTCTCGACAACGCCCGGAATGCTGCGATGATGGCGAGTCAGCGGACTCGTCTCGACGGGGAAGTCCATGACGAAGGTCGGACGGTCGAGAGAATCGATCACGAAATGCTCCCACAGCTCCTCGACCAGCTTGCCATGGTTCGGCAGCTTCACCTCGACACCGCGGGCCTCGGCAATCGCCAGCAGCTCCTCGACGCTCGTTTCCGGAGTGATCTCCCGGCCGGCGGCCTCGGACAGCGACCCGTACATCGAGATGCGATCCCACTCGCCGCCGAGATCGAAGAGCGTACCGTCGGCCCACTCCACGACATGCGAGCCCTCGCGCTCAGTGCCGGCGTTCGTCGCGAGCGCAGCATTCTGCACGAGCGCTTGCGTGAGGTCGGCGATACCGTGGTAATCGGTGTACGCCTGGTACGACTCGAGCATGGCGAACTCGGGGCTGTGCGTCGAATCCGCGCCCTCGTTGCGGAAGTTGCGGTTGATTTCGAAGACCCGCTCCAACCCCCCGACAGCCGCACGCTTCAGGTAGAGCTCGGGAGCGATGCGGAGGTACAACTCGGTGTCGAACGCGTTCGAATGCGTCACGAACGGACGCGCGCTCGCTCCGCCGTGCATCGTCTGCAGCATCGGAGTCTCGACCTCGACGAAGCCTCGATCGGCGAAGGTCCGCCGCAGACTCGCCATCGTCTTGGCGCGAGTGATCACATTGATCCGAGCGCGCTCGCGCTGAATGAGATCGAGGTAGCGCTGGCGCACCCGAGATTCCTCGTTCAGCTCCGCATACATGTTGGGAAGCGGCGCAATGGCCTTGGCAGCGATACTCCACTCGCTCACCATGATCGAAAGCTCACCGCGACGGCTCGAAATCACCTCTCCGCTCACGAAGAGATGGTCTCCGAGATCGACGAGTTCTTTGTAGAGCGCCAGCGACTCCTCGCCCACACCCGCAAGGCTGACCATCGCCTGGATTCTGGTGCCGTCGCCGGCCTGCAGGCTCGCGAAGCACAGCTTGCCGGTATTGCGCTGGAAGACGACACGACCGGCGACGCCCACCCGCTCGCCGGACAGGCTGTCCGGCACTTCCTCGAGGTGCGCCCACTTCGCTCGGACCGCCGGGATGGTCGTGGTCACCGGCACGGAAACAGGGTAGGCGCCGCCGCCGAGATCACCACCGGCGAGCGCGTTCAGCTTGTCGCGCTTCTCCAGGCGAACCCGCTTCTGCTCGAAGACCTCTTCGTCGCTGAGAGCCGGTGTCTCGGGCGTGGGCGTGTCGCTCATGATGGCGGGTTCCTCCGTAATTCAGGCGTAGACACACCAGTCTATTCGAGAGGCTCCCCGAGTGCGGCCCGCCACTTGCCTGGCAAGACCCTATACGATCCTTCTCGTGGCTACCCGTGCGAGACTGACCCCCCTTCTGCTCGGCGTGCTCGGGTTCACCGGCGCGGTCAGCCCGCTCGCGACCGACATGTATCTCGCCTCGTTCGGCAGCATTCAGTACGACCTCGAGACCACCGCATCGCTCGTGCAGCTGACCCTCTCGGTGTTCTTTCTCGGCAACGCCGCGGGCCAGCTGCTGATCGGACCGCTCTCCGACACGCTCGGCCGCCGGAAGCTCCTCCTCGGCTCGCTGAGCCTGTACACCGCATTCGGGATCGCGCTCGTCTTCACCCCCTCGATCGAACTCTTCATCACGCTCCGCCTGCTGCTCGGGTTCACGGGAGCCGCAGGCATCGTGCTCGCCCGGGCGATCGCCGCCGACCTGAGCGAGGGCGAGACCGCGGTGAAGGCGCTCAGCATCATCGCAATGGTGGGCGGCCTCGGTCCGCTCCTCGCACCGCCCATCGGCGGGCTCACGCACGAGCTGTGGGGATGGCGCGGAACGCTCGCGACGCTCGCCGCCGCATCGGTGCTCATGCTGATCCTCGCGTGGGCGATGATCCCGGAGTCGCTCCCTGTCGAGCAGCGCCGCCCCGCGAAACTCGGCGCCGCCTTCGCCTCGTTCGGCACGCTCGTGAGCACCCCCAGGTACCTGTTCTTCGTGCTGACGTTCGCATTCGGATTCAGCGCGATGATCGCCTACATCTCAGCCTCGCCGTTCGTCGGCCAGAATGTGCTCGGGATGCCGCCGCTGATCTACGCGCTGGGATTCGCGACGAGCGGCACGGCACTCGTGCTGAGCAATATCGTGAACGCGAGGATCGCCGAGCGCGTGGGCCCCACTCGAATGCTGGGCGTCGGAATCGGCCTGCTGCTCATCGGCGGTGGAGGCATGCTCTCGCTGACCGCGACGGCGACGCTCGAGATCTGGAACTTCATCGCCTGCGCTTTCGTGCTGACGGCTGGGGCGGGGATCACCATGTCCAACGCGAGTGCGCTCGCACTCGCGGAAGCCTCGCACGCACGGGGTTTCGGCGCGGCGCTCATGGGATGCCTGCAGTTCACGCTCGGCGGGCTGCTCGCGCCGCTCGTCGGCGCCTGGGGCGAGGACACCGCGGCCCCGATGGGAATCGTCGTGTTCGGTGCCGCAGCCATAGCGGGCGCCTGCGCCCTGCTCGGCGCGCGCTCCCCGCGCACGTCGAGACGCTGACCGCCCGAGATCAGCCGTCGATGTCGCGGGCGAGACCCGCGGCTGCACGCAGTTCTTCCTCGAGCGCTGCGCGCACGATCCCGCCGAGCACGCGATCGGGACGTTCGATGCCCAGCTCGCGCAGCGACTCCGCACCCTGCCGCACCACCGCACGCGAGAACTCGGTCGCGGCCGCAATCGCCTCTGCGTAGGCGGCACGGTCTGATTCGGCGACGATGATCGGCTCGGCACCCATTTCTACGGCGAGCGCCTGCCCGATCGGGAGCACGGGGGCCGGCGCAGTGACGGCGATGCTCGACCCGGCGAGCCGGCCGAGGTCGAGACTGGTCCCGGTGAAGATGAGCGCCGGGTGCAGTGCGAGCGGAATCACCCCGGAGGCCAACGCGGGCGCGAACACCCCGTATCCGTGCTCGGGCGCGGTGTGCAGCGCGATCTGGCCGGGCTGCCATGCGTCGATCTCGGTGAGACCACGCACCAGTTGAGGCAGTTCCTCGCCCGGGATTGCGAACAGCACCAGCTCGCTGCGCCGCACGATCTCGGGCACGTCGAGGACGGGTACACCGGGAAGCAGCGCTTCGGCGCGTTCGCGGCTCTCCTCGCTGATCGCGCTGATGCCGGTGATGGCGTGTCCGGCCCCCGCCAATGCGAGTGCGAGCACCGGTCCGACATTTCCGGCCCCGATCACGCCGATGCCGAGACGGCCCTCTCGACTCATTGCATCCATCTTCCGCTCCTCCGTCAATGCCCGCTCTGCTGTTCCTACCGCCCGCATCCCCAGGAGCCCCGGGCAGGAGCATCCATCGTGGACTCCGGCTCCGTCGCACCCCGGAGGCGCCCACGCAGTCGGCCGACCCGCACGCTCACCGCCGGACTCGCGGGTGCGGTTCCGGGAAGCGCTGCGGGCCCGCCTCGCTCATTCGCGATCGAGCCCGTCCTCGACCGCTCGGGATGAGGCGGAGAGGGAATCCGTCCCGCCCCCCGGCTCCGACGGACTCGAGTCCATTCGCTGCACCCGCACGACCGCGGCAGACAGCGCCTCGAATGCTGCGCGACCCTCCGTCAGGCTGAGGCCGCGCATGTACATGCGCACAGGCCCCAGCACGGTATGCGCCTGCAACGAGGCGAGGCCGAGCAGATGATGCACCAGTGGGCGACTCAGCTGCACCGATTGAGCTCGAACGATCGGCATGACCGCGAGCGATCTGGTGAACCAGCCTCGGCGGATCCGCAGACTCGCCTGCGCGTCGTCCGGCGCTTCGATGCGCACGCCGGCCCGACGTGTTCCGAACCACAGCAGCCATGCCGCCCGCGGTCCCGCGCCGACGTAGCCTGCTCCCGAGCCGACGAGCCCCGCACGCAGTGAAGCGCGGCGCTCGGACGCGTCCTCCCCGCCTTCGGCGTGCAGGAGGGTCTCGAAGACCTGCACCACATCGTCGAGCTGACCCACGGGCAACACGATGTTCTGCATCTTGTTCTGCCCCGCCTGCGCGGCGGAGTGGCCTGCGGTGGTGATACGCACCTTCCACCAGCCGAGGGGCCGCCAGCCCAGGGGCTGCAGCGCCTCGACCGCGTGCACTCGTCCGAACGGAATGGTCTCGGTCGTGGTCGCGGTGAGTCCTGCGCCGATTCGCACGCCGTCCTCGGCGCGCGAGAGCACGAAATTGAAGCCCTTGTTGAACTGGGAGATCAGCACGCTGATCATGACGAGTCCGACGGGAAGCAGTCCCGTCAGTGCGAGCGGGGTCGCCCAGATGCTCGCGATCGCGATCGCTGCGATGATCACGACGACGACGAACATCTCGGAGCCGAGCAGGATGCTTGCGACCAGCCGGGAGACCGGCACCTTGAGCAGCATGCCGCTTTCGCGGGCGCTGGGGTCGATGTCGAAGTCGGCGAGGTCGCGAAGCCTGCCGTCGAGTGCGCCCGGGGCGACCGTATAGGCCTGACCGGAGAAATCGACGGCGAGCGGCATGTCTGGCGCTGCACGCCGCTCGACGGCGGGGTCGGCCACGATCCCGGCGGCTGGAGCGGCCGGGTCCGCAGGACCGGCGTGAGCCGGGGTGCGAACGTCTCCCCCGGCACGACTCACACGAGCTGCGAGCAGGATCTGCTCGCGCACCTCCTTGGCCTCCCGATGGCCGAGGTACTGCAGCGCGACCTTGCCACCCTGCCCGGCGGTCTGCACATCGACCTGCGTCAAGCCGAGCAGGCGTGCGAGCAGCGAGCGTTGCAGGTTGACGCTCTGAATCCGTTCGAGCGGTGCTCGCCGGTGCTGCCGGAACAGCACCCCTCGGCGAGACTCCACCGCATCCGCGGTGATTCGAAACGTGCTGAAACGCCAGCTCAGCCAGGCGATTCCGATGATTGCGAGGATCGCCACGACCACCACGACGAGCGCCCAGATCAGCAGGCTCTGCCCGGCGAGGTAGTCGATCAGGTCGCCCTCGTTCGGGCCCATGACATCGACGACTTCCTTCGCGAGGAAGAGCTCGAGCACTCGGTCGCGGAGGTTCGCGATGACGATGCCGACCACCACGATGAGCACGAGGCCCCCGCGCAGCAGCGGAGACAGCGGGTGCAGCCTGCGCCACTCGAGTTCGAGCGGCGGCACCGGCGCGTCGGCGGGTTCCTCGTTCACAGGCCCGACCGTCTCGTCTCGGCCAACTCGACCAGCCGGTCGCGCAACGCCTCGGCCTCTGCCTCGGGAAGGCCCGGCAGATGCACTCCGGTAGCCGCGCTCGCGGTCACGAATTTGAGCGTCGCAAGACCCATCGCTCGCAGGAGCGGCCCGCGGGTCACGTCGACGAGCTGCAGGCGCCCGTAGGGCACCGCGATGACGCGCTCGAACATGATGCCGCGGCGGAACAGAAGGTCGTCCTCGCGGAGCCGGTATCCGATCGCTCGTACCCGACGGAAGGCGAGCACCGCGTTCACGAGCAGGACGATCACGACCGCCGCGACGATGAGATGGACGAAGACCGGCGGGGAATCGCTGGCGATGATGAACACGATGAACAGGTAGCCGACGGCCACCCCCAGCACCAGGATCAGGTTGAGTATCAGGTCGACCCACGCATATCTCGTGGAGACTCGTTGCCAGGCATCGGTGCGGATCGGCCAGTCGCTATCGGTCATGGCTCAAGCCTAGAGCGTGCTCGCCCGCATTCGCCTGATTCGAGGAGCGGTACCGACGCGTTTCCGAGGCGGGTATCAAGCCGCGCCGGGCTCCGCGTCGGTCCCCGGTTCGGCCGCGCTGCGGCTGCCCTCCTCGTCGCCACCGCCCGGTGGCACGCGGCAGAGCAGTTCTGCGATGACACCGCAGACGGAGAGCACGACTCCCGCGCCGAGCACGAGCAGCATCGGTACCCAACTGGCCGCAGGCGGAGGAACGGTGCGGGAGAGCAGTTGCAGCGCAAGCCCGCCGCCGAAGCCGCCGATGAGCGCTCCGACGAACTGGCCTGCCCTCGCGCCGGCGAGCAGTCGAACCGCGTGGAACGGGTTCACGGGCCTGCCCGATTTGCGGGTGACCGCTCGACGCAACGAGATGGCGAGTACCAGCAGCACGGCCCCGAGCACGAGCATCGTGAGCGAGAGGGAGAGCGGCGGCACGAGGGGCGATTGGCCCCTCGTCGACCGCACCAGCTGCAGCAGCAGGCCGATGCCCGCGCCGACCACGGCGAACGCGGCGATCGCGAGCGGCGAGGTCCGTTGCACGCTATTCATGGTTCCCACCCGCGCTCGCGGTGTCCTCTGGCGCCTCCGCGGAGAGGGGTCGGGTCGTGTCGCCGATGCGTGCGAGCAGGTCGCCGACTCGACCGTGGCCCATCAGTACCGCGTCGGGATCGAGTGCCAGCCAGGGCGAGAGCACAAAATCGCGTTCGTGCGCCCGAGGATGCGGCACGGTGAGCCGGTCGTCCCTGATCACGCGTCCGCCGAAGAGGATGAGGTCGATGTCGAGCGTGCGATCGCCCCATCGCTTCTCGCGCACCCTTCCGTGCTCATGCTCGATGCGCTGGAGCAGGTCGAGCAGTTCGTGCGGTGTCAGCGTGGTCCGGGCTGTGGCCACCCCGTTGAGGTAGCGCGGCGCGTCGGGATCCGGCCCGCTCGGGGTGAGAGCGATCGTCTCGCGCAGTGGGGAGGCGACGAATGCCTCGATCCCGGGAGTCTGCGCGATCTCGCGCTGCGCCTCGCGGATCGTCTCGCCTCGATCTCCGAGATTCGCACCGAACGCCAGGAGCACCGGCACCACCTGCGCGATCACTGTCGCCCCCGCTCTCGCACGATGGTGACGGAGACATCCCCGAATTGCGCATCGATAGGGGCATCCGGCTTATGCACGGTGATACGCGCCTCGCGCACTCCGGCGAAACCGAGGGCGACCCCGGCCACCCGCTCGGCCAGGGTCTCGATGAGATCGACGGGGTCGTGGGCGACGGCTTCGAGGATCGCGCCTGCCAGTTCGGCATAGTTCACGGTCTCGGCGAGCGCGTCGCCAGCTGCGGCTGCCCGAAGGTCGACCGCGATCTCGGCATCGATGATGAAGCGCTGCCCCTGCTCGCGCTCGAAATCGAAGACGCCGTGATGCGCGAACACTTCGAGTCCGCTGAGCGTGATGCGATCGCTCTCGCGCGGCTCCGGCACGGTCGCCTTCGCGGCCCTGCGTGCGGAGCCCGCCGCTGCCGAGATCGCGAGGGCGTCGGCGGTCGATCGGACGTCGTGCACACGGACGCCCCATGCGCCGGTTTCGGCCGCAAGGGCGCTGACCACCGCCGTCGCGAGGTCGAGCCGCGCGAGGGGGGTCGGCGCGTGCGCCAGAGACCCTCCGTCGGCAGCGGCAGCGAGCGTGTCGCCCAGCATGCGCTTCCGGGATGCTCCGACCAGAATGGGGTATCCCAGGGACGCGAGCCGATCGAGATTCGCGAGCAGCTGCCAACCCTGGGCTGCGGTCTTGTCGAAGCCGAGTCCGGGGTCGAGAATCAGCTTGTCCTTCGAGACGCCTGCCGCTTCCGCGGCTCCCGCCAGTAGTGCGAGCTCGCTGCGGACCTCCTCGACCACATCCTGGTAGTGCGAGCGGGCATGCGCGGGATCCGGAATGCCTCGCCAATGCATGAGCACGAGTCGCGCGCCGGTGGTCGCCGCGATCCGCAGCATCTCCGGGTCGGCCGTTCCACCGGACACGTCGTTGATGATCGTCGCACCCGCCGTCACGGCGAGTCGCGCGGTCTCCGCATGCACCGTATCGATCGAGACGGTCATGCCCTCGGCGGTGAGCGCATCGACCACCGGCAGCACGCGGCGCTGCTCCTCTGCCTGGTCGACCCGCTCGGCCCCGGGGCGAGTCGATTCTCCGCCGACGTCGATGATCCGGGCGCCGTGGCGAACGAGTTCTCGGGCCCGCGACACCGCCGCTCCCAATTCGAGGTAGCGTCCGCCGTCGCTGAAGGAGTCTGGCGTCACATTGAGGACCCCCCAGATGAGGGGACCGGGCGACGCAGCGCCGAGGCCCTGCGGGTTCATCGGTCGGTCGTTCCGATCAGCGCGAGCACCTCGGCCCGGAGAAGCGGCTGTGAGAGCGAGCCGCGCGAAGCGATCGTCACCGCGGTCGCCTCCGCCTGCTTCACGCCCCGATCGGCGACGCAGCCGTGGGAGGCTTCGAGCACGACGAGCACACCCTCGGGGTCGAGTCCCTGGACGACCGCGTCCGCGATCTGTTCCCCGAGCCGCTCCTGGAGCTGGGGGCGAGCGGCAAGCGTCTCGACCACGCGCGGGAGCGCGCCCAAGCCGACCACCTTCGCCCCGGGACGGTAGGCGACGTGCGCCCTGCCGCGAAACGGCAGGAGATGGTGCTCGCACACCGAGCGCAACGAGATGTCGCGGACCAGGACGAGTTCACCCGTGTCGGATCCGACCGGGACCGCGTCCGCCAGCAGGGCGACGGGATCGACGCCGACTCCTGCGAAGAACTCGGCGTAGGCGTCGGCGACCCTGTCAGGAGTCCCCTCAAGCTCGCTGCTGTCGGGATCCTCGCCGATCGCGGCGAGGAGTTCGCGCACCGCTCGTGCGACGCGCTCGCGGTCGACAGGCCCGCTCACTGCGCCGCCGAATCGCCCTGGCCTGACGGGGCCTCGGGCTGGGGAGCCCCGGCCTCGGATGAGTCGTCGGTCGAGCCGCCGATTGCAGTTGCATCGTCGGTCCGCAGGCTCGCGGGCACATCGATCGGAGGCACGTCGCTCACGGGGCGATCACTGCTGGAGAGCCAGAGCTGTCGCGCAGGCAGCTTCACCACATCGTGGAAGATCTCGGCAACCTGCAGGTGGTCGAGGGTTTCCTTTTCCATGAGCTCGCCGGCGAGCCGGTCGAGCACGGCACGGTTCAGGGTCAGCGCTTCGTACGCCTCGTTGTGGCCCTGTTCGATGATCGCTCGCACTTCGGTGTCGACCGAGACGGCGACCCCTTCGCTGTAGTCCCGGGCCGAGCCGAACTCCCCGAGATACGGGGAGGCCTGCGCCTGACCGAGCTTGACGGGTCCGAGCGTGGCCGACATGCCGTACTCGGTCACCATCTTCCGCGCGGTCGCGGTCGCCTTCTCGATGTCGTTGCCCGCGCCGGTCGTCGGGTCGTGGAACACGAGTTCTTCTGCGACTCGACCGCCAAGCGCGTAGGCGATCTGGTCCTGCAGCTCGTTCCGAGTGACGGAGAACTTGTCCTCGAGGGGGATCACCATCGTGTAGCCGAGCGCCCGCCCGCGGGGAAGGATCGTGATCTTGGTCACCGGGTCGGAATGGTTGAGCGCCGCGGCGACGAGCGCGTGACCGCCCTCGTGATACGCGGTCATCAGCTTCTCATGATCCCTCATGACACGGGTGCGTCGCTGCGGTCCGGCGATGACTCGATCGATCGCCTCGTCGAGCGCGCGGTTGTCGATCAGCTGCGCGTTCGAGCGAGCGGTCAGCAGCGCCGCCTCGTTCAGCACGTTCGCGAGATCGGCTCCGGAGAAGCCGGGCGTCTTGCGTGCGACCACGTCGAGGTCGACGTTCTTCGACAGCGGCTTGCCCTTCGAATGCACTTCGAGGATCGCCCGGCGGCCCTTCATGTCGGGTGCGTCGACGCCGATCTGCCGATCGAACCGGCCGGGGCGCAGCAGCGCTGGATCGAGCATGTCGGGGCGGTTCGTCGCGGCGATCATGATCACGTTCGTTCGCTCGTCGAAGCCGTCCATCTCGACGAGCAACTGGTTCAGGGTCTGCTCCCGCTCGTCGTGGCCGCCGCCCATGCCCTGGCCGCGACGCTGACCGACCGCGTCGATCTCGTCGACGAAGATGATGGCCGGAGCGTTCGCCTTGGCCTCCTTGAAGAGGTCGCGCACACGGCTCGCGCCCACACCCACGAACATCTCGACGAAGTCGGAACCGGAGATCGAGTAGAAAGGCACGCCCGCCTCGCCCGCGACCGCGCGAGCGAGCAGGGTCTTGCCGGTGCCAGGGGGGCCGTACAGCAGCACACCGCGCGGAATGCGCGCGCCGACCGCCTGGAACCTCGATGCGTCGGTCAGGAAGTCCTTGATCTCGTGCAGTTCCTCGACCGCCTCGTCGGAGCCCGCGACGTCGGCGAAGGTCACCTGCGGGGTGTCCTTCGAGATGAGCTTCGCCCGGGACTTCCCGAACTGCATGACCTTGTTGCCGCCGCCCTGCATGGACGAGAGGATCCACCAGAAGAAGAAGCCGATGAGCAGCAGTGGCAGCAGGAAGCTCATGAGCGACCAGAACGCGCTCGGCTTCGGGACCTGATCCGTGTAGCCGTCCGCCGGTTTCGCGTCGGTCACCGCGGTCACGACGTCGCTCCCGCGCTGCATGACGTAATAGAAGTAGACGTCGGTCGCGCCGGTCTTCTTGTCGGCCTTCTCGAGGGTGAGGTTGACGCGCTGATCGCCGTCGATGATCTCGGCCTTCGTGACCTCGCCCTTCGCAAGCATCTCCAAGCCGCGCTCGGTCGTCACCTCTCGCACGCCTGCGCCCGAGAGCAGCGACCACCCCAGCAGCACGATGATCGGTGCAAGGATCAGGTAGACCAGCGGTCCCTTGAAGATTCTCTTCATGCGGGAGCCACTCGATGCAGTCTCAGCCAATGCGCGGCCTTTCTCTTCGAACTGCAATAAGCGTAGTCGCCGCCGCTACGTTTCCCTCTGAGGATTCGCCCAGCGCAGAATTATTGGTGCGGGCGCGCCCGCGGGCACACCGCGGATGCTGCCGCGAGGGGTCTCCTGGCGCCCCGGGACGCGGGACCGGCGGACGCATCGCGAACCGTCGGCAGAAGACCTACTTCTCGTACACGTGGGGTGCAAGCACCGCCACGTCGCGCAGGTTGCGATAGTTCTCGGCGTAGTCGAGGCCGTAGCCGACGACGAATTCCACGGGGATATCGAAGCCGACATAGGCCACGTCGACCTCGACTTTCAATGCCTCTGGCTTGCGCAGCATGGTGCAGATGCGCACCGACCGGGCGCCCCTGCTCTCGAGGTTCTCCTTCAACCAGGAGAGCGTCAGGCCGGAATCGATGATGTCCTCCACGATCAGCACGTCGCGATCGGTGATGTCGGAATCGAGATCCTTGAGAATACGGACCACGCCGCTCGACTTCGTGCCGGTACCGTACGACGAGACAGCCATCCAGTCCATCTGAGCGTGGAAGCGCAGCTCGCGTGCGAGATCAGCCATCACCATCACCGCGCCCTTGAGCACACCGACGAGCAGCGGAGGGTTCTCGAAGCCGTAATCGTCTTCGATCTCACGCGCCATCTCGGCAAGCCGCGCGTGCAGCTCGGCCTCGGTATGCAGCACCTCGGTGAGTTCATTCCCCAGTTCGATCGAGTCCATGCATCAACTTTAGCGCGCGCGAAAGACGAGCGTTGCAGCTTCTCGAGTCACCCGGATGCGAGGCGCGTCGATCGGACCCTGACCCCGCCAGGCCGTTACGAGCGAGAGAATCGCGAGAGTGTGCTCACGGGTCAGGTGCGCAGCGAATTCGCGCGCAGCGACCAGGCGCACCACCCGGCCCCGCAGCGCAGCGGGCAGGGCCAGAAGGCCATCGACCGCCATCAGGACTCGGCGATCCTCGCCGACGATGGGCCCGGAGTCGACGATCGAAGCGAGATGCCGCTCGGCGATCGCATCGAGCGCATCGGCATCCTCGCGGGCCAGGTCGGCGCTGCGCGCGAGCGCGGCGCCGACCCCGGGACCCAGCTGATCCTCGAGCACTGGCAGCACCGCTTCGCGCACTCGCACGCGAGCGAACGAACGATCGGAGTTGTGCGGATCCCGCCACGGTGCGAGACCGAGTTCGACGCAGGAGGCCTCCGTCGTCGCGCGGGTGATCCCAAAATGCTCGTCGAGCAGCGGGCGAACGAGGAGGATCCCCTCGCCGATCTCTCGAGTCGGGGGGATCCCCGCCAGACTGCGCGTACCCGAGCCTCTCGCGAGCGCCAGCAGCACCTGTTCCGCCTGGTCGTCCCGGGTATGCGCGGCGAGCACCTGCACTGCACCGAGCTCCCTGGCGGCGGCGGCGAGCGCCTCATATCTGGCCGAACGCGCGGCCGCCTCCGGCCCGCCGGTGACACTCGACCGGCCTCCGTCGATCTCGACGAGACGCACGACGACCGGCGAGAGGCCGAGCCCGTGCGCCTGCTCGGCCGCCCGAACCGCCACCTCCGCGGACCCGGCCTGCAATCCGTGATCCACGATCACCGCCCCGGCGCGAACTCCCGCGGCCCGCGCCTCGGCGGCGAGCGCCGCCGCGAGGGCGAGCGAGTCCGCTCCCCCGGAGAGCGCAACCAGTACGAGCGGCAGGTCGGCTGCGGAGCCGCGCCCGGCGACGCCTCGCCCGACCCCGCCGAACATCGAACGCACGGCCGCACGAATGCGCATGCTCTCGGGAGTGTGCGGTTTCGGGGCCATAGCCCCCCACGTTACCGCTCGCAGCGTCTTGAGTTCGCGTAACCTTAGAGATGCACTCCCATGCCGGGAGTGACGACGCGCCTGAGCGCGCGAGACAAGAGCGAACACACCACGCAGAAGGAGCGCGCATGACCGCCGCATTCGACGCCGTCATTGAGATCCCCAAGGGCAGCCGCAACAAGTACGAGGTCGACCACGAGAGCGGTCGCGTCTACCTCGATCGCGTGCTCTACACCGGGTTCGTCTACCCCACCGACTACGGCTTCTTCGAGGAGACGCTCGGCGAAGACGGCGATCCGCTCGACGTGCTCGTGCTGCTCGACTACCCCGTATTCCCCGGCGTCGGGATCAAGGTTCGCCCCGTCGGCGTGCTCAAGATGAGCGACGAGGCAGGCGGCGACGACAAGGTCATCGCGGTGCAGCACAAGGATCCGCGCTGGGCGCACATCCAGGACGTCGCGGACATTCCCGAGTACACGCGCAAGGAGATCGAGCACTTCTTCGAGCACTACAAGGATCTGGAACCCGGCAAGTGGGTCAAGGTCGACGCGTGGGGCTCGGCTGCGGATGCGGAGCAGCTCATCGTGGAGGCGCAGCAGCGTCTCGCAGAGCAGGGTCACTGACGTACCGCGCGAGGATCGGCTGCCGCAGGCGCGCCGGCCGATCCATCCGTTCGTCTCGGGGGAACGAGCGCTCCGGCGCGTGAGTGCGCCATCATCTTCACACCACCCGATCAGGCCGAAAGAGACTCGAATGGCTGACAACGACCACACCCAGAGCACCTCCCCAGACACGCGCACCGTCGCAGGTGGCGAGACGTTTCTCGCCGCATCGCCCGGCGAGGTCGACATCACCCCGGAGATCGACGAGATCGCCGAACTGTCGCGCAAGCTCTCCGGAAAGGGCAAGAGGCCGAAGGACAACGGTCCCGATGCCCCGTGGCGGCAGGGATACCCCTACGACGAGAAGATCAGCACCGCTCAGTACGAACGCGAGAAGCGCAAGCTGCAGATCGAGCTCTTGAAACTGCAGGCCTGGGTGAAGGAGAAGGGCGAGAAGATCGTCATCCTCTTCGAGGGGCGCGACGCTGCGGGCAAGGGAGGCGCGATCAAGCGCTTCACCGAGCATATGAATCCTCGCGGCGCGCGCGTGGTCGCACTCGAGATCCCGACCGAGCGCGAGAAGAGCCAGTGGTACTTCCAACGCTATGTCGCGCATCTGCCCACGGCGGGCGAGATCGTCATGTTCGACCGCTCCTGGTACAACCGTGCCGGTGTCGAACGGGTCATGGGGTACTGCACTCCGCAGCAGTATCTCGAGTTCACGCGCTCGGCTCCCGAGTTCGAGCGCATGCTCGTGAACTCGGGGGTGCACCTCATCAAGTTCTGGTTCTCCGTCGGCAAGGCCGAGCAGCACGCACGGTTCGTCGCCAGGGGAAGCGATGAGATCAAGCAGTGGAAGCTCTCCCCCACCGACCTCGCATCCCTCGACAAGTGGGACGACTACTCGGAGGCGAAAGAGGCGATGTTCTTCTACACCGACACCCCGCACGCCCCGTGGACCGTCGTCAAGTCGAACGACAAGAAGCGCGCCCGGCTCGAAGCGATGCGCTGGGTGCTCTCGCGTTTCGACTACCCGAACAAAGACCACACGATCGTCGGCACTCCCGACCACAAGATCATCGGCGCCCCGTCAGAGGTGTACGACGAGGGCGAAACCCCAACCGGTTCCTTCCCGGTCGTGAAATAGCTCCGAGGGTCAGGATGTGGCGGTGAACAACTCATTGCACGCACTGCGATCGCTGCTGCCCACGCCCGCGGACTACCGGGGCATCCGCGGGACGTGGCGCTCCGATCTCCTGGCGGGGGTGACCGTCGGCATCGTCGCGCTCCCCCTCGCGCTCGCCTTCGGCGTCAGCTCGGGGGTCGGCGCCGAAGCCGGACTCGTCACCGCAATCATCGCGGGCTTCGTCGCCGCAGTATTCGGCGGATCCAACGTGCAGGTCTCCGGACCCACGGGAGCGATGGTCGTCGTACTCGTCCCGATCGTCGCCCTGCACGGCCCCGGAGCAGTCACTACCGTCGCCCTGATGGCCGGGATCATGGTGCTGCTCGCCGGCGTACTGCGACTCGGCCGCGCCCTCAGCTACCTGCCCTGGCCCGTGATCGAAGGGTTCACCGCCGGTATCGGGGTCATCATCTTCCTGCAGCAGCTCCCCTCGGCGCTCGGCGTGGAACTCTCAGGGCACTCTACGAACGCACTGCTCGCGAGCTGGCAAGTGCTCACCGAGGCGCGGTGGCCGCAGGCTCTCCTCCCGCTCGGAGCCGTGCTGATCGTTGCGGTCATCATGCTCGCGCTCGGCCGCTGGCTGCCAGCGCTTCCGGGGTCGTTCATCGCGATCCTCGTCGTCGCTCTTCTCAGCGGGGGTCTGCATCTGCCGCTCGACACGATCGGCGCGCTGCCCAACTCGCTCCCGGCACCAGCCCTCCCCTCCCTCGATCCCGCGCTGCTCGCTTCCCTCGCGGCTCCCGCCGCCGCAGTCGCAGCGCTCGCCGCGATCGAGTCGCTGCTCTCTGCGCGCGTCGCAGCCTCGCTCAGCAACACCGGATCGCTCAACGCGGATCGAGAACTCTTCGGTCAGGGACTCGCGTCGATCGCTGCCTCGTTCTTCGGAGGCATCCCGGCGACCGGCGCGATCGCCCGCACCGCCGTGAACGTGCGCAGCGGCGCGAAGTCGCGACTCGCGGCGATCGTGCACGCGGCCCTCCTGCTCATCATCGTGCTGGCCGCAGCAGGGGTGGTCTCCCGGGTTCCGCTCGCGGCGCTCGCCGGTGTACTCATGGTGACGGCGGCGCGCATGGTCTCCGTGTCGACATTCCGCCGGGTCGCACGATCGGGTCGTTCGAGCGCCGCGGTCTTCCTGACCACCGCGTTCGTCACGGTCGTGTTCGACCTCGTGATCGCGGTCGGCATCGGCGTCGCCGTTGCCGCGTTCTTCGCGCTTCGCACCCTCAGCCGGGCGAGCGGGGCGCGCCGCGAGGCGCTCCCGGGCCCAGCGGTTCCGGGAGACGAGAGGGTCGCGCTCTTCCGCATCGACGGATCCCTGTTCTTCGGAGCCGCCGAGCCGCTGCTCGACGAGATCGCTTCGCAGCGGGACGTGGAAGTGGTCGTGCTGCGGCTCTCGCACGTGCAGATCCTCGACGCGACCGGTGCGAACGCCCTCGGCGAACTCGTCAACGCGCTCGAGCGGCGCGGGGTGACGGTCCTCATCAAGGGCGTGCGGCCCGAGCATCGCGAACTGCTCGAGCGGCTGGGCGTCGTGGCGTCCCTCCGGCACCCGAATCACCTGTTCGCCGATCTCGATCCCGCGGTCGCGCACGCGCGGGATCACGTGCGCCGGGGTGCGCAGCCACTGGGCGGCGACGCCGGCTCCGCAGCGCACACCTGATCCCCGCCGAGCACACCTCCTCCTCCTTCCGAATACTCCGGGACCCTCCGGGCCGCTTTCGACGAGGTCAGGTGCGTTCGGCCGGGCAGGGCCCGGTGGGGACACACTGGCGGTTCGTTACGCGGTGTGACGACTCCCGATTACGGCGTATGACTTCTGCACCCGCGCCCGTCCGGTGCGCGGGTGCAGAATGAGTCGCATGAGCGACGAAGACGACTGTTACCGGAAGGCGAAGGGAACGGGCAACGACCCGTCGGGAGTCCCCTGGGCCGACCTCGACCCCTCGACGCTGCGCACGCAGCGCACCAGCCTCAAATGGACCCGCTATCCGGCAGACGTGCTGCCCATGTTCGTCGCCGAAATGGATTTCGCGGTAGCTCCGGAGATCCGACGGGCCATCGTCCGCGCCGTCGAAGCCAGCGACACCGGGTACCTCGACGGGCCAGGTCCACTCGCGGGCGTCGTCGCCGACTTCGCGAAGGACAGGTGGGGCTGGGAGATCCTCGACGAGCATGTGCACCTCGCCACGGATGTCGCAACCGGCATCGTCGAATCGCTGCGCGTCTTCCGGCCCTCCGGAGGCCGGCTCGTGCTGCCCACCCCCTGCTATCCCGGCTTCTTCGAAATGCTGCTCGAACTGAACTTCGAGGTGATCGAGATACCACTGCTCGACCCGTCCGGCTCGAATGCTGCGGCATCGCTGGATCTCGAATCGATCGAGCGCGAGTTCGCCTCGGAGCAGGGCACCGATGCCTTCATCCTCTGCAACCCGCACAACCCGCACGGTGTGCCTTTCGCCTCGGACGAACTCACCGCGCTCGCGCGCCTCGCAGCGCAGCACGACGTCTTCGTGGTCAGCGATGAGATCCACGCGCCGCTCGTGCACGGCTCCGCCGTGTTCACCCCGTTCGCGCCGCTCGCAGCCGAAGCCGGAGCGCTTTCCGCTACGACGACCTCGGCGAGCAAGGGGTGGAACCTCGCTGGGGCGAAATGCTCGGTGGTGGTCGCCGCAGACGAGCGCGCGAACCGGCTGCTCTCCACGCTGCCCCCGGAGGTCGCGACTCGGACCAGCATTCTCGGTCTGCACGCGAACATCTCCGCGTTCACCGAGGCTCTGGACTGGCAGCAGCGGGCGGTCGCGCAGATCGAGGCAAACCAGCGCCTCCTCGCATCGCTGCTCAGCGAACGCCTGCCCGAGATACGATTCACCCCGGCCAGCGCCGGATACCTGGCGTGGCTCGACCTCCGCGGCCTCGCACTCGGTGAGCATCCCGCCGAGCGAGTGCTGCAGGACGCCCGGGTCGCGCTCAACGACGGCCGCCACTTCGGCGCGGGCGGCGCAGGGCACGCTCGCCTCAACCTGGCCTGCGCGCCCGACACGATCGTGCAGGGGATCGACCGAATCGCGACACTGACGGGAGCCGCCTCATGAACCTCACACACGTCGCCCCGCCCGTGGACACCTGGGAAGGCTTCGCCTTCGACACCCGCCAGGTGCATGCCGGGGAGTACGCGGACCTGAACAGCGGACTGCGGATCCCGCCGATCGCGCTCTCCGCCGGTTACGTCTTCGACGATTTCGACGACCAAGTGGAGCGATTCGCGGGATCGCCGGCTCGGGCCAACGGGGCGGGGCTGTTCCCTGGCTGCGACGAGGCGGCGCCCGGCGCCATCTACTCCCGACAGGGCAACCCGACGAACTCGGTGGCCGAACAGCGCCTCGCCTCGCTCGAAGGCGGCACCGATGCGGTTGCGGTCGCGAGCGGGCAAGCCGCGATCAGTGCCGCGCTCTTCACGCTCGCGCAGAACGGGGACCACATCGTCTCGACCGCCTCGGTCTACGGCGGCACCCGCATCCTGTTCGGCCGCAGCTTCAAACGCTTCGGCATTGATGTCGACTACGTGTGGGACGCCGCAGACGACGACGAGTGGGCGCGCGCGATTCGTCCCGAGACGAAGGCGATCTACACCGAAACCATCCCGAACCCGCGCAACGACATCACCGACCTCCGCCGAATCGCCGAGGTCGCACGGCGGCATCACCTGCCGCTCGTGGTCGACAACACGGTGGGTACGCCGGCGCTGATCCGTCCGTTCGAGCACGGTGCGGACATCGTGGTGCATTCGACGACGAAGTTCCTCACCGGGCACGGAGCCGCCGTCGGCGGGGCCGTTGTCGACGGCGGCCGCTTCGACTGGGAGGGGGCAGAACGGGCCGGTCGGTCGTTTCCTCTGGTCACGGCATCGCCGCGGCCGGGTCTCGGGTCGATGCTCGATCGCTTCGGGGCGCGGGCATACGCTCGTGCCGTGCGAGAGGCGGTCGTCAACGACATCGGCCCCTCACTGTCCCCGTTCAACGGATTCCTGCTCCATCAGGGCATGGAAACGCTCTCGCTGCGCATGGATCGGCACGTCGCCTCCTCGATCGAGCTCGCGCGCTGGTTCGAAGAGCAGCCGGAAGTCGAACTGGTCGACTATGCGGGTCTCCCGTCGAATCCGCTCCACGCAATCGCCGCCCGCGACTACGGGGTCGACGCGTCGGGGCAGCACGCCCGCACCGGATCGGTGTTCGGCGTGACGGTGCGCGGAGGAGTCGACGGCGCCCGCGCATTCGTGAATGGGCTGCGCGTCTTCTCGCGCATGACCGGCATCGGCGACACCCGCTCGATGGTGCTGCATCCGCTGACCTCGACGCACGCGACGTTCTTGCCGGATCTCAATGAGCGTCTGGGGATCACGGAGGGCCTGCTGCGCCTTTCGATCGGCATCGAGCACGTCGAGGATCTCAAGGCCGATCTGCGCGACGCGCTCGATCGGGTGGCGCTGCTGTAATCGGGGCGCGCTGCCGAGCGCGGTGCCCGATCCTCGCGACCCCAGCCGATCCCACCACGCTCTGCTCGATCCCGTCCCGCCCTGCCCTGCTGCTTCCCGCCCCGACCCGAGACCGCGCCGGGCGCCCCTGCGCCTGTCACGTATGTGTAGCTCGCTCAGCACTGCTGCACTTTCGTGACAAGTCTGCGCGGAGGAGTCCAGGGGGGAGGTGCGGGGGAGGTACAGGGGGAGGTACAGGGGGGCGGTACGGCGCAGCGCAGCGCAGCGAGAGACCTTGCCCTAGCCGGCGGCCCCCGGCACGAAGTCGCCGAAGTACTCGGGCTCGAAGCCCAGGGCTTCGAACAGCTCCAGGGTCCGCCTCTGGCGAGTGCGCGTGATCAGCGTGATCACGCTGCCTGCCCTGCCGACCCGTCCGGTCCGACCCGCGCGGTGCACATACGCTTTCGGGTCGCCCGGCGGATCCGCCTGCAGCACCAGATCGATGTCATCGACGTGGAGCCCCCTGGCAGCCACGTCGGTCGCCACCAGCACATCGGCCTTGCCCTCGATGAACTTCGCCAAGTTGCGCTCCCGCCGCGCCTGGCTGAGATCCCCATGCAGCGAAATCGCCCGGACTCCCGCCTCGGTCAACAGTTCGGTCACCATCTCCGCGTACGCTCGCGTGCGGCAGAAGATCACCGTACGACCGGCCCCCGCGCCGTCGAGCCCCCGGCTCGCCAGCTGCACCAGGACCTCGTCCTTGTGCTCGCGCAGCACGACGAACACGCGATGCGACACGTTCGGCTGCGGCTTCCAGTCCCCCGGCGTGTCCGAATCGGTCCCCAGCTCCCCCTCGCTCGCGATCTCGTGGATGGCGGGGCGGGGCATGAACTCTCGAACGAGCCCATCGACCCCGCGGTCGAGAGTGGCCGAGAACAGCAGACGCTGCCCGCCCCTTCTCGTCTGCCGCAGAATACGCTGCACGGGTTCGATGAATCCGAGCTCCGCCATGTGGTCAGCTTCGTCGATCACGGTGATGGCGATCTGCCCGAGCGAGAGATGGTCCCGCTTTGCGAGATCCTCGATTCGCCCAGGGGTGCCGATCGCGATGTCGACGCCTCGGCCCAGCGCATGCAACTGCGGTTCGAAGGGCTGCCCTCCCACGAACTGCCCGGTGAAGAGCCCCACCGAGCGTGCGATCGGCTGCACGGTACGGTCGATCTGCAACGCCAGCTCTCGCGTCGGAGCGAGGATCAGCGCCTTCGGCGCACGGGCGGACTGCTTGTTCGGGCGCGCCGCGCGCTCGCCGCGCTTCGGCCGCTCCTTGGGTTTCTCGTTGGGAAACGCGCCCTCGGCTCGGAGCAGCATCAGCCGCTCCACGAGCGCTGCGCCGAACGCGATCGTCTTCCCCGATCCGGTGCGCGCACGCCCGAGCAGGTGGTGACCGGCGAGCACATCGGGGATGGTCGCCGCCTGAATCGCGAAGGGTCGATCTGCTCCGAGCTCGCCGAGTGCGCGGACGATGTTGCCGCCCAGCCCGAGTTGGGCGAAGGTCAGGTCGGCGACATCCTCGGGCCTCGTGCGTGTCGCCTCGAGCGACCGGCCGGCCAGTGAGATCTCGCCTCTCGGCTGCCCTCCGGCGTCGGGCGAGATGCCGCTCCACGGACGGGTCTGCAGCTCGTCCGTGCGATCCTCGTGGCGCGCGGCGTTGGGCTCCGACTGCTGCGAGGATCGCGCGGCGCGGTCGCCGGCGCTCGCACCGCCTGACCGTCGATCCTGCCCCGCGGATCCGCGGCCGGTGTCTCCGCGTGCGCCGCCTCCAGGGCCGCCCTGCCGCTTGCCCTTCTTGCCGCGCCTCGGATCGTAATCGCCTGGCGGGCGGTACCCGCGTCGTGCAGCCATCTAGCTGTTCTCGCTTTCTGCCCGGGGGAGTTCTGGGGTGTCCGCATGCACGACCGGCTGCGATGCAGAGGATGCGGCGGACTGCTCCGCCTCCTGGGACGCTGTCTTCGCCCGTCGCTTCGTTTCGCGATGATCCCGCGCCCGCTCACGCCGGTGCTCAACCGCGTAGTAGAGCGTGGGCAGCACCACCAGGGTGAGCAGCGTCGACGAGAGCAGGCCGCCGATCACCACGACCGCGAGGGGCTGCGAGATGAAGCCGCCTGACCCGGTGATGCCGATCCCCATGGGAGTCAGCGCGAGAATCGTCGCCAGCGCGGTCATCACGATCGGCCGCAGACGCAGGGACGATCCGCTGATGACCGCGTCGAAGAGCGGGATACCTCGCTCCCGCTGCTGGTTGACCAGATCGATCAGCACGATCGCGTTCGTCACGACGATGCCGATGAGCATGAGCACGCCGATCAGCGAAGCGACTCCGAGCGGGATGCCCGTCGCGATCAGGAGAATCAGCGCTCCGGTGGCGGCGAACGGCACCGAGACGAGCAGCAGCAGGGGCTGCAGCAGGCTCTTGAACGTCGCCACCATGACGACGTAGACGATCAGGATCGCGGCGAGCAGCGCGAGACCGAGCTGTTCGAAGGCTTCGCTCTGCTGGGACATCACGCCGCCGATGCTCGCGGTCGCCCCGGCAGGCAGCGTGACCGACTCGAGGGCGGCGTTCACTTCGAAGCCGGCGCTCCCGAGGTCGTCGCCTTCGGGGAGTGCCGAGACCGTCGCGATGCGGTTCGTGTCCTGAGTGCGGACGGTGACCGGGCCGTCGGCGATCTCCACGGTGGCCAGTGAGTCGAGTCGTACCGCTCCGTCGACCGTCGGGATCGAGAGCGCTGCCACGCCCGCCTGATCGGTGGGTGCCGCCCCCTGGGAGAGGAAGATCTGCACGCTGGTGTCGTCGAGCACGATCTGACCGATCTGCCTCGGTTGCATCTGCTGCGACACGAGCGAAGCCACCGCGACCTCGCTGAGTCCCGCCGCGGAGGCCTTCGCCCGGTCGACGACGATCGCGAGGTAGGGACGCGAAGAGGCGAGATCGCTTTCCACCTGCTTCAGGCCGGACTGCGCCTTCAGCGCCGCCACGACCGCATCACTGGCTTCGGCCAGCGACTCTTGGTCCGGCGCGGACACCGCGACCTCGATCGAACTCGACATCGTCACGCCGCCATCGGATGAACCGATGGAGAACTCTCCAGCGTCGCCGAGACCATCGACCGCCTCGCGAATGGCGTCCTGCACCTCGGTCTGCACCGCGTCTTCTTCGGTCGTGATCGAATAGCTGACCACGCCGTCACCGCCCGCGCCGAAGATGGCCCCCATGCCGCTGCCGGCGCTGCCGATGGTGACCTGAACGGTCGTGACCGCGTCGATGTCGTCGAGGGCGGCTTCGACGCGCTCCACCTGCGCCAGTTGTTCGTCCAGGCTCGTACCCGGCGCGAGCGTCTGAGTGAGGCCGACGGAGTTCTGCTCGTCGGAGCCCATGAAGTTGGTCTTCATCAGCGGGGTCGCGGCGAGCGTCCCGCCGAAGACCACGACGGCGACGAGCAGCGTCACGGCCGGGTGCTTCAACGTCCATTTCACGATCGGCAGGTAGCCGCGCTGCATCGCAGTCGCGTGCTCCTCGTGCGCACTCTGCGGATGGCGCAGCGTCGTTCTGAGATTCTTCTCCCGTTTCGAGGCTCGCGTCTGCTTCTCGCCCGAACGACCCGTGCGCAGGAACCAGTATGCGAGCACCGGAACGATCGTCAACGCCACGAGCAGCGAGGCGGCGAGCGCGATCGTCACCGTGAAGGCGAACGGCCGGAACAGCTCTCCGACCATGCCGGAGACGAAGGCCATCGGCAGGAACACCGCGACGGTCGTGATGGTCGAAGCGGTGATCGCTCCGGCGACCTCACGCACGGCGGTCACGATCGTTGCGGACCGGTCGCCGCCCTCCCGCATCTCTCCGAGATGCCGCTTGATGTTCTCGATGACGACGATGGAGTCGTCGACCACGCGGCCGATCGAGATGGTGAGGGCTCCGAGCGTGAGCATGTTGAGCGAGTAGTTCGCGAAGTTCAGCCCGACGAACGTCAGCAGCACGGATACGGGAATCGAGATCGCGGTCACGAGCGTCGCGCGGATCGACATCAGGAAGACGAGGATCACGAGCACCGCGAACACCAGCCCGAGCAGCCCCTCGGTCGTGAGCGTCTCGATCGATCGCTCGACGTAGGGTGCCTGGTCGAACACCACGTCGAGCTTCGCCCCTTCGAGCGAGGGTTCGAGCGAGTCGAGCTCGGCCCGCACGACGTGCGACACGTCCACGGTGTTCGCCGAAGAGAGCTTCGTCACGGCGATCGTGAGCGCTGGTTCGCCGTTCACTCTGGAGATGCTCTGCTGAGGGTTGGCTTCGAGCTGCACCTCGGCGACTTCGCCGATGGTGACCACCGGCAGCGGATCGAGCTGCACGGCCTCGTCGGGCTGCTGCGCGTTCGCCGGCATCGCTCCAGACGCCCCGGCCTGAGCTGCTGCGGCTCCCGCACTCGCCTGGGCCGCCGCCGCGGCCGCCTCCGCGCGCGCGCGAAGCATGCCCGGGTCGCGCACGAGCGGCAGCGACTTGATCTGGTCGACGGAGTCGAGGGTCGAGCCTGCCTGCACGGCGAGGGTCTGCCCGTCCTCGGTCACGCTGCCCGCGGCCATGAGCACACCGCTCTGCTGCAGCGCATCCGAGATCGCCTGCGGCGTCAGGAACTCCTCGGCGAGTCGCTCGCTGTTCGGGGTGATGGTCACTCGATCCCCGCGCGCGCCGGTGAGCTGCGCCTCGCGCACGCCGTCGAGATCGTTCAGCTGTGGAATCGCGATGCGGTCGATGAGCCGGGCTGTTTCCTCGGGATCGGCACCCGAGGGCGGGGTGACCGAGACCTGCACCACCGGCAGGTCGTCGATCGAGCCCGACATCACCTGCGGGTCGACGCTCTCGGGCAGCATCCGGGAGATGCGCGCGACTGCGCGCTCGACCTTCTGCTCGGTCGCGGCGATGTCGATGCCGTAGGTGAACTGCGCCAATACCATCGACGCGCCGGTCGTCGAGGTCGCGGTGGTCTGCTCGAGACCGGGCACTCCTCTGAGTGCGGTCTCGATCGGCGTGGAGACATCGTTGTTGACCACTTCCGGTGATGCGCCGGGGTAGGACGCCACGACGACGATCGCCGGGAACTGCACCGATGGCATCAGCTCCTGCTTGAGCGAGCCGACGCCGATGACGCCGAAAACCGACGCCACGATCGTGACGAGTGCGATGAGCGCGCGGTTCTTGAGGCTCAGTCTCGAGAGCATATGCATAAGCGAATTGTTTCATGCGCCCAGCCACTGAGCACACCGGACCGAGTGGTGCGGTCTTTCGCCCGACTCCGGAGTGCGGAGTCGGCGGCGAGAAACGGCCCCCGGAGCAGGGTCGTACCGAGCCCACACCACGCCCGCACCGGCCCGGTGCCGGCAACCGGCGGTCCCGCTGAGCGAGCGAGAAACGGCCCCCGCTCGGAGCAATTGCGGCTGGCGGATCCTCGAACCCGCCCGAGGCGGCATAATCAAGAGGTGGTCAAAACGAGCAAGCGCACCCTCGGGGCCGTCACCCCGGATGACTTCGAACGGCTTGCGCAACTGCGCAAGATGCAAGGAGTAGCCCTCGGCCTGCTCCTCGCGATGGCCGTGATCTTCGTCATCAGCTTCTCCCTGCAGCAGCACTACCCGTGGCTCGGCTACGTCCGCGCCGCGAGCGAGGGCGGCATGGTGGGTGCCCTCGCCGACTGGTTCGCGGTGACCGCGCTCTTCCGCAGGCCGCTCGGGCTCCCGATCCCGCACACCAACCTGATCTCGCACAAGAAGGACGAGATCGGCGAGGGACTGGGGTCCTTCATCGAGCAGAACTTCCTCGCCGATGACGTGGTGCATGAGAAGCTCAGCGAGATCAGCGGCGCCCGCATGGCCGGCGAGTGGCTGCAGGAACGGGATCACGCGGCCCGCCTGAGCGACATGATCGCCGATGCCGGTCTCGGCGCGCTGACCGTGCTCAACGACAACGACGTTCGCGATCTCATCGAGGCGCTGGTGCGCAAGCATGTGATCGAGCCCGAGTGGGGTCCGCTCATGGGTCGCGCCCTCGAGTCCTTCGTGGAGGGCACCCATCACGAAGCGCTGCTCGATGTCGCTGCCGATCGTCTGGAGGAGTGGCTGATCGGTCATCCGGAAGCGTTCGACCGAATGCTCTCGTCGAGGCTGCCCGCATGGATTCCGAGCATTGCTCAGCGATTCGTCGATGACCGCATGCATGCGGAGGCGGTGCGATTCGTGCAGTCGGTCCGCAACGATCGCGAGCATCCGTTCAGGCTGGCCGTGAGCGGTTTCCTCTCCGAGCTGGCGCACGATCTGGGAGAGAAGCCCGAGCTGCAGGCGCAGCTCGAAGCGTTCAAACGAGAGGTCTTCGACAGCCCTCGGATTCGTGCACTCGCCGAAAGCACCTGGGCGACGGCCCGCGCTGCACTCGTGGAGATGCTCGAGGATCCGCGCAGCGAGTTGCGCGTGCGCATGCTCGCCGCGCTGCAGGATTTCGGGCAGCGGCTCACGGCGGACAGCACCCTGCAGTTCAAGATCGACGTGTGGGTCATGCAGGTGGTCGAGCATCTCGTTCGCAACTACCGGCACGACCTGGCTCGAGTGGTCTCCGATACGGTTCGGCGCTGGGACGCGCGTGAGGCATCGGAGAAGATCGAGCTGCAGGTCGGCAAGGATCTGCAGTTCATCCGAATCAACGGCACCGTGGTCGGTTCACTCGCAGGCCTCGCCATCTACGCGGTCGCTACGCTCGTCATTCTGCCGCTGGTGTCGTAACGCGGCGCTGCCTCGAATCCCGACCCGAGGCAGGCGTCCCGTCACTCGGCGAAGGACACCGGAAGCTGGATGTCCTGCACACGATCCGTCGACGCGGTGTGGTCGGCGCGAGTGGTGACCGCGCAACGCTGCACGGTGCAGTCGATTCCTTCCTGGCTTGCCGGGGGAACCAGCAGTCGCACCTGGAACGTTCCGCGCTCGGCGTCGTCGTAGCCCGTGTTGGCGAACGCGCGCCAGGCCCAGTCGTCCGTGATCCATGCGCTCGAAAGCGCCTCGTCTGCGCCTGCGGCCTTGCCTTCCATCGCTCCTTCTGGGAGGCCGCCGAGGCACGGCGAGGGCTTCTCCCCCGGTGTCTCCGGTACCGCGCAGATCGACACGTAGATGCCGATCCCGGAGTCGTAGCCGCTGCCGCGCACGACGAGTTCGGCCCCCGGACGAAGCTTCGACAGATCGGCCGGCGCGCCATCGGGCGTCTCGACGACGAGCGTGCGCGTGCGACCGTCCGCGCCCTTCGCTGCGGTCTCGGAAACGAAGTCGGTCGGCACCGACTGACCCGAGCCCCCCGCGCTCTGGTGGGTGAGAATCGGCAGCAGGAGGATCGCGACCATCGCCAGGAGCAGCACGACCGCGGATCCGAGCACGATCAGCAGCACCCGCCGCGAGGTGGCGCGTCGGTTCACTCGATCGTTCATGCACTCATCGTAGCGCCAGGCTTTTGCGGCTCGCGCATGCCGTCAAGGTGCCGGATCGCGAGCATTCGAGCGGTCCGGATGCGCGCAAACCGAGCATCTCCTGCGAAGACGAATTGATGCTCGGAACAGTGCTAAGATCGGTTCCATACGTCCATTTACGTTGAGTTGAGCAGCGCCTCGCGAAAACAGCCCATTCGCGAGGCCCGAATGTGTAAGGGGGTCACGCGTGGGGCGCGGCCGTCAAAAAGCAAAGCACACCAAAGTCGCTCGGGAGCTGAAGTACTTCAGCCCGAACACCGATCTTTCGCAACTCCAGCGCGAGCTGGCAGCGAGTAACGCGAACGAGGATCCGTGGGCTGAATACGCCGACAAGTACAACGACGAGGACGACCCAGACGACGAGGAGTAACCCCGCCGCCTGTCCTCGGTCGTCGTCCTTCGGACTCAGACCCTCTGATCGCGCCCGTCGTTGACCGCGCGTTCGCGCGCGCCATCGGCGCACCTCAGCGCACCCTCCGCGCGGGCGCATCCGCGTGCGTGCCACCCGAGTTCGCTCCCCGGGTGCGGACGCTCGATTCGGCATGCCTGCCGGAACGAATGCGCGCGCCGGATGGCAGAGTTCGTCGCGCACGCACCGAGTCACGCACCAAGGCGCGCCGATGCTCCGCGCACGCTTCGCGCAGCTAGTCGGCGAAGCTCCCGACCAGCCGCACGGCTCCGCCGTTCACGCCTTTTGCGCCCTGCTCGAAGCCGGTGAAGTCTCGTGCGCTCGTGCCGATCACCCCGGCCTGCCATACCCGCAGCCCCTCGGCGGCAAGCGCTTCGGAGACCGCAGCTGCTCGGCCTGCCTCGACCACGGCGAACATGCCGATGCCGAGGTTCCATGCGCCTTCCAGGCTCTCGAGGGTATGCCCGCCGAGATCGGCGAGGTGACGGAAGACGGGCAGCGGCGACCAGGTGCCACGATCCAGTTCGACCCACGAGCCCACCGGCAGCACGCGCGCGAGGTTCGCCGCGATACCGCCGCCTGTGACATGGCTGAGCGAATGGATGGCTCCCGCGAGTGCGGGGTTCTCGAGCACGCTCAGCAGCGGCCCGGTGTACAGCTCGGTCGGCTCCAGCAGGGCCTCGCCGTAGCTCGCCCCGAGATCCTCGCAGTGGTCGGTGTAGAGCACATCACGACCCGCAAGAATGTGCCGGACGAGCGAGAAGCCGTTCGAGTGCAGCCCCGAGGCGCCCATCGCGATGACCACGTCGCCGTCTCGCACGTGGTCCGGGCTGAGCAGGTCGTCGGCCTCGACGACGCCGACCGCGGCACCGGCGACATCGTAGTCGTCCGGACCGAGCAGGCCCGGATGCTCGGCGGTCTCGCCGCCGACCAGCGCGGTACCCGTGGCCTCGCACGCCTCTGCGATGCCGCGCACGATCGAGGCGATGCGCTCGGGCACGACCTTGCCGCAGGCGATGTAGTCGGTCATGACGAGCGGCTTGGCGCCTACCACGACGATGTCATCGACGACCATTGCCACCAAGTCCTGCCCGATGGTGTCGTGCTTGTCGATGGCCTGCGCGATCGCGACCTTCGTGCCGACGCCGTCGGTCGAGCTGGCGAGCAGCGGACGCTTGTAGCCGAGCAATGCGCTCGCATCGAAGAGTCCCGCGAAACCGCCGACGCCACCGATCACCTCGGGTCCGTGCGTGCGTGCGACCGCCGATTTCATCAGCTCGACGGCGAGATCTCCCGCCGCGGTGTCCACTCCGGCCTGTGCGTATGCATTGCTCTGCTCTTCGCTCACCCTATCCAGCCTACCGTCACCGATCGCTGCGGAGTCCCCAAATCCGACCGAGGCCGGAATCCGGGGTTCATGGCGCGGACGGCACCGCCGCACCCCGGGTCAAAACGCACGGCAGGGGTCAAGCTCCGCCTGCCGCACGTGCCCCCAGCGAGATGCGGAGACGAGTAGACTGATCGGGTCGCGGAACGCGACGCTCGATCCATTCGCAGGAGCATCACGTAATCACATGTGCGGCATCGTAGGCATCGTCTCTCAAGAACCGGTCAATCAGCAGATCTACGACAGTCTGCTCCTGCTGCAGCACCGCGGTCAGGACTCGACGGGGATCGCCACCGCTGAGGGCAACCAGTTCCACATGGTGAAGGCCAGGGGTCAGGTCCGTGAGGCGTACCGAACCCGCGATATGCGTTCACTGCTCGGCAACGTCGGGCTCGGCCACGTGCGCTATGCCACCAGCGGCTCTGCCGCGCGCGAGGAAGAAGCGCAGCCCTTCTACGTCAATGCCCCCTACGGCATCATCCTCGTGCACAACGGCAATCTGACGAACACCCGCGAACTGAACGCCGAGATGCAGCATGTCGATCGCAGGCATCTCAATACGCACTCCGACACCGAGCTGCTGCTCAACGTCCTGGCGAATGAATTGCAGCAGTCGGGCGGCGGACCGGTGCTCGATGCCCCGAAGGTCTTCGATGCCGTCGAGCGCGTGCACCAGCGAGTCGAAGGATCATACGCGGCGATCGCGCTGATCGCCGGGCATGGCCTGCTCGCGTTCCGCGACCCCTTCGGCATCAGGCCGCTCGTGCTCGGCCGTCGCGAGGGCGCAAACGGTCGCGACGAGTGGGTCGTCGCGAGCGAGTCGCTCGTGCTGGAGTCAGGCGGCTACGAGATCGTTCGCGACGTCGACCCCGGTGAGGCGGTGCTCATCACCCCCGACGGCGAAATGCACTCCCGTCAGTGCTCAAGCCACCCGCGCTTGCTTCCCTGCTCGTTCGAGTACATCTATCTCGCCCGCCCCGACTCGGTATTGAACGGCATCGCCGTCTACGACGCTCGGCTGCGGCTCGGCGACGTGCTGGCCGAGCAGGTGGTGGCCGAGGTTCCCAAGGGCGATATCGACGTCGTCATGCCGATCCCCGACTCCGGCCGTCCGAGCGCAATGCAGCTCGCGCAGAAGCTCGGGATCGAGTACCGGGAGGGCTTCTTCAAGAATCGGTACGTCGGACGTACCTTCATCATGCCGGGGCAGTCGATTCGCAAGAAGACCGTCCGGCAGAAGCTGAACGCGATGAGCACCGAGTTTCGGGGCAAGAACGTGCTGCTCGTCGACGATTCCATCGTCCGGGGCACCACCTCAGGTCAGATCGTCGACATGGCGCGCGCTGCCGGCGCCGCCTCGGTCACCTTCGCCTCCGCAGCCCCTCCCGTGCTGTTTCCGCACGTCTACGGCATCAACATGCCGACCCGCAAGGAGCTCATCGCCCACGGCCGATCCAACGCCGAGATCGCGGCCACGATGGGAGCCGATCACCTCGTCTACCAAACCGTCGAGGGCATGAATCGCGCGATCCTCAGCGGGCAGAGCGTCGTGACCGAGCTCGAGCAGAGCTGCTTCACTGGCGAATATCTCGCCGGAAACGTGAACGAGGAGTACCTCTCCTTCGTCGAGGCGACTCAGGTCAGCTGACCAGGAGTCTCGCCCGACACGGCAGGAGCCCGGAACCATTTCGGTCCCGGGCTCCTGCCTGTGCAGACGTATGCAGTTCTAGGCGTCGTTCTTGTCCTGGACGCGCTGCTCGGCGGCGGCTCGAAGCGCATCTGCCTCGGCCTTCGCCGCTGCGGCCTCTGCCCTCGCCTTCGCGAGCTCCTCTTCGACCTGGGCGTTGGGAGCGGCAGGCGCGACGGTTTCTGCCGGCGCTGCGGGAGCCGGAGGCGCGGCGGTCTCCGCGGCGGACGCGTCGACGTCGGCCGGCTTCTCTCCGTCTGTCGTCGTGACTTCCTTCTTCAGGATCTTCATCGACTGACCAAGGCTCTTCGCGAGCGCAGGGAGCTTCGGTGCGCCGAACAACAGGAGCACGACAAAAAGCAGAATGAACGGCGTCGGTCCGTGGAATAGGTTGCCCATGGCTCAGGTAGCTCCGATCAATTGAATACGGCTATCTTACGTCAGTCTGCACCGCGATTGCAGCGCCCCGCTTACGTCCTGCGATGATTCCCAGCAAGAGCGAGAGCAGTGCTCCGACCACCAGCCCGATGGCTCCGCCGACCACCGCCATCAGTCCCGCGATCTGTCGCAGCTCATAGTTCGCACCTTCGAGCACGGGGAAGAACAGACTGGCGATGATGCCCGCCAGAATTCCGAGCACGACGGCGCCGATGATGATGCGGCCGTGCCGGACCGAACGCCTCAGCTCGACTTCGATCGGGGCGTGCTCGTGTTCCACAGCCTCTCCGGACTCGCCCGGCATGGCTTCTTCGTTCGACATACGACTATTCTCTCAGGGCTTCGCTGGGCGCGCGCTCACCGGCACCGCCCCGCTCATCGGGTCCGGCGAGATGCGCCGGAACGCTGACCGGACCGCGTCACGGTGAGCCGGTCCCCACCGCCGCGGACTCGGACTCTCGGTTGTCAGTTCCGCACCCAGCTCGGACGGACGAGCGGCAGCAGCCCATCGAGGTTGGCGCGAGTTCCGGAGGCACTGATCTTCGACGACGCATGTGCCGTCTCCCAGGAAAGCGTCCCAGTCGCCAGCGCGATCCACGTCGCAGGATCCGTCTCGATCACGTTCGGCGGGGTGCCGCGGGTGTGCCTCGGCCCCGCGACGCACTGGGTCGCGCCGTACGGGGGCACGCGAACCTCGACCGAGTTTCCGGGTGCCCGCTCGGCAAGTTCCTCGAGCAGGAATCGCACGGCGGTCGCAATGCGGTTGCGCTCGGCCTCTCCGGCCAGCACTTCACGAAGCGCGGCAAGGCCGTCGCCCTCGCTGATCCGCCGTTTCGCCATGCTGCTCAGCCTATCCGGAACGCAGGTGGGCGTGCGCGTGCGCGTGCGCGTGCGCGTGCGCGTGCAGCAGCGTACGGCTACCGACGCAGAAGCGGGGCCGACCGCGATCGCTCGCAGCGGCCCCGCTTCCTTTCGGCGGGTCAGACGATACTGACTATGCCTCGTCGCTCACTCGCTGCGACCGAAAGCGGCGGACTGCGAGGATCGCGCCTCCGCTCACGAGCAGCAGGACCGCAGCGGCGATGCCTGCGGACATTCCGAGCTCGGAACCGGTGACCGAGAGCCCACCGGGGCCGGCTGCGAAGTTGAGCGTGCCTGCGTTGGTCACGTTGCCCGCGACGTCGAAGGCGCGGAACTGGACCGAGGTCGCCGCGGGTGCCAGCTTCAGGTCGACCGAGAAGGTCGCTCCCGAAGGCGCGGGTGCGAAGGCTGCCCGGACGAAGGGAGCACTGCCCTGAGGCGCGCTCTCGACGTTGACATCGACCCAGTCGCCGTTGGCGATGCGGTACTGAACCTTGCCGACGCCCGAGGTGGCATCCGATGCGGTGCCGCTGACGACTCCGCGCTTGCTGGGATCAGCAGCCACCTGAATCGCGGGAGCCACCGAGTCGATATTGATCGACTCCACCGACGGAGTGACGTTTCCGAAGGCGTCGGTCGCCCGGACGAAGAGCTCGTGCTCACCCTGTTCGGTGAACGTGATGCCACCGGTGTAGGTCTGCCAGGTGCTGCCGTCGAGCGAGTACTCGACCAGGATGTCGTCGCCGAATCCGTTGGCTGCCGCGAGAGCGACCGTGACGGGCGAGGTCAGGTACCAGCCCGAAGCGGACAGCGCGGAGTCTGCCGAACGCTCGATGACCGGATCGCTGTTGGCCTCGAGCTCGATGGCGATGTCTCCGGCGCCACTCGAAACGGCCACGTCTGCGACGAATCCGCGCGCACCCTCATCGGTGAGTGCGACAAAATCGCAGGTGGTGTTCGGGGTGAGCGTGGTCAGCTCTCCAGCGGCATTGGTGAGACCGGCATCGCGCCAGCCGGTGTCGCCCTCGCAGCTCATCGCGACCTGCGCGTCCGCTGCCGGATCGCCCTCGTCGTCGGTCACGACCACGTTGGCCTCGCTCAGCGCTGCACGGAAGGCACCGCCGCCGAGGATGCGGGCCGCGTGACCCATGCGCTCCTCCGAGACGAACTCGAGCGTGTCGGTCGTCATGTGGTACGCGGGTTCGAGGATGATATTGGTGCCGCCGGCCCAGTGCATCCAGCTGAAGACGGCCGCCTTGATTCCCACGTCGTGGAAGGGCTGGTGGTCGCTGCGGCTGACGGTGCCGATCGGCAGATCGCCGTTGCCCGAGAGGACCGAGACCTGATTCGAGAAGTCGAGAACGGGGCTCTCGCTCGGCGCCAACGGCGGGCGAGCGGTGTCGGCGGTCAACGCCCAGAACTTGAACTCCTGTCCGGGGTTGCCTGGGTAGTTGGTGCCGGCCATGTCCATGTTCCATGCGCCGAGGGTGCGAGCCTGCTCTTCCGGCGTCATCACGGTCTTCACGTGGTAGTTGGAGCCCTGGTAGCCCGACTCCTCGGCACCCCAGGCACCGAAGCGAATCTCGGCGTCATAGGAGTGCTGGCTCATGATGCGAGCGATCTCGAGCAGGATGCTGACGCCCGAGCCGTTGTCGCTGGCGCCGGGGCTGCCCAGGACCGAGTCGATGTGCGCACCGAGGTAGATGATCGGCGCTGCGGGGTCGCCGCTCGCCGCCGGGATCACGCCGATTGCGTTGTGGCTCGTCGCCGCTCCGCGATCGGTGGTGATGGTCAGCGACAGATCGCCGCCTGCGAGCAGCGTGCGCATGCGCTTGCCCTGGTTGCTCGCCGAGCCGACGACCACCATGTCGGTGAGGCCAGCGCCGAGGTTGCCCACGTTCGGCAGCGCCTCGGGGCTCGAGATCGCATCGGTCTTGGTGAGCACGACCGCGGCGACGCCGGCAGCCTTGAGGTCGGTCAGCAGCTGCGTGCGGGTTCCGGCGGTGTTGTTCCAATCGGCGAGCACGATCTTCCCTGCGAGATCCGCACGGCCTGCCAGATCGGTCAGAGTCGCTCCGATGTCGACGAGCTGACCGGTGACCGGCGCTGCCTGCCCGGTGAACACGCCATTGGCCGCGGGACGGAACTGCCAGCTCGCGAACTCATCGGTGTAGCGGCTGGGCACGATGTCGGCGAAGATCTGTGCCGTGATCGGGAACTCCTCGATCGCGGTCTCCATGCCGTACGCAGCGAAGGTATCGGCGACCCAGTTCACGGCCTCCATCTCTGCTGCGGTACCGCGAAGCCGCGGACCGATCTCATCCGAGAGCTTGACATCGTTGGCCCAGATGTTCGCCGAGTCGACCGTTGCAAGGTACTCGTTCTGGAAGTCGGCCAGGAGGTTGCCGCTCGTGATCGCTTCGATCGCGTCAGCGGGCGGTGCGGCCTGGGCGTAGGCGATGGAGGTCGACGAAAGCACCAACGGTACTGCGATGGCTGCGGCGCCCATCGCGTAGAGGGGCCGCCGGTAGCGCGAACGCGCGCGAGGCGAGGGTTGCTTGGGAAGCATGAAACAGGGTGTCCTCTCTGACAACGGTGTATCGCTTCAGTCCTACCCTCGCTCGTGCAGAAGTGGCGGAGCGCCGGTCAGGCGCTTGCCTCCTCACGAACAGTGCGGTGGTGGTGCGCTGTTCGTATTCCTCGAGGATCTTCTCGGCAAAACTAGGGGTCGGTAATGAAAGCAGTGTGTTGAAGGCACAACATTGCGCCTTGCGCTCTACCGTAGCTGCACCCGGCATGCCCACAGCGCCATATGGCAGTTTGTCGGCGGAGTGCCGACAGATTGCCCGGGCAACACTTGTTTTCCCGGACGGACGGAGGCAACTGTCCGGACCGCCGGGTTTTGGTCAAGACGAGTTGGCTCCCTCGGGCGGCTTTTCCTTACGAAAAGGGCGGTATTCGTCACCCCTGCGAGACAGAAATCAGGTAACCTGCCAGAAAGGGTAGACGACACACTTGTGCAAACGAGTGACTTTCAATGGGGAACGTTTCATGGATCTCGACAACATCGACCTTGCCATTCTGAATGTCCTCGCGGGCGACGCGCGAGTATCCATGACGCAACTCGCCGAAGCCGTGCACATCTCGAGGGCGAGTGCGCACGCGAGGTTCAAGCGCTTGATCGATTCCCAGGTGATCACCGGCTTCACCGTGCGCGTCGATCCGGTCCGCGCGGGCCAGCACGCCTCCGCCTACGTCACGCTGGCCGTGGAACAACCGCAGTGGCAGGAGGTGCGCAGTCAGCTGGTAGCGATCCCAGAGGTCCACCACATCGCGCTGATCGGCGGAGAGTTCGATGTGATCGTGCTCGTCCGAGCCAGGGACAATCGGGATCTCCGCCGTGTCGTGCTCGAGGAGATCCAGGCGATCCCGGCCGTTCGCGGCACGCGCACCCAGATCATTTTCGAGGACACGCAAGTCGCCAGCAGCACGCCCCCGCACGAGGCCTGAGCCGATCGATCGTTCTCCGGAGACAACACGAAAGAGCCGGGGGCCGAAGAACTCGGCTCCCGGCTCTCGCCGTGCGGGGGTGGCTCAGGCGAGCAAGGCGCGGTCGTCGAACGACGCGCCCTTGATCTTCGAGAACTCCTCGAGCAGTCGGGGCACCGTCAGCGTCTTCTTCTCCTCTTCCGAGGCCTGGAAGACGATGCGGCCCTCGTGCATCATGATGAGACGGTTGCCGAGGCGGAGCGCCTGCTCCATGTTGTGCGTCACCATCAGGGTGGTGAGACCGCCCTGCTGCACGATGCGCTCGGTCAGATCGGTCACCAGAGCCGCGCGCTGCGGGTCGAGCGCCGCGGTGTGCTCGTCGAGCAGGAGGATCCGCGGCTGCGTGAACCCCGACATCAGGAGCGAGAGCGCCTGACGCTGGCCGCCAGAGAGCAGGCCCACCTTTGCGGGCAGGCGGTTCTCAAGCCCGAGTTCGAGCGACTCCAGCTCGGTGCGGAAGCGCTCGCGCTGCTTCGCTCCGAGCGCGAGCCCGAGTCCGCGTCGCTGACCGCGGCGGAGCGCGAGGGCCAGGTTCTGCTCGATCGTGAGGTTCGGCGCGGTGCCGGCCATCGGATCCTGGAACACGCGCCCGATGTACTTCGCGCGCTGGAACTCCTGCAGCTTGTTGACCTTGCGCCCATCGATCTCGATGATGCCCGAGTCGACGAGGTAGCGACCCGCGATCGCGTTCAGCAGGGTGGACTTTCCGGCGCCGTTCGAGCCGATCACGGTGACGAAGTCGCCCTCGTCGAGTTCGAGATCGAGATCGACGAGCGCTCGGCGTTCGTTGACTGTTCCTGCGAAGAATGTCTTGGAGATCTTGTCGATTCTCAGCATGGTCTACTCCTTTCCAGCCTGTGCGCCGTTCGGGGCCGAGGCCGCATCGGCTTCGGCCGCTTCGATGACGCCCACACCGGCGGTCAGTGCCACCGCGGGATCGGTGTTCACCGGCTCGCGCGGGGTCACCCGACCGCCGCGTCCGCGCAGCGAGGGAATCTTCTTGAGGAAGCCCCAGCGCGGCAGCAGCAGCGCGGCGATGACGAGCACCGCAGTGATGAGCTTCATGTCGTTCGGGTTGAAGCCGACGCGCAGCGCGCCGAAGATGATGAGGCGGTAGAGCACCGCGCCGAAGACGACGGCGAGCGTAGCCACCCAGATGAAGCGCTGGCCGAACACTGCCTGTCCGAGGATCACCGAGGCGAGGCCTACGAGGATCAGGCCCACGCCCATCGAGATATCGGCGAAGCCCTGATACTGGGCGACGAGCGCTCCGCAGAGCGCGACCATGCCGTTCGAGATGCCGAGGGTCATGATCGAGGTGAAGTCGGTCGACACTCCGAAGGAGCGGATCATCGGACCGTTGTCTCCGGTGGCCTGGACCGACAGACCCAGGTTCGTCGAGAGGAACCAGTCGACGATGAATTTCAGGACCAGGACGCCTGCGAAGAGGATCGCCACGCCCACCCAGGTTCCGAGCAGTGAAGCGTCCTTCATCGGAGTGAAGACGGTCTCCGCGCGGAGAAGTGGGAAGTTCGCTTTGCCCATGATGCGCAGGTTGATCGACCAGAGCGCGATCATGGTGAGGATGCCTGCGAGCAGGCCGTCGATCCGCCCCTTGGTGTAGAGCAGACCGGTAATGATGCCCGCGATCACCCCGGCCGCGCCACCCGTGAGGGTGGCGAGGACGGGGTTCACGCCGGATCCGATCAGCGCAGCGGCGGTAGCGGCTCCGGTGGTGAAGCTTCCGTCAACGGTGAGATCTGGAAAGTTGAGCACGCGGAAGGTCAAGTAGACCCCGAGTGCCATCACCCCGTAGATGAGCCCGAGCTCGAGTGCGCCAATCATGTGTATTCCTTAGTTGTTCTCAGTGAGAGGGAGTTAGGCGATCTTCTCGGCCTGCTCGAGGATCTCGGCCGGGATCGTCACGCCCATGCGCTCGGCGGCGCCCTCGTTCACGACGTACGAGAAGGTCTTGGAGACCTCGACGGCCATCGTTGCGGGGTCCGCGCCGTCCTGGAGCACCTTGAGTGCCATCTCGCCGGTCTGGTAGCCGAGCTGGAAGTAGTCGATGCCGAGCGTCGCGACTGCGCCGCCCTCGACGGTGCCGGACTCGGCGCCGATCACGGGGATCTGCTTGGTCTCAGCGACCTGCACCAGCGAGGAGATTCCGGAGACGACCATATTGTCGGTCGGCACGTAGATCGCGTCCACATCGCCGAGCGCCTCGGTGGCCTGCTGGATGTCGTTTGCCGTGGTGACGGTGGTCGAGACGATCTCGAGGCCGAGCGCGGGGGCTGCTGCCTCAGCGGCGTCCACCTGCACCTGCGAGTTGACCTCGCCCGATGCGTACACGATGCCGACCTTCTTGGCGTCGGGCACGAGCTCCTTCAGCAGTTCGAGCTGAGCGTCGATCGGAGCCATGTCGCTCGTGCCGGTGACGTTCGCGCCGGGCTTCTCGTTCGAGTCGACGAGCTCCGCTGCGACCGCGTCGGTGACGGCGGTGAACAGCACGGGCTTGTCGGTGATCGCCTGAGCTGCGGCCTGCGCGGCGGGGGTGGCGACTGCGAGCACCATATCGAGATCCTGCGAAGCGAAGGTCTGCGCGATGGTGACGGCGGTCGACTGCTCGCCGTTTGCGTTCTGCACGTCGAACTTCACGTCGACGCCGGCGTCTTCGAATGCCTTCTGGAAGCCCTCGGTGGCTGCGTCGAGCGCGGGGTGCTGGACGAGCTGGCTGATGCCGATGTTGTACGAGGCCGACGAGCCTTCGTCGCCGGAGGAGTCGCCGCCTCCGTTGCTGCAGCCCGCGAGTGCGAGTGCGCCGGCTGCGGCGAGTGCGATACCTGTCAGAAGCTGACGTTTCATTTATCTGGTCCTTTTCTCGATGAAGATGGGGATTGGGTGGTTGGAAAGCGGAGAGTTGCCGCGAGCCGGCCGCGCCGGGCGGTCAGACGGCTTCGACCGCAGAGATGGCGGCCAGGAAGCTGTCGTTCATCTCGGGCGAGCCGATGCTGATGCGAATGCCGTCGGTGCCGTAGCCTCGCGCGATGACGGACCGCTCACGCAGCGCGGCATCGACCTCGGCGGTGCGTTCGCCGGTCCTGAGCCAGACGAAGTTGCCGAGCGAGTCTCGCACGGTCCAGCCGCGAGCGCGCAGCTCCTCGGTGACACGGGCTCGTTCCGTCACGATGACCTGCACGCGTTCGTCCAGTTCGGACTCCGCATCGAGCGAAGCGATCGCTGCGTGCTGCGCGAGCGAGCTCACGCCGAACGGTACGGCCACTCGGCGCAGATTCTCGGCGACCTGCTGACGCGCGATCGCGTATCCGATGCGCAGACCCGCGAGACCGTAGGCCTTCGAGAAGGTGTGCAGCACGGCGACGTTCTCGTAGCGTCGGAAGAAATCGAGTCCGTCGGCGGACGCCGGATCGTTATTGAAGTGCACATACGCTTCGTCGACGACCACCAGCACGTCGCTCGGGACCAGCGCCATGAACTCGTCGAGTTCGGCGGTGGTGACGCCCGCGCCCGTCGGGTTGTTCGGGTTGCAGACGAGGACGAGTCGCGTGCGCTCGGTGATCGCCGCGGCCATTGCGGGGAGATCGTGTCGATCGTCCTCGGTCAGGGGAACGGCGACCGGAGTCGCGCCCGCGATCTGCACGAGGATCGGGTAGGCCTCGAATGACCGCCACGCGAAGATGACCTCGTCGCCGTCGCCCGCTGAAGCGGAGATCAGCTGGCTCGCGACCTCGACGGAGCCCGCGCCGACTGCGATCTCTTCGACGCGCACGCCGAAGTTCTCGGCGATCCTCGTCCGGATGGCGACCGCGCCCATGTCGGGATACAGCTGAATCGATGCGGCCTGATCGCGAACGACCTGGGCCACTGATTCGAGGGGGGCGTAGGGATTCTCGTTCGACGAGAGCTTTACGGCACCCGGAATCGACTTTCCTTGCACATACGCGGGCAACCGCTCAACGCAATCGCGCTGCTTTACCATTCTTCCTCGAATTCGTCACATGATTGCCATCGGCACATCGTTGTGGGTAGATGTACAGACAGCATAAGAGATCTCGTGTGGTTCGTCCGGCGGATCGGCGATCAGCAAGACAAATAGTGCAACTATCGTCCAAATATCGCACATTCCGTCTTGCTGAAACATGATGCAGCGAGGGTAGCTCGCCCCTCCGGACGCTGTCTTCCAGCTTAGCCATCCCCGTGCGGCGCTCGGTCACCGCGGACGGTTAGGCTTGAGTGGTGAAGATTCTCGTCCTGGGGCCGGGCGCCCGCGAACACGCCATCGTCAAAGCCCTCGCAAGCGAGGCCACTCCCCATGAGGTGGTGTGCGCCCCGGGCAATGCAGGCATCTCCGCGGCGGGAGTGGAGACACCCGCCCTTGCCTACACAGATCCGGCCGCAGTTCTGGAGTTCGTGCAGCAGCGAGGATTCGATCTCGTGATCGTCGGCCCGGAGGCGCCGCTCGTCGCGGGCGTGGCCGATCCGCTCCGCGAACTCGGGGTGCCCGTGTTCGGGCCGAGCAAGGCGGCCGCGCAGCTCGAGGGCTCGAAAGCCTTCGCGAAGCGCATCATGGCCGAGGCGAACGTTCCGACAGGTCGCGCGGGCCGTGTTGCAGACCTCGAGTCCGCCGCTCGCGTGCTCGATGAATTCGGCGCCCCCTATGTCATCAAGGCCGATGGCCTCGCCGCCGGCAAGGGAGTCCTCGTCACCGAGGATCGGGAGGCCGCACTCGATCACGTTGCCACGTGGCTCCCCCAGGGCGAAGTGCTGATCGAGGAGTTCCTCGACGGTCAAGAGGTCTCGCTCTTCTTCTTCGCAGACGGGCACGATGTGAGTCCGCTCAGTCCCGCCCAGGACTACAAGCGCATCTTCGATGGCGACCAGGGACCGAACACCGGCGGAATGGGCGCCTACTCCCCTCTGCCCTGGGTTGCCGCCGACTTCGTCCAGCAGATCACCGAATCGGTCGCGCTTCCCACCGTTCGTCAGCTCGAATCCGAAGGCACTCCGTTCGTCGGCCTGCTCTACTGCGGACTGATCGTGACGGCGGAGGGGGTCCGCGTGATCGAGTTCAACGCTCGCTTCGGCGATCCCGAGACGCAGGTCGTGCTCCCTCGCATGACCTCTGCTGTGAGCGAGTATCTGCTCGCCGCCGCCGAGGGCCGCCTTTCGGATCTGGCCGATCCCGAGTTCAGTGACGAGGTCGCCGTCGTCGTTGTGCTCGCCAGCGAAGGCTACCCTGGCGAGGTCGCCACCGGCCGCGAGATCGAGGGCATCGACGACACCGGAGAGCTCGCACATCCGGTTGCCCAGACGCACCTCGTCCACGCGGCGACCAAGCGCGACGAATCCGGGCGCTGGATCGCCACCGGGGGGCGCGTGCTCGGCGTCGTGGCGCGAGGCGCGACGTTCGCGCAGGCCCGCGGTCGGGCGTATACCGGGCTCGATCATCTCTCGCTCGAGGGCGGGCAGTCCCGCAGCGACATCGCGGAGCGAGTGGCATGAGCTCGAACGCGGCCGTCGACGGCCCGGCGGAGCTTGCCGGCTGGAAGCACGTCTACTCGGGCAAGGTGCGCGACCTCTACATCCCGGCTGCCGCCGAATCCGTGGAGACGAGCGCTTCGCTTCTGGTCGTTGCGAGCGACCGTATCAGCGCGTTCGACTTCGTGCTGAGCCCGCCGATCACCGGCAAGGGTGCAGTGCTCACCGCGCTGTCGCGCTGGTGGTTCGATGAACTCGACGTCCCGAACCACCTCGCCGAGGCCGACGCAGGCGCACCCGCAGTGCCGGCGGAGGTGTCCGATCGGGCGATGCTCACCACGCGACTCGACATGTATCCGATCGAGTGCGTCGTCCGCGGCGCCCTCACCGGTTCCGGATACGCGGAGTACCGCGAGACCGGCGCGGTCTGCGGGATCGAACTGCCTGCCGGTCTGAGCGATGGAGATCTGCTCGAAGAGCCCATCTACACTCCCGCTTACAAGGCTCCGCTCGGAGCCCACGACGAGAACATCACGTTCTCCCGCAGCGTCGAGCTGGTGGGTGAGCGTGTCGCATCGGCGCTGCGCGATGAGTCGCTGCGAATCTTCGCACGCGCCCGTGAGTTGGCGGCCGAGCGTGGGGTACTGCTCGCGGACACGAAGTTCGAGTTCGGCGCCGATCCGCGCACGGGCGAGCTCACGCTCGCGGACGAGGTGCTCACGAGCGATTCCTCGCGCTACTGGGACGCCGCGCGGTACCGGGCGGGTGGCGAGGATCGCTTGTCGAGCTTCGACAAGCAGATCGTCCGAGACTGGCTTGCGGCCAACTGGGACAAGCAGGGCACACCGCCGACGCTTCCCGACGAGATCGTGGCGCGCACGCTCGACCGCTATCGCGAACTCTTCGAGCGCATCTCAGGCACCGGCCTGACGTCCTGATGCTGCGATGGGGTGCTCTCCGACGACTTCGGGTTCGGGGGAGGATCTGCCAGTCCTTGCGTTAACTTGAAGCTTCAACTAAAATTGGGGCATCGAGAGGACGACATGAATACCACCCACGCATCCCACGCTTCGCCCGCGGCCGACGACCTGCTGCCCGACGCAACCCAGATGGGAGCCGTCACCCTCGCGGTGGCCGACCTGGACAGCATGCTGGCCTTCTACGAAGGCGCGATCGGCCTGCAGATCCTCGCGCACGATCGCGGGACCGCCGTACTCGGCCGACAGGGCATGCCGGTCCTGATCCTCGATCAGGATGGCACCCTCTCTCACGCATCCGCACGCGCCGCAGGGCTGTACCACACGGCATTCCTCTTCGAATCCGCGGCAGAGCTCGCATCCGTCGTGTACTCCGTCGCGCGCGCCTACCCCGCACAGTTCCAAGGATCGAGCGATCACCTGGTCTCGGAGGCCTTCTATTTCGGCGACCCCGAAGGCAATGGCGTCGAACTGTACGTCGACCGACCCCGCAGCACCTGGAAGGTCGCTGACGGAGGCGAGATCGCGATGGGCACGCTCGCACTCGACCCCAATGCCTACCTCAGCGCGCACCTCACGGCGGAAGGATCGATGGCGGTGGCTGACACCCCCGCGAAGGTCGGGCATGTCCACCTGAAAGTCGGCGAGATCGAAACCGCGCGGCACTTCTACGTCGACACCCTCGGCTTTCGAGTGACCGCCACCCTCCGCGACCAGGCCCTCTTCGTCAGCGCCGGAGGGTACCACCACCACCTCGGCATGAACACCTGGGAATCCCGCGGAGCGACCGAGCGCACCCCCGCCTTGGGGCTCGGCGAGGTGACGATCGCGCTCCCCTCGGACACTCCCGATGCGCTCGGAGCACTCGATGAACGCCTCGCCGCACGCCACGTGGCCCGAGCGTTCGACGGCAGCGAACTCATCGTCTTCGACCCCTGGCGGAACAAAGTTCGCGTGACGCTCGCGTAGACTGGAGACCGTTCCACTTCCCATACGCGAACACGGAGAACACGTGCCTACGATTGTTGTTGATGTGATGCCGAAGGCCGAGCTGCTTGACCCACAGGGCAAGGCCACCACGGGAGCGCTCGCGCGCCTCGGGCACGGCAAGTTCGAGAATGTGCGCATCGGCAAGCGCTTCGAGCTGACCGTGGAAGGCGCGGTCACGGACGAGGTGAAGGAAGAGGTTCGCCGGCTCGCCGAGCAGGTCCTTTCGAACAGCGTGATCGAGGACGTCGTCGGCATCGACTTCGGCGACGGGTCGGGCGAGTAATGGCGCGCATCGGCGTCGTCACCTTCCCCGGTTCCCTCGACGACCGCGACGCACAGCGCGCGGTTCGCCTCGTCGGAGCCGAACCGGTCGCCCTCTGGCACGGAGCACACGATCTGCAGGGCGTCGACGCGATTGTGCTGCCTGGCGGCTTCAGCTACGGAGACTATCTGCGCCCCGGCGCGATCGCCGCAGTCTCTCCGATCATGTCCGAGGTGATCGACGCCGCGAACCAGGGAATGCCCGTGCTGGGCATCTGCAACGGCTTCCAGGTGCTCGTCGAGTCGCACCTGCTGCCGGGCGGGCTCATCCGCAACGCTCACCAGCAGTTCATCCGCCGCGACCAGCGCCTCGTCGTGGAGAACGCCTCGACCGACTGGACCAACCAGTTCGAGCAGGGCGAAGAGATTCTCATCCCGCTGAAGAATGCCGACGGAGGCTTCATCGCCGACGCGGAGTCCCTGAAGCGGCTCGAAGGAGAGGGCCTCGTCGCCTTCCGCTATCGCGGCGTGAACCCGAACGGCTCGCTCGATGACATCGCCGGACTCACCAACGCTCGCGGCAACGTCGTGGGCCTGATGCCGCATCCGGAGCACGCGGTCGAGCCCGGCTTCGGACCGAACACCGCCGAGGCGATGCGTTCAGGCACCGACGGTCTCCGCTTCTTCACGAGCGTGCTCCACTCGCTCACCGCGCGCGTCTAGCCCCGACCTCGCTTCGCTCGATCGCCCCTGCCCGCACGCACGTGCGAAGCAGGGGCGACGCGCATGCACGCTCTTCCGCGGCTGCCGCGCGTGCGGAGGCGGGAGGCGCACCCGATCAGGGTCGGTAGTAGACTGCCACCCGCCTCCCGGCATGCACGAGCACTTCCACCGGCGTCTGGAACACTCGTTCGAGCACCTCGGGAGTGACGATCTCATCAGGCGAACCCGACGCCACCACTCGCCCCTCCGCGAGCGCCACGATGCGATCGGCGTATGCCGCCGCGAAGTTCACGTCGTGGATCACGAGGACGATCGTCTTGCCGAGGGCATCGGCCGCCGCCCGCACCTGACCCATCATGCTGACCGCGTGCCGCATGTCGAGCCCGGTGAGCGGTTCGTCGAGCAGCACATAGTCGGTGTCCTGCGCGAGGACCATCGCCACGAACGCGCGCTGGCGCTGCCCGCCGGACAGCTCATCGATGAAGCGATCCTCGAATCCCGACAAATCGAGAAAGGCGATCGCCGCATGGATGGCCCGGCGATCCGCCGGAGTCAACCGCCCCGCAGAATGCGGGAAGCGCCCGAAGGTGACCAGCTGCAGCACCGTCAGCCTGGCCATGAAGTGGTTCTCCTGCCGAAGAATGGAGACCACCTTCGCGAGGTCTTTCGATCTCGCGACGCGCACATCGAGACCGCCGACCTCGATGCGACCGCTGTCCGCCTCGAGCAGGCGCCCGATGATCGTGAGCATCGTCGACTTTCCTGCGCCATTCGGCCCGATGAGCGCCGTGACGCCGCCGCGCTCGATGGCGAGATCGATCGGTCCGAGCACCTGCCGACCCGCATAGCGCTTCTCGACCCCGCGCAGTTCGATCCCGCGATCGACCCGGGCAGTTTCCTGGCTCATCGGAGCCCCTTTCTCAGCAAGACGATCAAGAACAGCGTTCCGCCGACGAACTCGATGATCACCGTCACCAGCCCCGCAGCGGAGAAGAGATGCCGCAGCACAAAAGTGGCGCCAAGCAGCGTGACGAGGCCGATGCCGATACCGAGCGGGATCACATCGGCGTGCCGGTCCCCCGGCGCGAACTGATAGGCGAGCGTGGCGACGAGAAACCCGTAGAACGTCATCGGACCCACCATCGTCGCAGACACGGAAACCAGAACGGCCACGAGCACGAGCATCGTCACCACCTCGCGCCGATAGCGAATCCCGAGCCCCACCGACACGTCGCGTCCGAGCGCAATGACGTCGTAGGTGCGTCTACGCACCCAGACGTACGCCAGTATCCCGAACACGATGACCGCGGCGATGGGCAGATACGCAGGATCTGCCTTGCTGATACTCCCGAAGAGACGGGCGCTCAGCACATCGAACTCGCTCGGCGTGAGCATGCGCTGCAAGAAGCTCGCAACCGAACCGAAGCCGATGCCGAGCACGACGCCAACGAGCAGCATGAGGTGCAGATTCGCGCGGCGACCCGAGAACAGCCAGCCGTAAAGGATCGTCGCGAAGGCGACCATCAGAGCGCTCTGGGCGATGATCTTCGGCACCCCCTCCATGCGCGTCGCAGAGACGCCGAAGACGAACACCAGAGCGGTCTGGCTGAGCACGTACAACGCGTCGAAACCGAGGATCGACGGCGTCAAGATGCGGTTCGCGGTGACCGTGTGGAACATCACCGTGGCGACCGCCTGCGCCGTTGCCACCAGCACGATCGTGGCAACAGACAACAACCTCGACTGCACGATGATCCAGAACCCGCTGCTGCCCACCGGCGCGGGATTCGCGTGCACCAGGATCGCGGCGGCGAGCAGCAACGAGGCAAGCAGCGCAGCGGCGAGCGGCAGGATCCCCCGCCACCTGCTCGTCTCGCCGGAGCGCTCCGGAGGCAGCGCTCCGCCGCTCGACAGCTGGGCGATGCCGCTCACAGCGCACCCCGCTTCGCCTGCCGGAGCAGCAGCCCGATGAACACGGCCGATCCGACGACACCGAGCACGAGCGATACCGGTACCTCGAAAGGCATGTTCACCGTGCGTCCGACCAGATCGCACGCGGTGACCAACCCCGTACCGCCGAGCACGACCCAGGGAAGGTTGCTGCGAACATTGTCTCCCCGGATCATCGACACGACGTTGGGGACGACGAGTCCGAGGAGCGGCAGGAAGCCGACGACCACGGTCGTGACACCCGCCGCCACGGCGACGAGCGCTGTCCCGCCGATGAGGATCACGTCGTAGCGCACTCCGACGCTGGTCGCCAGATCCTTGCCCAACCCGGCGACGGTGATCCTGTCGGCGAGCAGAAAGACCAGCAGGGTGACGATCGCGACCACCCACAGGACTTCGTACCTGCCACGAACGATCTCCCCGAAGCTCCCGAGAAACCAGGTTCCGACCATCTGCAGCAGGTTGAACTGCGCCGCCAGAAAGGTCGTGAGCGCACTCACCACGGCCCCGAGCATGATCCCGATGAGCGGGACGATCAGAGTGGTGCGGATCACGACACGACGCAGGATCGCCAGAAACACCATGGCTCCGACGAATGCGGAGACGCTCGAGATCACCATCTTGCCCACGAGCCCGACGCCGGGCAGCAGAAGCGCAGTGAGCAGGAGCCCCAGCGCCGCCCACTCGGTCGTGCCCGACGTGGTCGCATCGACGAAGCGGTTCTGAGTGAGCACCTGCATCACCAGCCCGCTCGTCGCGATCGCGGCGCCCGCGAGCACGAGGGCGAGCGTGCGGGGCACCCGAGTGATCCAGAACATCTCTGCCCCGAACTCGTCGCCGAGAATGTCGAATGCGCCGACCGAGAGCGAGAGCGCCAGGAGCATCACTACCACGAGAATGGCGACCGGCAGCGCCCAGGGGCGCCCGCTCCTTCGTGCGGACGCCCCTGGGCGCTCGGTTTCTGCGGTCAGGCTCATGCCTTGTCGAAGGCTGCCTCGATCTGACCGAAGAGAGCGATGTAGGCCTGGATGCCCTCGGTCAGGTAGAAGTTCGGGTCGAGGATCACGATGCGGCCGTTCTGGACGGCCGAAACGTTCTTCAGCGCTTCCGAATTGGTGATCAGCTCATCTGCCGGAGCCGATCCCGCATCGCGATCCTCGGGGGCAAATGCGGCGTCGCGATCGAGCGCGATGATCCAGTCGGGATTCGACTGGGCGATGGCCTCTACCCCGATGTCGTTGCCCTTGTGGTCTCCGTCTCCCTCGGCTTCGAGGGCGGGGACCAGATCCAGCGCGGGGAAGACGGGTCCGAGCGAACGACCCACGACGGGAGCGAGGTAGCCGATGGACCCGCCCGAGGTGTTGACGGCCATGACGGTGTCCGTGCCGTTGTAGGCGCCCTTCGCACCGGCGATCGCATCGTCGAGCTCGGCGCTCAGCGCGGCCGCATCTTCGTCCCGGTCGAAGACCTGCCCGAGGATCTCGGTCTGGCGCTTCAACTCGGCGAAGGGATCCTCGCCGTCTCTCGGGTTGATCTCGATGACCGCGGCATCCGGGTTCTGCGCCTTGATGTCGTCGTAGTAGTCGCCGAAACGGTAGCCGCCGATGATCAGGTCGGGCTGGGCGCCCACGATGACCTCGAGATTGGGCTCGCGGTGATTGCCCACGTCGAGCACGGCGTCGTCGTCGGTGTACTCGGGCCATGCCGAGCCCATGACGCCCTTCGGCGCGGCGACCAACTCGATATCCCAGTCGCTCAGCGTGTCGAGCACGGTGTTGTCGAGCGCGACGACGCGGGCCGGGTTGACCGGAACCTCGATTTCTCCATGGTTGTCGGTGATCGTGACGAAGCCCGTCGCGGGTGCTTCTTCCGGCTCGGCCGGACCCGAGGGAGAACAGGCGGAAAGCGCGAGTGCGGCGGCGAGAGCCAGTGCGGCTGCGGCTGAGAATCGAGTGGTGCGGAGGGTCAAGGCGAGTCTTCTTTCGTCTCGGATCACATGCGAAAGGCCGCGCCGAAGTCTGCGTGTGCAGCTTCGGCGCGGCCTTGTCCGGAGGAGGCCGAACTAGATGTGAGCCTAACCTAATGTTCATCCGATGTTCAAGGTCTGACGAACTTTTGTCGCTGATCATCCCGCCAACTCCCCTCCCTCAGCAGGATCGGCGTCCGGGGCGCACGAGGGCGGCTCGACGGCGGAGGCTCCTAGAGGGGCTTCGCGTAGACCCGCACCGGGTACCACACCCCCGGCGGATAGGGGAAGTCCTGCTCGATCTCCACGAGACGGGAGAAACCCATCCGCTCGTACAGGCCGACGGCGAGATCCATGTCCTCTCCGGTATGCAGCACCAGACGAGTGGCGCCCCGCGCGCTCCCGAGGGCCGCGCAATGCTCCACGAGGGCCCGCCCGACACCTCGCCCCCGAGCAGCTGGCGCGGTCGCGAGCAGACGGAAGTCCATGTCCCCGGGCCGGGCGAAGTCGCTCAGCGATTGCCCCGGGAGCGGAGTGGTCACAGTGCCGAGCAACTCGTCAGAGGAGGCATCGATCGCCACCCAGACCTGCTGCGTGTGCACCCGATCCGCAACGCGCCCGAGTTCGTCTCGATACCGCCCGTTGATCTCGTAGGCCGAGGTGTAGGCCTCGACGGTCAGCTCGCTCACCGCCGCGATCTCATCTTCTCGGATCAGGCGGATCGACAGCACGGCAGGATCATTCACCAGGCGATTCTAGACCCGAGCCAGACCACCGGCGCAACGAGCGCCCCGGCTGCGAAAAGACCCGGGCACCGGGTCCCGGGTCTCCTCACGACTGCGCAGGGTTCGGCGGCACCGAGCCACGCGCGCCAGCCGAACCGCGGAATCGTCTAGCGGTGCAGCGCTCCGAAATCGGGTTGACCGTCTGAACCGATCGGCAACGGACGCCCGTCCGGATACGTCGGCCAGGGCAGCAGCGGTTGAGCCGAGTGCTGACTTCCGGGCTGCACCTGGACCAGCGGAGCAGCCGCAGGAGCGACGGCGCCATACGGTGCGGGGATCTGTCCCGCCGGATAGGCCGCGGCCGCCGCATCGCGGGCTGCGTCACGCGCACGCCTCGCCGCCTCGCGATCCGCGCTCCCGTACGACCAGCGGAGCAGCAGCGAGATGGACAGGCCGAGGCCGGTCAGGAGCAGCGCGGCCACCGCGAATCTCCAGTAGAGATCGGGGATCTCGACGTTGAACACATCGATCGCGATCGGGGCGGTGAAGAGGATGCCGGTGACCGTGGCGAGGAGGCTCGTGATCATGGCGAAGACCCCGAGAGGCTTCGGCCGGCCCTCCGCCATGTTCAGCAGCAGCTGGGCGCACGCCACGACGGCACGCGTCGCGAGGATCACGACGAGGCTCTTCCAGAAGATGTCCCAGACGAGCGACCAGCCCGAGGGAGTCATCCAGACCACGATCAAGAGCAGCGCGAGAATGTAGGAGTTCGCGAGGAGCGCGACCGGCGGGTACCACTCGTTGCGAAGTCCGCGACGTGTGTCGAACGCGGTGAGTCCGACGAAGATCGCGAAGGCGACGAACGTCGAGAACACCCGCTCGAACTTGCCCTCGAAGTCGCCGATGAAGAGCAACGAGATCGCCGCGACCGACAGTGCGGCGAGCAGAATGATGCTGATCTTCAGGAAGGTCGGCAGCTTTCTCGGCGAGGCGGGCGCCTTCGCTGCGGCGGGTGCCGGCGCCACTGGTGCCGCGGGTGCGGCAGTGCCTGCGGGAGGCGGGACCGGTGGGACCCCCGCATGGGCGAGGGGCACCCCTGGTTCGGCAGCAGGCCGATGGCCACTGTGCTGGGCGTCTTGCGGGTCGTTCTGCGTGCTCATGCTTACAGTCTGGCGCGGCTGGCTGAGAATCGCTACCCGGCCAGCCGCAAAATCGACGCATCGCGTCGAGCGGCGATGCCGCACCGAGCGCCCCGCTCGGTGCCTGACGTGCACCGCACGGAAGGACCCCAGCCGCAAAATCGACGCATCGCGTCGAGCGGCGATGCCGCGCGGGGCGTCTTCGGAAGCGACCGCTGGGCGATCCTCGACCCTTCAAAACCAAAGGTAGGATTGAGGGGTGACCGAGACGCATGCCGCAGCCACCGAACCCCGCCCAGACACTGTCGCCGACGCGATCGCGTCGCCTGACCGAGATCAGCCGTTCGAGGCGCTCGGGCTCAAGGCCGACGAGTACGTGAAGATCCGCGAGATCCTGGGCCGTCGCCCCACTTCGGGCGAACTCGCCATGTACTCGGTGATGTGGAGCGAGCACTGCTCGTACAAGTCGTCGAAGATCTACCTCCGCCAGTTCGGCAAGAAGGTCAACGACAAGATGAGGGAGCGTCTGCTCGTCGGCATGGGCGAGAACGCGGGCGTCATCGATGTCGGCGAGGGCTGGGCGGTGACGTTCAAGGTCGAGAGCCACAACCATCCTTCGTACATCGAGCCGTTCCAGGGAGCTGCGACCGGCGTCGGCGGCATCATCCGCGACATCATCTCGATGGGTGCTCGACCCGTCGCCGTGATGGACCAGCTGCGCTTCGGCGCCATCGATGACCCCGATACGGCGCGTGTCGTGCACGGGGTCGTCGCAGGAATCTCCTCGTACGCGAACTGCCTCGGTCTGCCGAACATTGGCGGCGAGACCGTCTTCGACAAGGTCTACCAGGCGAACCCGCTCGTCAACGCGCTGGGCGTGGGCGTGCTCCGCCACGAAGACCTCCACACCGCGAACGCCTCGGGCCTGGGCAACAAGGTCGTGCTCTTCGGTGCCCGCACGGGTGGCGACGGCATCGGCGGAGCCTCGATCCTCGCATCGGACAGTTTCGATGAGGGCGGCCCGACCAAGCGCCCCGCGGTGCAGGTGGGCGATCCGTTCGCGGAGAAGGTGCTCATCGAGTGCTGTCTCGAGCTGTTCCGCGGCGACCTCGTGGAGGGCATCCAGGATCTCGGTGCCGCCGGGATCTCGTGCGCCACTTCAGAACTCGCGGCGAACGGCGATGGCGGCATGTTCATCGAGCTTGACAGTGTGCTGCTGCGCGACCCCTCGCTGACCGCCGAAGAGATCCTGATGAGCGAGAGCCAGGAGCGCATGATGGCGATCGTGCAGCCCTCGAAACTCGACGAGTTTCTTGCGGTGACGGCCAAGTGGGATGTCGAGACGAGCGTGCTCGGCGAGGTGACCGATACCAACCGTCTCATCATCAACTGGCGGGGCGAGGAGATCGTGAACGTCGACCCGTCGACGGTCGCCGTCGACGGCCCGGTCTACGAACGCCCGGTCGCCTACCCCGCATGGATCGATGCGCTGCAGGCTTCGTCCGTGGCGGCTTCCGGGCTCGCCCGCAACGATTCGGGCGAGGATCTGCGCGCCCAGATGCTCACCGTCGCTTCCTCGCCGAACCAGGCTTCGTCGGAGTGGATCACCAACCAGTACGACTACTACGTGCTGGGCAACACTGCGCTGTCGTTCCCCGACGCTGCGGGAATGATCCGCGTCTCCGAGGAAAGCGGCCTGGGCGTCGCGATCTCGACCGACGCGAACGGTCGCTACTGCCAGCTCGACCCGTACGCAGGAGCGCAGCTCGCACTCGCCGAGGCCTACCGCAACGTCGCCACGACGGGTGCCGTGCCGACCGCCGTCACCGATTGCCTCAACTTCGGCAGCCCGGAGAACCCCGAGGTGATGTGGCAGTTCTCGAAGGCAGTTGAGGGGCTCTCCGACGCGTGCCTGACGCTTGAGGTGCCCGTCACCGGCGGCAACGTCTCGTTCTACAATCAGACCGGTGACACCCCGATCCACCCGACGCCCGTTGTCGGCGTTCTGGGAATCATCGACGACGTCGCGCGCCGTGTGCCTTCGGGGTGGCAGGATCAGGGCGAGCATCTCTACCTGCTGGGCACGACTCGCGACGAGCTCGACGGTTCGGCATGGGCAGAGGCCGTGCACGATCACCTCGGCGGGCTTCCGCCCCGCGTGTCCCTCGACGACGAGCGCTCGCTCGCCGCGCTCCTGCACGCGGCCTCCCAGGGCGGCCTGCTCTCGGCCGCGGTCGATCTCGGCGAGGGCGGCCTGGCGCAGGCACTCGCCGACGGCGCGCTGCGCTTCGGCGTCGGCGCTCGCGTCTGGATCGAGGAGATCATGTCGCGCGACGAGGTCGACGCGGTTGCCGCGCTCTTCTCGGAGACGCAGGGCCGCGTGCTGGTCTCCGTGCCCCACGAGGAGGACGTGAAGTTCCGCGGTCTCTGCGAGGGTCGGGGCTATCCCGTGCTTCGCATCGGCGTCACGGATGTGCCCGGCGTTGACGCGGCGATCGAGGTGCAGGATCGTTTCACGCTTCCGGTATCCGAACTGCGGACCGCCTCGCGCGCAACACTGCCCGAACGCTTCGGCGAGATGATCGAGCCCGAACTGTTCGAGGCGCTCCCCAATGCGGCGGCCATCCGTTTCGAGCGTTCGCTGCAGCAGCCTGCGGGTCCGGGAATCTCGGAGTAGTCGCACGGCCTGCCCCTCCGCCACCCCGATCAGTTGTCACGGAAGTGTCGCTCACTGACGCCACCTGCACTTTCGCGACAGGTCATTGGAGGGGTAGCTGGGTCGCCCTGCTGAGGCATGGGAATGCGTCGCCCGTCTCGCGTGAAAGGCGAAACCCATCGCCCCGTGCGGATGGGACTCTTGCCAAAGCCCTGCCCAGTTGTTGCCCAGGCAGAGCTGGCATCCTGGATGAGAGCCGGTAGTCAGGCTTCGGGACGATGGTCAAGTACCCCGCACGCGACAAGACTTGCCACTGGAGTACATCGTGTGGTCATGGATCATTCTCATCGTTTCCGGCCTGTTCGAGGCCGTCTGGGCGACCGCGCTCGGGAAGTCGGAAGGCTTCACCAAGCTCTGGCCCAGTGTGACGTTCTTCGTCGCTCTCGCCATCAGCATGGGCGGACTCGCCATCGCGTTGCGCGAGATTCCGACGGGCACCGGGTATGCGGTCTGGGTCGCCGTCGGCGCCTCACTCGCAGTGATCTACGGCATGGCCACCGGCGCGGAGGCGACCAGTCTCATCAAGATTCTGCTGCTCATCGGTATCGTGGCATGCGTCATCGGCCTCAAGATCGTGAGCGATCACGAGGTTGCCGCCTAGGTTGCGGACCCTCCGCCACGACGCTTCTGCTCGGTGAGGCGGCGTCGCGCCCGCTCGACTCGTTCGGCACTGCGCGCCGCCTCATCGCGGAGCGCTCGAAGGTGTGCATCTTCGGCGCGGGCAAGCGCGATGCCGTGGATCAGGTGCCAGGCGAAGAGCAAGGATCCGAGGGCGAAGAGCGCCACTGCGAGTGCGAGACCCCACCATTCCGATGATCCGATGCGCTCTTCCGAGAACGCGCCGAGGAGCAGAAGCACCGCGAGCGTCCCGAACAGGCCGCTGACTCCGCCGACTGCGAGAATCCAGCAGCACCGTCCGAAGCGGTTTCTGGGAATGTTGGGGAACCAGCCCCACCAGCCGGTCGTGACCGCCTGACGGGTGGGTTCATGCCACGGCAGGAATATACGAAGCCGCTCACGAAGAGGCGGCCCTGGAGCACGCGCTTGCCGATCGCTCATCGCTTGTCAGACTCCCGAGTCAACTCTCGACAAGCGGTGCGACGCGAGCAACGATCTGATCGTGCAGGTGTTCGATGCTCAGCGACGCGTCGAGCACGAGGAAGCGCTCGGGCTCGGCGGCCGCGAGATCGAGGAACTCCTCACGCACCCGGTGATGAAACTCGGTGGCTTCCCGCTCAAGCCTGTCGGCCTGCTGGCCCTTCGCAGCTCGACGGCTGATCGCCAGCTCGGGATTCACGTCGAGCAGCACGGTGAGCGCGGGCCACAGCCCCTCTGTCGCCCATTCGTTCAACCGCCGAATCTCGTCCTGCGGCATTGGTCGTCCAGCTCCCTGGTACGCGAGCGAGGAATCGATGTACCGGTCCTGCACCACCGCCGCTCCGCGTTCGAGCGCCGGTCGCACGACTTCAGCGATGTTCTGCGCACGATCCGCCGCGTAGAGCAGCGCTTCGGCCCGCTGGTAGACGTGACCCCCATGAAGCAGGACGTTGCGAATCGAGTCGCCGAGTCCCGATCCGCCCGGCTCTCGAGTGTGCACGACCTCGTAGCCGCGAGCTCGCAACCACTCGGCGAGCAGCTCCGATTGCGTCGTCTTCCCCGCACCGTCGCCGCCCTCAAACGTGATGAAGAGACCGGGCATGGCTACTGTTCCGCTGCAGCCGCCTCGGCGGCCTTCTTTGCGGCTCGGGTTGCGGCAGCCTTCTTTGCGGCCTCCGACCGCTTCGGATCGACCGCGTTCTTGGTGGCACTCGAAGCGCTGCTCTTCTTGGCAGCGGGCTTCTTGGCAGCGGGCTTCTTCGCTGCCGGCTTCCGCGCAGGCGCTTTGCGCTTTGCGGGGCCCTTTGCGCGCTTGATCGCGAGCAGTTCGGCTGCGCGTTCGAAGGTGATCTCTTCCACGCTGTCTCCGCGGGGGATCGTCGCGTTGGTCTCACCGTCGGTGACGTACGGGCCGAAGCGGCCGTCCTTCACCTTGATCGGCTTCCCGCTGACAGGGTCGGCGTCGAACTCCTTGAGCGCACTCGAAGCCTTGCGGGCGCCGTACTTGGGCTGCGAGAAGAGTTCCTCTGCGCCGGCGAGATCGATCGAGAAGATGGCGTCCTCGCTGGTCAGCGACCTCGTATCGGTGCCCTTCTTCAGGTACGGTCCGTACCGGCCGTTCTGAGCGGTGATCTCCGCCCCGTCGGAGTCGGTACCGACCACTCGGGGAAGGTCGAGCAGGGCGACTGCGGTGTCGAGATCGACGGTCGCCGGGTCCATGCTCTTGAACAGCGATGCCGTGCGCGCCTTCTGGCCCTTCGGCAGTTCCTCGCCCTCGTCGGGGAGTTCGGTCACGTAGGGACCGAACCGACCGTTCTTCGCGGCGATGCGCTTGTTGGTGACCGGGTGCGGGCCGACGATGCGGTCCTCCAACGGCTCTGCGTCGGCGAGCTCGTGTGCGCGAGCCGGCGTCAGCTCGTCGGGAGCAAGACCATCTGGGATGTTCACGCTGCGCGGTTTCAGCGCACCGTCCTCACCGACCTCGCATTTGTCGTCGAACACTTCGAGATACGGACCGTACTTGCCGTTGCGCAAGGAGATCTCGTCATCGATCCGAATCGTGTTGATCGCACGTGCGTCGATCTCCCCCAGGTTGTCGACCACCCCCCGCAATCCGGGATGGCTGTCGCTTCCGAAGTAGAAGTCGCGCAGCCAGGCAGCACGTTCGGCTTCTCCGGAGGCGATACGGTCGAGATCGCCCTCCATCTCAGCCGTGAAGTCGTAGTTGACGAGTTCGGAGAAGTGTTCTTCGAGCAACCGTACGACTGAGAAGGCGATCCAGCTGGGCACCAGGGCTTGGCCCTTCTTGGTGACGTATCCGCGGTCGCTGATCGTGCCGATGATCGCGGCGTACGTCGAGGGCCGACCGATGCCCAGGTCTTCGAGCCGCTTCGTCAGGCTCGCTTCGGTGTAGCGCGGGGGTGGGCTGGTCTCATGACCTTTCGCCTCGGGATCGATGACTGCGAGGATCTGGCCCTCTGCGAGCTGCGGCAGCTCGACGCTCTGATCCTTGGCACCGCGCTTCTCGTCCTTGCCCTCTTCGTAGGCGAGCAGGAAGCCGGGGAAGGTGATGACCGTGCCGCTGGCGGTGAATTCGGCGGCGACGGTTCCTGAGCTGGACGCGGCATCTTCGAGTGATGCGCTGAGCGTCACCGTATCGGTCGAACCCTTCGCATCGGCCATCTGGCTCGCGACGGTGCGCTTCCAGATGAGGTCGTAGAGGAGGAAGTCTCCCTGGTTCAGCTTGCCCTTCAGATCGCTCGGACGGGTGAACGTGTCACCCGCCGGGCGGATGGCCTCGTGGGCCTCCTGGGCGCCCTTCGCCTTTCCGGTGTATACGCGTGGAGCATCCGGGACGGTCGCCGCTCCGTAGAGTTCCGCCGCCTGCTTTCGAGCAGCCGCGACGGCCTGCTTCGACAACGTCGGCGAGTCCGTACGCATATAGGTGATGTAGCCGTTCTCGTAGAGCGACTGGGCATGCGACATCGTCTGCCTGGAGCTGTAGCGCAGCTTGCGCGAGGCCTCCTGCTGCAGCGTCGACGTGGTGAACGGTGCCGCGGGTCGCCTGGTGTGCGGCTTCGTCTCGATCGACCGCACGCGAGCAGAGGGGGCCTTCGCGAGTGCCGCGGCAAGCGCTTCGGCTCGCGCCTGCGGCAGTAGGACGACGCCCGCGCTCTGGGCCTTGGCCTTCAGCTTGCCGGAGTCGTCGAAGTCCGAGCCGGTGGCGAGTCGTTCGCCATCGAGACGCACCAGGCGAGCTTCGAACTGCGTCGGGTCGGCGGCATCGGCATCGGGGCGGAAGTTGGCCGTGAGATCCCAGTACTCCGCAGCCACGAAGGCCATGCGCTCGCGTTCGCGGTCGACAACGATTCGGGTCGCGGCCGACTGCACACGGCCCGCAGAGAGCTTCGGAGCGACCTTTCGCCACAGCACCGGCGAAATGTCGTACCCATAGAGCCGGTCGAGGATTCGCCTGGTCTCCTGTGCGTCGACGAGAGCGAAGTCGATGTCACGAGTGTTGGCTTTCGCCTGCTCGATGGCGTCCTTGGTGATCTCGTGGAAGACCATCCGGCGAACGGGAACCTTCGGCTTGAGCACCTCGAGCAGGTGCCAGGCGATCGCCTCTCCCTCGCGGTCCTCATCCGTTGCGAGCCACAGCTCGTCCGCATCTTTCAGGGCCCGCTTGAGCTCGGTGACCGTCTTCTTCTTATTGGCGTTCACCACGTAGTACGGAGCGAAGTCCTGGTCCACGTCAACGGCGAACTTGCCGAACGGACCTTTCTTGAGCTCGGCGGGCAGCTCCGAGGGCTCAGCAAGATCTCGAATATGTCCGACCGAAGCAATCACCTCGTAGTCGTCGCCAAGGTAGCCTCCGATGGTTTTCGCCTTGGTCGGGGACTCCACGATGACGAGTTTCTTCGCGCCCACAGGGCTCCTTCTCAACGTAATACCTGATGTGATGCGGTTCTGGGGCACCACTCTATGTCACTGGTGGCGCTGCGTGTGAACGCGCCGCAACTCTTCCGAACATAGTCTGCACGCTCACTCTGATGCGAACCTGACCAGTCTCAAGACTAACGTCGCAACTGTCGAGCACGACTTCGAGGGCGCCGACGACCTGTTCGGCGAGACCGCAGGGATCGGCGTCGATCCACCCGAGGGCGGCGTCTGCAGCGGCGAGCGCGGCGGCATCGGCCGCTCCCGCCGCCCGCGCCGAAGCGTCCAGCGCGGACGACGCTCCGACGACGGGCAACGCAAGAGCAAGGGTCGCCGCCGCGACGGCAACCGAAGCCGGGACGCTCACCGATCGACCACGCTGACCGCAGCGCACCCGCGCCCAGCGACTTCGAACGCGGAGAAGGCCCCGCCGAGAGGAGCGGCCCGCAAGACGACGCAGTGCACTGGGCCTGCAGTGCTCCGGTATGCTCGCACTCCGTGGTCGCCGCCGAGCGCCAGGCTGCCGATCACCGCGGCCGCGGAGTCGACGTCGCCTCTGGCTTCGAGACGGGCGATCTCCGCAGCAGCGGAGCTCAGCACGAGTCGGTGCGTCGCCAGCATGATGGACCCGACCGCGATCACGAGCACGATCAGCACTGCGGGAAGGGCGATCGCGAACTCCGCGGTGACTGAGCCCCGCTCGCCCAGGAGGGACTGCGGAGTCTCCGCTCTGCGGTCTACCCCGCGGAGTTGAGCGCCTGCTCGACCAGATTCACCAGAAATGCGCGCACCTCCCCCGACCTCATGATTGCCACCAGCACTCCTGCGAAGGCTACTGCGGCCATGATGATGACCGCGTACTCCGCGGTCACCGCTCCGCGATCGTCTCGGAGCAGCGCGAGGCGATTCCTCACGTGGGATATTTTCTCTTTCATCGATGCTTCCTTATCTCTTGATCGGCCGCCGGCTGGGTGTGTCCGCAACCCGCGCTGAACGGTTCCATCGTGCGCGATCCTGCGATCTCGCACCGGCGGTTTCGCCGGTATCGAAGAATCTGTGGGAAAACGCTGGATCGCAGACTCTCTGAGCGACAAAGCGAGCCGCAGATCACGACAGACCGCCCCGTGCCTAGCCGATGGGCCCGAGCGATCCCAGCACTGCAAAAAGCACGGGGAGCACGCCGAGCACGATGAACGACGGGAGCACGCACACCCCGATCGGCAGGAGCACCCGGACGGAGAGACGCTCGGCCTGCCGCTCCAGTTCCGCGAGCGTGCGCGCCCGGGCAGCAGAGGCCTCCGCGAGCAGCATGGGACCCGCCGGAGTGCCATGCGCGGCCGCCGCGCGCAGCACCGTGTGGACCACTCCGTCGCTGCGCATGGAGGAGAGGCGCACCCATTCGACGCCGAAGCCGTCGACCGCATCCACGACTCTGCGAGTGGCCTCGCGCTGAGATGCCCCTCCCGAAAGCGCGATCCAGCTCAGTTCGCACTCGATGCCGGACACCCACGCCGTTGCAGCAAGGCGGTCGGTCAACCGTTTCGCCCAGTACATGCCGATCACGAGCAGCGCGCCTCCGACGACGCCGAGCAGCGCCCCGGCTGGACTCAGCACCACGGAAAGGGGGTCGAAGCCGAGCAGCGCACCCATGACCAATGCGACGACCGGCAGTGCACCGACCAGCCGAATCGTCGCCCGCGGCCCGGCGAGGAGCACCGAGCGACGCCCGGCCAGCTTCTCGAGAGATCCGAGCGACGAGGCGATGCGTTCGAGGATCCACGCGACCGGCGATCCGCTCCGCTCGGCAAGGGACCAGGCCGATGCGAGCACACGCCATTCAGGCCCGGAACCGGCGGCGAGCGCCGCGGCGCTGGAGTGACCCTCGGCGATACGTCGGGCAATGGCGACGAGTTCCGGCGGGGCTCCGGGTTCTTCGCCGAGCACGCGCCACACGTTCGCGGTTGGCACGCCACCGTGCAGAAGCGCTGCGGCTCGTAGCGCGGCGATTGCCGGCACGGATCTCGATGCGTCCCGCCTCGATGTCTTGCTGCGGCGGAAGAGAGGGAGCTTCGCGCTCACTGCGCCGCCTGCACCGTCAGTGCGCCCCCGCGCATTGCGAATCGTCCGATCGCGGCCACTCGGTGATGGCCGGACCTGGTGCGCTCCAGATGGACCACGAGGTGCAACGCTGCGCAGACCTGTCGGGCGAGCGCGTCGGGAGTCAGACCGCCGAGCGCGCCCAAGGCTTCGAGACGAGCTGGCACGTCGGCGAGTCCGCTGGCGTGCAGTGTCCCGGCCCCGCCGTCGTGCCCGGTGTTCAGAGCGGCGAGCAAGGTCAGCAGTTCGCCGCCTCTGCACTCGCCGAGCACCAGGCGATCGGGTCTCATGCGGAGCGCCTCGCGCAGCAATCGGTCGACCGGGATCGCGCCGACTCCCTCGCTGTTCGCCTGTCTCGCTTCCAGTGGCACCCAGTGAGGATGCGCAAGCCGCAGTTCCGCCACGTCCTCGATCGTGATCACGCGCTCCTCGGGCGGAACCATGTCGATGAGCGCGGCGAGCACCGTGGTCTTGCCGCTGCCCGTGCTTCCCGTCACCAGGAGGTTTCTGCGAGAGGCGACCGCGCTTCGCAATTGGGCGAGCACTTCCGGCGAGCAGAGTCCCGCCCTGGCGAGATCCTCGATTCCGAGCGGAACGATTCGCGGCACGCGAATCGAGATCGCCGCTCCTTCGACGCTCGCGGGCGGCAGCATCGCGTGGACTCGTATGCCGTCTCCGAGGCGGACGTCGGCGCACGGATTCAGCTCGTCGAGATGTCTCCCTCCCGCGGCGATCAGCGCGACCGCGACCGCGCGCACGGCCGCAGGGGAAGCGCTCCAGCCAGGCAGCTCCTGCAGACGGCCGCCGAGGTCGATCCATAGCTTCCCCGAGCCGTGCGCCACGTGGATCAGCAGGTCGCGCAATTCGGGCCAGTCGAGGAGCGGCAGCAATGCCCCGAATGCTCGTCGAGCCTCGATGCTCAGCGCTGAGGTTCGCGACGGCGCTGAACCGGCTTCCGTCGCCGGTGCGCGCGCGGACGCCTCTGCCGCCTGTGGGTGAACCGAGAACGCAGCTTGCATGCGTGTCAGTCAACATCTCGGTGGAGCGGCCAGAGGATCCCCGGCGAGAATTGTGGAGAACTCGCAAGGAACGCCGCGATCCTCGAGCTGTGGACGACAAACGGAACGCGGACGGCGCGCGACGAGAGCCGAGAGCTTGCCGACGCGGAGAATATATTTTACGCTTGGTCGCACACGCACACCGGGGTGCGTGCAGAGACAGAGGGTGATGGCGTACATGTCCGACACGACAGCAAACGGCACGATCGAGAGCTACTCGCTCGAGGTGGAGAGCTACCCACCGAGCCCAGAGTTCAAGGCTCAAGCCAATCTGAGCGATCCCGCGGTGTACTGGAAAGCCGCGGAAGCCCCTGAAGCCTATTGGGCCGGACGCGCGCGCGAACTGCAGTGGACCAAGCCGTTCACCGAGGTGCTCGACTGGTCGAACCCGCCCTTCGCGAAATGGTTCGCCGACGGCGAGTTGAATGTTGCCGCGAATTGTCTCGACCGCCACGTCGCTGCGGGCATCGGCGATCGTGTCGCCCTGTACTTCGAGGGCGAACCCGGCGACAGCAGGACGCTCACCTACGGTGAACTCACGCACGAGGTGAAGCGCGCAGCCAACATGCTCACCGCGCTCGGAGTCACCCAGGGTGACCGCGTGGCGATCTACATGCCCATGATCCCGGAGACCGTGATCGCGATGCTGGCCTGCGCCCGGCTCGGCGCCGCGCACTCCGTGGTCTTCGGCGGCTTCAGCGCCGAGAGCCTCCGTTCACGCATCGACGACGCCGAAGCCGAGCTGGTGATCACCGCAGACGGCGGCCACCGCAAGGGCCGTGTATCGGCGCTCAAACCCACCGTCGATGACGCGCTGCGCCTCGACGATGCGGACGGCAAGCCGGGCACGGTCAAGAAGGTGCTCGTCGTCAAGCGCGGCGGCAACGAGGTCGAGATGCAGGAGGGTCGCGATCTCTGGTGGCACGACGAGATCTCGGCCTACGACGGGGAGCACACGGCGAAGGGATTCCCCGCCGAGAACCCGCTCTTCATCCTGTACACGAGCGGCACCACGGGCAAACCGAAAGGCATTCTCCACACCAGCGGCGGCTACCTCACGCAGGCAGCCGCCACGCACCGCGACGTGTTCGACCTCAAACCAGAGACCGATGTCTATTGGTGCACCGCCGACGTGGGCTGGGTGACCGGGCACAGCTACATCGTCTACGGACCGCTCGCCAACGGGGCGACCCAAGTGATCTACGAGGGCACCCCGGACACCCCCGACTGGGGTCGCTGGTGGCGGCTCATCGAGAAGTACCGCGTCTCGATCCTCTACACCGCACCCACTGCGATCCGTTCGTGCATGAAGGTCGGTCGCCAGGTGCCCGAGCAGTACGACCTGTCGAGTATCCGGCTGCTCGGGTCCGTCGGCGAACCGATCAACCCCGAGGCGTGGCGCTGGTACCACGAGGTGATCGGCGCAGGCAAGGCTCCCATCGTCGATACCTGGTGGCAGACCGAGACGGGGGCGATCATGATCGCGCCCCTGCCCGGCCTCACCTCGCTCAAGCCGGGCAGCGCGCAGGCCGCGCAACCCGGGATCGACGTGAACGTCGTCGACGACTCCGGCAATCGCGTGGATCCCGGACATGGCGGACTGCTCACCATTCGGCGGCCGTGGCCTTCGATGGTGCGTACGATCTGGGGCGACGACCAGCGCTTCATCGACACGTACTGGGCGAAGTTCGGAGACCAGTACTTCGCGGGCGACGGCGCTCGAGTGGACGAGGACGGCGACGTCTGGTTGCTTGGTCGCGTCGACGACGTGATGAACGTATCCGGTCACCGCCTGTCGACCACCGAGATCGAATCGGCGCTCGTCGAGCACCACGCCGTTGCGGAAGCGGCGGTCGTGGGCGCTGATGACGAGACGACCGGGCAGGCGGTAGTGGCCTTCGTGATCCTGAAGTCTCAGCAGCACCTGCTCACCGAGGAGGATGCGGAAGCCGAACTCAAGAAGCACGTCGCGGCGCAGATCGGCGCAATCGCGCGTCCGAGGCAGGTGTTCATCGTGAACGAGCTGCCGAAGACCCGATCAGGCAAGATCATGCGTCGCCTGCTCAAGCAGGCCGCAGAGGGGAAGGAGATCGGCGACACGACGACGCTCGCCGATACCGCCGTCATGCAGACCATCTCGCAGCGGGTTCGGACAGAACGCTCAGAGTGAAACGCAGCGCGTTTCGCCGCGTTCTGTCCTGGCGCCACCGCGCCACACGCTCAGGGTGAAACGCAGCGCGTTTTGCCGCGGCAGC
>JBEBSS010000006.1:0-97937 GCA_040394175.1 Leucobacter soli | reverse complement strand
ACGAGCCCTACCTCGGCTTGGACGCAACCGCCAGAGGCTACTTCTACGACGTGCTCCTGCGCGACTACCAGCAGCATCCGCGCACCATCGTGCTCTCCACGCATCTCATCGACGAGATGGATCGGCTGCTCGAACGAGTCGTGATCCTCGACCGCGGTCGAGTCGTGCGCGACGCGGACGTCGACGAACTGCGCGGTGCAGCGCACCAGGTCGCAGGCAGATCAGGAGACGTCTCCGCCTACGGACGCGGGCGCAAGGTGCTCAGCGAGAGCAGAGTGGGCGGGCTCGCCACTGCGGTCATCGAGGGTGGCATCACAGACGAGGATCGCGAGCTCGCACAATCGACCGACCTCGAGCTGAGCGCGGTCACGCTGCAGCAGCTGGTCGCCGCATACGGATTCGACAGCGCCCCGGAACCGCCGGTCGACGCAGAGGCGGATCCTCGAACCGAAGCCATCGCAGCCGAAGGAGATCGACCATGAAGCACGCACTCAACGTCGCGAAGCTGCACCTCAACAAGCCCCAGGCGATGTTCATGACCCCGGCGTTCATCGTCGCCCTGGTGCTGATCGTGAGCGCCCTCATCTCACTCGCCTTGCAGCGCGCCGGACTCGACTCCAGCTCGCCCGAATACGCCGCGGGGGCCAGAGGCAACATGGGAATGGTCTGGTCGCTCCCCGGCTTTCTCATCTACTACGGAGTGCAGGCCACCGCGACGACGCTTCCCTTCGCGCTCGCGCTCGGCTCGACGCGACGCGCGCACGTCCTCGGCACCGCGATCGCGAACCTGATCCTGTCGGCCTATGTCGCGGCCATCATGCTGGTGCTGCTCTGGATCGAACTCGCGACCGGGCACTGGTTCGTCGGAGTGTACGCACTCGACAACTACGTCTTCGGCTCCGGCAACTCCTGGATACTCGTGAGCACGGTGTTCCTCGGAGTGTTCGTGAGCACGAGCATCGGCGGCGCGTTCGGAGCGGTCTGGGTGCGCTACGGCTCGAAGGGGCCGACGGTGGTCGCGCTCGCGCTCGCGCTCGTGCTCGCCGTGCTGATCCTCGTCTTCGTCCCGCAGGCGGGCGAGATCATCGCGGCGATCACCCGTCCGTTGCTCGCGGCCGTCGCACTGGGAATCGCCGCCATCTGCCTCCTGGGCACCTGGCTCGCGATGCGCCGGGCTGCGGTCCGGTAGGACGCGCCCGATCCTCGGGAGGACGCCCTTGCCCGGCACTCCCGATGCTGGGCGGGAGATGCGCGTCCGTGGTGAAGCGGATGCCTCCGAGCGCACGAGGCCTCAGCGCGGGGAGGTCCGCCGGTCCCCGTCGGAGTGGTAGGCTCTGCGGTTGGACCTTCTGATGCGTCGTATCCCTGTTCGGCGAACCGGTCCCCAATCGAAGCGAGGTGAGTTCATGCCGAGTGACAGTTGCAGTCATCAATCGGGTATTGCGCTCGCCGTCTCGCCTCGCATTCGCTAGGCAGGCGCGCGCTCCCCATCTACCGAAGGAGCGTTGAAATGACCACCCAGCAGATCAAGACCATCGATGAGCTGACGGCCGACATCGAACAGCAGCTGTCGAGCAAGGACCTGGCCGCGCTCGCCACCACGCTCGCACCGCTGCCCGACGCCGTGCTGGTCTCCGTATTCGAACGACTGACGCTTCGCCAGCGTGCCGTCATCTTCCGCTTGCTGCCGAAGGAATCTGCTGTCGGCGTCTTCGACTCGTTGCCGCCGACCTTGCAGAGCGACCTGCTCGACGGCCTGCACGACACCGAAGTCGCACGACTCTTCGTCGAGCTCGACCCCGACGATCGGGCCTGGCTCCTCGAAGAGGTGCCCGCTGCGCTCGCGACCAGACTGCTGCGGGACCTGCCAGAGGACGAGCGACTGCTCACCGCAGCACTGCTCGGCTACCGACAGGGCAGCGTCGGGCGGCGCATGACCCCCGAGTACGTGTCCGTGCGCGAGCATGCCACTGCCGAGGCGGCGCTGCAGCGGGTGCGCGATCGACTGGCGGACGCGGAGACGGTCTACACGATCCCCGTCCTGGACAATGCCCGACGGGTGGTCGGCGTGGTCAGCCTGCGTGACCTGCTGGGCGCCGACCCGGCCGCGGAGATCTCGACCCTGATGCAGCAGGCGCATACGGCGCAGGCGACTGACAGCGATGAAGTGGCTGCTCGCCGTTGCGCCGACCTCTCGCTGCTCGCACTCCCGATCGTCGACAGCGAGCGACGGCTCGTCGGCATGCTCACCATCGATGACGCCGTTCGCATCCTCGAGTTCGAGGAGAGCGAGGATGCGGCGAGGCAAGGCGGTACCGAGCCGCTGCGTCGCCCGTACCTGTCCACTCCGGTGGCCGCCCTGGTTCGCTCGCGGGTGGTGTGGCTGCTCGTGCTCGCGGTCGGAGCCACGCTGACCGTGCAGGTGCTCTCGGTATTCGAGGCGACCCTCGAACAGGTGACCGTGCTCGCCCTGTTCGTCCCGCTGCTGATCGGTACCGGCGGAAACACCGGCAATCAAGCCGCGACCACGGTGACGCGGGCGCTTGCGCTCGGAGATGTGCGACCTCGGGACATCCTTCGCGTGCTCACGCGAGAGCTGCGCACGGGTGCGATGCTCGGCCTGCTGCTCGGCGCGCTCGGGTTCTCCATCGCCGGTCTCATCTACTCCGTCGATATCGGACTCGTGATCGGGCTCACGCTGCTCGCGGTGTGCACGGTGGCGGCTGCCGTTGGCGGCTGCATGCCTCTTCTCGCGCGAACCGTGCGGGTGGACCCCGCGGTGTTCTCGAATCCGTTCATCTCGACCTTCGTGGACGCAACGGGTCTGATCATCTACTTCATGATCGCCAGGACGATTCTGCACCTGTGACGCCGGACGCTCCTGGCGCGAATGTCCGGGGTCGCTTGTAGGGTCGAAGGCGTAGTCGATACCCGGCAGACCGGGGGAACTGAGGAACGTGATGCAAACGCTGCTGGTGCTCGTGGTGCTGAACCTGCTGTTGTCCATCGGCCTGTTCGTCGTGGTGCTGATGCGCGGGCGACGGGGAGGCGGTTCCGACGCAGCGCAGCACGCGACCATCGTGGCCGAACTGCGTCAAGAATTGCAGGGGCAGGTCGGGCTGGTCCGACAGGACCTGCAGGGCCAGCGTGGCGAGCTCGGCCAAACCCTACGCGCATCGAGCGATGCGCAGGCCGTCGAGCTCGCGCGCGAGCGCGAGGCGCGCGCGCTCTCGAGCCGGGAGCTCAACGACGTGCTCGGCAAGTCGCTCACCGATCTGCGCACCTCGGTCGAGCAGCGCTTCGACGTGTTGCGCGGCGAGAACGAGGCCAAGCTCGAGCAGATGCGAGTCGCGGTCGACGAGAAGCTACAGGGCACGCTGAAGTCGTCGCTCGAGGAGAACTCGAAGCGCATTCAGGCACTGACTGAGGCGAACGCCACCAAGCAGGTCGAACTGCAGCGCACCCTCACCTCGGAACTCGAGAAGCTGCGACAGGGCAACGAGGCGAAGCTCGAGAAGATGCGCGAGACCGTTGATGAGAAGCTGCAGGGCACGCTCGAGAAGCGCCTCGGCGAATCGTTCTCGCTGGTGAGCGAGCGCCTCGAACAGGTGCAGAAGGGGCTCGGAGAGATGCAGACCCTGGCATCGGACGTCGGCGGGCTCAAGCGCGTGCTCACCAATGTCAAGAGCCGCGGCGGCTGGGGCGAGGTGCAACTGGCGAGGCAGCTCGAAGACGTGCTCACCTTCGATCAGTACGCCGAGAACGTGGTGACCATTCCCGGCTCGAACGAGCGGGTCGAGTTCGCCGTCAAGCTCCCGGGCCGCGAAGTCGACGAGCCGGTGTGGCTGCCGATCGATTCGAAGTTCCCGCAGGAGGACTACGAGCGTCTGCTCGCCGCGCAGGAAGCAGGCGATCCGTCGGCTATCGAAGCCGCCGGAAGGGACATCGAGCGAGCTGTGCTTGCCCAGGCGAAGCACATCTCGGGCAAGTACGTCGAGCCACCGCACACCACGGACTTCGGCATCATGTATCTGCCGACGGAAGGGCTCTTCGCGGAAGTGATGCGGCGCCCGGGATTCGTCGCGAAGCTCCACAACGAGCACCGCATCGCGGTAGCCGGCCCGACCACGCTCATGTCCCTTCTCAACAGTCTGCAGATGGGCTTCCGGACGCTCGCCATCGAGAAGCGGAGCAGCGAGGTGTGGAAGGTGCTGAGTGCGGCGAAGACCGAGTTCCAGAAATACGGGCAGGTCTGGGAGAAGCTCGGCAAGCAGCTGCAGACGGCGCAGAACACCGTGCGCGACGCAGGGATTCGCACCCGTGCGGTGGAGCGCAAGCTGCGCGATGTCGAGACGCTCGAGCTCGGAGCCGCAGAGGAATCGCTGCTCGAGGAATCGCTCACGGAACTCGATATGCTCGCTGGTCCTGAGGAGAGCCCGAGCCAGGGCCTGGCAGACTGAACGCATGACTCTCGATCACCCCGGAACTCTGACCGGTCGCCTCGTCACACTCGAACCGCTCTCGCACGAGCATCGCGAGGGCCTGGCCGATGCGGTGCGAGACGGCGAGATGTGGCGACTCTGGTACACGAACGTGCCGGCACCCGATCGAGTCGACTCCGAGATCGAACGCAGGCTCCAACTGCAGCGAGAAGGATCCATGCTCCCGTTCACCACCCGCCGCAACGACACGGGGGAGATCATCGGCATGACCACCTACATGAATATCGACGCCGCCACGCCGCGCGTCGAAATCGGCTCGACCTGGAATGCGGTCAGCGCACACGGTACCGGCACGAACCCCGAATCGAAGCTGCTGCTCCTCGGCCATGCGTTCGATGTCTGGGACTGCTCGGCAGTGGAGTTTCGAACCGACTTCAACAACCATCAATCCCGAGCAGCAATCGCGCGTCTCGGTGCCAAACAGGACGGTATTCTGCGTTCGCACCTGCGGCCCACCGCGGGCTATACGAGAGACACGGTCGTGTTCTCGATCATCGCGTCCGAATGGCCCGGAGTTCGGCTCGGGCTCGAGCATCGCCTTCTCCGGCACTGGGACGAGACTCCCGGCGCTCCGGCACTGGGCTGACCCGAGATACCCACTGGAAAGTGCGCCCCCGGAAGCCGTGGTAATTCCAAAAAGCAGAAATATCGTAAAAATTCACCCCTGATTCCGCAGTATCTCCCCCTCCTTCGTGACGCAAAGTGGAAGTAGTCCATCTAGACCACAGCGCTTGTGGGATAGCAGCCACCACGCAAAAGGAATCACCATGACTGCGTTCCAAAACGACATCGAGGCAGTGCAGGCCCTCAAGGAGCAGAACGGCTCCAGCTGGGATGCGATCAACCCCGAGCACGTCGCCCGCATGCGGGCACAGAACCGCTTCAAGACCGGTCTCGAGATCGCCCAGTACACCGCGGACATCATGCGTCGCGACATGACGGAATACGACACCGATTCCTCGGTCTACACGCAGTCGCTCGGAGTCTGGCACGGGTTCATCGGTCAGCAGAAACTGATCTCGATCAAGAAGCACCTCAAGACCACCAACAAGCGCTACCTCTACCTCTCCGGCTGGATGGTTGCGGCGCTACGTTCTGAGTTCGGTCCGCTGCCCGACCAGTCGATGCACGAGAAGACCTCGGTGCCGGCGCTGATCGAGGAGCTCTACACCTTCCTCCGTCAGGCAGATGCGCGCGAACTCGACCTGCTCTTCACCCAGCTCGACGACGCGCGGGTCGCCGGCGACGAGACCGCGGTCGAGTTCATCCAGTCGCAGATCGACAACTTCGAGACCCACGTGGTACCGATCATCGCTGACATCGATGCCGGATTCGGCAACCCCGAGGCAACCTACCTGCTCGCCAAGAAGATGATCGAAGCCGGCGCATGCGCCATCCAGATCGAGAATCAGGTCTCCGACGAGAAGCAGTGCGGCCACCAGGACGGCAAGGTCACGGTTCCGCACGAGGACTTCATCGCCAAACTCAACGCGGTTCGCTACGCGTTCCTCGAACTCGGCATCGACAACGGAGTGATCGTCGCCCGTACGGACTCGCTCGGCGCCGGCCTCACCCAGAAGCTCGCGGTGACGAGCACCCCCGGAGACCTGGGGGATCAGTACAACGCCTTCCTCGACGTCGAGGAGATCTCGGAAGCAGAACTCGGCAACGGCGACGTGATCATCAAGCGCGACGGCAAGCTGCTGCGGCCGAAGCGCCTCGCGAGCAACCTGTACCAGTTCCGCAAGGGAACCGGCGAGGACCGCTGCGTGCTCGACTGCATCACCTCACTGCAGAACGGTGCCGACCTGCTGTGGATCGAGACCGAGAAGCCGCACGTGGAGCAGATCGCCGGAATGGTCGATCGGATCCGCGAAGTCATCCCCAACGCGAAGCTCGTCTACAACAACAGCCCTTCGTTCAACTGGACTCTCAACTTCCGCCAGCAGGCGTACGACCAGCTCGCTGAGCAGGGCGACGACGTCTCGGCATACGATCGCGACAAACTGATGAGCGTCGACTACGACGGCACCGAGCTCGCCCAGCTCGCAGATGAGAAGATCCGCACCTTCCAGCGCGACGGGTCGGCTCGTGCAGGCATCTTCCACCACCTGATCACCCTGCCGACCTACCACACCGCCGCGCTGTCCACCGACAACCTGGCCAAGGGCTACTTCGGCGACGAAGGAATGCTCACCTACGTTCGCGACGTGCAGCGTCGCGAGATCCGCGAGGGGATCGCCACCGTCAAGCACCAGAACATGGCCGGCAGCGATATCGGTGACAACCATAAGGAGTACTTCGCCGGAGATGCGGCCCTCAAAGCAGGCGGCAAGGACAACACGATGAACCAGTTCGGCTGAGTTCGCCCACGAACGAGGGGAGCCCCGGCCACGACGGCCGGGGCTCCCCTCGTTCGCTGTCCCGGGCGCGAATGCTTCGGCCCCGGCGCTCCTCAGCGACCGGCGATCAGCATCTCGGCGAAACCGGTCGCCTTCACCCGCAGGTCGTCGATCCGCTTGCTGCGCGCAGCCGCGACGTCGTATCCCACGTATGCGGGCGGGGGATCGTTTCGCACGTTTCGGGAACACTCGAAATCCCGGCAGATGAGTGTGCCGACGGTGGCGCCGCGGCGACCGGCTTCGCCGACGCGCTTTGCACTCCAGAACGCCACATCGTTCGGAAGTCGAACGTCCTGGCACCAATTGCACATGGCCCTGGAACGGGCTGACGCCTCTGCCTGCGTGAGCACGATGCCCGCGGGTTCACCATCGAGCCGCGGCACCACCACGTAGGCTCGCCTCGCGAACCTCGGGTCGCGCCAGCCCAGGTAGTCGAGGTCGTGCCACTCGGCTTCGGCGAGCACCTCGAACTGCTCGGGGAGGGTCAGCTCCTTCACCTCCCTGCGCGAGGCGTTGACGAAGGAGGAACGGATGAACGATTCGGTGAGGGGTTGCATGTGAGACCTTTCGGGCGCGAGCGACCCGCTCGGGTGCGCGCGCTAGATGAGTGTTGAGCGTGGGGTGGTCAAACCCGCCGCACCGGGCAGATCGCGGGTGCGGCAGGAGCGAGGCGGTCACTCACCGTCGGCGAGTGCATCGCCGACGACCTCCTGACGCTGGGAGTACAGCTCTCGAAAACTCACAGCCCCAGTCTACGCTCGACGCTTCGCACTCTTCGGGCGCAGGCCCCCCTGCCCTGGACCGGTCGGTGCGTCTGACCGCTCCCGGAGGTTCAGGCCCCCGCGGAGTCGCCTGCGAGTATCCGGGCGAGTTCGTAAGGACGGCTCCACATCGGCCAGTGGCCCGTCGGGAGGTCCACGTAGCCGACATCCTTGAAACGGCCGACCTCGGCGAACAGGGGATGACCGGCCGCGACCAGTTCCCTCACCTGCGAACTCGGCATCGAGCAGCACACGAACGTCAGGGGCACGTCGAAGCGATCCTCGTTCGCGAGTTCCACAGCTTCACGCAGCACCGATCCGGGCTGGGGGAGCGCTCGGGAGCGGAAGCGCTCACGCACATCGGCACCGAGACCTTCCAGACTCGCCTGCTTGCCGAGCGCTTCGAACGGCGGCAGGGGGAGTCCCGCTGCGCCCTCCGGGAAATCGGGTGCGAACGCCGTTCCCGAGGCGGCCGGTCCGCTGTCGACCCATACCACTCGGCTCAGCCGCTCGGGTGAGCGATCCAGCACAAGACTCACCGGCGCGTTTGCTCCGCTATGAGCCACGATGATCACCGGATCGGCATGGGAGGCCACGGCCCGCTCGATCGCAGCCGCCTGGTCGCCGAGCGTTCGGGAAGCACGATCGGGGTCCGCTTCGTCGAGACCTGGCAGAGTGAGCGCCATCGCTCGTCGGCCCATCGCGGTCAACTGTTCCACGACCTCATCCCAAGCCCAGGCACCCAGCCAGTGGCCGGGGATGAGAAGGATGGTCGGATTGTCTGTGATCGTTGTCATGCCACGATCCTCTCAGCGCCCCTGGACAACAGCATGGCACTATTTCTGACATGATTTGAAGGAGGTGAAGCGATGAAGCGAGCAGAACGGCTCCACGCACTGTCCGAGATGCTGCGACGCAGCGGTGCTCGCGGACGGACGGGGAAACGGTTGGCCGAAGAGTTCGGCGTCTCCCTCCGCACGATCAAAAGAGACCTCGATGCGCTGGAGCACAGCGGGGTGCCGATCTGGTCGCGCCCCGGCCCGGGCGGTGGCTACGGAGTGTCCGCGCGGTCCAACCTGCCGCCGATCAGCCTGAGCCCGGCCCAAGCGGTTGCGCTCCTCTCCGCGGTGTCGGCAGCTCCCGATGCACCCTATGCCGACCTCGCTGCGGCAGGCATCCGGAAAATCATGGATGTCCTCGATCCGCCAACTCGAGCGAAGGCCGACCGACTTGCCCGTCGCATCTGGGTCGATACGGATCGACCCGCCACGCGAGTCGTGAAGTCGGCGATCGAGGAGGCGATGGCCGAGCAGCGAGTCGTGCGCATCCGCTACACGTCAGGCAGCGGCGACACCACCACACGCGATGTGGAGCCGGTGATCTTCGCCTCCACGAAAGGTCGGTGGTATCTCATCGGCTGGTGCCGCCTACGGAATGAAATGCGATGGTTTCTCCTGACGCGAATCGATCGCGCCACGGTGACCCAGGCCCTCTGCGACGGCCACCGCGTCGAGGAGATCGGCATCCCGCCGGCCACAGCCAGATCGGTGCACGCCGAAGGCGAGTAAGGGGTTCGGGTCGCACACGACCCGTTCGATGCGCTCGGACTTCGCCTGAGACGGAGATGGAGACGCCCGAGGATTCGCTGCGATACTGGACGCATGGATCTTCACCTCACCGATGACGCCGAGGCCGACCGCCTGCTCACCGACGACCCTATCGCCCTGCTGATCGGCATGCTGCTCGACCAGCAGGTCGCCATGGAGGTCGCCTTCGCGGGGCCGTTCAAGATCAAGGAGCGGCTGGGAGCATTCGATGCCGCTTCCATCGCGGGTGCAGACCCCGAGGCGTTCTCCGCCCTCTTCGCGCAGACACCTGCGGTGCACCGCTTTCCGAGTTCCATGGCCGGACGGGTTCAGTCGTTCGCCCAAGTGCTGCTCGACGACTGGGGCGGTGACGCGGCTGCGATCTGGACCCGGGGGAAGCCCGACGGCCCGACCGTGCTCACACGTCTGCGCACGCTGCCAGGCTTCGGCGAGCAGAAGGCGAAGATCTTTCTGGCGCTGCTCGGCAAGCAATGCGGTTTCGACGGCGACGGCTGGCGCGAGGCGTCGACTCCGTACGGCGAGGAGGGATCGTTCAAGAGCGTCGCCGACATCACCTCGCCCGAGACGCTGGCGCTCGTGCGAGAGGCGAAGCGCGCGGCGAAGGCGGCCGCCAAGGCGAAGAAGAGCTGACCCCCACGGCGCTGTCGAGGCCTCCGGGACTCGAGTCGATGCCTGCCGAGTGTCCGACATGGGGTGCGGGCACGCCGGGGCGGCATCCTGCTCAGGCAGATGCGATGCGTTCGCCGCGGAGCGCTCCGCTCATGAAGCGCGTCACGTTCGGGTCGACGATCACGTCGCGAGGCTGCAGCGGTCGCTGCAAATAGAGCCCTTCGAGTGAGCGCACCCGGCTCAACGCCACATAGGTCTGGCCGGCAGTGAAGGCGCGCGGGCCGAGATCGACGATCGCCTGATCGTAGGTGTGCCCCTGAGACTTGTGCACGGTGACCGCCCAGGCGAGGCGCAGCGGAAACTGCTCGAACTCCGCGACGACCTCCTTCTCGAGCTTCTTCGTCTCGGCATCGTAGCGGTACCGGTAGCGCTCCCAGACCGTCGGCTCGACCTCGAACTCCTCGTGATCCACCTCGACCCAGACGGTTCCGGACACGCGGGACACCGTGCCGATCGTACCGTTCACCCACCGGCCATCGGGATCGTTGCGCAGGAACATCACCTGTGCTCCGGCCTTGAGCTCCAGCACCTCGTCGGCAGGATACGTGTTCTCACGGAACTCGCCGTTGACCTCGGCTACCGCGCGCAGCGGGTCCCCAGTGATCTTCGCCAGGCGAGCGGCGTTGATCCTCGCCACCGTCGCATTCGTGGTCGCAAGCGTGAGCGCATCCTCGGGGGCAGGCCGCGCGCCGGCGCGGTTCAGCTCCTCCGCCATGTCCGCCGTCACCTCACCGAACCGGACTGCGCCGAGGATCTGCTTGAAGCGATCGTCTCTCTGACGATGCACTTCGACGAGTTCGATGATCGTCAGCGGAGTGTCGAGCCATACCTTCGCATCGAAGAACCAGAGCGAACGGTACGTATCGGCATAGTAGGCGCGCTCGTGGGGATCCCTCGGTGGAACCGGCGGCAACTGGTACGGGTCGCCGAACATGATGATCTGCACGCCGCCGAAGGGATCGTGCTTGCGCCCGCGAGCCTGGCGAAGGGAGCGGTCGATCGCATCCATGAGATCGGCGGAGACCATCGAGACCTCGTCGAGCACGAGCGTATCGATCGCCGCGAGCATCTTCTTGAGTTCAGCGGGCTGATCGAGCTCGTGATCGGCGATCACCCCGGTCGGCAGGCGGAGCAGGGAGTGAATCGTCTGACCGCTGACATTGAGCGCCGCGACACCCGTCGGCGCGCAGACCGCGATGATCTTGCTCGTGTGAAACGAGAGATGGTTCAGGATCGTGCTCTTGCCGGTGCCCGCGCGGCCCGTGACGAAGACGTGCTCTCGCGTATGCTCGATCCGCTCGAACACCGCCAACTGCTCGGGGGAGAGGGCGACTTTCGGCATCCCTCAATCGTAGCCTTTCAGAGGAGAGGAGCGGGCCGCAGCGCCGAAGAGACGACGAGAGCGGCCGGGGCGTGGATCCGACACGGTTCGGGGATCCTCGCCCGGCCGCTCTCAGCCGGAGGCGTTCCGAGGGTTTAGCCGAGGGCCGACGGATCGATCAGTTCATCGGCGCTGGGCGCCTCGACCGCGACGGACTTCCCCCACGAGGAGTAGTCCATGTTGTAGGTTCCGTTCGGCGAGGGCGCGGTGATCCTGCGCGGCAGGTCGTCATCGCCCACGTACATGACGTACTCCATCGTCTCGCCGAACGCATCGACGAGCGCCTGGCCCTGCGCGCCCGCCTCGCTCAACGAGCTGCTCTCGAGCAGCTTCTGGGTGTTCAGCACCATCGTGACCTTCGTCACATCGACACCGTCGATCTGTTCGTCGGCGGGCTCGGCGGTGAACGACTCGATCGCGGCGTCGAAGGTCTTCAGCTGCGTCTCGGGGTTCATCTGCGAGAGCGATCCCGCGATATCGCCGCCGCCCGGAGCCTGCGAGAGGTCGATGAACTTGCCCTTGCTGAGCTCGCCCATGTTCATGTACATCGTGCCATCGACGATGCGGATCTCGGCGGCCCCCGTCGGCAGATCCATGGTCATTACGCCGCGCACCTTGCTCGGATCGTCCGAGATCTCGATGTCGCCCTCGATGAGGCCGGTCGCGCCCGCGGGAGATTCCATGGTGATGTGCGCCGCCCCGGCCGCGAGCTGCGCCGCAGAGATTCGTTCGACGAAGTTCTCCTGGGTGAGCGGGCCGGAGGCCGACGGCTGCTCGGTCTTCGCCGGGGCCTTCTCCGCGGGTGCGGAAGGACTGCTGCAGCCCGTGAGCGCGAGCCCGGCAGCAAGAAGGAGGGAGGCGGTCACGGTGGTCTGTCGTGTAATGCTCATGACCTTTACGCTACGGCCCGAGTCCGGCCCCCGCAAATCGCTGAGGCTCAGTGCGCGTCGGTCGCGCTGGATCCGCGGCTCAGCCCCGACGGAACGAGGAAGAGCATGAGCAGCAGGCCTGCGAGCAGCACGATCGCAATGCCGATCACGCCGAAGTGCGTCGCGCCGAACCAGCCGATGAACGCGGCCCAGAGCCAGGGCGAGAGGAAGCTCATCACGCGACCGGTCGTCGCGTAGAGACCGAAGATCTCTCCCTGCATGTTCGACGGGGTGACCCGGGTGAGCAGCGAACGGCTCGACGCCTGCGCGGGGCCGACGCCTGCGGAGAGGATGATGCCGCCGATCCAGAAGATGATCTTGCCCTCCTCCCGGAAGAAGAAGACGAACAGCGAGCTGACGATGAGGACGACGAGCGACCAGACGATCACGGCGCGCGGTCCGAAGCGGTCGTCGAGACGGCCCGCAAGAATCGTCGAGACGCCGGCGACCAGATTCAGCGCGATCCCAAAGATCATCACCTCGTTTGGGGAGAAGCCGAAGGACACTGCCGCGAGGATCCCGCCGAAGGCGAAGACGCCCGCCAGTCCGTCCCGGTAGACCGCGCTCGAGATGAGGAACCAGAATGTCGTGCGGTGATCCCTGAACAGCTTTGCGAGATCGCGAACGAGCACGGCGTAGCTTCGGAAGAAGCCGACCTTCGGCCGGTCGACCCGTGCGGGCGCCTCGGGCACGTTGAGCACGAACGGCAGCGAGAAGACGACGGTCCACACGGCTGCGCCGACGGCGATGAGGCGGTATGCGAGTCCGTCTGAGACATCCATCCCGAACCAGTTGAGCTGGGTGACCACCACGACCAGGACGAGCGCGACGATGCCGCCGATGTACCCGAGGCCCCAGCCGAGCCCGCTCACCCGCCCGACGGTTTTCTTCGTCGAGACCTCAAGCAGCATGGCGTTGTAGCTGACGCCCGCGATCTCGCTCGCCACCGAACCGAAGGCGACTGCGATCGCACCGAACCAGAAGAAGGCCGGATCGGAGAAGACGAAGAAGAGCGCGAACTGCAGCAGAGCGAGGATCGCCGTTCCTCCGACGACCCACCGCTTCTTGTTGCCCCGGGCATCGGCCTGCTGGCCGAGGACGGGAGCGAGCACGAGCACCAGAATGCCCGCGACGAACGTGATCCAGCCGTAGTTGGCCGAGAGTTCGGACAGTCCCTGGCAGTACTCCGTCGCCGCATCCGCGCTTCGCGAGCAGACGAGGGAGCCGTCCGCATTCTGCGCTGCCACGCTCTCGGGCAGGAAGCTGTCTGATACGAGGTAGAGCGACACCCAGACGAACGTGAGGATCACGGAGTTGAACGGCTGCGTCGCCCAGTCCCAGAGTGCCCAGGATCGGACGATGCGCCGCGGCACGGGGGTGTCGTCAGCGCTCGCCGCCAGTGGCGTTGATGTCTCGCTCATGGGGTCACTGTAGCCGATGCGGGTGGCTCGTGGGTGGCGTATTGAGAGGTGTCACCCGCACGGCGACGCGCATCGGCGCGAGCGCGGGGAGATCCCTGCCGTGTGAGTTGTCACGGATGTGTCGTCGGTGGCAGTCGGCTGCATTTTTGTGACAGGCCAAGTTGAGGGGTGGGGAGAGGGAGGTGCGGGTGAGTGAGGGGGAAGCGGTGGAGGGGATGGTGGGTGGGAGAGGGAGGTGGGGACGCTGAATAGATGCTGAGAGTTGAGTCGAGGAGACTCAAGTTTGTCCGGATCGACTTGACTTGATCCTCGTCTCGAATAAACTTGAGTGCATAAGGCTCAACTTGCGTCCCGCGCAAGCCGGGTCGCATGACTTCGGGCGCTTCGCCCGATCCAGACACCAGAACCACAGCAAGGAGAACCACATATGTCACGTGCAGTAGGCATCGACCTCGGCACCACCAACTCGGTCGTTTCCGTACTCGAGGGTGGCGAGCCGACCGTCATCGCAAACGCGGAGGGCTTCCGCACCACCCCGTCGATCGTCGCGTTCACCAAGGACGGCGAAGTGCTCGTCGGAGAGACCGCGAAGCGCCAGGCCGTCACCAACGTCGACCGCACCATCGCCTCGGTCAAGCGCCACATGGGCACCGACTGGACCACCGAGATCGACGGCAAGAAGTACACGCCCCAGGAGATCTCGGCGCGCACGCTGATGAAGCTGAAGCGCGACGCTGAGACCTACCTCGGCGACAAGGTCACCGACGCCGTCATCACCGTTCCCGCATACTTCAACGACGCCGAGCGCCAGGCAACCAAGGAAGCCGGTGAGATCGCGGGCCTCAACGTGCTGCGCATCATCAACGAGCCGACCGCGGCGGCCCTCGCCTACGGCCTCGACAAGGGCAAGGAGGACGAGCTCATCCTCGTCTTCGACCTCGGCGGCGGCACCTTCGACGTGTCCCTGCTCGAGGTGGGCAAGGACGACGACTTCTCGACCATCCAGGTCCGCTCGACCGCAGGCGACAACCGCCTCGGCGGCGACGACTGGGATCAGCGCGTCGTCGAGTGGTTGATCCAGCAGTTCAAGGCCACCTCGGGCGTTGACGTCTCGGGCGACAAGATCGCGCTGCAGCGACTCAAGGAAGCAGCCGAGCAAGCGAAGAAGGAGCTGTCGAGCTCGATGAGCGCGCAGATCCAGCTTCCCTACCTGTCGCTCACCGAGAACGGCCCCGCCAACCTCGACGAGACGCTGACCCGCGCGAAGTTCGAAGAGCTCACCAAGGATCTGCTCGAGCGCACCCGCAAGCCCTTCGAAGACGTGATTAAGGAAGCCGGCGTGAAGGTCGGCGACATCGCGCACGTCGTCCTCGTGGGCGGTTCGACCCGCATGCCCGCAGTGACCGAGCTCGTCAAGCAGCTCACCGGCGGTCGTGAGCCCAACAAGGGCGTCAACCCCGACGAGGTCGTGGCCGTTGGCGCTGCGCTGCAGGCAGGCGTGCTGAAGGGCGAGCGCAAGGATGTGCTGCTCATCGACGTGACCCCCCTGAGTCTCGGCATCGAGACCAAGGGCGGCATCATGACGAAGCTCATCGACCGCAACACGGCGATCCCGACCAAGCGCAGTGAAACCTTCACCACGGCCGAGGACAACCAGCCCTCGGTGGCGATCCAGGTGTTCCAGGGCGAGCGCGACTTCACCCGCGACAACAAGAATCTCGGAACGTTCGAGCTGACCGGTATCGCTCCGGCTCCTCGCGGCATCCCTCAGATCGAGGTCACCTTCGACATCGATGCGAACGGCATCGTGCAGGTGTCGGCGAAGGACAAGGGCACCGGCAAGGAGCAGACCATCACCATCTCGGGCGGGTCCACGCTCTCGAAGGAAGACATCGAGCGCATGGTGCGCGAGGCGGAGGAGCACGCGGCTGAGGACAAGCAGCGACGAGAGGCTGCGGAAGAGCGCAACAACGCCGAGCAGCTCGCCTACTCGGTCGAGAAGCTTCTCAGCGAGAACGAGGACAAGCTCCCCGAGGACGTCAAGACCGAGGTGCAGGGCGATCTCGACGAGTTGAAGCAGGCGCTCGCGGGCGATGACAACGCGGCGGTCAAGACGGCGGCCGAGAAGCTGGGCACCAGTCAGCAGAAGCTCGGCCAGGCCATCTACGAGGCCGCTCAGGCCGAGGCCCCGACCGCCGATACCCCGGCCGACGACGCATCGAACGATGACGACGTGGTCGACGCAGAGGTTGTCGAAGACGACGAGGAGCAGAAGTAACCATGGCGAACGAGGAAGACGACCTCACGGTCGACGACATCCTTGACGCCGAGCAGACCAGCCAGGCTGCGTCTGCGGACCGTGAGCCGGTTGCCGAGCAGGCAGCCGGCTCCGGCCATGGCGGAGATCAGGATTCGGCCGCCGCGAACGGGGCGACCGAGGGTATCGACGCTGCGCCCGCGGTGAATCCGCTCGAGGACACCGCGAACCCCTACTTGGAGGACCTGCGTCGCATCAGCGCGGAGTACGCGAACTACCGGAAGCGGACCGAAGCCAACGCCGAGATCGAGAAGCAGCGGGCAAAGGCCGCGGCGGTGAACTCGCTGCTCTCGGTGCTCGACGATCTCGATCGCGCGGAGGCGCACGGCGACCTCGAAGAGGGCAGTGCATTCGCCACGATCGCGCAGAAGATTCGAGGCTCGTTCGAGCGCATGGGTCTTGTCGGATTCGGCGAGAAGGGCGAAGTCTTCGATCCGCAGGTGCATGAGGCGATCGCTCAGTTGCCGATGCCCGGCACAGAGCAGGCCACCGTGCTCGACGTCGTCGAGCGCGGATATCGGTTAGGCGAGGTGGAGCTGCGCCCCGCCAAGGTAGCGGTGGCGGTACCCACGGATGGCTAGTCAAGACTGGCTCGAGAAGGACTTCTACCAGATTCTCGGTGTGTCGAAAGATGCCGACGACGCCGAACTGAAGAAGGTCTACCGCAGGTTGGCGCGCAAGTACCATCCGGACTCCAATCCGGGCGACGCGGCCGCCGAGGCGAAGTTCAAGGAGATCAGCGAGGCGTTCTCAGTGCTCTCCGACAAGGAGCAGCGGTCCGAGTACGATCAGATCCGCGCCATGGGTGCCGGTGGTGCCCGTTTCACCTCGGGTGGGGCCGGAGGGCAGGGCTTCGAGGACATCTTCGGGGGCATGTTCGGCGGTCAGGGCGGCGGTGGCCAGCGCTTCACCTTCCAGCAGGGCGGCGGCGCCGGCGGCTACGACGACATCTTCGGAAGCATGTTCGGAGGTGCTCCGAGGGCTCCTCGGGGCCCCCGGCCTGGGCGCGACATCAGCGCATCGACCACGCTCGACTTCGAGACTGCCGTGCGCGGTGACACCGTGACGCTGCAGACCCCCAACGGGCAGGTCAAGGTCAAGATTCCGTCCGGAGTCGAGGACGGCAAGCGCATCCGTGCCCGCGGCAAGGGCGAGCCGAGCCCCGACGGCGGTCCCGCTGGGGACCTCATGCTGACGGTGCACGTGCGCAAGCATCCGGTGTTCGAGCGCGAGGGCAACAACCTTCGCGTGAAACTGCCGGTCACCTTCGCCGAAGCCGCACTCGGTGCCACCGTCGAGGTGCCCACGCTCGGCGGAGCACCGGTGAAGCTCAAGATGCAGCCCGGCACTCCGAGCGGACGCGTCCTCCGGGTGAAGGGCCGAGGGGTGCAAACGTCGAAGGCCACCGGCGATCTGCTGGCAGAGGTCCAGGTGGCCGTGCCCTCGCACCTGAGCGATCAGGCGAAGGCGGCGTTGCAGGCATTCGAGGCCGAGATGCCCGACGAGAATCCGAGGGCCGATCTGCTCGCGAGGGCGAAGGGCTGAACATGTCGCAGCAGAGGCAGCAGATGGATCGGTTCACTCCGATCTTCGCAATCGCGGCGGCGGCCGAGCTTGCGGAGATGCATCCGCAGACGCTGCGTCAGTACGACAGGATCGGTCTCGTATCGCCGCAGCGCACGAGCGGCAATACCCGACGCTATTCGCTGCACGATGTGGAGCAGCTTCGCGAGGTCGCCAAGCTCTCGGCCGAGGGCCTGAGCCTCGAAGGCATCCGCCGTGTCCTGCAGCTCGAGGACGAGGTCCGAGAGTTGCAGGGTCGCGTGCGCGAGCTGGAGCGCGCGCTTTCTGATGAGATGTTGAACCGTCCCGAGCGGCGCGTGTTCGCGGCGGGACAAGCGGGCGAGATCATTACGATGCGTCGAGGATCGCGGCTGCGCCGCAGCGCCGAAGTCGTGGTGTGGCGTCCCGACGGGCGCTGATCCGCGAAGCGACCCGGCCATCTCCGGTGCCGCAGGGTGGAACAATGGTGGGGTGAACCAACCGCCCGAGCACGCGACCGGACTCGAGATGCTGCTTTCGGGTCTCTCGCGTGAGCCCGACTTCGACGCGCCGGAGTTGCAGGCCTACGACGCCGCCGACCTGCTGCTGCTCGCGCAGGCCCGAGCGCTCGGCGCGGCGACCTTGGAGCCGGGTTCGATCGTGGTCATCGGTGACCGTCACGGCGCGCTGACGCTCGGCGCGGCCGGATCTCTCGGCGCATCCGGCATTCGCGTGCACCAGGACGCAGTACTTTCGGAGCGAGCGCTCGCCGCGAATGCGGACCGGCTCGGACTTCGCGACCGCGCGGAGCATCACGCACTCGGCGCGTCGCTGCTTGGGGGTGCGACGCTCGTGCTGCTGCAGTTGCCCCGGTCGCTTGCCGAGTTGGAGGAGATCTCCTGGAATGTCGCTCGCTTCGCCTCGCCCGAGGTGACGTTGCTCGCTGGCGGGCGGGACAAGCACATGAGTCGCGGAATGAACGAGTTGCTCGCGCGTCACTTCGGCGATGTCACCGCGGGGCTCGGCCGTCGAAAGGCCAGGGTGTTGACTGCGCGGTCGCCGAAAGCGGTCGAGGCGCTCGGCGCTCCTCGGTTTCCCGAGCAGTCGGGTGACCCGGATCTGCCCTTCGAGTTATTCGCCCACGGTGCGACGTTCGGTGGGGCATCCCTCGATCATGGCAGTCGCTTGCTGCTTCGGACACTGCGCGAGGAGGCCCCCGCGGTCCCGCCCGCGCGGGTGGTGGACATCGGCTGCGGGAACGGCGTGCTCGCTGTTTCGGCGGCAGTCGCGTTTCCTTCGGCACGAGTCCTCGCGAGCGATCAGTCCGCCGCCGCGGTCGCCTCGACCCGGTTGACCGCGTCGGCTGCAGGGGTCGAGGATCGGCTCTCGGTGCACCGTGCGGACGCGAGCGAGGCGGTGGCCGACGGTTGGGCGGATCTCGTGCTTCTGAATCCACCGTTTCACTCGGGCGCGACGGTGCATGCCGGGGTGGGGCAGCGACTGATCCGTTCGGCGGCGCGTGCGCTTGCGAGCGGTGGGGAGTTGCGTCTCGTGTTCAATACGCACCTCGGCTACCGCTCGCTCGTGGAGCGTGAGATCGGCCCGACTCGGCAGATCGCAAGGGATCGCACCTTCACGGTGCTCTCGGCGGTCAAGCGCTGAGCGGGGGCGTCGATTGCGGCGACACCCCCGCGAGCCGCCTACGCTGCGTCCTGCAGGATGAACTCCGCCGCGCGGTATCCGATCATGATCGAGGGCGCATTGGTGTTCGCGCTCGGCACGGACGGCATCACGGACGCGTCGGCGATGCGCAGTCCGGCGACACCGCGTACGCGCAGTTGCGGGTCGACGACGGCGAGATCGTCCTGGCCCATGCGGCAGGTGCCAACCTGATGGTGGTAGGTGCCGACCGTGTTGCGAGCGAAGTCGCGCAACTGAGCGCGTGTCGTCACTTCCGGGCCGGGCGAGAACTCGGTCTTGCGGTATGGAGCGAAGGCGGCCTGCGCTCCGACCTTGCGTGAGAGTTCGATCGAGTCGACCATCGCCTCGACATCGCGTTCGTCGGCGAAGATGTTCGGATCGACCAGGGGCGGAACCGAGGGGTCGGCGGATGCGAGCCGGAGGGTGCCCCGGGAGTACGGACGCACCGTGCCGGCGGTGATGGTGTATCCCTGCTCCGGTGCCGCCCCGCCGTCGGTCGGGTACGGAACGTGAATGAACAGCGGCTGAAGATCTGGTGCCGGGCCCTCCCAGTCGGAGGAGCGCGCGTAGAACTGCGCCTCGAGCAGGTTCCACTTGCCGGCCGGGACCGGTTCGTTCGACTCGTAGAGGACGCTCACCAGCAGGTGATCGTGCAGGTTCTCGCCGACTCCGGGCAGGTCGGCGAGCACCTCGATGCCGAGGTCTTCCAGATGGGGCTTCGGGCCGATGCCGGAGCGCATGAGGATGCCTGGCGACCCGATCGCCCCACTGGCGAGAATCACTTCGCGGTCGGCGCGCGCCACATGGTTCTCGCCGTCGATGGCGTATTCGACACCTGTTGCGCGACCGTCCTCGACCAGCACCCGGTTCACGACGGCGAGCGTGGTGACCGTCAGGTTCGGATTCGAGAGGACGGGGGTCACGAAGCTCTTCCACGCGCTCGCTCGCTCTCCGTCCCTCGTGGTGGTGTGGTTGAAGCCGACGCCGTCGAGCCGCTCGCGGTTGAAGTCCTCCGTCTCCTCCAGGCCCGCTTGAACGCCGGCTTCGACGAAGGCCCGAGCAAGCGGGTTGCGCATCTCCTCTGGAATGCGCTCGACGGGGAGCCCGCCACCGGCGCCGTGGAACTCATCGGCTCCATCGGCGTGGTCTTCGCACTGCTTGAACGCGGGGAGCACATCTTTCCAGCCCCATCCGGTCGCTCCCGCTGCCTCCCACTCGTCGTAGTCGCTGCGATCGCCGCGCATGTAGATCATGCCGTTGGTCGAGCTCGAACCGCCGAGCACCTTGCCGCGGGGCCAGTAGATCACGCGACCGTTGAGGTGCTCCTGAGGCACGGTCATGACCGCCCAATCGTTCTCGGACATGAGCAGCGCGGGCCAACCCTGCGGAGAGTGGACGTGAGCGCTGTCGTCGACCGAACCCGCCTCGATGACGTGGACCGAGTATCCCGCGTCGATCAGGCGTCGCGTCACCGCGCTGCCCCCGGATCCTGCGCCGATGACGATGTAGTCGCTGCGTAGCTGTTCCATGGGTGGTTCCTCCTCGAACCTTGGGATGGACCCGAGGCGAAGCACTGCTCGGGGGTGCTTCCGAGTATGCGCAGGGTGCGCTGAGCGCGCAGTACCGAGAGCGCAGAGCCTTTGCCTGAGAGTGCAGGGTGACCGGCGGGCGCTCCGCGGCGGCACCGGGAGTCGAGCGTTTCGATGCCGTCGGGGACGACGCTTGAGTTCCTTCTGCGGGAGCGTGCGTCATTCCGGAGTAAATATCACAAAACGGTAACGAAACTCGCTAGGCTGAGGCGTACGCACCGAGGTGCGGGCGAGGAGGTTCGCGGAGATGCGAGTCAGGGGACCGAAGAGTCCGACCGCGTTCAGCGGCGGAGCGCTCTCCTGGCTGCTCACTTGCTTCCTCGCGCTCCTGCTGGTGTTCGACCCCTACGCGGCATCTGCGGTCAGCCCCTTGCGGCTGCATGGCGCGATGGTGCGCGAGAGCGACGTGGGCATCGTGGGACACCGAGGATCCGCGTCCTCGGCCCCGGAGAACACCCTGGCATCGTTCGGCCTCGCGATCGAACAGGGGGTCGACTTCCTCGAGACGGACGTGCAACTCACGGCCGACGGAGTACCGGTGCTGATGCACGATCCGAAGGTCGATCGTACGACCGACGGGAGCGGGCCGTTGCGCCAGTACACGCTGCAGCGCCTGCGAGCACTCGATGCGGGCAGCTGGTTCGCGCCCGAGTTCGCGGGTGAGCCGGTGCCGACGCTGGAAGAATTCGCCGATCTCCTTGTCTCCTCGGTATCGACGAGAGCGTTCATCGAGTTGAAGGGGGACTGGGACGCCGAGCGCATTGCCGCAGCCATCGATCTGCTGAGATCCAGAGGACTCTCCAATCGCACCGTGCTCGCCTCATTCGAGCGCGACACGCTCGATGCGCTTCACCGCTCGGCGCCCGAGTTCGCCACGATCCTGCTCACTCGCGAGCTCGACGAATCCGCTCTCGACTTCGCACTCGACCTGCAGGTCTCGGCGGTGTGCGCCAGGGATACGTTGCTGCACGCGAACCGGAAAGCGCTCGAACGACTGCACGAGGCCGGCATCGGCCTGGTCGGATACACGCTGAACACACCCGAGCAGTGGGAGGCTGCGGACGCCATCGGTCTCGACTACTTCGTCACCGATGACCCGGTCGCCCTTGCGGCCTGGCGCGACACCCGAACCCACTGACAGACTTGACTCGCGCGGAACCGTCCTCGCCCGCGCGTCATGAATCCGCGCAACTGTGCGTCGAGAGCAAAGGAAACCGCATGGCCCAGACTGCCCGCATCGGAAGCTCCCGGATCGAGATCGCGCCGCTCGCGCTCGGCTGCAACGTCTTCGGATGGACTGCGGACCGAGACGCCTCGTTCGAGGTGCTCGACGCCTTTTCCCGCGGCGGCGGCGACTTCCTCGACACCGCGGACGGCTATTCGCGCTGGGTGCCTGGTCACACCGGGGGCGAGAGCGAGACCATCATCGGCGAGTGGATGGCGTCGCGCGGCGCCCGCGACCGGGTCGTGATCGCCACCAAGGTCTCGACGCATCCTGCCTTCGAGGGGCTGTCTGCCAGGAACATCCTCGCCGCAGCGGATGCCTCGCTGGTGCGACTGGGCACCGATCGCATCGATCTCTACTACGCCCACTTCGACGATGCCGAGGTGCCCCTCGAAGAGACGGCGCGCGCGTTCTCCCAGTTGGTCGACGACGGCAAGATCCGTGCGATCGGCATTTCGAACTACACCAGCGAGCGAGCGGCAGAGTGGATGAAGATCGCGAGGGCCGAGGGCCTCCATCTGCCCGTCGCGCTGCAACCCCACTACAACTTGGTCGAACGCGAATTCGAATCGAACGGTCTGCGTGCGCTCGCCGCAGGGGAAGGTCTCGCGGTCTTCCCCTATTTCTCGCTCGCGAAGGGATTTCTCGCGGGCAAGTACCGCTCGGCCGAAGACGCGAAGGCTCCCGGAGCGAGCGTGCGCGCCGAGGGCGCCGCAGCCTACGTGAACGGCCACGGACTGGCCGTGCTCGCAGCCCTCGATGGGGTCGCCGCCGCCCGCGGGGTCGCCCCTGCAACGGTTGCGCTCGCCTGGCTGCGCCAGCAGCCCGCCGTCACGGCACCCATCGCGAGCGCGCGCAACAAAGACCAGCTGCCCGCGCTGCTCGATTCGCTGCGGCTCCAGCTCGACGAGGATGAGCTGCGGGCGTTGAGCGCGGCCGGCGCCTGAGAGAATAGCGGGGTGACTGAGCGCCCAGATCCTCGCCCCGAACCGATGGACCCGACAGCCGAAGTGGCCAGTCCGACTGCCGCAACGGAAACCGGATCGACGCACGAGCGCAGTACTTCGGGGGTCGGACCCTGGCCGGGCCCACGGGAGACCCGGCCTGCCGAGCCGCATTTCGACCCCGAACTCCTCGAGCACGGAGATACTCGGAACGTCATCGATCGCTACCGGTACTGGCGCACCGAAGCCATCAGGGATGATCTGGACCAGCAGCGGCACCCATTCCATGTGGCGATCGAGAACTGGCAGCACGACATGAACATCGGCTCGATCGTGCGCAGCGCAAACGCGTTCGCCGCTGACACGGTGCACATCGTGGGTCGTCGCCGCTGGAACAAGCGCGGGGCGATGGTGACCGACCGCTACCAGCATGTCGAGCATCGCGAGGACATCGCCGCGCTCGTCGCCTGGGCCGAGGATCAGGGCATCCCGATCATCGCGATCGACAACGTGCCCGGCTGCGTACCCATGGAGACGTTCGACTGGCCAGAACGCTGCGTCATGCTCTTCGGCCAGGAGGGACCCGGCTTGACCGGCGATGCGATCGCCGCATCCGATGCGGTCGTCGAGATCACCCAGTACGGTTCGACCCGGTCGATCAACGCGAGTGCCGCGGCCGCGGTCGCCATGTACTCCTGGGTGCAGCAGCACTCGCCACTGCGTCCCAGGTAGAACGCGCCGCGGGTGGTCACCGACCCGAACCGATCCCTCGCGCGCCCGGGTTCTCCCTCGTCGCACGCCTCTCTCGAGGCCTCTGCCGCAGCGCGGGTCAGAGGCCCCGCTCGAGATCGGCGATGAGATCCCCTACGCTCTCCAGCCCGATCGACATGCGCACGATACCCGCATCCGGCTTCGCGTCGCCCGCCACCGGGCGGTGAGTGAGTGCGGCAGGATTCTCGATCAACGAATCGACCCCGCCGAGCGACACCGCGTGGGTGAAGATCCGCACGGCGCCCGTGAGCCGTTCCGCCGCAGCCGCGCCGCCCTTCAGCTTGATCGCGACCATCGCCCCGGGGCCCGACATCTGCGTACCGAGCACACCCTGGGGATCCTCGTTCATGCCGGGGAAGTAGACCTTCTCCACCGCGGTCTGTGTGCGCAGCCACTCGGCGATCTGCTGTGCGTTCTCCTGCTGCGCGCGCACGCGAAGGGGCAGCGTCGTGAGGCCGCGGTGCAGCAGGTACGCAGCGAGCGGGTGGAGGATCGCGCCGGTGATGGCGCGGATCGGCCGCAGCATGCTCGCGTGCGCCTCGGAGCAGGCGATCACGCCTCCGATGACGTCGCCGTGGCCGCCGAGATACTTGGTCGCGCTGTGCATCGACATCGCGGCGCCGTGATCGAGCGGGTTCTGGAGCACCGGAGTGGCGAACGTATTGTCGACGAGCAGGGGGACATCCCCTGCCTGCTCGGCGACCATCGAGATGCTGACGAGTTCGAGCGTCGGGTTGGCGGGGGTCTCCATGATGACGAGACCGGTGTCGGGGCGGCGGGCCCCGCGCACCTCGTCAGCGTTGCAGAACGTGACCTCGGTGCCCAGCAGCCCGGTCGCGAGGAGGTGGTCCGTGCCCCCGTAGAGCGGGCGAACCGCCACCACGTGCCGTGCGCCGGTCGACGCGGTGAAGGCGAGGATCGCCGCGCTGAGAGCGGCCATGCCGCTCGCGAAGGCGACGGAGGTCTCGGCGTGCTCGAGCCGGGCGAGCCCGGCCTCGAATCGTGCAACGGTCGGGTTCCACAGGCGCGCGTAGACGTTGCTCCCGCCTTCGGGAGGCGTGCCGCCGGTTGCGAGCGCCTCGTAGGAGTCGCCGCCCTTCTGGATGTCGGGCAGCGGGTTCGTGGTCGAGAGGTCGATCGGCAGCGCGTGGATCCCGAGCGCGGTGAGGTCTTCGCGGCCAGCGTGCACGGCGAGCGTGTCCATCGTCATTGAGAGGTCATCCATGGCCATATCTTGGTGCCGTATCGAATCCCATGGAAGTATCCTTGGTGAATCTCCAAGAATTCATCGTAATAATTGTGTTGTCATTTATTTAAGGAGAGAGGGAGCGTGTCGAAATGGGAAATGCGCAATCGGGGCGATCTCAGGCGCGGGGCATCTCCCTCGACGCACTCGACTTCGAGATCGTACGTCTGCTGAGCGAGGATCCCGGCCTCACCAACAAGTCGCTCTCCGCAGAGCTCGACGCAGCCGAGTCGACCTGTGCGTATCGGGTGCGCCGGCTGCGCGACTCGGCCGTGATCCGCCCGCGGCGCCTGGAGCTCGACCACGCACAGCTCGGCTACGCGCTCAACGCGGTCATCATGGTCGTGCTCACGAATCACTCGCGTGAGGTCGTCGACCGCTTCATGACGAGCATGGTGCAGGCGCCGAACGTACTGCAGGTGATGAACCTCACCGGTCGCTACGACTTCATGATCACCGTGGCGGTCGCCGACGGAGAGCAGCTGCGCAGTTTCGTGCTCGATCACGTCACCGTGCACCCCTCGGTGCGAGGTACCGAGACGCACATCATCTTCGACAAGCGCGAGGGATCATGGATCCCGCCGCTGCACGCGGCCTGAGTTCGCGCGGTGGCGGTCGGAGGGCGTGGCCTCTCCCGGCTGGGCGAGCAGCGCCACCATGAGGGCGGCGAGCGTCTCGCCGTCGCTGAGATCCATCCCGAGCAGCTGTTCGATCAGATCGAGGCGCTGGTAGAACACCGAACGCGACAACCGGGCCTGCTGCGCCGCGAGCGAGCGATTCGTCGGGTGCGCCGTATACGCGGACAGCACCCGCAGCAGATCGCCCGTGTGTCCCGGCCCCTGCCCCCGATCGTGTTCGATCAGCGGGCCCAGCATGTCGGAGGCGAACTGCTGCAGTTCCGGCGCGCCGGCGAGCGAGCGCACCAGGTGCGCAAGCGGCTGCCGTTCGGCCTGCTGCACGGTCACACGGCCCACCTCGGACGAGGCGGCCAATCGTCCTGCGGAACGCAGCTGTTCGAGCGAGGCCACGAGTTGCCGCAGGCGACGACCCGGGGCGCCCAGCGCGAGATGTGCGCGCCACGCGTCCGGTGTCGGGTCCGGAACGAGCATGTCGAGCTCGCGGGCGAGACGCACCGCGAGCAGGGGGGCGTCGCGATCCTGCGCCCAGCCGAGGCGCGGATCGCCCTCGGGCAGCGAGACGATCGTGAGCAGTGCCCCGTCGTCGTCGGCGATCAAGACGCGTCCCTCCGGGGCGACCGCGCGCCGCAGCGATGTCTCGAGAATGGCGTGCGCGAGCGAGTCGTGCGCACCGAAATCTCCCGTTCCGCGCAGCGTCGCAGCGAGGATCACCCGGCCTTCGATCGGGAGGCCGGCGGCGGTGAGCTGCGATTCGAGCTCGGTGTCGTTGCGGTAGCGGCCGCTGAGTAGCGCCTCGAAGACGCGCTTCGACGCGAGTTGCAGCCACTGGTCCGCGCTCGTGTCCGCGAGGCGGCCGAGCGCCAGCGCGAAGGCCCCGAGCTCGAGCACGGTGCGCCGGCCGGCCGGGTGCGCAGGGCCGGGCAGCGCGGTGAGAAAGCCCCAGCGGCTGCCCCTCGCCTCGACGGGTACGCGCGCGCTCGCCGCGGGAAGCACCGGCTCGCCGCCCCAGTTCCAGGGCGCGAGGGTCGAGGCGGGATCCTCGCTCTGCATCGCGACCGCGACCACTCGGTGCGCCGAGTCTTCGAGCACGACCGGACAGCCGAGGGCGGCGGCGAGACGCTCGACGACATAGTCGACGGGGCTGCGGTTGAGGCCCAGTTCCGTCAGCATCTGGTGCACCTCCTCGCGCGCCTGCAGCGCCTCGGTCTGCGCGGCGAGAATGCGCTGGTGCACCCGTTGAGTGATCTGCACGAAGCGCACCTCGTGCCGGAGCACGATGAGGGGGACACCGTGCGCGTCGCAGGAGCGGATCAACTCGGCCGGTACGCGCTCGAAGGCGATCCCCAGTTCGAGCATGATCGCTGCCACGCCGACTCCACCCGCCTCGGTGAGCGCATTCGCGAACTCCCCGAGCGCTTCGGAGTCCCGCGGCCACCCGGCTCCCGTGGTGAGCACGAGCTCGCCCCCGTCCAGCAGCTCGGCGGCCCCGGCTCCCGCGACCACGTGCGCCCACCGGATCTCGCGAGCCAGGCCGTCCGCACCGGCCACGATCTCGGGCTGCCCGGCCCGTACCTCGGGCAGTTCGAGCACCTGCGACACGGTCGGAAGCGGCTGAGGCGCTGGCACAATCTCGGTCTCCATCTCTCAACCATACAAAGTGTTTGAATTGTGAGTGAATTTCAGATGCTTTGGATGGGCAAGTTCCGCCCATCCCTTGTGATACTTGAAGTGATCGCGCAACGCGAGACCGAACAGTTTGACTTACTGTGACAGAACGACACGCATTGAGAGGGCCAGCCCATGGCACGAATTCCCCACGTCATCGCCGGTGAGAAGGTCACCGACGCTGAGCGCACGCAGCCCGTCTACAACCCGGCCACCGGCGAGGTGCAGCACGAACTCAGCATCGCCTCGGTGCAGACCGTCGAACAGGTCGTCGCCGCTGCCGCTGCCGCACTGCCGATGTGGCGCAAGACGAGCCTCACGAAGCGTGCCGACGTCTTCTTCAACCTTCGCCAGCTGCTCAAACAGCGCACTCCCGAACTCGCGGCAATCGTCACCAGCGAGCACGGCAAGGTGCTCAGCGACGCAGCGGGCGAAATCGCGCGCGGGCTGGAGAACGTGGAGTTCGCCTCGGGTCTCCTGCACGTCCTCAAGGGAGAACGCGACGAGCAGGTGTCGACCGGTGTCGACGTGCACTCGGTCAAGCAGCCGGTCGGCGTGGTCGCAGCGATCACCCCCTTCAACTTCCCGGTGATGGTTCCGCTCTGGATGATCGCGAGCGCGATCGCCTGCGGCAACACGGTCGTGCTGAAGCCCTCGGAGCGCGACCCGAGCGCATCGGTCTTCATCGCCGACCTCTTCCGCGAAGCGGGCCTGCCCGACGGCGTGCTGAACGTGGTGCACGGCGACAAGGTCGCCGTCGACACCCTGCTCGACGCCCCCGAGGTGAAGGCGATCAGCTTCGTCGGTTCGACTCCGATCGCGAAGTACATCTACGAGCGTGCAGCCGCGAACGGCAAGCGCGTGCAGGCACTCGGCGGTGCGAAGAACCACATGATCGTGATGCCCGACGCCGATCTCGACATGTCGGCAGACGCAGCGGTCTCGGCCGCATACGGCTCAGCCGGCGAGCGTTGCATGGCCGTCTCGGTGGTGGTCGCCGTCGGCGGCGTCGGCGACGTGCTCGTGCAGAAGATCGCCGATCGCATGAAGGATCTCAAGATCGGCGACGGCACCGACCCCGCCAGCGAGATGGGACCGCTCATCACCGCCGAGGCGAAGGCACGCGTCGAGTCCTACGTCGCGGGCGCTGCAGCCGAGGGCGCGACCGTCGTCGTGGACGGACGAGAGGCCGAGTTCGAAGGCGAGGGCTTCTTCACCGGCGTGTCGCTGATCGACCACGTGCAGACCGACAGCAAGGTCTATCTGGACGAGATCTTCGGCCCAGTGCTCGCGGTGGTTCGCGTGGACACCTACGAGGAGGGCGTCCGGCTCATCAACGAGCACCAGTTCGGCAACGGCACCGCCATCTTCACGCGCGACGGCGGCCTCGCCCGACAGTTCGAGTTCGAGGTCGAGGCCGGCATGGTCGGCATCAACGTCCCGATCCCGGTTCCGGTCGGATCGTTCTCGTTCGGCGGCTGGAAGGACTCGCTCTTCGGCGACTCGCACATCTACGGTCCCGAGTCGATCCACTTCTACACCCGTTCGAAGGTCATCACCACGCGCTGGCCGAACCCCGAGCAGTCGAAGGTCGACCTCGGTTTCCCGAGCAACAACTAGTACGAAGCACAGAAGCTAGGAATCAGAGAGGCGCGCAATGAGCGACTACATCGATCTCAATGGTGAAGCGCAGAGCTTCGGCGATACCGACGCGCAGCGCGAGGTTCGCGAGAACGATCGCAACTACGTCTTCCACTCGTGGTCGGCGCAGGGACAGATCAACCCGCTGCCCATCGCGAAGGGCGAGGGAGTACGGTTCTGGGATTACGACGGCAACGAGTATCTCGACTTCTCGTCTCAGCTCGTCAACTTGAATCTCGGGCACCAGCACCCCGGTCTCGTGAAGGCGATCCAGGACCAGGCCGGCCGTCTCACGACGATCCAGCCTGCGCTCGCGAACGACGTGCGCGGCGAACTCGCCAAGCGCATCGTCGAGCACTCGTTCGAGGGCGCCCGCTCGGTGTTCTTCACGAACGGCGGCGCCGAGGCCATCGAGTACGCGGTCCGGCTGGCTCGTCAGTCGAGCGGCAAGCGCAAGATCCTCTCGCGCTACCGTTCGTACCACGGCTCGACCGGTACCGCGATCACGATGACGGGGGAGCCCCGGCGCTGGGCGAACGATGTCATCGACGGAGAGGTCGTGCACTTCTTCGGGCCGTATGCGTACCGCAGCGCGTTCTGGGCAGCGACTCCCGAAGAGGAGAGCGAGCGTGCGCTGGCGCACCTCGAGCAGCAGATCCAGCTCGAGGGTCCCGGCACGATTGCCGCGATCGTGCTGGAGACGGTCACGGGCACCAACGGCGTGCTGGTCCCGCCCCCCGGCTATCTGCCCGGCGTCCGGGCACTGTGCGATAAGTACGGCATCCTCCTGATCTGCGACGAGGTGATGGTCGGCTTCGGTCGCACCGGCGAGTGGTTCGCATACCAGGCGTTCGATATCGCTCCCGATCTGGTGACTTTCGCGAAGGGCGTCAACTCGGGGTACGTGCCGCTCGGCGGTGTCGTGATCTCCGAGGCGATCCACGGCGCATTCGAGGATCGCGCCTTCCCGGGAGGCTTGACCTATTCGGGCCATCCGCTCGCGTGCGCGGCCGGTGTGGCCACCTTCGACATCTTCGAAGAGGAGGGCATCATCGAGCGCGTGCGCGACCTGGGGAAGCGTGTCGTCGAGCCGCGCCTGCGCGAGATCGCCGAGAAGCACCCGTCGGTCGGCGAATACCGCGGAACGGGCCTGTTCTGGGCGCTCGAGCTGGTGCTCGACCGCGAGACGCACGAGGCGCTCGTGCCGTTCAACGCCGCTGGCGAGGCGGCCGCTCCGTTCAATGCCGTCGTCGCGGCCTGCAAGAACGCGGGTCTCTGGCCGTTCGCGGCCGGCAACCGTCTGCAGATCGCTCCGCCGCTGATCATCAGCGAAGAGGATCTGGTGAAGGGCCTCGACATCATCGACGAGGCGCTGACGGTGGCCGACAGCTACTATCAGGGCAACTAAGGTCCGTGCGGCTCGGGGCGGTCGCGATCCTCACGAGGATCCGGTCGTCTCGGGCCGCGCGCCAGCCTTCGGCGGACACCGCCACCCTCAATCCACCGAGTGCAAGGAAGCGAAATGGCCAAGTATCGAGTGCAGAACCCCGCCACCGGCGAGATTCTCGAGACCTTCGAGAGTGCGACCGATGAGCAGATCGATCAGGCAGTGGCGAACGCCGATGCCGTCTACCGCGAGTGGCGAGAGAAGAGCGTGCAGGAGCGCGCGGCGGTGGTCAAGCGGGCCGCCGAGATCTTCGCTGAGCGCAGGGAGGAGCTCGCCCGACTGATCGCACTGGAGATGGGCAAGTCGATCGCCGAGAGCCTCGACGAGGTCGATTTCGCGACGGACATCATCGAGTACTACGCGGTCCACGGCCCGAGCCTGATCACCGACTACGAGATCCCCAGTACGATCCCGGGCAAGGCCGTGATCGAGCATCTGCCCGTCGGCGTGCTACTCGGTGTCATGCCGTGGAACTTCCCCTACTATCAGGTGGCTCGCTTTGCTGCCCCGAACCTGGTGCTCGGCAACACCATCCTGCTCAAGCATGCAGACATCTGTGCTCGGTCGGCGCTGACGGTGCAGGAGATCTTCGAAGCGGCAGGCGTCCCGGTGGGCGGCTACCAGAACGTCTTCGCCTCGCATGACCAGATCGCTTCGATGATCGCCGACACTCGGGTGCAGGGCGTCTCTCTCACCGGCTCAGAGCGAGCGGGTGCCATCATCGGCGAGCAGGCGGGTCGTCACCTGAAGAAGTGCGTGCTCGAACTCGGCGGGATCGATCCGATGGTGGTGCTCGACGCGGACGATGTGGCGGCGGTCGCGGCAGAGGCATGGAGCTTCCGCGTCTACAACGGCGGGCAGGTCTGCAACTCGAACAAGCGCCTGATCGTGATGGACGACATCTACGACGAGTTCGTGGCGGAGCTGCAGAAGCTCGCGGACGGACTCGTCCCCGGCGACCAGCTCGATCTGCGTGAGGGACAGTACGCACCGCTCTCCACCCGTACCGCAGCCGAAACCGTGCATGCCCAGGTCCAGAAGGCGGTTGCCGAGGGCGCGACCCTCGTGGCGGGCGGAGTGCTCGCCGAGGGCCCGGGGGCCTACTACTCTCCCGCAGTGCTCACAGATGTTCCCCGTGACTCCGAGTCCTATGGCGAGGAGATCTTCGGTCCGGTCGCTACGGTGTACCGCGTGTCGAGCGACGAGGAAGCGCTGGAGCTTGCGAACGATTGCGCGCTCGGACTCGGCGGTTCGGTCTTCTCGACCGACGAGGCCCGGGCCGCCCGCGTCGCGTCGCGTCTCGAGGTCGGCATGGCGCATGTGAACACCATCGCTGCGGAAGCGGCAGAACTGCCGTTCGGCGGGGTCAAGCGGAGTGGTTTCGGGCGAGAGATGGGCCCCATCGGCATCGGAGAGTTTGCGAACAAGCGCCTCTACTTCGTCGCGAAGTAGCCACTGCGGCGCCCGACGGGAGCGTCCGCTTCGGAGGAGGCGCGCTGCGGACGGAAATCGCGTCCGCAGAAGGCCGGGCCCAGGCGGGTCCGGCCTTCTGCGTCGCGTGCCGCTGATTCGATCTCGGTCCTCTTCGGCGCGGGATCGGTGGCCTCTCGTGGACCCGAGCCTCCAGTAGACTGTTGTCTGAAGTCTCTAGCTGTGCAGATGGGGACTCGGCGCGGTTCGTGGGGGGCTTCGCCTTCTCGTGTCCTGAGCATTTTCGCGCTCAAATTCGCACAGCCGACCCGTGGGGAGGTCTGAGACGGATGCGAAATCGCGGGGGAATTGCGTGAAGAAGATCTTCTCGGGAGTGGTCACCGCCACTCTTGTGCTGCTGCTTGCACTGACCGATGTGGCGGGAAGCCTTTCGAAAGTCCCGGCGGCGGCGGCGGACTCTCCGGCGATCGCGCTGAACGGGACAGTCGCAGAGGGCGATCTCGGTTATCTCAATCCGAAGTCGATCGTGCTCTCGACGGGAACCGAGACGAAGGTCAATTATCGTCTGGTGCCCGGATACGGGGGCCAGGGATTCGCCAGGGGCGTGACCGTCAAGATCTTCCTGCCCTCGCTCGAGTTTGCAGAGGGCGAATACCACGTCGTCGGGCGGGACCGGGCTCCCACCCCTCTCGGCGTGCAGGGGCGAGTGAGCCCTGGCAGCGGCTGGATCGTGAAGTCGCCATCTTCGACGGTTCGTGGTGGGGAGATCACCCTCGAATACGACGGCAATCTCGGTGCCGGCACGAACCCCGCGTTCGACATCTATCTCTCGACCTACAACGACGGCAGCGACGGCGTCTACGGTGGCGTTCCCGAGGGCACCCATTTCGAGCTCAACGGCTACGTCGCCTACGACGACTTCAATGCCGCTCCGGGCTCCGGCTGGGAGACCCCGAACCAGGTCGACAATGAGTCCAGGGTGTCGGTGATCACCTCCGATCTGAACTGGGATACCGAGATCCAGTCGTATGCGCCCGGAGGCGTCTCCGACATAGTTCCTATCTGGGATCGCTATCAGTACATTGACTACCTCTACTCGCTGACCAATACCTCGACGAACATCGCCGCGAACATTGACGGCTATTCCATCACCTTCGATATCGATTCGACCGACAGCACCGTCAACGGCATCATTCCGTTCGATATCAACCGCTGGAGGTACGCCGAGGGCGGACCGCCAGCAGCCAACCCGGATCGTACCGACACTTCGGGCCAGTTCGTCGGTGTGCCCGGCGAGGGCGGGATCCTCATCTACGATGTGACGGACTGGGATGGGACGAGCCCGCTCACCGAGGAGATCCCGTACACATATTCCGGTACAGGCATGATAGTCGTCGACCGCGAAACGGGAGCGAATCAGCAGTCCCTCACACCCGAAGGCGCCCCAGGGCTCACTGAGCGAAAGTACCTGATCTCGCTCCCGCTGAGCAGGCAGGGGTTCCCGAACCCGCCCACGAAGTTCAAGGTCAAAGCGGTCACCGATGTGCTGTTCGCGCAGACCGCGCACTGGTCGAAGACCCGGCTCGCGGAGCGCGAGATCGTGACTCCTGCCTACGCATTCTCCTTCACGCATGCGACCGAGCAGCGCGAGGTGGTCTACGGGTACGACACCTACAACGAGATCACGGATCTTCGCAGCGAATCGAATGCCCCGACATTTCACCCCACAGTGAGGTACCAGGTCGATGAGGACTTCGCGCTCGACCGGGTCGTGTACGAGCTCGATGAGTCGGACCTCGGACGCTTCGAGAACGCTGGCATCACATATGCATATCGCGACGAGGCCAGCACGGAGCTCCTCACCGAGACCATCTCCGACTCCGTGCTCGAACGGGATGAACAGACCGGGGTCGTCACCCTGTCGTTCGACGTCTCCGCGTTGAACGACCTGGACTGGGATCGCACGTTCACCCTCGGGCTGGTCGACCGGGTCGAGCCTCACGCCGCGGTTCCGGTGCGGATCAAGGTATTCGGAGCGCCGTATCGCGTCGGCGCGATGACCGCGACCGCCACGGCGGTCTTCGTCGAACGGTTCGCGAGCAATGACGATTTCGGCGAGCACACGACCTACACGGAAGTGCCGCACGAGACCGCGCTGGACGCCGCCTTCACGGTCATCTACCCGAAGGAAGTCGTCCCGAGCATCCAGGTCAACGTCGATGGCACAGCGAACCGCGCGACGGTGCCCTACGACACGGTCAGTGTGTTCGATCTGCTCTTCGGCGTGAACGACACGACGGCCGCGCGCTCGAGCACGACGCTCACGCTGAACACCGCCGGCGTCGAGGCCCTCAAAGACGTCGAGCTGACGCTCAAGCGGGCGCTGTTCGCGCAGGCCGAGAATATTCGCGCCAGTTACGAGACTCACGATGGTGCAGTCACGTCGATCGACCTGGGAGCCTACCCTGGCGACGGCGACTTCGCGGTCGCGATACCCGCCGGGGCGATCAAGATCCTCATCGAGACCGATGCCCTCACCTCCAACGGCGCGGTGAACTTCGCCTCGGTCTCAGCGCGAGTGGGCGACAAGCTCGCCACACAGCACGTGCTGACCGGTGAGATCCGCACATATCAGCCGAAGCCCTACGACAAGCACGTCACCCGCAAGGCCACCGGCACGATCGACATTCAGCTGCCGAAGGAACTCGCCCCCGCCGTCGACGTCGTCGGCGTCTACGGTTCGTTGAAGACCCAGAACACGACGCATGTGGGGTACGAGTCCACGTTCGATGTCGAATACAAACTCGGAACCTCAGGGGTCAACTCCCCGGTGTCCGAGTATGCAATTGACATGCTCCCGCCGACGAAGTCGGGCGCACTGGCGTTCAACAGGATCACCCTGCAAGATGCCTACCTCGAACACGTCAGCACTCCCACGATCACGATCTACGGGCCGCTCGGCATCAACTGGCAGGAGTTTTCCGGGACCGAGGTCACCGCTGACGAGGTGACGGTGGGCAGTGTCTCCAAGATCGTGATCTCGGGTGAGGACCTGCTGCTGCCGAGCCTGAGCACGATCGCAGTGGTGGAGTATGACGCCGATATCGAGCTCGGATCCTCCCAGACGTTGCGCGCCACGTTCACCGGTGCGCAGGATCCCCCGTACGAGACGACGAAGTCGGCTACGAAGAGCAATCAGATCACCGTCCGGGAGACCAAGACCCAGGTCAAGGTCGAGGGCGTGAACCAGGTCACGAAGCCGGTCGGAGCGGGGAGCGAGTATTCGGTAGACATCTACCGCTGGTGGGGTCAGGGCAACACCTACAATACGAAGGATTACACCCTCGACCAGGGGTACAAATCGCTGGGAGGATTCACTTCGACGATCACCCGGCCGAGTGCCGCGTACGACAACAACAACCAGACGGTCAGCCTTGGAGTCGAACTGCCCTATCGGCATTTCGACACCTACTACGTCAAGATCCGCGGCGAACTGCGGCCGTATCTCGAGTCCGTCGACGTGTATCGAATGGTGGACGGCAGCGAGGTGCTGTGGAAGTCCGTTCCCGGAAGCGATTGGGTCGAGAACAGCCCCTCGGGTGCGGGCTTCTGGCGCATCAATACGGCGCGCCCTGACGCGAGCGGCAGCGAGCTCTTCGACACGTACGCCTTCGAGGACGGGGTGGTGCATCACCCCTATTACAAGGGTGCGTGGGACTCAGATGTGCGACCCGAAGCCCCGGTCTCCCGAGTGGACCTCCATCTCAACTTCACCCGAGACAGCAACGATGCGGCACCGCAGCTGGCTGGAGTCCGAGATGACCTCGTCGAGTACATGGGTCGGTTCCATTCCAGTTCGGTGAGCGGCAAGCTGCCGACCACGCTCACCTCGACGGACACGATCGGAACCGATACCGAGCTGACTCGGACGGCGAGCGCCTCGGTCAATTCACTGGTGGCCTTCCCGTACGCGCAGACGCAGACCGGCGCGAACGACCAGACTTCGCTCGCGAACAAGGTCATTCCGATGGGCAACGTCGGCGAGTATCTTGCGAGCATCTGGAACGTCAACCGGGCCTCGTGGTCGTATTACAACGGCCACGGTCCCGACATCTACTCCCCGGCGGCAACCGAATACGACGAGTGGCTCGGCATGCACGATCCGGAATCGTTCCACGATCAGCTCGTATACGAGTTCACCTATCCGGCGAGCTCGAAGGTCGATGCCACGTATCATCTCGATGCGACCCAGTTCACCGTGGCGAACACGAGCACCCTCAACTCTCTGACCGGCGTGCGGGTCTTCGACGACAACGGTGGGTCGGTGGAGATCCAGTTCTCCCGGATCCTCACTCAGGAAGCGCGCTTCGTCTACGATCACACGCTGGATCGGGGAATCCATGAGAACGGCGACGGCACCTTCACGGTGTCGTTCGGCGGGACGGGGATCTTCCCGACGAGGTTCGAGGCCGTCTTCGAGCAGATCGCCGGATTCGGCGAACGAACCGCCGAGATCCGGGGTGCGATTCCCGATTCGCTCGGCGCCTCGCTCGCGGAGGTCGACGTTCGCATCGCCGGCGTCGTGAACGGCAACAAGCCGCTGGTCGGTACGACCAAGCTGTACCGTGTGCCCGACGACACGCGGCAGCGGACATTGATGCACACGACGACTGCGACGCTGACGGGCTACACGCCGAAGCTCGGCGCGAGCCTCGACCTGGCATTCGACAGCGTGAAGGTCTACGACTACGAGGCAAACGGAATCACTCCGAACACGACGCGGGCGGCCGTGGGCGTCGAGAACACCTCTGAAGCGGACATCAGGGATCTGGTCATCAACTTCAAGCCGGATGCGAACTTTCGATCGCGAATGCTCGAGATCCCCGCGGAGATCTTCGAGCAGGGACGGTCGTGGTCGGTGGACTCGGTCGAGGTCACGCAGGGCGCGAACAAGGTGCAGCTCGATCTGAGCGAGTTCGAGCTCGACGCAACGACCGGCAATTACGAGTTCGACCTCGTCGGCCTGTTCGATGACCTCACGCTTGCAACCCAGCAGGTGCAGGTGACCGTCGGCTCCTCAGCGACCCTGCTCAAGAGGCAGATCGACAACATCGCGGTGTCGTTCACCCCGAAGGACGACTCCGTCGGTCTCTGGGGTTCGATCACCAGGGGCTCAGACCCAGACCTGCCGACCCGCATGCGCACCTGTGCGCCGACCTGCGAGAGTCCGGGGGACTTCTTCGTCACCGGCGTCTGGGTCGACGAGGACGCTGACGGTTCGAACTGGAACTCGAAACCCAGCTTCGTGACGGAGCAACGCAAGAGCAGCAACGAGCAGGTCAGCGCGTACAGCTCGTTCAACGTCAACGCGGTGCTCGCCTCGTACAATCCGATCTTCGTCTCCGCCGGCGGCGGGAACAGCGGCGCGAAGCCGACGCTCACACTGTCGAGCCACGCGAACAGTTCAGCCGCTCCCTGGCTGTACAACCGGGTTGCGCGGATGCAGACCCTCGCCGTGCACCTGCAGCACGACTCGACTCGTGCCGATGCGGCGAACCTGTTCTACGATGCCGATACCGACCGGCAGATCAGCTCGACGAACATCGCCGTCGGAGACACGGTGAAGGTGCTCTACGAACTCCGCAACGTCGGCGTGACCGCAGCCGGGGCGGACGCCCCGGGGTCCCTGCCGATCTTCACCCCTGTGGCGCAACTCGAAGCTCCCGCGCACATGAAAATCTCGTCGGTGGAGGCCGCTTCCGACTTCCTCGTCGGTGGCAGCAGCCGGCCAGCACTCAACCGGGCGGCCCTGATCGAAGAGATCACGACATCGACCGCGCAGGTGCCGGTACAGGTGCCCGCGAGCTCGGTGATCGTCCGCACGCTCAACGACAAGCGCGTCGACGTGAAGTTCGACATGACATTGAACGATCGCGAGTCGGTGTTCTTCTACGTCGAGTACACGGCGACGAACGATACCGGCGCGGATCCGCGGGCGACCCAGGGCAAGACGCTGCAGTGGAACACCTACGCCCGCCCGGCCTACACGCACCACTTCATGAGCTACGACAGTGTCGGCGTAAGCGGCACTCAGACGTCTGGAACCACGGCGGCGATCAACTTCGACGGCGACACGTTCGCCGAACAGCTCGGCCGTGTGTACAACACGCAGTATCGCTTCGCAGACCCGAACCAGTTGCGCGTCGAGAGCCGATTCAACGCGGAGAACGTCTCCGGCAATGAGATGACGCTCACCGTCAGGCAGATTCGCAACGAGATTCTGCACGACAACACCAACCTCGATCTCTTCCTCACGCTCGACAAGAGCAGCCTCTCCGCCTTCGAACTCACGAAGTTCCCCGAACCGCAGTACCCGGAGACGTTCGTCGGCGAGTTCTCGAACCCGAACGTCTTCTTCCAGGACGCCGAGGGGCACTGGGTAGCCGTCGAAGACTTCGATCCGACCCAGCATCGGATGGGCTCGATCAACCGGCTGTGGGTCGAATACGGCACCGTGCCGGCGCTCGCACCGGGGAGCACCTCCGTGTTCGAAGCGCCCCGATTCGAGATCGAGGGCATCGGTCACTGGAAGTCGGCCGGGGTGGCGAACACCAAGTCCTCCCTCATCGCCTCTCAGGCGCAGATCGTGCTGACGCACAAGGACGCCGCGCAGCCGGTGGCGGAGTACAGCTATCGCAGCGAGGCCTCGCAGACGGCGTACAAGGCACTGCCGCAGATCGAGTTCAACATTCAGTCGTTCGAGACGCGCGATGAGGCGCTCGATCTCTACGACGGCGCAGCGACCGGCAAGACCGGCTACCTGCCCGGTGAGCAGGTCGTCTATCGCCTGACGGCCAAAAACCACACGACGTATCAGGGTACGAGCACGAACACTCCGTACGGCAAGGCCCCCTTGCTGCGTCCGGTGATATTCGACAAGGTCCCCGAGTACCTCAGTACCGCGCTCACCGATCATGTCGATGCCTCTGGAGCGCTCGATGTGGAGGCAGCGGTTCGTGCGGGCGATCTCGAGATCCGGATCGTGGACTCGGCCACGGGGGCGGCGCGCCCTTCGCGGATGCCGACCGTCACCGTGCGCACTGAGCAGGGGCTCGATATTGCGGGTTCGCAAGTCTTCAAGAACGACAGGCGCAACGATGGCTGGGGGTTGCTGTCGACGGCTGAGCCGGTCAACACCACGGTCAACCCGGCTCGTGAGATCGACTTTCAGGTCTTCACCTACGCCTTCGACGGCGAGCAGATCGGACGGGGGGAGCAGCTCGAGATCATCTATACCTCGGTCGCCCGCACAGAGGATCTGCCAGTAGCGACGTACCCGAACGGCAAGTCGGTCTTCGCTCCCTTCTTCGGCTGGTACGGGAACAACGCTCCGGTGGCGAGTACCGCGAAGAACGTCTCGATGGACATGGCGTCACTGCTGCACGATGCCGGAATCTCGGGCGACAGCAGTCACGAGATGACCTCGGCCGAGTTCCTGTCGAATTCGTTCTCGTGGCAGCCCGGTGCGAACGATCAGCGCCGTCAGCCTGCGAACAATCCCTCCAGCCAGGCGACCTTCTACGACGCGTCGGCGAACACCCAGCGATCGCACACGGCGTACCTGCGCGAGACCTCCGCATCCGGCGGCGTTGCGACCAACGACCTGTATGTCGCATTCGCTTCGGGCGGCCTCGACGAGAACTTCGGTTTCGCTGCCAAGGGACGTGTGAACGATCAGAAAGTGCCGTTCGCGGAGCGCATTCTGTGGGCACAGGACGGGATGCAGCTCAATCGCGCCTGGCTCTACGGTGCGAGCGAAATGCTCCCCGGCACCAAGCGCGCTGCTCGGGGCGTGGACGCCGCGAACTTCTACGAGCACGACGGCTCCCTGAACGAGTTCAACGCCCATATTCATGGCTACACCCCATACACCTCCGACGACTACACGTACGCGGTGCAGTTGCATGAGGAGTTCACGGTTCGTCTGCATGCGGCAAACCTGGGTGATCGGTCCATCGAGCAGGGTCTCGAATACACCGAGATCCTGCCACTGGGCATCAGTCCGTATGGCGAGGACGGCAACCTGCTCGGCATCGCCGCATTCGACGGTGCCGGGACGCCGCTCGACTCCTCGAACGTGCACGTCGAAATCGTGCAGTCGCCGGAGAGCGATCAGGGCTATCGCGCCCCGGCGCAGTCTCAGGAAGCGGCGAGCTACCGGCAGGAAACCCGCGAGGACATGATTCCATTCGTGGTCAGGGTCACCGTGGGGAGCAGCCTCTCTGGCATGTTCAATGCACCCGCTTCGAGTCGGGCGGACTGGAACCAGTATGTCGATATCGGGGTTCGGGTCGCCGAGGAACTCGCCCCGACGTATGGCTCCTCCGGTCCGGACGGGCTCGGCATTTCGTGCTGGCACGATCAGTTCACGCTCTCCACCGTCGAGAAGGAAGCGTATGCCGAGGTGTACACCAAGGAGTACGGGGCGTTCGACTTCGGTCCGGATTGGTACAACCGCACCACCTACCCGAATGACGGCATGGCGCAGGGCCTCGAGGTCGACAGCCTCGGCTACAACTTCGGCTCGTACACCTCGTACTTCGCAGTGGAGCCCTGGGGAAAGTACATTCGCGGTCTCAACGCGCAAGCCACGGATATCACCCCCGAAAGCGGCAAGCCCACCCTGGTGACCGGCGATCAGCTCGCCATGCGCAAGCCCACTCTTCGCGTGTGGAGCATTGCCTCGAAGGACGAGGCGTCGTACGTCCCCGACTACGATCGGTCGATCCAGGACTTCAGCGTTGATCTCTATGAGGAGTTCACGATCAATTCGACCGTCGAGAACCAGCAGCTCGAGGTGCAGGGAGAGTACAACCGAGTCCGGAGCGGGTACGATTACTCGAGTTCTTACACCTATATGAATCAGGACATCTGGCTCAACGCCCCGCAGACCATCGGCGGAGCCCGAGGCTCGTGGTTCGAGCCGACCGTCACGATCGCGCTCCCCTCGGGGGTCGCGCCCGTGCTGGAGGACGGATCCTACGCGCGATACTACGCGGATCTCGCCGATCAGCAGCAGGTCCGGTTCACCGCGACGGTGAACGACATCACCTTCAATTCCTCCGTCGCGAACCGAGATGTGACCGATGCATTCGAGGTCAGCGTCGAACTCATCGAGGAGCCGCTGCTCGGGAGACGCTTCGTCATGCACTTCACGGTGAAGGGCGAGCAGCAGGCCGACATCGCGTACGGTCAGTCACTGGTGATCTCGCCCAGGGTCGCGACGATCGATACCCCAGCGTACGGCTTGGATGCCGACGACCGTCGTTACCGAGAGGTGCTGACGCTCGCGAACAGCAAGCGCCCGGTGTTCAACCCCATCGTTTCGAAGCAGTACGAGACGGGATCCGTGCCCTCGCTGACCGCGCGGGATCAGGCGACGCCCTATCCGTACGTGCACTCGTCGAACGGTCTTCCGATCACCGCGAACGATCGCACCAGACGGGATTCCGCGAGCACGTGGACCACCAATTCGGGTGTGCTGAAGATCACCGAACGGCTCATCTCCGCAACGAAACCCTACGGCGGCGACACCGAGCTCGTGCTGAACGACAGCGTCGATTGGCGAGTCCGGGCAGCCCGCTTGCTGCCGGAGGGATTCGCAGGCAAGCACGACAAGACCGGCGCCTACGGCGGGACCGCGCTGAACCTGAGGAAGGCCTCGCTCACGAACACGACGAGCGTCGCGGCGCAGGCCGATTCGGTCGAGAAGGATCTGGTGCAGGTCGATGCCGCGGGCAGATACTGGTATGTGACCGAGGTGAAGAATGCCCCGGAGAACAACGCAAACCCGTACGAGCAGATCAAGACGACCGGCGACGTGCACAACTCGCGCTTCGTGATCACGCAGTTCGTCACCAAGTTCGCAGAGGCGACGGACGAGGTGCGCATCGCCGTCGGCGATGCAGTCTACGATCGCCCCGAGTTCGAAGCGTTGGGGTACTCGATCACGCGGCTGATTCCGAACGAGCTGGAGGCCGATGAGCACCGGAATCGCATCCAATGGGAGGTGACCACTCCGGCGAATGAGCGTGGAACCCGAGGGCAGCTGCGATCGGGGGAGAGCTTCAAGATGCTCTACGAGGTGCAACTCGTGGAGGGCTACGAGGACAATGTCGCACTGGATGAGGAGGCCTGGAGCACTCCTGAACTGACTGTCGACTCGTACGTCTCGCTCGTGACCGATGATCCGACGCTCATCCCGAAGAATACTCCCGGAGGGCAAAAGCCCGAGGACTTCATCGTGCAGTCGCCGCTCTCGATGGGGTATCGCACGTTCGCTTCGGACTCGGACGCGGCGCTCGACATCGACGGCAACGGCGACATGCGAGGCGTATACGCGGCCGACACCGCCGCGATCGAGATCCTGAAGCCGAAGGCCGAGGTGCGTGTCAACACCACGCGCCCTCGTATCGCGTACTCGAATGGCATGTCCGGAGACACCTACTTCAATTCCTCGGACACGATCGAGTACCTGATCACGCATGCGAGGATCACCGGTTCTGGCCTCAAAGAACTCGCGATCGAGCAGATTCTGCCCACGCATGAGACTCGCGAGAGCACGGTATCCGTGAGCGGACAGGAGATTTCGGCGACGACGAGCTATGTCACCTCGGGAGTATGGGCACTTCCGCAGCAGACCCTCGACTCGCTCGCCGCGCAGCAGCTCTCGATCGACGACGCGTTCAAGACGTACGTCTACCTGTCCGGCGAACTCGCGGAGGATGGGTACGAGGCAGGCGACTGGACGCTGCTGAACCCGGCGGGTACCTCGCTTCTCACCAATGAACGCTTCGATATTCCCGCCGCACAGGGCACCGGGCTCAAAAAAGTGCGGGTCATCGTCCGCGCGCTCGACCCGGATCGGAATCTCGTGCCGAAGGGCACGAGACTCGACATCGATGCGGATCCGGACACTCCGGCGAAGGAATCCGTGCTCGACACGGATCCGACGAACCAGAGCATCTCGCCGTACCCTGCGACGGTCACGGACAACGCCATTCGGCTCGGAGTGCAGGTCGCCTCGAATGCGAAGTCGACGCTGTTCGTCTACGACACCGCGCAGGCGTGGGGGAACTACGTGGGCACGAGCGTATCGAAGCTCGCGCAGAGCGTCACGAGGTCCTACCTCACTCCGTCACGCCCGGTCGTGAACGTGAAGTACGACGCGCTCTACTATCGCAGTGACACGACGAAGCCGATCGATGAACGATTCGGGTGGTCGGACGTGACGGCCATCGCGCCGAAGTCGTCACCGCATCTGAAGTTCCGGGGCGAGTTCATCAATGCAGACCAGTCGATGTGGTCGCGCGACGAGGACAACATCTATGCGGAGGACACGTTGATGAACCCCTTCGTCACGTTCCAGCTCCCGTCGGTGATGGAGTCGGGTGGGGCATTCACCTATGTGCCGAACGAGGAGGTCACGGCCGGACATCCGCTGAGTGACGAGCATCGATCCCGGTACGCCCTGACGAACGACGAGACCAATCTGTGGACCTGGAGGCTCGTGCGGGCCGACGGCACCGAGGCGAGCCCGAAGTCTCAGCTGAAGTACACGGAGATGTATTCGGGCCCCTGGACGGGGTTCGATCGAAATGTCGTCTCGATCTGGTTCGAGGGGAGCGTCTTCCCGGGAGACAAGGTCGTGGTCGAGTTCATCGGTTCCGTCGACGCATATTCTCCCGGGGCCGCCGCGGAGGATCTCCGATCCCGCGCTCTGGTCACGAACAACACCGGTCTGCTGCACCCGTTGAACTCGCTGCAGAACGCGTCGAACCGGCTCGGGTATTCCACGGACACCAAGGACTTCAATCGGAACGGACAGCTGAACGATCGACTGGTGTTCTCGGAGAAGCCCCTGTTCCAGTACGAGACGTACGATAACTTCGGCAAGCGCAAGGTCGCCTATTCCGATCTGAACCGAGCGGGGACTGTCGCGCCGGAGCAGACCCCGGTGCGGCAGGGCGGGGAGTTCGCCTTCGAGATCTCCGTGGACAACTCCAAATCCGCGAGCGAGTATCCCTACCCGTACCCGATCATGTACGACGTGCTGCCGTTCTCAAACGACACCTCCATCACCAACGGGGGAGTCGAGCGGAACTCTCAATTCCAGGCGTGGCTGCAGCCCGACGGCATGAAGCTCGAACGCGAGGGCGCCGACAGGAAGGTCTACGGGGCCGGCGAGTACACGGTCTACGTGGGACCGCTGACCAGACAGGACGGAGCCATCGTCGATGCAGAGATGGTGAAGCCCGATGACGCGGCGCGCGAGTCGTTCTACGATTCCCTCGGGCTTCCCGGCCAGCCGTCGGCGGTCAGGGATCGCCACTTCGTCGCACTCGACGAGGTGAAGGACAACCCTGAGCTCCTGCAGCGCGCCAGGACGATTCTGGTGCTGTTCAACAGCCCGGACGAGAAGCTTCCGGGTCAGAACAAGCTCAAGTTCACGTACACGATGAAGGCGCCTTTGAACGCTCCGGCATTCATGGAGCAATTCGACGACGAAGCGCGCAAGCGCGAGACTTCGCTCTGGAATTCGTTCATCGCGACCCAGCGCGTCAGCCGTTTCATCCCCCAGGAATCGAACAACGCCGGGGTCTTCGTCACCGAGAAGATGGACAATGTCTACCTCGGAAACTACGTCTGGAACGACGTCAACTATAACGGCGTGCAGGATGAGGGAGACCCGTTCGTTGATGCGAACGGTCGTACGCACCTGCAGCCCTCCAAGGATCTGGACTTCGACGGCACGATCGATGACCCCGGCATCAACGGAGTGAAGGTGACCCTGCTGACGGCGAAGGGATTCCACGTCGATGCGATCGGCAACCCGATCCATCAGGTCGGGAGCGACTGGGAAGTGGTCGACGAGTCGACAGGGGCATCGGTGCTCGACGAGGTGTTCGGTCAGCCGATCCTCTCAGAGGGGCCGCTCGTGACCGTCACCGAAACGGACTTCTTCGGGAACCACGGCTACTACACCTTCTCCAACATCCACCCAGGAGAGTACCGGGTGATGTTCGAGTTCCCGAGCCAATACGATCGCTTCTCGGCCACGACTCGCGAAGTATTCCGTCAGACCGGCGTGCAGGTGTTCGCGCCCGGCGAGGAACTGGACATCCCCGCGGCAGCGAACGATGCGGCGCTCGTGACGATCACGGACGCCGCGCGGGTCGACGCCTCGACCACCGATGCGGAGCGGATGAGCTTCGACATGGGCGTGGCGCAGAAGGTGCGGGTCGGTGGCACGATCTTCAAGGAGGACATCGACACGCTCGACGGCTATCAGGCGGGACCGAACGAGCCCGGAATCGCCGGATATCACGTCTCCGTGAAACGGATGAACGGCGAGACCGTGCTCGATGCGCACGGCGAGCCGATGGTGGCCATCACGGATGCGCAGGGCGGCTACGTGTTCGATCTTCTGCCTGTCGACCGCGAGTACACCTTCGAGATCACGGATGCGCAGGGCGGCTTCAACGCCGAGATGCCCGTGACCCCGTTCGTGCACCACATCGATCCCTTCGCCGAGGCGAACGACAACGACGGCTTCACGGAGAAGGGCACCAGGACGGTCAAGACCCACACGCTGCACTTCGATCTCGAGGGTCTCTTCGAGACCGGATTCGCCGATCGGCTGTCCGTCAGCGTGGGCTTCTACGAACGGGCGACTCACGGCGTCATCGGAAACCGCGTCTGGAACGATCGCAATCGAAACGGTGTGCAGGATGCGGACGAACCGGGGATCGCAGGCCAGGAGCTCGAACTCGAGCAGTACGCGCGCGTCGACGGGGAGTGGGTCCGCACCGCATACACGCAGTCGACCACTTCGAATGCCGACGGGTACTACTACTTCACCAGGGTGCCGAGCGCGCTGTACGAGGATGGCGAACTCGTCGAAGTCAGGTATCAAGTCGTGGTGAAGCAGTTGGCGACGGGCTATACCTTCGCTCCCACGCGAGCGGCGAGCGGTGCCGATGCGCACGAGATCGACTCGGATTTCACTCGGAACGGCACCATGCACGACACGGCCATGGTGGGGGCTCATCTGATCAGCATCATGGAGGAGGAGAACGGAGTGGTGTTCGGTCTCACCGACAACACGATCGATCTCGGACTGGTGTCACATGCGCGCTCCTCGCTCTCCGGCGAGGTGTTCATCGACTCCGACGGCAACGGCATCAAGAGCATGCTCGCCGAGGCTGCGGAGCGACGCTACACGGCAACGCTGGAGGTCCGCGTCGGTGGCGACTGGGTCGAGGCGAGGCAGGACGCCGATGGGCGCATGATCGAGCCGGCGAAGGCCGGGACCTCCGATGCGCCCATGCGACAGCTCTCGACGAACGCCTACCGGTTCGAGCAGTTGCACATCATCGACAGCGAAGCCCTCGTTCCCTACGAGTACCGAGTCAGCGTCACGCAGATCCCACTCTGGCAGAGCGTGACCAAGCTGCGCGAGGGGTCGGATCCTGCGCTGGACAACGACTTCACGGCGTCGACACGTGACGTCTTCTCCGCTGCGGTCTCCGAGAGTCGGGTCCTGGGCGAACTGCAGCCGAAGCCGCCGCTCCTGTTGCCCATCGAGACGTTCGTGGGGTCGCCGGCGACGCATGTGGATCTCGGATTGGTCCCCCACGGGACGACCACGACGATCGGCGACCACGTCTGGCATGATCTCAACGCCGACGGCATTCAGGATCCGGGTGAGCCGGGAGTCGGGGGGCTGCGGATCGTCTTGAACCGTGTCGAGGGTGGCGCCCTCGTGCTGGTCGCCGAAACGCTGACCGACGAGGATGGAGGATACGAGTTCACGGTGGAGGTCGCCGACCGGGATCCCGCGAGTGCCGGTTTCAATCAGCCGTACCGGTACGTGGCCGAGTTCAATCTGACCTCCCGGCAGTCGCTTTCCCCGCTCACCCAGGGAAGCAGCGCGCGCAACTCGAAGTTCCAGTATCTCGTCACCGATCAGGGCGCGCGCTACGCGCACCAGATCGCCGACCCGGTGCACACCGCGGTGTCTGAGGAGACGGTGCTGGTCGATGCCGATGCGAACGGGTACGCGAACTACGAGAGTGCGACCGCCAACGATCAACTCGACGGCGGGATCATCACCCACCGGACCGTGCGCGTGATCGGAGACACGGTCTACGAGGACACGGACTCGGACGGCGCCCAGGGGGCGGACGAACCGGGCATCGGGGGGCTCGAAGCGCAACTGTTCAAGCGCAACCGCGACACCGGTCTGTACGAACGGCATGTGGATGTCGACGGTCGATCCTCGATGACGACCGGGCCCGACGGAGCATACGAATTCGCGGTGGAGGTCGCCGATCTCGACAAGGACTCGCCCCACTATCGGCTCGCGGAAGAGTACCGCGTGCTGATCAAGGCGCCGGCGAACCTGCGCTTGGTGGAGAAGCAGAACGTCTTCTTCTACCAGTCGTCGAACCTCGTGGACGGCATTCCGGTCGAAAAGCCATACAGTCATGTGCTGACCGAGGCGATCACGCTGGTCGATACCGGAAGCACGGGCGTCGATCTGACCACGGCGAGGGACGTGCGCACGGCGGACGCCGGATTCGCGGTCTACGACACTTCCGTCATCATCGGCGGCAGGATCTGGGAAGACGCCGACTCGGACGGGCTCCAGGGCGAGGGCGAGGAGGGAATTCCCGGACATGCCGTGCAGCTCTGGGAGCGCATCGACGGTGACTGGGTGCGGGTCGAGGACCTGTCCGGCCAGAGCACCACCGTCACCGATGACGACGGCGGCTACTCGTTCACGGTCAGCCCGACCCACTACGACGAGGATCAGCCGGACTTCCTGGCGCCTCGCGACTATCGAGTCAGCATCGAGCGCGAGGGGCATCAGGTCTGGTCGCCGCTGCACGCGGGCACCGACCGCGCGATCGACAGCGACGTGAGCCCGGCGGCGCCCGGCGAGGGTTCGGCCCGCGACGGCGTGACGCAGGTGTTCTCGATCGCCGACCTGATCGACCCGTCGGCGGATCCCGCGGACCCGCGCTCCGGGAAGGTCGATGTCGCGTCCGCACGCGATGACGTGCGGATGGATATCGGAATCAAGACCTTCCTGCACCGCTCAGTGATCGGCGGTATCGTCTGGAACGATGCGAATGAGGACGGGTCCAGGCAAGACGGCGAGCGAGCGCTTTCCGGCCAGCGGGTCACCCTGTGGGAACTCGTCGACGGAGACTGGCAGGTCGCCGAGGACATCCACGGCGACGCCACGCGAGTCACCGACGCGGCCGGCCGCTACGAGTTCGAGGTGTCCCCGGCGAACTACGACGAGCTCTCGCCCGACTACCTCTCCCCGCGCGAGTACCGCACGACGATCGAGGTTCCGGAGCGCTATCGGCCGAGCCCAGGCCGCGTCAACACCTCACTCGACGGGCGGCAGCTGGTCTCCTCGAACGCGCAGATCGTCACGCTCGAGCACGACGGCCGCATCGTGCTGTCGACCGCCACGAACGACCGCACCTTGAGCTTCCCGCTCGTGGAGATCCCGATTCCTCTCGGACTCACCGGGACCGCGCCTCCCTATGCGCTGGGCCTCGGTGCGGCGGCGCTGCTCCTGGGAGGCGCGCTGCTCGTGATCGGTGTCAGACGCCGGCGCGGCGAACGACGAGTCGCGAGCTTCGACGAGAGGGGCATGCATGAGTGAGCGCGAAGAACCGAGCATCGAAGAGCGCTCCCCGGATCCCGCAGCAGCCTCGCGATCGAGAGCACGGCTGCTGTGGCTGGGAGTCGCCGCAGCGGGTCTCGTGGCGCTCGGCTCGCTGCTGTGGTGGAACTGGCCGGCAACCGATGTGGAGACGGTCACCGTTCTGGGAGTCGAGTACTCCACCAATCTGCGTCTGGACGAGCACGATGGCTACACCTACGTCTACGTTCCGGTGAACACCGATGTCGGGACCGCGGTGCTGCAGGTGGAGGACGCGGGGGACCGCGCGCAGATCCGCGCCTTCCTCGACTCGCTCGACACGCTGCTGCCGGGCGAGCACGTGCTCGCGCTGTCCGATGCGAATCTGCACTTCATCGTCGATGGGATGGACGAGTAGCTGCGAGCCTCGACAGGCGCCAGTAGAGTGGACACACGTGCGAAAGGCCGGGCTCCGAGAGGCGCCCGGCCTTGCTCGCAACTACTGCAGGCGATGTAGCTCGATGATGAGGAGTTCCGATGTCCCACCTGTTCCGCAGTGCGTCAGAGATGGATCCGGATTCGACGCTGTCGTTCAGCCCGGTCTTCGCTCAGCCGGGAGAAGCAACGGAGCTGCCGCTGTTCGAGCTGCCGGATGGGCTCATGAACCCCGACACCGCGTACCAGATCGTCCATGACGCGGCCATGCTCGACGGGAACTCGCGGCTCAATCTTGCGACGTTCGTGTCGACCTGGATGGACGACAACGCGAACAAGCTCTATGCCGAGAGCGCCGACAAGAACATGATCGACAAGGACGAGTATCCGGCAACCGCGACCATCGAGGATCGCTGCTGGCGGATCCTCGCAGACCTCTGGCATGTCCCCGACCCGGACGACACGATCGGCACGTCGACGATCGGGTCGAGCGAAGCCTGCATGCTGGGCGCCCTGGCATTGAAGCGGCTCTGGCAGGAGCGCCGGCGAGCCGAAGGCAAATCGACCGAGAACCCGAACCTCGTGCTCTCCGCCGGCGTTCAGGTCGTGTGGGAGAAATTCTGCAACTACTGGGACGTCGAGGCTCGGTACGTGCCGGTCACCGAGGAGCATCTGGTGCTCGACGGCTTCGAACTCGAGAAGTACGTCGACGAGCACACCATCGGGGTGGTGGCGATTCTGGGACAGACCTACACGGGCCTCTACGAACCGGTGCAGCAGATCGCGGAGAAGCTCGACGAGATTCAGGCGCAGACGGGCTTCGACGTCAAGATCCATGTCGATGGCGCCTCGGGCGCGATGGTCGCGCCGTTCTGCCAGCCCGAACTCGTGTGGGACTTCCAGATCGATCGCGTCAACTCGATCAGCACCTCGGGACACAAATACGGTCTGGTGTATCCGGGGGTCGGCTGGGTCGTCTGGCGCAGCGCGGCTGCGTGCCCGGAGAGCCTGATCTTCCACGTCAGCTACCTCGGCGGTGACATGCCGACGCTGGCACTCAACTTCTCCCGCCCCGGAGCGCAAGTGCTGCTGCAGTACTACCAGTTCTTGCGACTCGGCCATGAGGGGTATCGTCTCGTGCAGCAGGACTCTCTCGACGTTGCGCAGTACCTGTCATCGGAGATCGCGCAGCTCGGGCCTTTCGAGCTGATCAGCAAGGGCGACACGATCCCGGTGTTCGCGTGGCGCCTCAAGCAGGGCGAGGAGCCGGAGAACTGGGATCTCTACGACCTCGCCGACCGCCTGCGTATGCGCGGCTGGCTGGTTCCCGCGTATCCGATGCCGGACAACATGTCCGAGCTCGTCGTGCAGCGCATCGTGGTGCGGGTGGGCCTGAGCCGCAACCTTGCGGGCTTTCTGATCGAAGCGATCAAGGAAGAGGTCGCCCTGCTGGAGTCGTTGCAGGCGCCCCTTCCCCGCGAGGCCTCTGCGGGTTCTGGCTTCGCGCACTGAGCATGGCAGGCCGTCGTCTCCGCGCGAGCCTCGCGCAGCAAAGCCTGCTGTTCATGGTGGGCTCGTCTCTGTTCGCGATGGGATCGGCTCAGAGCGTGCTGCACTTCGGCGGGCCGCAGGCCGCCAACCTGATGTTCTTCATCGGGGCCTGGTTCTTCACGGCGGCGGGGCTGATCCAGGTCCGCCTCAGCCTGCCGGCGCGGCAGGACGGCCGCTTCCGGGCGGAGTGGCTCGCGGCGGTCATCCAGAGCGCGGGTACGATTCTCTTCAACGTGAGCACGACGGCAGCGCTCGTCGCCGCTTCGACTCGGGCTGAACGGGAGTTCGTCTGGAGCCCCGATGCCGGGGGGTCCATCTGCTTCCTGGTGAGTGCGGTCTACGTCTTCGCTGCGTACCCTGCGGCCCGGCGGGCATGGGATCCTCGGCGGAGCGACTGGTGGTCGGCAGTGCTCAATGCCGCCGGATGCACCGCCTTCGCGGCGTCGGCCGTTGGCGCGTTCGTCCTGCACGCGGGCGCGGCCGCCGATGCCACTGTGGCGAACTGGGGGACCTTCGTGGGCGCCGTGTGCTTCTTCCTCGCATCGACCATCGTGCTGCCGATGCTCCACCGGCGTCGCGCCTACGGCACCCCTCAGTCTTCGACGGTCCCGGTTTCAGGCGTTCCCGGGAGCGGCGCGTAGCGCAGCAGCACCGCGCCGGACTCGGCGGTGAGGGGAGGGGCGATGAGCCGGAGGCGTGCGGGCACTGCTCCAGTGGGAAACACCTTGCTCCCCTCTCCGAGGACGATCGGGTAGACCCAGAGGTGCAGTTCATCGAAGAGCTGCTCGGCGAGCAGGGTCTGCGCGAACCCGATGCTTCCCCAGACGTGGGTCTCGGCATGTCGCTCGCGGATCGACTGCAGTTCTTCTGCCAGGTCGTGGCCGACTCTGGTGCTCTCTGGCCAGGTCAGGGGCAGCTCGGGGTTTCGCGTGGCAACGTACTTCGGCACTTCGTCGTAGCGTTCCCCGACCGGGTTGTCGGTGTGCTGCGGCCAGTAGCTCGAGAAGATGTCGTAGGTGCGGCGACCGAGGAGGAGCGCGTCGATGCGCGCCAGGCCGTCCATTACGTCTGCTCCGACGGCGGCATCGGTGAACGGCGCCTGCCAGCCGCCGAAGCGAAATCCGCCGGTGCGATCCTCCTCGGGCCCTCCTGGGGCCTGCGCCACTCCGTCGAGTGTGGTGAAGAGATTGATCACGATGCGCCCAGTGGTGTCGTCGTCCATGGGGTCCCCTCTCTGGTGGTGTGTTCATGCTCGCAAGGATCCCGGACGCTGTCGAGGGGAGCGGCGCAGTTTTTTACATAGACATGCTATGCAAAATCGAATAGGCTGGGGCGGTGAGCCGCACCGACCCCGTTCCGACGACCGGACCCGAAGAAGCGCTCGGGCAGCACGCAGTCGAGCTGGTCCGTGCCGCCGCCAGATTCACGCAGACCGTGGGGCGAGTGCCGGGTGCGGTCTACTCCTCGGTCGCCTGGAGAGTGCTTGCGGATCTCGAAACCGACGGACCGGCGCGTGTGAGCGAGCTCGCGGCGGAGCAGCGCGTCGCGCAGCCGACCATGACCTCGTTGATCCACCGGCTCGAAGCCGAAGCCTGGGTCGAACGCCAGCCCGATCCGAGCGATGGTCGAGCCGCGCTCGTTGTCCTCACCCGCGCGGGCTCACTCGCGCTGCTCGACTACCGTCGGGCCGCAGCCGAACGCATCGTTCCGCTTCTCGCGCAATTGGGAGCAGCGGACCAGGAGACCCTTGCCCGGGCATCCGAACTCATGCAGCTCCTCAGCGACCTCGACTGACCACATCCACCCCGCACCAAGGAGAAACGACGAGTACGCAGACCGAACCGCGCCCGACAAACGCACCGCACCCGAGCTCGCGACACACTCGGCCCGAGAAGCCGCCATCCATCCTTCGCCAGCCCAGGGCGGTCTGGGCGATCGCTTTCGCCTGCGCGATCTCATTCATGGGAATCGGCCTCGTCGACCCGATCCTGCCCGCGATCAGCCATGAACTCGGCGCCACTGCCAGCCAGACGATGCTCCTCTTCACGAGCTACCTCTTCATCACCGGAATCGCGATGTTCTTCACGAGCTGGATTTCGGGGCGTCTCGGGGTGCGATGGACGCTCGTGCTCGGACTCGTGCTGATCGTCGCATTCTCGGCACTCGCGGGTGCAGCGGGCAGCGTGACGGAGATCATCGGGTTTCGGGCAGGCTGGGGCCTCGGAAACGCGCTCTTCATCTCCACCGCGCTCGCCGCGATCGTCGGAGCGGCGTCCGGCGGTTCCCGGCAGGCGATCGTGCTCTACGAAGCGGCGCTCGGGGTCGGCATGGCCGTCGGTCCGCTCGTCGGCGGCGCACTCGGCTCCCTGTCCTGGCGGGGTCCGTTCTTCGGGACCGCGGCTCTGATGGCCGTCGCGCTGTTCGCGATCCTCGTGCTGCTGCGAGCCCCAATGCCCCATGCCGACGAGTCGAACGGGTCGCGAGCGACCCGACCCTCGGTCCTCGCGAGCTTCGCCGCACTCCGCAATCCTGCGCTCCGCACCCTGTCGATGGTCGCGGTGTGCTACAACTTCGGATTCTTCGTGCTGCTCGCGTACAGCCCATATCCGATGGAGGAAGCGGCGCGCGCAGCCGGCGCACACGCATTCGGAGCGCATGAGCTCGGTCTCGTCTTCTTCGGGTGGGGGCTCTCGCTCGCCATCACGTCCGTGCTCGTGGCACCGGTCCTGACCCGTCGGTTCGGGCTCCGGCCGGTGCTGTTCACGATGCTGACGGGCCTGGCGCTCTGCCTTGCGCTGCTCGCGCTCAGCGTGGACTCGCTTCCAGGGCTCGTGACGATCGTCATCGTGAGCGGATTGCTGCTCGGAGTGATGAACACGGCGCTCACCGAGGCCGTCATGGAAGCCACCGATCTGCCCAGAAACGTCGCGTCCTCAACCTACTCCGGAGTACGGTTCATGGGCGGAGCACTCGCTCCCGCAGTAGCAGGCCCGCTCGCCACGGCCGTGGGAACGCCGGCGCCGTACTGGGTCGGTGCGGCTGCGATCGCAATGTCGATCCTGGTGCTCGCACTGTTCGGGCATCGTCTGCGCCGCGGTGCTGATGCGTCGCACGAGGACACCGTGAGCGAAGCCGAGACGATTTCTCACGTCGACTCGTGAAGCCCGGACGAACTCTCGGCAAATACCCTCGCGGGGAAGCCCTCGAGTGGGCCAGAATGAGAGCAGCCCGACTGCGGGCCGAAGCTGGAACGAGAGGAGCCTCAACGATGAGCGCCCTGGATGACATCAAGAAGTACGCACCGAACGCCGATGACGCCGTCGTCGCTTCGATGGAGAAGACCTACGCACTCGCGCTCTCGAATGCGGACGCGCGGCTCGTCTCCTTCAGCGACTCCGCTGAACTCAAGACAGTTCGAGAGAGCTTCGTGAAGGGCAAGCTCGGGGTCACCGATCCCGACTCGGAAATCGACGCCGCCATCGCAGCGGTGGGTGAGCGGGTTCCGGGCCGCAAGCAGCGGCTCACGGTGTACTACCTGCTCGCCGAGCACTACGGAAGGCTCGGCGTTTTCGCGTAGCTCGCGCGTATTCGCTTCGAGGATCGAGGGGGCGGGTGCGGGTGCACGCGCCCCCTCGGCGAGCCGCCCGGTCGCGGACCCGGAACTCGATGCGAAGCGCCTACTGTCGACCCCCGGCGGCGAGGCGCATGAGATCGCTGTCGAAATCGATCGCGGTTTCGGTGCCGCCCCCGCTGCCGAAGCTGTGCTGGTAGGCACCCCAGGAATCGCCGCGCAGCTGCGCCCTGATCCCTGAGCGCATGAGGACGACCAGTTCGCCGGCCGCCCGCCCGATGCGTGAGCCGAGTCCCTTCTCCTGCCAGTCTTCGGGTGCCGCGTAGACGGCGGTGGGAGCGGTCAACGTACGCAGATAGGCGAACATGGCGCGGAGCTGGTCGTCAACGACGAGCGAGTGCCGTGCACTGCCGCCCGTACCCGCGAGAACCACGGGCGTGCCGATCAGGAGATCGTTGTCGAGCAGCTGGAAGAACTGGGTGAACAGTCCGCTCGCGCCGGCTTTGTAGACCGGCGTGCTCGCGATCACTCCGTCGGCGTCGCGCATGAGGTCGAGGGCGCGCTGCAGTTCCGGCGAGACGTGCTGGCTGATGATGGCGGAGGTCACATCGTTCGCGAGTCCGCGGAGGTCGATCTGGCGCAGCGCGATGTCGAGCCCGTGCTCTGCCCCGGCCGTCACGGCACGGTCTGCAATGCGATCGGCGAGCATCTGGGTCGACGAGGGATCGCTCGTGCCGGCGTTGATCGAGACCAGATTGAGCGTACGATTCTCGATGCCCGCCGGTGCGTTCGTTGAGTGAAGTTCAGGCATGTTCGTCTCTTAGTCTTTCTGTGAGTCGGTGGGTGTGTCGGTGCTGAGGAGCGCCGCTGCGAGCCGGGTCAGTTCTCGCTGCTCCTCGCGGGTGAGCGCGCGCATCTCGCGCTCCACGCTGCGCGCGTGGGATCGGCCGACCGCCCGCTGCAGTTCCGCTCCCTGGCGGGTGAGGGCGACGCGCACCGCCCGGCCGTCGCCCGCGTCGCCGACCCGTTCGACGAGTCCTCGCGCCTCGAGCCGGTCGACGAGTCGCGACAGGGCCGGCTGGCTGAGCAGCACGCCGCCCTGCAGTTCGCCCATCCGCGCGGGTGCACCGCACTTCGCGAGCGTGTAGAGCACGTCGTACTCGCGCATGCTGACGCCGTGCGCGCGCCAGACCGGCTCTTCGGCGAAGCGACGCATGATGACGGAGTGGGCGGTGAGCAGTGCCTCCCATGCCTCGTTGGCCTGGCGCAAATTACTTGACATGATCCTCAACCTTTCTCTGCGGTAAGCGCGACGTGTCCCGAGCCCGAGGGTGGGCTCGGGACATACGGCGTGCAAAGCAATGCTGTGCACCGAGCGCCTTAGTCCTGGTACGGTGACCCGCCCGTGACGTTGTCCCCTCGGTTCGCGTTCGGGCGCGGTTGCCTCGGTTGTTCATCGCCGTACTTCGCCGCGACTCGGGACGCGTGCGAGGGGGTGTCGGGCGCCTCGGGGTCGCGACGCGCGGCAAGTTCCTTGCGCAGCACCGGAACCACCTCCTCGCCGAGCAGATCGAGCTGGTTCAACACCGCCTGCAGGGGGAGACCTGCATGATCGACCAGGAATAGCTGGCGCTGGTAGTCGCCGAACTCGTCGTGGAAGGTCAGCGTCTTGTCGATCACCTCCTGGGGGCTCCCGACGGAGAGCGGGGTCTGATCCGCGAAGCTCTCCATCGAGGGACCGCCGCCATAGACGGGGGCCTCGTTGAAGTAGGGCCGGAACTCGTTCCAGGCATCCTGCGATTTCTTCGCGAGATACGCCTGGCCGCCGAGCCCGACGATCGCCTGCTTCTCGGTACCGTGGCCGTAATGCGCGTAGCGCTGCCGGTAGAAGTCGACGAGACGCTTGTAGTGCCCCTTCGGCCAGAAGATGTGGTTCGCGAAGAAGCCGTCCCCGTAGAAAGCCGCCTGCTCGGCGATCTCGGGGGTGCGGATCGAGCCGTGCCAGACGAAGGGCGCGACATCGTCGAGCGGGCGCGGCGTCGAGGTGAAGCCCTGCAGCGGTGTGCGGAAGTTGCCTTCGAAGTCGACCACGTCTTCGGTCCAGAGCCGATGCAGCAGGTTGTAGTTCTCGAGGGCCATCGGCAGGCTCGAGCGGATGTCCTTGCCGAACCACGGGTACACCGGCGCCGTGTTGCCGCGGCCGAGCATGAGGTCCATGCGGCCCTTCGCGAGATGCTGCAGCATCGCATACTCTTCCGCGATGCGCACGGGGTCGTTCGTGGTGATGAGCGTGGTCGACGTACTCACCTTCAGCGTGGTCGTCTGCGCAGCGATGTAGGCGAGCAGTGTGGTGGGGCTCGATGAGAAGAATGGCGGATTGTGGTGCTCGCCGACTGCGAAGACATCGAGACCGACCTCTTCGGCCTTCTTCGCGATCTGCACTGTGGCATCGATTCGCTCCGCCTCGCTTGGCGTGTGCCCGGTAGTGGGGTTGCGGGTGATGTCGCTCACCGTGAAAACGCCGAATTCCATGATTGCTCCTTGACTCGCAGTGGCGATCCTCGCCATCAAACTATATGCGTATGCATATAACAACGCGGCGGCGCGATTCGTATTCCCGACATCCGAGGAACGTCGACGCGCGGATTCGGCTTGACGATCAGGGGATCTCGTTTTAGACTGACTAGTCAGTACAAGAAGTTCTGAGAAAAGGATTCCCATGCCCGACACCGTCATCGCCCTCCAAGAGGCAAGCGTGCGTGCAGCGCGGGGCACCGTATTCGGACCGTTGAGCACGCAGTCGAGCAGCCCGATCACCGTCGTGGTCGGCGATCGCGGGAGCGGCCGCACCTCACTGCTGCTCAGTCTCTCCGGCCGCATGCGACTGAGCAGCGGATCGGTCGAAGTGCTCGGCATCGATGCCGGCACCCGCTCCGGTCTCGCGCAGATCCGCACACGCACCGGGGTCGCGGGTTTCGAGGCGGTCGACTCGCTCGAACCGAGCGTGACTGTCGGCGATACGCTGCGCGAACGGCTCGCCTGGGCGATGCCCTGGTGGCGGCGCACCCCGCGTCTCACCCCTGAGCGCTCGAACGAACTGCTCGCAGAGACATTCGGGGACCTCCCGCTGCCCGCACCAGACATGCTGGTGCGGGAACTCGATCCCGCGAGCGAAATGCTCCTCCGCATCTCCCTCGCCCGCATCGAGCGGCCCGAACTGCTGTGCATCGACGACTTCGATGCCCTGCGCAGTCCGGCGGAGCGCGAACGCGTCGCCCAGCGCCTCGACGCGCTCGCCGCACACGGCGTCCGGCTCGTCGTCGCCACGAGCGACCCGAGCGACGTCGAGATGCTCTCCCACACGGCCATCATCAATCTGTAAAGCACGGCAACACCACCTCATGTCTCTTCTCACTCGCGGAACCGAACTCAAGCGCTTCAAGCAGGGCGCACTGCCCAAGATCGCCATCGCCGTACTCCTGGTGATCCCGCTCATCTACGGCGCCCTCTATCTCTGGGCCTTCTGGGCTCCTACCGACAACATGAACAAACTGCCCGTCGCGATCGTCAACCTCGACCAGCCGGCGCAGGCACCGGGTGGCAAGACGCTGACCGCCGGCAACGACGTGGTCGAAGAGCTGCGGAACGGTGGCGACCTCGACTGGAAGCCGCTGACGCCAGACGTCGCGGAGCGCGCGGTCGCCGACGGCGAAGTCTATTTCTCGGTGACGATCCCGCGCGACTTCTCCCGCACCCTCGCCGGCCTGCAGGACGACCCCGAGGCCGGAGAGATCGAGGTGCGCTACAACGACAGCAACTCGTTCCTCGCTTCGACGCTCGGCAAGACCGCGATGGTGCAACTGAGAGACGCCGTCGCCGAGACGGCCACGGAGACGGCCGCGGAACAGATGCTGGTCGGTGTCGAGAAATTGAGTGACGGCACGCGCCAGGCCGCGGAGGCCGCGACCACCCTCCACCAGGGAACGACCGCGCTCGCCGAAGCGAGCACACGGCTCAGCACCGGACTCAACGAGCTGAGCAACGGTACGGCGCGCCTCTCCGACACGGCACCCGAGCTGGCCGATGGCGCCGCACGTCTCGCCGACGGCACGCGGCAACTCGCGGCGCAATCCCCGGATCTCGCTGCGGGGACCGCTCAGGTTGCCGCAGGGGCCGCTGAACTCGCGGCAAAGCTCGCCCAGGCAGAAGCGGGTAGCGCGGAGCTGCTCGGCGGATTCGAGCAGCTGGACGAGGGATCGGCGGCGATCGCGATCGGCGCGGAGACGATCGCCGAGCTGGCAACCGCTTCCCCCGACATGACACTGGCTCAGCTCGATGCTGCGCTGCAGGTGAAAGGCACTTCGCTGCAGGAGATGGCCGCCGGTTCGGCAACCCTCCATGATCGCGTCTCCGACGCGCGGCCGAAGGTGCAACTCCTCGCAGGAGGACTGCCAGAGGCTTCGCAGGGCGCGCAGCGGCTCGCCGCAGGAAGCGCGCTCGCGGCGAACGGTGCGGCCAAGGTCGATGCCGCCGCCGTGCAACTTGCCGCCGGCGCCGGGAAGCTTCACGATGGAGCCGGTCAGCTCGCAGGCGGCACCGCCCAGCTGCACGCCGGGGCAGCGGAGGCCGCGTCGGGTAGCACGCAGCTCGCCTCGGGTGCGAACACGCTCGACGAGGGCGCCGGCACCTTCTCCCGGAAACTCACCGATGGCGCCTCGGAGGCACCCGAGTTCACCGCCGGACAGAGCACTCGCATCGCGGAGACGATGGCCGCTCCTGTGCAGTTGAACGAGCATACCGAGAACGAGGTGCAGGGGTTCGGCGAGGGTTTCGCTCCGTTCTTCATCGCGCTCGCCTCATTCGTCGGCGCGCTCATCACCTGGCTCATCCTCCGCCCGCTCCCGCGCAGGCCGTTCGCCTCGAACGTGTCCGGGTTGCGCTCGATACTCGCGGGGTTCTGGCCCGCCGCGCTGATCGGGGTCGGACAGGTCGTCATCATGATGCTCGTGCTGGTCTACGCCGTCGGAATGCGACCAGTGCACTGGGCCGGCATGGCCGGCTTCATGCTTCTGGTCACGCTCGCCTTCCTCGCCCTGCAGCAGATGTTCATCGCGCTGTTCGGGACGGCGGCGGGGCGGGTGGTGAGCCTGGTGCTGCTGATGCTCCAGCTCTCTTCTTCGGGGGGCACCTATCCGGTCGAAACGACACCCGCGTTCTTCCAGGCGCTGCATCCGTTCATGCCGGCCTCCTACGTCGTGACCGGGCTGAGGCAGCTGATCGGTGGAGGGATCGACGCCAGGTTCTGGGGGTCTCTGTTCGTGATGCTCGGGGTGCTCATCGGGTCGCTCGCGATCAGCGCGTTGGCGGCGCGCCGCCAGAAAGTGTGGACGGTGGCGCGGCTTCATCCCGAGCTCGCGCTGTAGGAAAGGCCATTTCTGGCCTTTCGCGCGGGCTCCCGAGCGCGTCTCGCGCGAGGTGTAGGCGATTGGGTCTGGTGTCGCCGTAGCTCGCGCTGTAGGAAAGGCCATTTCTGGCCTTTCGCGCGGGCTCCCGAGCGCGTCTCGCGCGAGGTGTAGGCGATTGGGTCTGGTGTCGCCGTAGCTCGCGCTGTAGGAAAGGCCATTTCTGGCCTTTCGCGCGGGATGTCGGGGAGGACGACAAAAGGCTCACGGGTACGCAAGGATGGAACTATGGCACGGGTGAACACGAAGCAGCTGATCGTCGATGCGGCGGTGACGGTTGCCGCACAGCACGGCATCAGTGGTGCGTCGATGGATCAGATCGCGGAGACGGCCGGTGTCGCGAAGGGCAGCCTCTACTACAATTTCGCTTCAAAGGACGCGCTGTTCGCTGAGGTCATGCGGCTCGGTTTCGACCGGCTCAGTCTCGCGATTGATGCGGCCCGCAGCGGGGCGACGGACGAGGGCGCGCCTCGTGCTGTCGCCGCCGCGACACTCGACACCCTGCGCAACAACATCGATCTGGCGAAACTCATGGCCGCCGAGGTCTTTCGCACGGACCGTGCTTGGGCGAGCGCCATGAACGAGGCACGCGCATCGGTGGTGACTCGCCTGCGCGACGCTCTCCGCGACGCGCACCTCTCTGCTGGAAATCCGGTCGCGAGTGCGGAGCGCATCACCGAGACGGCTGGTGCCGCATTCTTCGGTGCGCTCGCGGGCGCATGCCTCGATTGGCTGCTCTTCCGTCCGGAGCTGGACCTCGATCACGTGCTCGATGAGGTGCTCACCACCTGGTGAGGGTTCGGAGCCGTCCGTTGTGCTCTGACTGCGCGTGGATCCGGTGGTTTGGCGTCAGGCGTCAGGCCTCAGTCCGGGTCTGAGGGGTCGAGCGGCGCGTGATGATCGAGATTCGCCTCGCCCCGCTTCCAGTAGCCATGGGCATCGACCTGCGCTTTCGGCAGCCCGAGCTCGCGACGCAGGTGTCGTCGCAGCGGGATGAGCGAGCTCGCTTCGCCCGCCAGGAAGACGAGGGTTCCGTCGGCGATCTCCAGGCCCGTGAGGGTGTCGGCGATGCGGGCGTCGCGATCCTCGCCGCTGAACCAGTTGAACGTCCGGTCCGCACGTTCGTACGGTGCCAGGTAGTGTGCCGTGTCCGGGTCTGCGACGGAGAAGAGTCCCGTCACGGGGGTGGAGTCGAGCAGGTCGAGCCAGCGCGTTACCGCGGGCAGGGCGGATTCGTCTGCGATGAGGATCGCGCCATCGATATCGTTCGGCGGCACGAGGGAGCCGCGGGGCCCGCCGATGATCAGTGGGTCCCCAGGGGCCGCCTGCGCGGCCCACGAGGCAGCGGGTCCGCTGTGGGAGGCATCGCCATGCAGCACGAAGTCGAGGTCGAGTTCGGGACCGTGGTCACCCTCTGGACGGAAGGCGTGCGGAGTGTAGTCTCGAGCGATGACCTCGCCCGCTCCCTCGGGTTTCTGGGGTTTGCCGTTGACGAAGACGGGAGCGACGATCTCTCCGATGGTGGGATCGGGGAAGAACACCTTGACGTGGTCTCCGGGGGCGAGCGAGGTGAAGCCTGCAAGTTCTGCTCCGCCGAGGGTGATTCGCTGCATTCGGGGGGCGATGAGCTCGGTTCGCAGCACGGTCAGGTGCCTGCGCTTCACCTCGTGCATGACCCGCGTCCACTCAAATCTGTCGCTCACCTGTTGCCCCGTCTTTCCTTGCGAAATCCATCCGTTCCCACCATAGCCGAATCATCAGATGATTTGGGGTGGAGGAGGATTCGGACCGGCATTCCCTTGCACGGTCATCGCAGGCTTCACCCTGCCCATCGGAGGCATCACGAGAAAGCGGCGGGAGGAGGTAAGGGGCGAACGAACACGGGAACCGAGTCTCGCGCCGACCGGGACGCAGAAGAATTCCCTGGTCGCGATGCAGAGCGACCAGGGAATTCTTCTGACGTGAGGCGGACTACTCCGAAAGCAGCGCCTGGATCCGACGCACGCCTTCGAGCAGAGGCTCGTCGCCGAGCGCGTAGCTGAAGCGCAGGTAGCCGCTCGGGCCGAACGCCTCACCGGGGACGGCCGCCACCTCGGCCTGGTCGAGGATCAGGTCGGCGAGTTCGAGAGAGGTGGTGGGCGTGATTCCGCGGATCTCGCGACCGAGCGCGCCGGTCACGTCGACGTAGGCGTAGAACGCACCCTCGGGCGTCGGGCAGTGGAAGCCGGGCACCTTGTTGAGTTCTTCAACGATCAGCCTGCGGCGGCGGTCGAAGGCGAGACGCATGTCCTCGACCGGCTCCTGGGGGCCGTTCAGCGCTGCTGCTGCCGCGATCTGCGCGACATTGTTCACGTTCGAGCAGAGGTGCGACTGCAGGTTCGATGCACCCTTGATGATGTCGGCCGGGCCGATCATCCAGCCGAGTCGCCAGCCGGTCATTGCATACGTCTTCGCCACCCCGTTGACGAGAATCGTACGGTCGGTCAGCGCGGGAACCGCTTCGACGATCGAGACCGCCCGCACGCCGTCGTAGACGAGGTTCTGATAGATCTCGTCGGCGACGATCCAGAGGCCATGCGATTCGGCCCACTCGCCGATGGCGCGGGTTTCCTCGGGAGAGTAGACGGCGCCGGTCGGGTTCGACGGCGAAACGAAGAGCAGCACCTTCGTGCGGTCGGTTCGTGCAGCCTCGAGCTGTTCGACGGTGACCTTGTAGCCCTGGTCGGCGCCCGCGAAGACCTCGACGGGGATGCCGTCGGCGAGCTGGATCGCCTCCGGGTAGCTGGTCCAGTAGGGAGCCGGGAGGAGCACCTCATCGCCCGGATCGAGCAGCACCTGGAACGCCTGGTAGACCGCCTGCTTGCCGCCGTTCGTGACGACGACCTGCGACGGGTCGATAGCCCAACCCGAATCGCGCGCGGTCTTCATCGCGATCGCTTGCTTCAGCACGGGCAGGCCCGCTGCCGCGGTGTAGCGGAAGTTCTTCGGGTCATCGAGGGCGGCGCGTGCGGCATCGACAATGTGCGCCGGCGTGGCGAAGTCGGGCTCGCCCGCGGCGTAGCTGATGACAGGTCGACCCTCGGCCTGCAAGGCCTTGGCCTTGGCGTCGACCTTGAGAGTGGCGGACTCGGCGATCGCGCCGATCTTCTTCGAAAGACGGGAGATGTTGCTCACTCCACCAATCCTAGGGGGAGGGGGCATACCGCGCATTCATGCAACTCCCCGCTCGGGGACTTTCCATTCCTCCGCAGAGCGGGAAATCACCGATGTTCGGCGCGATTCTCGTTGCCCTCGTCAGCCGCGATCGCGTCCCTGCTGAGCCTGCTTCTTCTGCTTGCGCAGTTCGTGCAGCAGGGGTTCGGTGTACCCGTTCGGCTGCGCGGCGCCCTCGACGATCATTCGTCGCGCGGCTTCGAACGCGATCCCCGGGGTAGCCCCGTCTTCGCCGAGCAGTTTCTCGTACAGCGGGTCGGCAGCGTTTTGCTCGTCGACGACGGAGGAGAGCCGGCGCAGGCTTTCCTCGATCTGCGCCTCGTCGACGATTCCGTGGGCCAGCCAGTTCGCGAGCAACTGCGCCGAGATGCGGAGCGTCGCGCGATCCTCCATGAGGGCGATGTCGTGGATGTCCGGTACCTTCGAGCAGCCCACCCCCTGGTCGATCCAGCGCACGACGTATCCGAGGATGGACTGCGCATTGTTGTCGACCTCGGTCCGGACGATCTCGGGAGTCAGCTCCTCGGGATTCGCGAGCGGAATCTCGAGGAGCGTGTCGAGGCTGGTCGCGGCGAGTTCTGGGAGTGAACGCCGCGCCTCGAACGCATCGACCTGATGGTAGTGAAGGGCGTGCAGCGTCGCAGCGGTCGGGGACGGGACCCAGGCCGTCGAGGCGCCGGATCGTACGTGCCCGATCTTCTGCTCCAGCATGGCGTGCATGAGATCGGGCATGGCCCACATTCCCTTGCCGATCTGCGCGTGGCCGTCGAGCCCGCATTCCCTGCCGATGGCGACATTGCGCGCTTCGTAGACCGCGAGCCAGGGTCGCGTGCGGATTGCTCCCTTCGGAAGCATCGGGCCCGCCTGCAGCGAGGTGTGAATCTCGTCGCCCGTGCGGTCGAGGAATCCGGTGTTGATGAAGACGACGCGATCGCTGGCCGCCTCGATACAGGCACCGAGGTTTGCGCTCGTGCGCCGCTCCTCGTCCATGATCCCGATCTTCACGGTGTGTGCGGGCAGGCCGTAGAGCGTCTCCACCCGACCGAACAGTTCGGAGGCGAAGGCGACCTCGTCGGGGCCGTGCATCTTGGGCTTCACGATGTAGATCGATCCGGTGCGGGAGTTTCGGCCCGCGCTCGTTCCGCCGAACTGCGGGAGGTCGGCGAGCGAGCCGAGCACCGTCATGATCGCGTCGAGGATCCCTTCCGGCACCCACTCGCCGTCTCGATCGAGCACCGCATCCGTCCGCATCAGGTGGCCCACGTTTCGGATGAACAGCGCGGATCTTCCCGGCAGCACGAGGGCTTCTCCGGTCGGCGAGGTGTACTCCCGGTCGGGGTGTGCGGCGCGGGTGAACGTCTTGCCGTGCTTCTCGACTCGTTCCTCGAGCGTGCCGTCCATGAGGCCGCGCCAATTGCGGTAGCCGAGCGACTTGTCCTCGGCATCGACTGCCGCCACGGAGTCCTCCAGGTCCATGATGGTCGTCAGTGCGGACTCGATCAGCAGATCCTGCACGCCGGCGTCGTCGGTGCTGCCGATGGGTGCGTTCGCATCGACGACGATCTCGACATGGAGACCGTGATGGACGAGCAGCACGGAGGCCGGAGCGGCGGGATCGCCGCGATAGCCCGCGAATGCGGCGGGATCTGTGAGGCGAGCCGCGGCGGCGCCGTGCAGGGACACCACGAGTTCACCGGCTTCGACCGAGTAGAGGGTTGCCTGCGCATGCGATCCCTCGGTGAGCGGGGCGATCTGGTCGAGCAATTCGCGACCGCGCTCGATCACCCGTGCGCCCCGGGCCGCGTTGTATCCCGTGCCAGGGGCGAGTTCGCCATGCTGATCGATCGCGTCGGTGCCGTAGAGCGCGTCGTAGAGCGAGCCCCAGCGAGAATTCACGGCGTTCAGTGCGAAGCGGGCGTTCAGCAGCGGGACGACGAGCTGGGGTCCGGCGAGCGAGGAGATCTCGGGGTCGACGCGGGTCGTGCCGATGGCGAAGGGGTTCGGTTCCGGGCGCAGGTATCCGATCTGCTCGAGAAACTCGCGGTAGCGGCGAGGATCGGGCTGCCCCGGGTGCTCCCGGTGCCACTCGTCGATCTGCTCCTGCAGACGGTCCCGCTGGGCGAGCAACTCGGCATTCTTGGGCCCGAGATCGTGCACGATCGCCGCGACCCCGCTCCAGAACGAATCGAGGTCGAGACCGTGCTGCACGGCGGTCTGCTCGGCGAAGTCGATGATGGGCTGAGCGACCTGCAGGTCTGCGCGCGAAGCGTAGGTGGACATGTGACTCCGATTCGGTTCGATGCTGGCTTCCGAGTGTAATGAGGCATATCATCATTCGGAATACTGATTTCGCATCGTGGAATGAGGAGCGAGTGGTGACAGCGGGAGTGCAATCGGTCGAGCGGGCATTCGATCTCCTCGAAGCGCTGGGGGCCGCAGAGCGCCCCCTCTCGCTGGCGGAACTCGCGACCCGCACTGGACTCGCCCCACCGACGGCGCACCGACTGCTGAGAACCTTGCAGACCAGGGGGTATGTCAACCAGGCCGCGGGTCGCGACTACAGCCCCGGTCCCGGGCTGATCGCCTTGGGCAGGCAAGCGACCCCGACGCTCGCGCTGCTCGCCCAGCCAGTGCTCGCAGAGCTGGAGGAGATCTCGCAGGAGACCGCGAACCTCGCGGTGCTCGAACGGGATCTCATCGCGTACATCGCGCAAGTCCCGTCTCGGCACCAGATGCGCATGTTCACCGAGGTCGGCCGACAGGTGCTCCCGCATGCGTCTGGCGTCGGCAAGGCGATCCTCGCCACCCTGCCCGAACCACAGGCGCGCGCAATCATCCAGCGCACCGGGCTGCCCCGGTATACCGACTCGACGCTCAGCACCGAGGCCGACTTCTTCGCCGATCTCCGAGAGAGCCGCAGGAGGGGGTTCGCGATCGATGACGGCGAGAAGGAGATCGGCGTCCGCTGCATTGCAGTGGCCATCCCCGGATCGCAGCCGATCGCCGCGGTCTCGATCTCGGGCCCAGCGGCCCGAGTCACCGAAGCCGCGAGCGGTCGTCTCGTCGAAGCGCTGCAGGCGGCCGCGGGCAGGCTCGCGCAGGCTCAGTGATCCTCCTGGAGCGACCTCGGAATGCCCCGAACAGCGCGGCGCCCCGGCTGCGGATCGTCCGGTCCGCCGGGTAGCCTGGACACGTGAGCAATCGAGCACCGCTTCGTCCCATTCCCGTCGACGACCGAGCGTGGCTGCTTCCCGCGCTCGCCGACGCCCTGCGTGGCGGTGCCCCCGTGCTGCCGATGGCTCCCGGATTTCCGGACGACGAACTGCAGCGGTTGCTGACGGCCGAGCTGCCCGGCGATACCGCGGTCCTCGTCCGCACGTCGGGATCGAGCGGCCTGCCGAAGACGGTGGCGCTCTCCGCCGCCGCCCTCGTCGCCAGCGCCAACGCCACGCACGAAGCTCTCGGCGGTGCGGGGCAGTGGCTGGTCACCTTGCCGGCCCACCTGATCTCGGGTCTGCAGCCGCTGGTGCGAAGCCAGATCGCGGGTATCGAACCGCTGTTCTTCGATGGGCGTTTCGACCCGGAAGCATTCCTCGCCGCTGCAGAGCGAATGGAGCATCCCCGTCGGTACGTCTCGCTGGTGCCGCTGCAGTTCGGCCGTCTCCTCGACGCGGCCGAGAGCGATCCCGCCGTCGCCGAAGCGCTTCGAGGCTTCGCCGGCGTGCTCGTGGGGGGACAGGCCGTGTCGCTCTCGCTGCGTCAGCGCGCTCACGAGCTCGGGGTGGCGCTGCGCCGCAGCTACGGCATGACCGAGACTTCGGGAGGATGCGTCTACGACGGTGTCGAGATCGGGGACACCCAGATGCGCATTCGCGGCGGTGAGGTGCAGCTCAGCGGGTCGTGCCTGGCGACCGGCTACGTGGGCGACCTCGAACTCACCGCCTCCCGGTTCGTCGAAGAACGTGGCACCCGTTGGTATCGCACGGGCGATTCCGGCGAGATGCTGGGCGGGATGCTCACCGTCACCGGACGCCTCGACCGCGTGATCATCTCGGGAGGGGTCAACGTGTCGCTCGATGAGGTCGAGCGAGTGGTCAGGGAGCTTCCGGGCTGGTCGAGCGCGGTCGCACTCGGTGCGCCACACCCCGAATGGGGTGAGCGGGTGACGCTGGTCGTCGAGAGCACGACGGATGCGCTCCCGCTCGACGACGTGCGTGGAGCGGTCAGGACGAGCCTCGGTGCGGCGGCCGTGCCCGAGTGGGTCAACGAGATGGCGCGGCTTCCGCGGCTTCCGGGAGGCAAACCCGATCTGCCGGAGATCGAGCGATGGATCGCCGATCTGCGTGGGAGCTTCCGGCAATTGGGGGAGCGCCCTTCGGGTCGGGCCGGCACTCAGTAGGATCGAGCCATGAGTGCTTCCAAGAACCCCAGGAGATCGGGTAATCCTGCCACGCGTGCCGCAGCGCAGCGGCATCAGCAGGCGGATGGTCGAACTCGCATCACCTGGGTCGACTGGGTGGGCGGTGCGCGGTTGCGCACATTGCCGCTCGCGATCGCACCCGTCGCGGCAGGCGCCGGAATCGCCCAGATGCAGCAGTCCTTCTCGTGGACGCTCAGCCTGCTCGCGCTCGCCGTCGCCGTGCTGCTCCAGATCGGCGTGAACTACGCCAACGACTACAGCGACGGTATTCGCGGTACGGACGCGCATCGGGTCGGTCCGGCGCGGCTGACCGGTTCGGGCCTCGTGAATCCGAAGGCCGTGCTCGCCACCGCACTCGTGTGCTTCTCGCTCGCTGCCGCAGCGGGCCTGGTCGCAGTGATCCTCAGCGAGCGCTGGTGGTTCCTCGCAGTGGGAGCCGTCGCGATTCTGGCAGCGTGGTTCTACACCGGAGGGAAGCGTCCCTACGGGTACGCGGGCCTGGGTGAGGTTGCGGTGTTCGTCTTCTTCGGACTCGTTGCCACGGTGGGAACCGTATGGCTGCAGAGCGAGAGCATTCCGCAAGAGGCATGGGTTTCCGGCGCAGGGGTCGGCTTGCTCGCGGTGGCCGTCCTCATCGCGAACAATACGCGCGATATCCCGACCGACCGGCTCGCGGGGAAGCACACGCTCTCGGTGCGGATCGGGGACCGGGCCTCGCGGATCCTCTTCACGATCTTCGTGCTGCTCCCGTTCGCCGCTCCCGCGATCTACCTTGTGGCCTACCCCGGCATGGTGCTCGCGCTATTCGCGCTGTTCGGCGCCATTCCCGCTGCGGTCATCATGCTCTGGGCGCGCAGCTCGCGCGAGATGGTGCTCGCGCTCGCCGTGACCAGTCTGACCGCGCTTGCGTACGGCGTGCTCATGGGCGTCGCATTCGCCTTCTGAACCACGAGAGGCTCGGCGCTGCGCCGGTGCATCGCGCGATGGTTGTGCTGCCGCGAGGATCGCTATACACTCCGAAGCAGTCACTGAACAAAATGTTCAATAAGACGCGATAGCAAGTTCAGTAGCTCCGTGTCGGGTGACTCGAGTCAAGGAGGCCTCGAGTGCAGCGCAATGCTTCGATCGCAGTGGTGAACGCCGATCTTCGAACCATGGACGTCCGCGGAACGAGGGCAGAGGCTGTCCTGATCGAGGACGGGATCATCACGGAGGTCGGCCGGTCCGATGCGATTCGAGCGCTCGCCGAGGCCAGGCGCGTCGAAGTGCTCGATGCAGGGGGCTGCTCGGTGCTGCCGGGGTTCATCGATGCGCATACCCACATGGAGCTCGCGAGCTACTCGCTGAGCCACTGGCCACAAGCGCATACGCCCCCGTTCGAGAGTCTCGAGCAGGTCGCCGAGGCGATCCGCGAGTTCCTGGAAGAGCGGCCGGGCGACGACTTCGTGCTCGTCCGTTCCTCGTTCGGGATGCATGCGAAGGTGGAGGAGCGGAGGCTCTTCAGCCGCACCGAACTCGACGCCATCGCGCCAGATCGCCCGATCGGAGTGGCCTCGGGGCTGCATGTGATCTCGCTGAACACTCCGGCGATGGACCTGCTCGGAGTCTTCGATCTCCCGGACTCCGAGGAGCGGGTCATCCATCGGGATGCGCACGGGGTGCCGTCCGGGGTGGTGACGGAGATCATCGACCGCCTTCCCCCGCTGCCCAAGGATCTGCTCAGGGAGGCACTGGACGCTCAGATTCCGCTGCTCGCCACTCGCTTCGGGGTGACCACGATCGGCAGCATCGCATGGAACGACTACGACCACGAGGTCTTCGGTTCGCTCATCGACGAGGGCATGCCGATACGGCTCAAGAGCTACCCTCACGTCAATCGCGTCATCTCGGCCGAGGAGGCGATCGCCGCGCGAGTCGACAGCCGGAGATCGACGCCCTGGAGCGGTCTGGGTGGACTCAAGGTATTCGTGGATGGGCAGCACGGCGACGGGATCGACGCCGTGTTCGACGATCTCAAGTGGAGCCAGCAGGACCTCGACGACTTCGTTCGGAGAGCGACGGAGTCGGGAAGCCAGGTGCTGATGCACGCGGTGAGCACTTCGGCGATCCGCATGGCGCTGACCGCGATCGAACGCTGCGGCGCCGGGCCGGGGAATCCACTGCGCCACCGGATCGAACACGGTGCCGACTACATCGAGGCGCAGGACATCGAGCGGGCCGCGCAGGCCGGGGCGCTGCTGGTGGTCACGCCGCAGTTCATCCTCTCGTCCGAGGGGGAGAGCGCAGGCCCGGGAGCGCTGCTGAGCAGCATCCTCTCCGCCGGGATCTGCCTGGTGGGCGGCACCGATACGACCGGAACGGTGCCGGAGGGAGCATCGCCGCTCTACAACATCGCGTGCGCCATGAATCGGAGCGGGAGCTCTGCGAGCGAGGCATTGACGTTCGAGGAGGCCGCGCGGCTGTTCACGTCGAATGCCGCCTACGCGATGTTCGAAGAGGGCACGCGAGGAAAGATCCTGACCGGAATGCTCGGAGACCTCGCGGTCCTGGACCGCCGGCTCGACGACCTCTCCGATCCCAGGGAGTTCTTCGACGTCGCAGTGCGTGCCACCGTGTGCGCCGGACGAGTGGTCCACGGCGAAGATGCCGCGCCGACGCGGAAGGGGTGACCTCACGGGACTCAGGCAGAGATCACGCAAGAAAACTATTGATTATTGTTCAGTATTAACATACGCTCTGGTGTAATTCACTAAACACTATGTTCAGTGAAGGCGTAGATGCTCTCGTTCGAAGCGGCCTCTACCAGCACCACCCCCAAGAAATGAGAGGTCAAACATGCGTAAGAGAGTTGTACTTACCGCTTTGCTCACTGTGTCGGCCCTGGCATTAGTCGGATGTTCACAGGGCGGGTCCAGTGGCGACGGAGAGGGCGGAAGCGGTGACACCACCGAACTCGTCTTCTCGGGTTGGGGAGGTCTCGTCGACGAGACCCTCACGAAGACCGCGTTCGAGCCCTTCACCGAGGACACCGGAATCTCCGTGCTGCTCGATTCGCCCCTTTCCTCGGCAAAGCTGAAGTCGATGGTCGAATCGAACAACACCACGTGGGATCTCACGATGGCGAACCCGGTTGAAACCACCCGCTACTGCGAGGAACTGTACGAACCGGTCGACATGACGAACATCAACGAGGATGACTTCGCGCCGGGAACCATCACCAAGTGCGGTATCCCGAACAACTACTACTCCACCGCGATGGTCTACGACAAGGATGTCTTCGGAGCGAACCCTCCGACCACGCTCGCAGATTTCTTCGACACCGAAAAGTTCCCTGGCAAGCGCCTCTTCCCCTCGGACGCCCTGGAGTTCGCACTCGAGTTCGCACTGATCGCCGATGGTGTGAAGCCCGAGGAGCTCTACCCGCTCGATGTCGACCGGGCGCTCGCCAAGCTCGACACCATCAAGAGCGATCTCGTCTTCTGGCAGCTGGGAGACGAGCAGACGCAGCCGATGGAAGCCAAAGCGGTCACCATGGGAATCGCATGGACCGGCCGTGGGCTCCAGGTTGCCCAGAACGGCGGCAGCTTCGATGTCGCCTGGGGGACGCACATCATCGGTGCCACGCAGTTCGCGATTCCGAAGGGGACCAAGAACTTCGACGCGGCGATGAGCCTCGTCGAGTTCGCCACCTCCCCCGAGCCTCAGGCGAGGATGAATGAACTCATGGCCTACAGCGCGGCGAACCTCAATGCGAAGCCGAAGCTGGATGAGGTCCAGCAGCACTGGGATCCGCTGGTCGGCGGTGCGAGTTTCGACGTCGCCTTCCTCCCCGACTACGACTACTGGGCGGAGAATCTCGAAGAGATTCAGACCGCGTACTCGAACTGGGCGATCGGCTAGATCCCCGTCCCGGTCTGTGGTCGTGCTCTCGGCGCGACCACAGACCGGGTACGCGACACCCGCCCCGAAGGAGGAGTTCAGCGAGATGAATCTGATTACCCGAGCCTTTCGCAGCAAGGGAGTCATCCGACTGCTCAGCGTTCCGGCTCTGATCGTCGTCGTCGTGTTCTTTGTGTTGCCATGCATCGTGCTCATCCTGGAGAGCTTCGGATGGCCCGAATGGTCGTTCAGCGGATACGCGAAGGATCTGATCGATCCGACCATCGCCACCGTCATGCTGCGAACGTTCGGCATCTCGGCAGCCGTCACGGCCATCGCGCTGGTCATCTCGTTCCCATACGCCTATCTGATGACCCAGGTCAGTGCGCGCACCCGAATCATCATGATCGCCATCGTGCTGATCCCGTTCTGGACGAGCCTGCTCGCACGCACCTTCGCGTGGATGGTCATCTTCCAGGCGAACGGTCCGCTGCAGAGCCTCCTCGGATTCTTCGGCATCCAGTCGGAGCCGGTTCTCGGCACCGCGACGGGAGTGCTGATCGCAATGGTCCAGGTGCTCCTGCCGTTCATGATCCTGCCGCTGTACTCGTCCCTCTCCGGGATCGATCCCAACTATCTCCGAGCCGCCGCCGCGCTCGGCGCCAACGGAATCCAGACCTTCTTCAAGGTGTACGCACCGCTGGCCCTCGGCGGAGTCGCGGCCGGCACGATGCTCGTGTTCATCATGAGCCTCGGCTTCTACATCACTCCGCGGATCATCGGCTCTCCGCAGCAGGCGATGATCGGCCAGATCATCGCGATGCGGGTAGACAAGTTCCTCGACTTCGGCGGAGCGGGCGTGCTCTCCATGCTGCTGGTCCTCGCCTTCCTCGTCACCATGCTGGTGCTGGGCGGCATCGTGCTCATCGCCCGCCGCTTCAAGACGACCTGGAAGTAGGGAGAAACCGCATGAAGCGCACACTCACGCACCGCCTGGCCACCATCTGGTCGGTCCTCGTGGCGATCCTGCTCATCGCTCCGATTCTCATCGTCATCCCGTTGTCATTCGCGCCGAACCGCAGCTTCCAGTTCCCGCCGAGCGGCTTCTCGCTGCAGTGGTACGAGAACATCTTCACGAACAAGGCGTGGTACTCCTCGTTGACCGAGTCCCTGACGGTGGCGTTGCTCGTAGCGATCGTGAGCACCGTGCTCGGAACCCTCGCCGCGCTCGCGCTGCGGTGGGCTCCGAGGGGGAGCGGGCTCGTACGCGGCCTGCTGCTCTCTCCGATGGTGATGCCGGGAATCATCACGGCGGTCGCGATGTACAGCCTGTTCCTGCAGTGGCATCTGAACAACACCCTGCTCGGTTTTGTCATCGGGCACACCGTGCTGGCGATCCCATTCGTGATCATCGCGGTCGAGGCAAACCTCCACTCCTACGATCGCAATCACAATCGCGCCGCGGCAACGCTCGGGTCCGCACCGATTCCGACCTTCTTCCGGATCACCCTGCCGCAGATCATCCCGGGCGTGCTTTCCGGGGCCGGGTTCGCGTTCATCACGTCCTTCGACGAAGTGGTGCTCGCGATCTTCATCCAGGGGCCCAACATCAAGACCCTCCCGGTGCAGATGTGGAACAGCGTTCGCCAGGAGACGGACCCGACGATGTCGGCGGTCGCCTCCCTGATGGTAGTGATCGCGACAGTCATCATTCTTCTGGTCTCGGTGTCGAGGACGAAGAAGCTTTCACGACGAGAGGCATGAGAGAAACAATGAGTGAAACAAGTCCGGTGTCGGGCGCCAAGATCGAACTCAACGGCTTGACCAAGCGCTACCCCCAGACGGAGCAGGCCGCGGTCGATGGCGTCGACCTGGTCATCGAGCCGGGAGAGTTCGTCTCCTTTCTCGGGCCGTCCGGGTCGGGGAAGACGACCACCCTGAACATGATCGCCGGGCTGGAGCAGCCCTCCTCCGGCGAGATTCGATTCGATGGCGTCGATGTCTCGCGTCGTCCCGCGCACAAGCGCAATATCGGGATGGTGTTCCAGAACTACGCGCTCTTCCCGCATCTCTCGGTCGGGTCGAACGTCGCCTTCCCGCTCAAGCGGCGTGGAGTGAAAGGGGCGGAACTCAAGGATCGGGTGCAGAACGCGCTCACGTTGGTCGGGCTCGAAGGGTTCGGCGACCGGAAGCCCGATCAGCTCTCGGGCGGGCAGCGTCAGCGCGTCGCGCTCGCACGTGCGCTGGTGTATGAGCCCTCCATCCTGCTGATGGACGAGCCGCTCGGCGCGCTCGACAAGAGTCTTCGCGGCCAATTGCAGGGCGAGATCCGAAGCCTGCATCAGCGCCTCGGGGTGACGGTGATCTTCGTGACGCACGATCAGAGCGAAGCCCTCAGCATGTCCGATCGCATCGCGATCTTCAACGCGGGCAAGGTGCACCAGCTCGGCACGGGCGACGACCTCTATCGTCAGCCCAAGGACCTCTTCGTCACCAACTTCCTCGGTGGAGCCAACGTGATCCCTCTCGATCGGGCGGGCGCGCTGCTGTCGGCCGCGCAGCGCGCGGCGACGTCCGCCGGCGAGGCCGGCTTCGCGATGGTGCGTCCAGAGAGTATCTCGGTGGGGGGCGAACCGTCCGCGGACGCGCATATCGTCCTGCCTGGGATCGTCTCCGATTTCATCAATCTCGGCGATGTCTACGAAGTCACCGTCGAGGTCGAGGGAGTCGGAGCGCTGCAATCGAAGATGCTCGCCGTGCATCCCATTCCGTTCTCCGTCGGAGCGCGCACGTCGGTGAGCATTCCGCGGGACGGGGTGCTCATCGTCCCGGCCTGAGCAGGCCGGACAGACCGAGACGACGCAGGAAAGGAACTGTCACATGGGCTTCGAGGAGAAGCAGCTTCGAGGTGAACACCTCTTCATCGCCAACGCCCGGATCTTCACCCGGGCCGATTCGCCGGATGCGGTGAACTCGATGGTGGTCCGGGACGGCCGGATCCTCGCCGTCGGCGACGACCTCGATCCGCTCGCCTACGGGGCAGACCTGCGCTCGCTCGACCTGGGTGGGCGAACCGTCCTTCCCGGTTTCATCGATGCGCACACGCATGTCGAATTCTCCGCAATGGCCAGGTACGGCTGGCTGGACATCCGGAATCTTCCGAAGGGAGAGGTGCTCGACCGAATCCGGGATGCCGTTGCAGATGTCGAGGGCTCCGAGGGGTGGGTCATCGCGCAGGCGACCTTCCTCCAGCCCCTGCCGAACCGCAACGACGTCGACGCGATCTCCGCTGACGTGCCGGTGGTCGTCCGGGAGAGCATGCATCGATATCAGGCGAATACGGAAGCCATGCGGCGCGCCGGTCTCCTCGAGTCCGTGGGCTACGTGCCTTCCGGAGGGGTGATCCACGTCAATGAGAACGGGACGCCCACCGGGCTCGTCGAGGAGGCCTTCCACCTCTTTCCGATTCCGGAGTACTCGATCGAGGAGCTCGAGCAGTTGCTCGCGCGAGAACTCACGCAGGCATTCGCCAGCAGCGGCGTCACGACGGTCTATGAGATTCCGGCGTCGCGTACCGGAGTGCAGGCCTACCGCAATCTTGCGGAACGCGGAGAACTGCCCACAAGGATCAGCTTGAATCCGGTGCTCGCGCCCGGGCTGAGCCCGCTGCTGGAAGACATCTCCGAGTGGGATCCCGAGTGGCTCGGGGGCGATCTCGCCTCCGACCTGATCGCTCCGGGAGCCGTCAAGATATTCATCGATGGGGACAACGAACTGGCGCTCGACAGCGATCGCCTCATGCGCGACCCGCGCGAATGGGGTGCCATCACCCGGACCCCCGGACAGCTCACCAACGAGCTCGTCTGGGCCACTCGAAACGGGGTGCAGGTATGGGTCCACGCGATCGGCGATCTGGCACAGGACTTCGTGCTCGAGTCGGTCGAGCGCGCGCGTGCGATCGCCGGGGCCCCGAGACTCAGCTATCGCTTGGAGCATGTCGCGAACCTCCAACTGCAGCCCGAGTTCGTGCGACGGCTGCGAGAACTCGACGTCATTCCGGTCCCCACCGCGAACTTCCTCTCCACCGATGACGGGAGCGGTCTGTACGCGTATCGCACGCTGATCGACGCGGGCATGCGGCCCCCGGGCAACTCCGACACGGGCGGGGCGATCGCGCAGGCCCCGAACCCCTGGTTCGGCATCGCCCTCCTGAACGAACGAAAGAACGCGGCAGGTATCGAGGTCGCGCCGCAGGAGCGAATTGCCCCGTTCGACGGAGTGCGCACTTACACTGAGTTCTCGGCGCACGCTGCCGGCCTCGAAGACTTGTTCGGCCGATTGCAAGTGGGCTACGCGGCAGACTTTGCCGTGTACGAAACAGATCCGAGAATGCTCGAACCCCATGAGATGAAGCTGGTCCAATCGGACATCACCTTCGTCGGTGGACGGGTGACCTGGGAAAGGAACGTGTGAAGTGGGGCAACCCGAAGAAATCGACGAGATGCGACAGCTCGGCCAGTTCGTCAGCCAATTCCGCAAGTTGCGCGGACTCAGCGTGCGAGGCCTCGCCTCGGCCGCTGGCGTGAGCTCCAGCTTTGTCAGTCAGCTCGAAAACGGCCGCACCAATGCGAGCGTGGCCTCGCTGCGCAAGCTCGCCTCGGCGCTCGGCGTGACGCCCGCAGAGCTCCTCGACGGGAAGAACGGGCATACGCGCGGGATCCTGCGCGCCGACGACCGGCCACATCTGCCGCTCAACGGCGCGGACAAGTACGTCGTCTCCATGCCGCCGATGCGGAACCTCGAAGTGTACGCGGGGCACTTCGAGCCAGGCGGGAGCACGGGAGACGAAGCGTACGTGCACGGCAATGCGCAGGAGATCATCGTGGTGACGACCGGCACGATTGTGGTCCAGCTGGCCGGCGAGGACTACATCCTGCATCGAAACGACTCGATCGAGTTCTTGACGAGCGTCCCCCACCTCGTGAGAAACGACTCCGACAAGGAAGCCGAGATCCTCTGGGTCATGAGCCCGCCGACCCCGGACGAGACCCCGGCCTGATCACTCGCGCGAACGCCCGGGGCGAGCGCACCACGACCGCAGACAGACAGAGAGCGAAAGAGCAGCCCATGATCAACGGCGAAGTTTCCCATTGGTGGCATCAGATCGGTGGAGCGCCCGCGAGACGCGCGCCGCTGAACGGCTCGATGTCGGCGGACGTCGCGATCGTCGGCGCGGGGTACACGGGTCTCTGGACCGCGTATTACCTCGCGCAGGCGGATCCGTCGCTTCGTGTGGTGATCCTCGAGGCGAAGCATGCCGGATACGGCGCTTCCGGCAGGAATGGCGGCTGGCTCACGAACGGCATCACGGGCGGCCGGGAGCAGTACCTCAAGACCCACGACCGGGACACCGTCGAGCGTTTCCAAGCCGAGATGAATGCCACGGTCGACGAGGTCATCCGGGTGGCCGCGCACGAGGGCATCGAGGCGGACATCAAGAAGGGCGGCGAGTTCAACGTCGCCTACACGCCCGCGCAGGAAGCGAGGATCCGCGAGTTCGCCGAGGCCGAACAGCGGTGGAAGTCGACCGATTTGCTCCTGCTCGAAGCCGAGGACGCCCGGGCGAAGATCAACGTTGCCGGAACCCGCGCGGCAGTGTGGCATCCGCACAGTGCCCGGATTCAGCCGGCAAAGCTTGCGAGTGGCCTCGCCGCGGCGGTCGAACGCCTCGGCGTGCAGATCTTCGAGGATACGCGCGTGGACGCGATCGAGCCGCACCGGGTGATCACCCAGCACGGTACGGTCTCCGCGGAGTTCGTCGTCCGAGCGACCGAGGGCTTCACCGCCGGGCTCAAGGGAATGCGGCGGCTCTGGCTTCCCATGAACTCCTCGCTCATCGCGACGGAACCCCTATCGGCCGCGGTGTGGGACGAACTGCACTGGGACAAGGGCGAAGTGCTCGGAGACTTTGCGCACGTGTATATGTATGCGCAGCGCACGGCCGACGACCGGATCGCCATCGGAGGCCGCGGAGTGCCCTATCGTTACGGATCGAAGACCGACCTGGACGGCCAGACCCCCGAGGTCACCGTCCGCACACTGAGCGAGATCCTGCACCGGTTCTTCCCTGCGACTCGGGATGCATCGATCGATCACGTCTGGTCGGGCGTGCTCGGAGTCCCCCGTGACTGGGCGGCGACCGTGGGTCTGGACACCTCGACGGGCATCGCCTGGGGCGGAGGATACGTGGGCACCGGGGTCACCTCGACGAACCTCGCCGGTCGCACGATCTCGGATCTCATCCGAGGCGAGCGCAGCGACCTCACGACCCTGCCCTGGGTCAACCATCGCGTTCGCCGCTGGGAACCTGAGCCGCTGCGCTGGATCGCGACGAAAGGTCTCTACACGGCCTACGGCATCGCGGATCGAAGCGAACTGCGCGGGAGACAGACCACCTCACCCATCGCCCATATCGCCGATGTCATCACCGGACGCAAATAACCCCGTAACACCTGAGAGGAGCGCTCGCATGACTCATGTAGCCACCTATTCCGCGCACCGCACCGCCGAGTCGACACTCGGCGACCATCGGCCGAAGCCGACGGCGATGGTCGACGGGCTCACCGAAGCCGCGCGCACGATCTGGTCGGGCTCCGGAATCGAGACGGGGCTCTGGGAATGCACGCCGGGAGCCTTCACCGCCGAGAGGATCGGGTACACCGAGATCTGCACCATTCTTTCCGGACGCGTCACCCTGTTCGTCGAAGGATACGAGCCCGTGGAGTACGGGCCGGGCGATGTCATCGTGATGCCCTCCGGCTGGACGGGCGTCTGGGACGTGCACGAACCGCTGCGTAAGCACTACACCACAGTTCAGGACTGAGCGGCGAGTCCGAACTCGCCCGAGAGACGAAGAGGTTGATCGATGGTACGGACGGTGTTCGTCGGCGGACGGGTGTGGACGGCTGGGTTGTGCGACTCTCGACCCCTCGAGGTGCTCGTCACCGGGAACCAGATCACGCGCGTGGCTCGAGCGGGCGAGTTGGATCGCGCGGGTGCCGAAGTGGTGGATCTGCGCGGCGGACTGCTGATACCGGGGTTTCAAGACGCGCATATCCACCCGGGAATCGGCGGAAGCGATCTGCTGCGGTGCAACCTCCTCGGACTCGACACGGCCGATCAGATCGTCAGCGCAATCTCTGACTATTCCCAGGGCCACCCCGAGCTCGACTGGATCACCGGCGGCGGATGGCTGCAGCGCGCATTCGATCCCGCGCCGACCAGGGAACTGCTCGACGGGCTCGTCGGCGGACGGAAAGCGGTTCTGCACGCGCACAGCAGGCACTCCGCCTGGGCGAGTTCGGCGGCGCTCGCCGCAGCAGGCATCGACGAGCACACTCCCGACCCTCCCCACGGCCGAATCGACCGGGACGATCAGGGACGGCCGAGCGGGATGCTGCACGAGGACGCGATGCTGCTGCTCACGCCGGCGATCCCCGCGCCGACGCTCCGCGACCGAACGCACGCGATCCTCTCCGCGGAGACCCAGCTGCTTCGCCTCGGCATCACCTCGATCCAGGATGCGCTGGTGGGCACCGGCCTCGGACTGCAGGATCATCACGACGCGTACGTCGGACTGCTGGGCGAAGGGGGCCTGCACCTGCGGGTGACCACCGCGCTCTGGTGGGATCCGACGCGCGGGATCGATCAGATCGCCGAACTGCAGGAACGGCGCCGTGCCCTCGAAACGGTCGCGCCGGAGTCTCGCATCATCGCCGATACGGTCAAGATGATGATCGACGGCGCCGGACTCGTCTTCATGGAGCGCGACGCGATCCTCGAGGCGATCGTTGCGCTCGACGCCGTCGGATTCACCGTGCACTCCCATTCGTACGGGGAGGCCTCGACGAGAGACGTGCTCGACGCCGTCGCCGAGGCGCGGAAGTCGAATCTCGGATCTCCGGGCCGTCATCACATCGCCCACCTGATGGTGATCGACGAGGACGACTTCGAGCGATTCGGAGCGCTCGGGGTCACCGCGAACATCCAGGGCTTCTGGGGAGATCGGCCGGTCGTGCACGAGATGCTGCAGCCCTCCCAACTGAGTCATGATCCACATCAGCGGGAGTACGCGTTTGCGCGCCTGCACACCGCGGGTGCACGGCTCGCAGCGGGCAGCGACTGGCCGGTGTCCTCGGCGAATCCACTCGACGCGATCGACGTGGCGAGCTCGCGCGTGACCCGGGACGAGGAACGCCGAATCGACGAGCTCGATCGCCTCGACGTCGCCTCTGTGCTCGCCGCCTACACCGCGGGCTCGGCATTCGTGAACGGACGTGGCAACTCGACTGGCCGGATCGCCCGAGGCTTCCTCGCCGACCTCGCGGTGCTCGATCGAGACATCCTGGAACCCGACGCGGACATTTCGGGGGCGCGAGTGCAGCAGACGTGGATCGACGGAAAGCGGGTGGTGTGATGATGCGGCAATCCGAGACGCAGCTCGATGATCGTGAAACGAGGAGGGGATTCGGCACGACCCCGCTCGCGGGTGCGAATCTGCTGGTGCACGGGGGCAGAATCTTCCCTGAAGCGGACTCCGATGAATGGGTGCCGGCCATGCTGGTCACGGACGGTTCGGTGCGTGGGCTCGGACCGCTCGACCTGATGCGCGATCGAGCCGGAACGACGCATGCAGAAGTCGACCTGCGCGGTCGAACCGTGCTCCCAGGCTTCATCGACGCGCATACCCACGTCGAAGGCACGGCGATCTCGAGACGCACGTGGCTTGACGTACGCGGGTTGGACCCGGTGGCCGCCTGCGAGCGAATCGCAGACGCCGCCGCCCTGCTCCCGCCGGGCGAGTGGGTGCGCGCGCAGGGCACCTTCCTCCAGCCGCTGCCGAGCCGGGAGCAGCTCGACCGTTCGGTTCCTGACCGGCCGGTGATCATGCGTGAGAGCGCGCACCGGCTGCAGGCGAACTCGGAGGCGCTCCGCCTCGCGGGCCTCGACCGCTCGGCCCCTCCCGTCGGCGCAGGGGTGGTCATTCATGTGGACGATGCCGGTGTGCCCACCGGCCTGGTGGAGGAGGCGTTGCACCTCTTCCCCGCGCCGACGCTCTCCGACGCGACGCTCGAGGAGTTCCTCTGCACGGAGCTGCGAGAGTCCTTCGCCAGAAGGGGCGTGACCACCATCTACGAGATCCCCGTCTCGTTCCAGGGCATCGACGCGTTTCTGCGTCTCGCCGGAGCCGGTCGGCTTCCGACGCGCATCACCCTCACGCCCTTCATCAAGAACTCCGGAATTCCCTCGCTGCCGCGGATGGAGGACTGGCGGCGGGATGACTTCGGAGACCAGGTGGAATCTGATCTGATCGCGACCGGCGGGGTCAAGATCATCCTCGACGGTGACAACGAGCAGGCATTCGACTCCAAGTTCTTCAATCGTCGGCCTCGGCAGTGGGGAGCGGTGACCCGGACGCTCGGGGATCTGCGAGAGGAGATCGTCTGGGCGATCCAGCATGACGCCCAGGTGCTCGTGCATGCGATCGGCGACCTCGCGCAGGAGATGATGCTCGAAGCGGTGGATCAGGCGCAGCGGCGAGCGGGCATGCCGAGGCTGCCCATCAGACTCGAGCATGCGGCCAATCTCGCACTGTCCGATTCGATCTTGGAGCGGATGATGCAGGTGAACGTGATTCCGGTTCCGACTGCGAGCTTCATCGCCACGGACGACGGTTCCGGCCTCTACGCGTTCCGCACGCTGCTGGATGCGGGGATGCGACCACCTGGCAACTCCGACACGCTCGGCTCGATCGCGCTCGCGCCGAGTCCGTGGTTCGGAATCCAGCTCATGCTGCGAAGACGCAACTCCGCCGGGATCCCGGTAGCCCCGGAGGAGCGGGTCTCGATGCCTGAGGCCGTACGCACCTACACCGCCTTCGCCGCAGAGGCTGCCGGTCTGGAGGACGTGATCGGCTCGCTGCAGCCCGGGCGGGCCGCGGATTTCGCGGTCTACGCGCGAGATCCTCGGGAAGTGCCGGTCGAGGACCTGCACGAGGTCGAGGCCGACCTCACGGTCGTGGGCGGACGTATCGTCTGGTCTCGGGAGGAGAGCCGGGGCGCCTAGCCGTACCGGCCCGGATCGGTCCTCGGCACGCCCGCCCCTCCGGGCAGCTGCCTGCGCCGAGACTCGTGTGCGGGGTCATGCGCGCACTGATGCGACGCGGTCCGGTGTGCATCGCCGACAGGCCGGGCCTGCACGATGACACGGCCGTCGGTACACCTAGAGCTCGTCGGAGCGCTTCTCTGTGGTACCGGGAGAGGTCTCGGTGGTGGCGTCGGCGAGGGAGTCGAGCGCCTCATCCTCGACGATGTCGTCGGCGGTGCGCTCACGATTGCGCCACTCGTAGATGCTGGTCGAGGCCTCGCCGCGCTGCTTCGAGAGGAAGATCACCGAGAGCGCGAGCGCGATGAGGGTGGAGACCGCGAGCGCCAGCCACCACGGCCAGCCGATCAGAAAGAGCACGGTGAACGGAACCGCGAAGAACACGATTCGCAGCACGATGTAGACGGCCCACGCTTTTCCTGTATTCACGATGGAAGAGTCTACCGATGCAAGCTGAAGGTGACCCTCGGGCAGCGGGAGCATCCTCGGGAGCGCGGCCCGACGCCAATCTCATTGTCAGGCTGCCCCGGTAGCATGGAAGCATGGTTCGGTTTGCGATCATCGGTGTGGTTGTCGGAGTGGCGCTGATTCTGTATGCGCTGGTCGACGCGGCGATGAGCGACGCCTCGCGGGCTCGCGGGGTGTCGAAGCCGGTCTGGGTGGTGCTCATCGTGGTGCTGCCGGTGATCGGTGCGATCCTCTGGTTCACCATCGGCAAGGGCCGCGGTCCCGCTCCGGTCCCAGCGAGTGCGCCTGACGATGATCCTCGTTTCACCGGAACCAATCTGTCTCCCGCGGAGATCGACGCCCACGTCGAGGAACTCGAGGCGCGTCTGCGCGAGCTCGACAACGAAGTGTTCCCCGGTGTCGATGGTGATGAGCCGGGCGGCCAAGCCGGAGGCGGGAACACGCCCGAGGGCGATTCCACCGGCGAGCAGCGGTGAACGGAGTCGCTCCTGCTTCGGCATATGCGACCGCGCTGCTCGGCGCGTTGATTCACGCTGGTGTGCGCGATGTCGTCGTATGCCCGGGATCGCGCTCGCAGGCGCTCGCCCTGGCGGCGGCCGCAGCCGAGGCCGCCGGTGCGGTGCGACTGCATGTGCGCATCGACGAGCGGTCGGCGGCCTTCTTCGCTCTCGGCGTTGCACGTGAAACGGGTGTGCCTGCGCCGGTGATCGTCACGAGCGGTTCCGCGGTCGCGAACCTGTTTCCCGCGGTGCTCGAAGCGCACGAATCGCGTGTGCCGATGCTGCTGCTCACGGCCGATCGACCGGCTTCGATGCGCGGCACCAGGAGCAACCAGACCACCCGTCAAGCGGGTCTCTTCGACGCGATCGCTCGACGCTCGCTCGACATCGACGTCGACGAGGCCTGCGGCGCGGCACCGGGCGCGGCGAGTGTGCATGATCCTTCCGCGGTCTCGACGCTGGCCATGAACGCCGCCGTCGGCGGACGAAGCGCCGACCCTGCCGGACCGGTGCAGCTGAATCTCCAGTTCCGCGAACCGCTCTCCGGCTGGGAGCCCGAGGCGACTGTCGACCTGGGGGAGGGCAACCTGTCACCCGCACAGGCATTCGCGCTCATGGCAGAGCAGCGCGATGCAGCGGCGTCCGAGGCTCGGGATCCCGAGAGTGTCGACGTGTCCGCGCACGCCGGCGACATCGGGAGCGAACGTACGCTGCGCTTCGAGCCGGCAGCGTATCTGCACGAGGACGACCTGTTGACCGTGGTCCTCGCCGGCGAGGGAGCCGGACTCGAGGCCGAACGCTTCGCGCGCGACGCCGGTGTTCCGCTGCTCGCCGAGGTGGTCAGCGGTGTACGGTTCGGTCGGGAGGCGATTGCCGCGTATTCGACGCTCATCGACGATCCGGGGATCGGCGGGCTGATCGAGCGGGCGATCGTGTTCGGGCGCCCGAGCCTCACGCGCCAGGTACCCGTGCTGCTGGCGCGGGACGACGTCGAGGTGATCATCGTCGACCCGCATTCGGGGGACCGCGTTGACCACTTCGATCCGAGCGGTTCGGCGAAGGTCGTTCGATCGGCTCGCATCTCCGAATCCTACGACCCGAGGGTGATGCGGAAGTGGCTCGGCACCTGGGTTGTTGCCGATCGGGCGCTGCGCGAGGCGAGATCCACCGTGCACGAACCCGATCTCGAGGCGGCTCGCGCGACGGGCTACAAGGAACGGAACTCCTACGCACGCACCGAACTGGCCGCCTCGAAGGAGCCGGTGACGCGAGAGATGCTCTCCGAGAGCATCTGGCGTGCGAGCTGGCCGCACGACCGACTGGTGCTCGCAGCGTCGCGTCTCGTGCGCGTGCTGGACCGCATCGCAGCGCCTCACCGCGTCGAAGTGCGTGCGAACCGGGGCCTCGCCGGAATCGACGGAACGATCGCGACGGCACTCGGTATCGCGATGGCGAGTCAGGCAGAGGATCAGCCGTCGCTCGGCGCCGGAACGACCCGCGTGCTCGTGGGCGACCTCGCGCTCCTGCACGATGCGGGATCGCTCCTCCTGCCGCACGGAGAACCTCGCCCCCGAGTGCAGCTCTTCGTCGGGAACGACGGCGGCGGAACGATCTTCGACACCCTCGAGGCCGCCCAGACAGCCGACGCGGCCGATTTCGACCGGGTGATGTACACCCCGCAGCGGGTGGACTTCGAGACCCTCGCACGCGCGTACGGGTGGGACTATCGCCGAGTCGAGACCCGCGGCAAGCTCGAGCGCTTGCTGACCGAGCAGGTGACGGGTCCGCAGCTCGTCGAGATTCCGCTCGATCGCTGAGATTCAGATCACGGCTTCGCGAACCACCGTCTCCCCGGCCTGGATCACGGTTTCGATGTTGTCGACGAGGCGGGTGAGATCCCAGGCATCGCCGCCGACGACGAGCAGATCGGCTGCTCTTCCCGGCTCGATGGTGCCCACCTCGTGCTCGATCCGCAGCATGCGTGCGGCGCTCGACGTTGCCGCGACCAGCGCCTCCTGCGCGGACATGCCTGCCTGCATCATGATGGCCAGCTCCCGAGGCGCCTGACCGTGGGCGAAGACGCCTCCGTCAGTGCCCATCGCGATCTTCACTCCCGCACGGTGCGCCCTGCCGATCGACTCGAGATGCGTCTCCACGACCGACCTGGCCTTCGCCTCCATCTCGGGAGCGACACGCATTCCGGCGTCGATCGCCTCGATGAGCGCGGTGGGAGCGAGCAGCGTTGGCACGAGCCAAGCCCCGGTCTCCAGGAAGAGCTCGATGCACTCGTCGTCGATGAAGATGCCGTGCTCGATCGAACGCACTCCGGCGCGCAGTGCATTCTTGATCCCCTGCGCACCCTGCGCATGCGCGAGCACGTCTTGGCCTGCAGCGCGCGCCTCGTCTACGCAGACCTGGAGCTCCTCGAATGAGAACTGCGAGTGCCGCGGATCATCGCGGGTCGACATGACGCCGCCCGACGCGCACACCTTGATCGTGTCCGATCCCGCGCGAATCACCTCGCGAACGCGCTTGCGCATGTCATCGACGCCGTCGACCACCGTGTCGGGCCGGCCGGGGTGCGGCACCATGAGCCGCTGATGGTCTCCGTGCACGTTCCACCCGTCGACGTGTCCGCCGGTCTGGCTGAGCACCGTGATGGAGATCGCGAGCCGCGGCCCGTCGAGGAGCCCCTGCTCGACGGCGGTCTTCACTCCGAGGTCGATGCCGCCGGCGTCGCGCATCGTGGTGATCCCCGAGTCGAGGATCGTCTTCAGGTTGCGAGCGGCCTCGAAGAACTGCAGGGAGAACGGCTGCTGCTGCGTCTTCACCACGTCCATGCCGTTGAAGAGCGCGTGCGCATGGCAGTCGATCAGCCCGGGCACGAGCAGTTTGCCCCTGACGTCTCGCATCTCATCGCCCGTCAGCTCGCTGCCGACCTCGACGATCCTGCCCCCTTCGATCGCGACGTCCGCATGGCGCGGCTCGCGCCCGGTTCCGTCGAAGACCTCGGCGCCCGAGAGCACGACACGGGTCATCGCACGAACTCCTCGACCGGTGTGAAGTCCACGTCGTAGTTGAAGCGACGAGGCCCCGCCAGCTTCAGGCCGTCGGGAGTGCGCCAGCGGTCGTCGCAGGGGAGCCCGATGACGGCGACGCGGAATCCGTAGCGTATCTCCTCGGCCGGTATCGGCTCACCGGAGTCGAGCTCCAGCGTCATGATGAGGTCAGGGGTGGTTGCAACGACCTCGCCGTTGCGCTCCGCCATGAGGTGCTCGTTCTGCGAGTGGAGCATCATCGTGCTGCCCTCGTCGGCTCCGAGGCCGCTGAGCTCCGAACGGCCAAACGTCCAGCCGCCCTCGTTGCGACGTTCGATGTGCTCGATCTTGCCCTCGAACAGCAGGATGCCGTTCTGGTTGTCGATCACCGCCTGCACCGGGGAACGGTGTTCGGCACGGGCGGCTCGGATCGCTCGCCCGAGATCGGCCGATGCGCTCAGCACGCCGCGCACCAGCCAGGCCTTCGCCTGTGCGCCGGTCATCGGGTAGAGCGCCATCGCGGTGTTGGCGCCGCTCGTGACGGCCGCCGAGCGGGCGATCTGCTCGGCCCAGGAGTTCTCCTTGCAGACCATGAAGAGGTCGTTGCCGTGCTCGTCGACCATCATCATCGGCGTGCCCTTGCCGCCATAGAGCGTCGGAGTCACCATCTCGAGGTGGGGGAACGCGCGGCCCATTCCGTCGGCATCGATCACCGGCACGCGTGCGACCGCGGCGGTGGCGAAGGGGGTGACCGCGTTCAGGCCCCCGGCTTCGGCTGGACAGACGTAGTCGTACTTCACGCCCATTCGCTCCTCGAACTTGTGCAGCACGCGATCGTACTCCTCGGCTCGGGGGAGCTTCTCTGCGAGTACACCCGGCGCGCCCATTCCCGCGATGAACACCACGTTCGCATCGTCGGGCACCTCCTCGACGTCGACGAGGGGCACCGGGCCGAAGCGGCGGATCGCATCCCTGGCGAGCAGCGTGCCGATGTACGGATCGCCGCCGCCTCCCGAACCGAAGACGGTCGAACCGAAGGTGATGTCGTTGAGAGCTTCTTCATCGATGAGTTGCATGATTAACGGCCTTTCGAGATCGTGTTGGGGTTGAAGGGGCCGACGGCCTTGACTCGGGCGTGCACGGCGGTGCCGCCCGGCAGATGGGTGAGAGGAACCTCTTCGGCTTCGATGATGCGCACCCGGTCCGGGTCGGCTCCGGCTTCGATGGCGCGCTGCATGGCGAGCGCCTTCGCCTCTGCGAGTACCTCGGCCCGCGTCTTGCCGTCGAGGGAGTAGACGGTGTCGACCTCGCCGCCGGCCTCGGCGAACGAGGCGCCGACGGCATTCGCCACACCCGCATTCTCAGGGATGACGATGGACTCCAGACCGGGAACCGCCTTCAGCAGCGGCGCGCCTCCGCCGACCGCGATCACTGGCACGTCCGCCGAGCTGAGCTTCGCCTTCTCGACCGCCTGGATCAGCATGTCGCGCACGCGGCCGAGCGCCGCGCCGACCAGGGTGCGGTCGAGGTTCGCGACCCGCGAGGCGTCCCCGATGGGCTCCGCCCCGCCCGCCACTGCGACGTCGGTGAAGGTGGTGACCGAGCCGCCGAAGACGAGCGCCTCGCTGCCGATGCGATAGCCGACGCTCTCCGGGCCGACCGTTCCGCCGTGTTCGGCGATGACGGTGCCGCCGCCCAGGGCGAGCGAGAGCACATCAGGAATCCGGAAGTTGCTGCGCACGCCTGCGAGGCTCATCGCGATGGTCGACTCGCGAGGGAATCCGTGCTGCAGCATGCCGATATCGGAGGTCGTGCCGCCCACGTCGATCACCACACCGTCATTGATGCCGGCGAGCAGGGCGGCACCACGCATGGAGTTGGTGGGCCCCGAGGCGATCGTGAAGATCGGGAAGCGGCGCGCGCGCTCGAGCGTCATCACGGTGCCGTCGTTCTGCGAGAGCAGGATCGGTGCGGTGATCCCCACGCTCGTCACGACCTGTTCGAGTCCGTCGACGACCTGCGCGGCGAGGTCGCGCAACGCCGCGTTGAGGATGGTCGCGTTCTCGCGCTCCAGGATCCCGACGCGGCCGACGAGGGCCGAGCGAGTGACGGTCGCGCCGGGCAGTTCCTCCTCGAGGATCTCGGCCGCGCGGATCTCGGGATCCTCGTTGACCGAGGAGAAGACCGCGCTGAGCGCCACATGCGCGATGCCCGCCGCGCGGATCTTCGCCGCAGTGTCGCGCAGCCCTTGCTCGTCGAGTTCGTTCAGCAGGCGTCCGTCGAACTGCGAGCCGCCCTGGACCACATAGAAATTGTCTCCGATGATCGGCAGCAGGTGCTCGGGCCAGTCGATCATCGGGAACAGCGACTGGGGCGGGGTGGCGATTCGCACCGCCGCCACCTGCGCCAGGCCCTTCGCCTGCGCGATCGCGTTGATGAAGTGCGTGGTGCCGATGAAGACCGACTCGACCTCGGCGGGATCGATGCCTTCGAGCACCCTGGTGAGGGCGGTCAGAATGCCGGAGGTCACATCTTCGGTGGTGGTCGCCTTGGTGGCGGCGACGACCTCGCTGCCGCGGAGGACGGCTGCGTCGGTGTTGGTGCCGCCGACGTCGATGCCTATACGCAGACTCATTGATTTCTTCCTGTCTCTGGTCGGGTCTAGATGAGGGGGTCAGTCTTTGCGGGTTCGGTCGAGTGCGACCGCGAGGATCAGCACGAGACCCGATGCGGTGCCCTGCCAGAACGAGCTGACTCCTGCGGCGAACAGCAGGCTGTTCAGCACGCCGAGGAACAGCACGCCGAAGAGCGTGCGAGTCGCGCTGCCGAAGCCTCCTGAGAATCGGGTGCCGCCGAGCAGCACCGCCGACAACGCCGTCATCTCCATGCCGGTGCCTGCCGTGGTCTGGGCCGAGCCCAGGGTGCCGACCGTCAGCAGACCCGCGATGGAGGCCGCGAACGCGCAGATCACGAAGGAGATGATGACGACGCGGGCAACGGGAATGCCTGCCAGTCGCGCGGTCTCCGGGCTTGCACCGACCGCATAGAGGGCTCGGCCGAAGCTGGTCCCGCGGAGCACGAGGGTCGCGATGATGAACACGATGACCGCGATGATGACGAGGTTGGGGATGATGCCGATGCGCCCTGTGGCGAGCGTCTGCAGCCACGGCACGTCGACGTTCTTGCTCTGCCCGTTCAACAGCACTTGCACCTGACTGCGCAGCAGGGCGAAGAGGCCGAGCGTGACGATGAGGAACGAGATCTTGAGCTTCGTGATGAGCAGTCCCTGCACGAAGCCGAGCAGGGAGCCGATAACGAGGGCGAGCGCTGCGGCGAGGATCGCGGGGATTCCCGAGATGAACAGCACCGCGAACACGGCACCCGAGAAGCCGACCATGGAGCCGACCGTCAGGTCTGCGGCTCGGCCGATCACCACGAATGTCTGCCCGATCGCGACGATCAGGAGCAGCGACGAGAACGTGAGGATGTTGATGAAGCTCGTCACCGAGCGAAAGCTCGGGAAGAGGAGGAGTCCGGCGACGATCAGTGCCAGCAGCGCGGCTGGCAGCATGATGTCGGTCGCGTGGCTGCGGAAGAAGTTCTTCCGGCTGCCCGGGAGTGTGATGGTCTGGGTCACGACGTTGATCCGTTTCGCTCGGTGTCGGTCTGATTGGCGGGGGAGCTGGTGTCCTCGGCTCCTGAAGCGAGGGCGACGAGACGCGGGTAGGGGGTGTCGGCGGGGACATCGGCCACGATTCGTCCGTCGACGCAGACGTACAGGCGATCCGCGATCTCCTGGAGCTCCTCGAATTCCGAGCTCACTGCGAGTACGCCTCCTCCTCGTGCCGCGAAGTCGCGCATGAGCTGGTGGATGGCCGCCCGGCCCGTGCGGTCGACACCCTGCGTGGGTTCATCGGCGACCAGCAGATGCGGGTCGCTCATGAGTTCCCGAGCGATGACGACGCGTTGCGCATTCCCGCCGCTCAGCGCGGTCACCTCCACAGTGTGCGAGGGAGTCTTGATGCCGAAGCGATCGATCGCCTGCTGGGTGTCCGACGGATTCGGGGCGAAGGGGGCGAGCGACGCGAGGTTGCGCCTGACGAGCCGTCCGACCTCGATGTTCTTCGCCACCGAGAGCACTGGGAACAGACCCTCGTGCAGCCGATCCTCCGGGATGTATGCGATGCCGGCTCGGCGAGCGGCTCGCGCGGTTCTCGGAAGCGGACCGCCGCGGAACCGCACTCCCTTCGCGTCGCCGTCGACTCCGGCGACCAGCTTGCACAGCCGCGAGCGACCGCTGCCTGCCATGCCGACGATACCGACGATCTCGCCGGACCGAAGGGTCAACCCATCGATCTCGAGTCCCGAGCGGGCTCTCGTCGTCTCGACCCGGAGGATCTCGTGCTCGCCGTCGGCGGCCTGCACGATTCGACCCGTGTGGGAGGGAGCCACTCCGCGTCCCGCCGCGAGCGTGTCGACGATCTCTTCGATCGAGATATCAGCCACCGGGCTGTCCAGTTTCAGCTTTCCGTCCACCAGCACTGCGACTCGATCCGCGAGACGGACGATATCTCGGAGTCGGTGGCTCACGATCACCACGGCACCTCCTCGGGAGGTGACCTCGCGGGTGATGTGCTCCACCAACTCGACCCCGTGGTCGCCGAGTACTGCGGTCGGTTCATCGAGTGCGAGCACTCGGGGTTCGGTGAGCATGCCGCGTGCGAGGCCGAGCATCGCCCGGTCTGCCTTCCGCAGGTCTCCGGCCGGAGCATCCGGGTCGATGTGCGGAAGTACCTCGCGTACGCGAGCGCGCGCTGCTTCGCCGGTTTCGCGGCTCGGTGCGAGCGCGAGCAGCCCGGATTTTCCGAGGATCAGGTTCTCCCAGGCAGGGAGGGTGACGGCCATGTGCGGCTCTTGGGGCACCAGGGTCACTCCGGCCGCCAGCGCGGCCGCGGGGCGGTCGAAGACGAGGTCTCCGTCCTCCCCGACGACCGTGCCGGAGGTGGGTCCACGCTGACCGGTCAGCACGTTCAGAAGTGTCGTCTTGCCCGAGCCGTTGGCGCCGACGACCGCGAGTACCTCACCGGGGGCGATGTCGATGGTGACGTCGTCGAGCGCGCGATTTCCCGGATACTCGACGGTCACTCCTCGGAGACCGATCAGACGTGTCATCGGACTATCCCAGCGGAATCTCGGCGTACTGGATCAGCTCCTCAGGAGCCTTCCACTGATCCACGTTGTCCTTGGTCACCATGCAGTCTTCCGCCGGCGGGGCGTCGATCTGCTGGCTGCCCGAGAAGCTCGTCTTGCCGTTGACCTGATCCGCGATCGCCTGCCCGAGCATTGCGCCGAGCTTCACCGGCTGGATATCGCAGGTGCCGAGCAGGTCGCCCGCCTTGATCGCGGCGATCGCATCGGTCGTGCCGTTGCGGCTGGTGAACACGACCTCGACGCCGGCCTGCTTCGCAGCAGCGATCGCCCCCATGGCTGAGTCGTCGTTGTACACCCAGACCCCCTTCACATCGGGGTTCTGCTGCAGGATTCCCTGCATGATCTCCTTGCCTCCGGCAGCGCCGTCGGTCAGATTGCGCTGCTGCTCGACATCGCCGACGATCTCGAGGCCGGCCTCCTCGAGTGCACGAGTCGCGCCCTTCTCCTCGGCCAGCACGTTCTGAGTGGCAGGACCACCGAGAACGGCGACCTTGTCGCCCTTCTGCAGGTGCTCGGCCAGGTACTTGGCGGACACGTACCCCTGCTCTTCGTCGTAGAGCGCGATGTAGCCGTTGACGTCGAAGTCGGGTCTGCCGAACGCGGCGAAGACGGGGATGTCCTTGCCCATGGCCTCCTCGACCTGCGGACGGGCAGCCGATGCATCGAGCATGAAGTAGGCGATCGCGGCAGGATTCGTGGCGATAGCGCGGGTCAGGCCCTGCGCCTGCGCACCCAGGTCGATATTGCCGGTCGTCGTGTCGATCGCGAGGGAGCGGACCATCTTGAGTCCGTTCTCGTCGAGCGTCTGGTTCATGCCCTGCGCGATCGCGACGGCGACGGGATTCGAGTCCATGACGTCCGCGTACCAGACGGTCTTCGCCGTCTCGCTGTCGCCGGTGGGCGCTTCTTCGGCAGTGCAGGCGCTGAGGGAGAGCGCTGCGATCGCGCTCAGCGCCAGTGCTGAGAGCAGTGTTGATTTCTTCATCGTGGTTCCTTCGTTTCAGTGGGTGATCGGGGAGGAAGTCGGTGGCTCGAACACGGAGCGGTCCGTCCGGGAGACGAACATCGGGCGGCCGGTCGCGCGAATGCGCAGTTGCCGCTTGGTCGAGTGGCTGATGCTGATCGAGTCGATGTCGCTGATGGCGACGGTGGCGGGATCCGCGCCCGCGATGATCGCCATCTCGATGACCTGCTGTTCCGCCTGGAGCAGACGGAAGCGTTCGCTGACATCGGGTTCGGAGACCACCCACGCGGTTGCGCCGACCGGGGCGAGCGCGAGACCGTATGCTGCTGCGACCTCGGCGTTCGGCAGGGCGTCCGCCGTCGAGGACTGGCGTGCGATGCTGACGCGTGCGCCCGTGTGCGATGCGACCGAGTGGGGCGGCGCCGAAGCGCCGGTGCCCACGGGAAGCTCGACGTTCATCCGGCTGCCCGCGACCCAGGTCGGAGCCGAGGTCATGACGACAAAACCGTCCCGAAGTATTCCTGCTCGCGCGAGACCGTCACTCGTGACGAGGGCGTCCTTCACCCCTGCCAACAGGCCGGCCCCGTAGATTCCCGCGGCCGCGACGCCTTCGAGCAGCCGGATAGGCGTGCCGACGGCCAGGTCGGCGACCGTCAGCGTGCCGTCGTTCTGCGCGAGGAAGACCTCGGCCTCGATACCGTGTTCGAGGAGCGAGTGCTCGATCGCGCGCAGCATGTCCGCCGCCAGCGGTGTGAGTGCAGCGCTGAGGATCGCCGCGTTCTCGCGGTCGAGCAGTCCGAACCCCGCAACCGAGTGACTCATGGTGACCGGCATGCGGTCCCCGAGCACGCGCAGGGCGATCGCCGCAGCGCGGCGCTCGAACAACGGGGCGAGTGGGGCGAATACGCTGGAGATCGCCACAGCGTCGACCTGTCCGATGCAGCGCTCGAAGAAGCGTTCCGCCGCGATCTCGTCGAAGGGTGCCAGCTCGGCGCCGGATTCGTCGACGGCGCCGTCGACGATCTCGGTGACGGGGGAGATGCGTTCGATGAGCGACTCCGGCCAGCTGGCAAGAATCGGCACTCCGGTGGTGACGGGACCGCCGATGCGCAGTGCCGCGACTCGGGCCAGCCTGGGAGCGCGATGAAGCGCATCGCGCAGATTGTCCGAGGCGATCATGATCGCCCGGATCTCCCGCGGCGCCGCGCGGAGTGCGCGGTCGAGGTCGGAGGCGAAGTCGTCTGTGCGGGGGAGCAGCTGCGACTCGATGAGTGCTCCCGAGGTGGTGACCAGCGCGAATTGGATCCGGTCCCCCTGAAACGCGAGACCGAGGTGGAGTTCGCTGGACCGCTCGCTCATGACCGTACCTCCCGCAGTTCGAAGGGGACGTAGTCGGTGGAGTATCCGAACGCCCGGGGGCCGAGGAGCTGCACCCCCCGGTCGGTGCGCCATCGGGGATGCGCGGGGAGCGCGAAGACCGTCACCTGCTGCCCGACCCCGACTTGCTCGACCGTCAGCGGGATCCAGGTGTCGTTGTCGACGACCACGATGAGGTCGGGGACGGTGGCGAGCAGCTCTCCGTCGCGGGTGACGAGGTGGAACTCGTCTTTCAGGTCGATCCTCGTGAGCCGATCCGGATGATCCTCGTCCTCCAACGTGACCGATACACGCGAGGCGTGGGGTTCCGGTTGGGCGAGGCGCTCGACAACCGACCCGGAGGCGACCCGCACGCCGTCGATGGCGGCGAGCATGGTGTCGACCTCGTCGGCGGTATGGCCCGGCAGATTCTGGAACACGCGTCCCACCTCGAGACAGCGGGTGATGGTGCCGTCGAGGGACTGCTTCCGCAGATCGGCCCCGTGCAAGGGGTACATCGTGTACGCGGTGAGCGAGCCCATGACCGTGACGAGCGGTCGAAGCAGCGTCTCCACCGGAAAGTCCGAAGAGCCGGTCAGTCGCACGCTGCGTCCGACGGGGTCGGCGAGCACTTGATGCGCTGGGTAGTGATCGTCGAGCAGAAACGAAGTCATGCCGAGCGAGGGCACCCCTCGGCCGGTGAAGTCCGCGTCGACGACCGGCAGTCCGAACTGGCCGGCGGCGATGAGGGGCACGAGGGCGTTCAGACCGGCCATTTCGAGCGCGATCACCGCTGACGGGGCACCCTGGCCGGAGGTGGAGTGGGCGAGGATCGTCTCGAGCATGGGCCTGCCGACCAGCATCTCGTTGACGACATGCGGCGCTCCGACGAGTGCGACCGGCAGTACCGGCGCCTCGGGTGCGATCGCGTCGACGGGGAGGATCTCGATCGGGCCGTGCGCTTTGATCGTTTCGGTCAGCATTCCCTCGCTGAGGTACGAGTCGCCGCCTCCCCCGGCGCCGAGCACTGCGGCGCCCACCGCCATCGGCGCGATGTCTTCGTGTGTGAACTGCACGCTCGGGCCGCCCTTCGTCGTTGGAGATCGAACCCGTGGCGATCGCCGCTTCGTGCGGCGTCGATACGGGAGAGTGAACTCCAGCCAATGCGATGGGCGGGTTTTCCTCAGTGTGCAGAGTGCCTATAGTTGAGAGCACTAGATAGTTACTATGCCTACTGGTGGAGTCGAATGCTCAATGTCATCACGATCGCGAGAGCGCTCTCCGATGAGGCCGAGGAACCCCGGATCATCGGGGGTGCCGTCGCGCAGGAGCGCGTCGTCTCGAGCGTCGGCATCATCTCCTCGACCGCCTCGGCCGGGCAGCAACTCCCGAACTCGCTTGCCATCGTGCTGCCCGAGGTCGCGGGACTCGGTGACGTCAACCTCGATGTCGTCCTCAGAAGAGCCGCCACCTCGCGCGTCAGCGGACTCGTCGTCGAGAGCGGCAGCGGCAGCATCTCGCTGTCGACCTCTCGCCTCTCGGAACGCCTGAGGATCGCACTCTGGAGCTACTCCGGTCTCGACGCCGACACGCTGCGGGCCAGGGTCGACGACTTGGTTCGCAACCCCGACTTGATCGGTGCCGGAACCATTCGCTCGGTCACCACGGCCATGCGGCGACCCGCGACCGGGCTGGCCGAGTTGGTGTCCCGGATGACCCAGCACCTGGGAACGCCGGTCGGCCTCTTCGGTCCGGACGGCACGGTGATTGCCGGCGAACAGCTCGTGCCCGCGGCGCAGCTCGCCGAGCAGATGCTCCGGCGCGACGCGACCATGGCAGACTTCTCGTGCGAGGCGCCCGCGGGGCAGCAATTGCTCGCGGTGCAGGCGTTCCCACTCGTCGCCGATGACCCGCGATTCTGGCTCGGCGCCGTGGCCGCCCGCTCGAGCGAACTGAGCACCAGCCATATCGCCGTCGCGCTGCGCATCGGGGCACTCGCATTCTCCGCCTACCTCAATCAAGCCGCTCTCGCCTACGAACGCGGTCAGCAGAGCGCCCGCGCGCTCCTGGCAGACATCCGCAGACAGGGGGCGCATCCTGCGCCGCTGCTCATCGAGCAGGCAGCAGCGAGCGGCTGGCAGCTCTTCGGCTGGCATGCCGCGGTGCAGATCCGGGCCGACAACTCGCTCGCCGATCTCCCGGAGCCGATGATCGCCTACTTCCTCGCCGAGGCGCTCCGACGGCAGGGAGTGCGCATGCGGCCGGTGGTCGTCGGGCGTCTCGCCGAGTTCTGGGAGACCTGGAGCGCGCCGCCCGAGGAGAGCGACCTCACCGAGTTCTCCACGCGAATCGAGCGGGCCCTCCACGAGGTGGAACTGAGCCTGATCGGAGTACGGCTCAAAGCGGGGATCGGCACGCCGAGAGACTCGCCCGCGGGCATCGAGTCCTCGGGAGCAGAGGCGCGCAGCGCACTCGCCTTCGCCGAGAGCGAGCAGGGGAGCGGCATCGTCCGGCGAGCTGACCAGATGCTCGCGCACCGTCTGATCGAGCACTGGATCCCCGAGAGCGCTACGAGGGATGCCGTGCTCGAGAGCATCGCACCGGTTCGCGCCGCGGAGGGCGGGGAGCTGCTGATCCTGACACTCCGCACGTACCTCGACCTGGAGTCGAATGCCGCGGCGACGGCGAAGGCGCTACGACTCCACCGGAACACCGTGCTGCAGCGGCTGCAGCGCATCCGCGAGCTGATGCCCCTCGCCCTGGACGATCCGAGCTCCCGGCTCACGGTTCGCTTGGCGCTGCGACTGCTCAACTCCTGAGGCGGGCCGGCTCGGCGCGTTCAGGGTGCGAGTGCCTCCGCGATCGGGCGGAACTTCGAGACCGTCTCCCGCAATTCGTGCGCCGGATCGCTCCCGGCCACGATCCCCCCGCCGGCGAAAGCGGTGATCGTCCGCACCCCGCCAACTGGCTCACCGAGCTGTGCGCAGCGCAGTGCGATCACCCACTCGCCGTCGCCGTCTGCATCCACCCAGCCGACCGCTCCCGCGTAGCGCTCCCGATCGAACGGCTCCAAGCGGGTGATCGCCTCCACCGCATTGCGGGTGGGGGTTCCTGCGACCGCCGCGGTGGGGTGCAGCGCCGCGGTCAGTTCGAGCGAGGATCCGCCGTCGCTGGGCACTGCCTCGAGATCGGTCGCGAGATGCCAGACGTTCGGCAGCTCCAGCGCGAACGGCTGCTCGCTCGTGCGCAACTCCTGCACGTGCGGCGCGAGAGCCGTGATCACGCTCTGCACCGCGTAGGCATGCTCGTGCTGCTCCTTGGCACTGCCCAGAAGCTCGTCGCGTTCGCGGTGGTCGGCGGCAACCGCATCGCGGCGGCCGCGAGTGCCCGCGAGCACACGAGCGGTGATGGAACCGTCCGTCTGCCGCACCAGCGTCTCCGGGCTCGCGCCGATCATGCCGTCAACGGCATATGTCCAGCAGTCGGTGTACCGATCCGCGAGACGCCCGAGGGGGATCCGGATGTCGTCCTCCGCGTGGAGCTCACCCAGAACGCGCCTGGCCATCACGATCTTCTCGGCCTCGCCCTGCTCGATGAGCCCGGTCGCGCGCCGCACTCCCTCAAGATATGCCTCGTCCGGAACGAGAGTGTCGAGGATCGCGCCGCCCCACTGCTGAGGGTCGCGTCGAGCTGGCAGCTTCGGGTCCTCGGCGATGGGCTCGGTCGAGATCTCGGTGATCCACATCTGCTCGTCGTGGCGGGAGATCACCATGCGCGGGACGAGGAGGACACTTGTCGACCGGCTTCGGTCGTCGAACGCAAATGTGCCGAAGGCGATGAGCCCGGTCCCGGGAACACGCACCGGATTGTCGACCGTCGCATGCTCGGAGATGCGCCGCCAGGCCCGAGTCGCATCGGCGAAACGATCCTCGCCGCGGAACTCCAGGCGCATCACTTCGCCGACGCCGACGCAGCCGCGGTCGCCACGAATCCAGACGAGCGGATGGTGCGGATCCGCGTAGCTCAGCAGCTCGGAAACGTCTCCGAGAGCAGGGGGATCGAGATGCGGCACCCCACGGAGCGAAGCGAGGGTTCGCGTGACGGCGAAGAGGTGGGGTACCGATTCAGCGTTCACCCTGCCAATCTACTCTGCCTCGCCTCACCCGCGCTGAGCGGGCTCCCGGCTCCCGCAAAGGCAAGAGCGGCTAGCATAGGAAGAGTGACCCGCCCCGACACGGCCACCAAGCTGGCCACAGACGTCTCGACCATGTTCGATGAGGTGTCCCCTCGCTATGACCTGATCAACGACGTGCTCACCGTGGGCAACGACCGCCTCTGGCGCGTTGCCACGACACGAGCCATCGCCCCCCGTAAGGGCATGCGAGTGCTCGACCTCGCTGCAGGCACCGGAACCTCGAGCGCCGCGATCGCCAAGCACGGCGCTCAGGTGGTCGCGGCGGACTTCTCGGAGGGCATGCTCGCCGAGGGCCGCTCCCGTCACGCGGGCAACGAGTTGATCGAATTCGTATTCGCCGACGCGACCGCCCTGCCCTTCGAGGATGACAGCTTCGACGTCGCGACCATTTCGTACGGTCTGCGAAACGTGAGCGAGCCCCGCACCGCGCTTGCCGAGATGCTGCGCGTCGTGAAGCCTGGCGGACGCGTGGTCATCGCCGAGTTCTCGACGCCTCCGTCGCAACTCGTGCGGGTTCCCTACTCCCTCTACGGGCGGCACGTGCTTCCCCGTGTTGCGAGCCTGATCAACCGCGATGCCGCGGAGGCCTATCGCTATCTCAACGAGTCCATCGAGGAGTGGCCGACCCAGGACGAGCTCGCCCGATGGCTGCGCGAGGCCGGATTCGAGCGAGTCGCCTATCGAAACCTGACGCTCGGCATCGTGGCGCTGCACCGAGGCTTTGTGCCTCGCTCGAAGCCTGCCGCGCCCCCGCAGACGAACGACGGGGCCGGTCCGGCCGAATCGTCAGCCCTCGAGAAGCGCGCGACTCCGGCGAAGAAGACAACGGCACCTGCTGCCGGCTCTCCGACTGCGGCGAAGAAGTCGGCGGCGAAGCAGGCGAAGCGCTCGGGCTCCGGCACGCCGCCGAAGCAATCCGCATCCACGACCACTCAGAAGTCCGCAGGCCAGAAACCTG